>NZ_PJFA01000004.1:0-683509 GCF_002843485.1 Paenibacillus sp. BGI2013
GGGAGAACTGTTTTTGTTACGAGGTCCTAGCCCCTAAAACCGCCACGTTCTCCCGGCTTCCCCCATCGTAAAACGACCACAAAAAAAGGCCAACCAGTAATTACTGGCTAACCTGACAATACGAAAACCACCCGCTATGCGGGTGGAGGGATCGAGGGTTTGACCACCAAGACCATTCCGATAAAATTGAGATGTTCAGGCTCAAAAGAAAGGAATGGTCTAGGGTGGCAAACAAGAGCTATAGCCTAGCTCACACAAAGTGGATGTGCAAATACCACATTGTATTTACCCCGAAGTATAGACGGAAAGAAATCTATAATCAAGTGAGAAAAGATTTAATCGAAATTTTCAAACGTCTGTGTAAGTACAAGGGAGTAGAAATTATAGAAGGTCATATGATGCCCGATCATGTTCACATGTTGGTAGCGATTCCACCGAAAATAGCTGTCTCAACGTTCATGGGATATCTAAAGGGAAAAAGTTCGCTAATGATATTCGAGAAGCATGCTCAGCTCAAGTATAAATACGGCAATCGAAAGTTTTGGGCAGAAGGGTACTATGTGAGTACAGTGGGTCTAAATGAAGCAACGGTAAGAAAGTATATTCGTGAACAAGAAGCACATGATCAAGCGTTAGATAAGCTGAGCGTAAAAGAATACGAAGATCCATTCAGCAGTCATCGGAGCAAAAAGAAGTAAAACCAGTTTAACTGGTGAGTGAAAGTGACAAATAACACTGAGCCTGAACAGCCCTGCTGTCAGGCTAGCGTCTTTAGGCGCAGTTTGGCAACAGGGGGTTATACCCCAAGAGCAAACCACCCGTTGGACGGGTGGTCCTGATTCATTGGTGTGATTGCTTCAATGGCTTGGCGAAACCAAGCTTCTGAGCTTGCGGATGTGTTAATAAACTAGATTAGGAGCCTTATTGAGATTATAACGATATCGTTAAGGGTAAGAGTTGTTAAATTAGAGGAAATAATGACCAATACCAGGAGGTTTATTATGAACCAATATAACAGTCCATCCGATATCGCGATTCTTGGCATGGGGACGGCTCTACCTGCTCACCCCGTAGCGCAGTCAGATATTGCAGAATTAATCGCTTCTTCTCTTCAGGATCGGCCAGATTTGGCCCGTTTTGCCAAGCGAATATTCAAGTCCTGTGGTGTTGAAACACGATATACCGTGGAACCGAGCTATCTGGGTTCACTGGAAGAATGCCGTTATCTGCCCTCTGGTGAGCGATCAGACATCCCGACAACCGAAGAACGAATGAATACATACAAGCGAGAGGCGCTTCCACTCGGGATTGAGGCGGCAGAGAAAGCCCTGGAAGATTCAGGCGTATCTCCAAAGAGCATCACACATATCATCACGGTAAGCTGCACCGGTCAGTATCTGCCGGGTCTTGATGTTATGCTCATTCGTCATTTGGGTTTGTCTGCCCGAGTTAATCGACTGCCGCTGATCTTTCAGGGTTGTGCCGCAGGGTTGAAAGCCATTCAGATGGCACGAGATGTCGTGCAGGGAGCTCCCGGATCACAGGTCCTTGTGGTCTGTGTAGAGTTGTGCACCATTCATTTTCAGCCCGTACAAGATCGGGAAGCGCTGTTTGCAGCTTCATTCTTCGGAGACGCTGCTTCTTCTTGTGTAGTGGGCACACCAGACTCTCAGCACAAGAATTATTTGAGTCTGGGAACGGGTTATTCTGTGCTTCTTCCGGATTCGACTGAAGATATGACCTGGGAGGTGGGGAATCTGGGGTATGACCTGTATCTATCCCCTCGTATTCCGAAGCTGTTAGGTGTTCATCTGGAAGAGGAACTGCGTCTTTTATTGCAAAGTGAACAGCTTCCTGAACTATGGGCCATTCATCCGGGAGGACGCGGGATTGTGGACTCTGTGCAGAATGTAATGAAGCTGCGAGACGAGCAAACGAAGTATAGCAGGGATGTCCTCAGAACGTATGGTAACTTATCTTCCAATACCATTCTGTTTGTACTGAACGCGATGCGTGAGGACATGAAGGCACAGGGTCAATCCTCCACAGATGGTGTAGCCATGGCATTTGGACCGGGACTCACCGCAGAGTTGATGAAATTCACTTATGTCCCCTCATTATCTTCAGTGATGGAGGAGCACGATCATGTCCTTTTTTAGAACATTGTCCATTCGAGCCAAGGAAGATGAACTGATGGATGACTTCTCTCTGGGAGGGGAGGAGCTGCGTGAAGCGCTTAGACATCTGAGACGTCTTAACAAAATATTTGCAGCACCTGGCCCAACTCTGGCTGGTGTAGAGAAGTTATGGAATTCAGTCGGTAAGCCGAATAAGCTGACCCTGCTGGATGTGGGGGCAGGTTCAGGGGATGTGAACCAGAAACTACTGCAATGGGCGGATCGTCAGGGTGTTCAGCTGGAAATTACGCTGGTTGATCTGACGGAAGAAGCGTGTGAGGAAGCGAGACAACTATTCCGTGACGAACCCCGAGTTCGGGTACAACGTGCCGATCTTACACAACTGCCGGATGTTTCAGCAGATATCGTGACAGGCTCCCAGTTTGTGCATCATTTTGACGGAGATCAGCTGGTTGATATGGTTTCTCATATGCTGAGAGCATCCAGATACGGTGTCGTTATTAATGATATTCACCGCCACCCCGTATCCTATAAGGCGGTCTGGATTACTACACGTATGATCTCGCGCAATCGTTATATTCGTCATGATGGGCCTCTTTCCGTAGCCAAAGGTTTTACAGGAAGGGATTGGAAGGAACTTAAACAACGTCTCAATCATGATACGATGACCTATGAATGGAAGCCATTATTCCGTTACTCTGTTGTTATTCCCACGAAAGGCAGGTGATCTTACGTGTCGAAATCGATAGATGTGATTGTCATCGGAGCCGGAATTGCCGGCAGTACATGTGCAATGCAACTGGCAGGGAAAGGACATCGGACCCTTTTGCTGGATCGCCAGGAGTTCCCGCGGCACAAAACCTGCGGTGAGTTCATGTCACCCGAAACGAAGGAGATGTTAGAAGTTCTGGATATTCACCTTCTGGACCAGTCAAAGAAACCGAGCACCATGGATCATGCCAAAATCGTTATGCCACAAGGCGGAGTGATCGAAGCACCGCTGCCGGGATTCGCATATGGCATAAGTCGATATGAGCTGGACCAGATTTTGCATCAGAAGGCGCTGGAGGCCGGAGCCCAGATTGTGACCAAAGCGACCATAACGAGTATCGAGCAGCTTGAGGATGCCAGTTATGAGGTTCAGGTGAAACAGGGAGATGAGCGGATCAGTTACAGAGCCAAAGCCGTTATCGGGGCACATGGGACCAAAAAGCCGCGCGGGATGGCTTCCGCACCTGATCTGCGGGACCAAACCGTATACGTTGGTGTTAAGTCCCACTTCAGCGGGATAGAGATTCCCGCAAGGGTAGAGTTATATTTTTGCGAGGGTGGTTACGTGGGCATTTCCCCGATTGAGGATGGCATTGTAAATGTCGCCGCATTGTTGACACTGGATACCGTCCAGGGAAGTAGCAAATCTGTAAACGATATTTTACAGGCGGCATCCCTGACAAACGTGAGTTTGGCGGCCCGTTTAGCCGAGGGAAACCCTGTAGATGGAACGCAAGTGTCGATTGCGCCCTTGCATCTGTCCAACGTTCCTGAGCCGTGGTCCCAATATCCGCATATTGGGGATGCCATGCTGATGATACCACCCTTATGTGGAGACGGAATGTCCATTGCTCTTCGCTCCTCACTCCTGTGTGCAAGGTGGACTGACAAGTACCTGCAAGGTGACATTGAACATGCCGATTGGCAGAGTAATTACACGCTGGAAGCAAGCCGTGAATTCACCCAATTGCTCAGACGCGCAAGAAGAATTCAAAAGCTGGCTTTTGCCAAAACCAATAAATTCTATCCTGGTCTGGCTCGGATGATCCCCGGTCTAGCCGCTTATGTAGTGAAGGCCACACGGTTATCCGAGATGAACACAGCGCGCTAACAGGATTTTGCTCAATACTTATGGGAAAGAGGTTGCTGACGGCGGCCTCTTTTTTGGCGTACAAACATTAATTTTGTGGAGACAGTTTGGAAATTCGGGAAATGCTCGTATAATAGAATCTAATGTAATGATAGAGAGTTAATTCAGATGAAATGTCGGGAGGCACTATTTAAGATGAACTATTCATTTTCCAATCGTATCGCAGCACTGCAACCATCCATTATTCGTGAGATTCTGAAGGCTTCTTCGGGGCAAAATGTAATTCCATTCTCTGCGGGAAATCCTGCTCCGGAAACCTTTCCTATTGAGGCGATTCGCACATTCACTCAATCCATTCTGGAGCATGACCCCGTCACAGCTCTGCAATATGGGATAACGGAAGGATATGTTCCCCTCAGGGAAGCATTGACTCAACATTTGAAGACAGGTTTTGATACAGGTAAACCATCCGATCAATTGTTCATTGTATCTGGAGCGCAGCAGGGGATTGAACTGGCCTGTAAAGTATTCTGTAATGAAGGGGACACGATCATCTGTGAGAGCCCGAGCTTTATTGGTTCCCTGAACTCCTTCCGGGCATCTGGTGCAAAGCTTGCAGGTGTTCCGATGGAGATGGACGGTATGGATATCGAGAAGCTGGAACAGGCGCTGCAAACGGAGCCTAATGTGAAAATGATCTACGTGATCCCAAGTTTCCAGAATCCTACCGGTGTAACAACGAGTCTTGCAAAACGTAAGGCCATATACGAGCTGGCTAAGAAGTATGGCGTTATGATTTTGGAAGATAACCCGTACGGAGAACTTCGATTCAATGGAGACGATGTGCCAACCATCAAGTCTATGGATGATGAGGGTCTGGTCATCTATGTTGGATCATTCTCCAAAATTCTGTCGGCTGGACTGCGCGTTGGTTTTGTACAAGCGCCCCATGAAGTCGTGGAGAAGATGGTTGTTGCCAAACAGGGAGAAGACGTACATACGGCCATGCTTCCACAGATTCTGGCGTACAAGTTCATGACAGAGTATGATTACGCGGGGCACATTAACAGCATTCGTGAGGTCTATCGGAGAAAAGCAACATTGATGATGGACAAGCTGCAAGAGCATATGGGTGAGTCCATTACCTATACCCAACCGGATGGTGGACTGTTCCTCTGGTGTGATCTGCCAGCACATGTGCCAATGCTTGATTATGCCAAGACAGCGGCAGCTCAAGGGGTTGCGGTTGTACCGGGAAATGCATTCCTGGTGAACGAGCAAGACCCTTGTAATGCCATCAGACTTAATTTCTCAACCCCGTCAGACGAACAGATTGTCAAGGGTGTAGAGATTTTGGGGCAGGTATTGAAAGGGTATAACGCTTAAAAATGATTCAATGTGATATATTTACGAAAAGCCGCCAATTGGCGGTTTTTTTGGGCTTTTTCTCAGCCTTAATTATCGATTAAAGCACTTAATTCTGCCTGAAATACCTTTTGATTCTTCTGATTGAAAGTACTCAGCAGTACCGTAACAATCCCATTTCCTTTTCGTCTGGGAGTCAGTCCAATGACTTCTGCAATGACATGAAGTTCATCATCCGGAAAGACAGGTTTCAGGAATTGAATGTTATTCATTCCGGTGCCCGCCACGACATGCTCTCCATAGACCCCGACCTCAATCCATAATTTAAAGGAGATATTCATCGTTTGCATGCCAGAAGCAATTAAACTGCCAAATCGGCCTTGCTTGGCCTTTTCCTCATCCAAATGCATGTACTGTGGGTCATAGATTGTGGCAAACTCAATAATATCACGCTTGGATAATGCCAAAGATGTGGTTTCGTAACGCTGACCTATTACATATTCACTAAATCTCATGAAGGCACCTCGGTTTCTTAAATATGTTTTTTCGTAGTTGATGTTTTGCTAAGAGACATGACTGGACTGACGTGTTAAAATGCTAGTGAACTATCCCGTGTGTATTGCTGTGTTACTGCCATAATGAACTAAACAGATGAAGCTGTTTTTGAGGAGTATATATGATGACAACGATTAAAGATGTAGCCAAGATGGCTGGTGTAGCCAGTTCGACCGTATCTTGCGTACTCAACGATAAAGGGAATGTAAGTGAGCCGACAAGACTTCGAGTGCTTGAGGCAGCGAGTCAACTCAATTATGTTAGGCATGGTCCTGCATCGGAATTAAAACGAAATAGTACACAAACCATTGGTATTATTGTCCATGACATGTCCAGCCCGTATTTCTCGGATTTGGTGAACGGAATAGAAACCGTCGTCATGAGTCATGGATACGATATGATCGTATGTAGTTCGTTGGGTGGAGAGAAGTCGACAGCCCATCGTTACATTCGTGAACGAAGAATTGACGGAGCTATTGTTATTGCTCAGAATATTCAAGATCAGTTGCTGATTGAAGCATCTGAAGCAGGGTTTCCGATTGTTGTCATGGATCGGGATCTGGATGCTCAACATATTGTAAAGGTTTTGATGAGTGATACGCAAGGCGGTTACTTGGCTACCCGTTATCTGATCGATAAAGGGCATCGGACAATAGCTTATATTAGTGGCCCGTCACAATCGGAATGTAATCTCCATCGTTATCAAGGTTATTTGAAAGCCCTGAAGGAGGCAGGTATCGAAGAGAACCCCGAATGGAAAATTGGCGGACAATACATGAAGCAAGATGGCTACAATGCAGCCAAGAAACTGCTTGAAGGAGAGTTGCCATCCGCTGTATTTTTTGCAAATGATGAGATGGCGATCGGCGGCTTGGAAGCCTTCAGGGAGCATAATATCTCAATACCTGAGCAGTTATCCGTAATTGGCTTTGACAATATACCTGCATCTCAGTACATGAATCCACCTCTAACCACATTTCGTCAGCCAAAGAGGGATGCAGGCCAGCTTGCAGGTCATGTTCTCTTCCAACTGCTGAACGGAGAGATCGTAGAGACGTTATATACACTGGACATCCAATGCGTGGAACGTGATTCTGTTCGGCTCCTCAACCTGAGTTGAGGAGTTTTTTTGCATTTTATAGAATTTTAAATTCTTAAAAAGAAAGGAGAGTAGCCATTAATGCATAATATAAAGACGAGGAGTATTTTGCGTTGGAAATAAATGGAGGTTGATACGATGGGCGTACCCACTTTTTTGGAGACAGGCCATATGCAAGAAGGTTTTCCCATTCGGGTAATTCATACAGGAAATCAGTTCAATTATGCTGCACACTGGCATGATGAGGTTGAACTGGTTCTCGTTAATGGTAAGAGCGCCAGAATTGGCGTGAACGACCACGTGTGTGAGTTGGAAAAAGGGGATGTGCTGCTGATCAAACCAGGGGATGTGCACTGCTTTTTGCCGGGGACTGAACATTTGACCATTATCTTGTTCCGACTCGAATTGTTAACGGGGAGTTTCACGACCGAAGCCGAAATTCAGGATCTCGGACAACTTTTCAACAAAACAACTGTTATTCCCTCGAATACGGGAAGTCAGAGCAATCTGACTCAATATATAGATGACATCATTACCGAGAAGAAAAATCAGAAGCCGGGATACCGATGGTTAATGGTATCCAGGTTGTATGATCTCATCATACTTTTATTACGTACCAAAGTACCGGTTACCACCGATGAATCTTCATCTTCAGGATGGGCATGTACTTCTTCCAAAAAATTTGAATTCCTTGAATCGGTCTGTGAATACCTGGAGGAGCACTATGCTGAGCCCATTAAGCTGGAACAGGTGGCGGAACATATTAAATTCAGCAAGTTCCATGTCTGCAAACTGTTCAAAGAGATCAAGGGAGTAACATTGATGGAATACTTGAATCATTTTCGAATTATCAAGTCAGAGTGGGCCTTATTGTTCCGTCAGGATACGATTCTGGAGATTGCGATCGGACATGGATTTAACAATGTTAACTCCTATAATCGTCTTTTCAAAAAATATAATGACTGTACACCCTCCGAATTTCGTAAGAAACATCGTACGAATATCACAAAATATGGAGGGTAATGCACAATATTTGTGGAGAAAGCCCTCTCCAAAATCAATATACTCTAATAAATTGTAAGCGTTTCCTTTTTGAAGGAGGGGGCCTATGAAGAAGTGGTTTAAGCCAACTATTGTATTTGTATGTGCAGCGATGTTGTTAGCTGGTTGTCAGTTCAGTCCATCGAATCAAACCAAGCAACAGGAGATTACCGTGTGGAGTTTTACAGATGAAGCAGGGTACGCCATCGAGAAATTCGAACAGAAATATCCTGACATCAAAGTGAACTTTGTCAACATCCCCGGTAATTTCTATATCACCAAGCTGAAATCTGCGCTACAGACAACCTCGAAGGCTCCAGATGTATTTATGATTGAAAATGCGAATATTCGAGAGCTGATTGACGTTCCATATCTGGAGAATCTATCAGCTTCGCCGTATAACGCCAATGAACTTATTCAGGAACAATATGCTTTTGTTCAGGCCAATGAACAGGACAGTGAGGGAAATGTCAGAGCGATAGGTTATCAGGGAACACCAGGGGGCATCTACTATCGTCGGGATTTGGCGAAGAAATATCTGGGCACCGATGATCCTGAGAAGGTGGGTTCACAGATCGATACATGGGAGAAGATCTTCGAGATTGGAGAGAAGGTGCAGCAACTAAGCGGGAATAAAGTACATGCATTGGCGAATTGGAATGCTATATCGAATTCATATGATGGTATACCTTGGGTGAAGGACGGCAAACTTGTCATCGATCCAACGTACTTGGAAGTGCTCGATCTTGTACGTGAAGCACGTGAGCGGAATGTACTTGCCGAGTATGAAGATGGAAGTGCCGGTTACGCTGCATCCATGCAAAAAGGAGAGGTCATGTTTTATCCCGGGGCAACCTGGGGTTTGCAATATACGTTCAAGGCAAACGCTCCGGATACCGAAGGCATGTGGGGCTTAGCCCAGGGACCGTCAGCCTTTAGTTCAGGTGGAACCTATATCGCGATGTACAGTAAAAGTGAGAAAAAGGATTTGGCCTGGAAGTTTATTGAGTTCTATAATTTTGACCACGACTTTCTTTCCGAGTTAGCGAAAGAACAGGATTATTTCACCAGTAACATGGTTGTGAATGATGAACTTGCCCCGTCTCTCTCATCGACCTATTTGGGAGGACAGAAGCATTTCGAGTTTTTCTCGGAGGCCGCAAAACGGGTACCTGTATACGAACGCACCAAATATGATGCCACGATTAACAATGATATCTACAAGATTGTACTCCAGTTATATCTCAACAAGGACATTCAGACCAAGGAAGAAGTCGTAAAGCGAATCAAACGTGATGTTACCTTGAGATTTCCGGAGCTGGAAGTGGATTAGTAAGCGATTGAATATACACATCCGATGATAACTGGGGGGATAGAGCATGTTTGCCAAAACGATTCGCAAGGACCATTACGGCTACTACTTCATTGCTCCGTTTTTTATTATTTTTACCACTTTTGGGCTGTATCCCATTTTATATTCGCTCTACATCAGTTTCACCAACTTTGATGGGATCACGACACCTGACTTTGTAGGGATCGGTAATTACGTCGCCGTATTACAAGACCCGTTGTTCTACAAAACCTTGTTTAATACGTTATTCATCTGGGGCGTTTCTGTAGTTCCACAACTCACAATCTCACTTGTGTTGGCTTTTATCCTGAATGATAAGCTGCTCAAAGGACGGGACTTTTTCAGAGCCGTATACTTTTTTCCCAACATCGTTACGGCTGCATCACTTGGATTGCTTGTGAGCTTGATTTTTGACTGGCAGTCTGGCGGACTGAATCATTTTTTGGTGCAGACCGGCATAATACAAGATCCAATTAACTGGAAAAATGACCCCTGGTTTATGCGTCTGATTGTATCATCCATTTTGTTTTTTCAATACTTCGGCTATTCCATGGTCATCTACCTTGCAGGTCTTCAGGGCATTGATCCTTCATTGCTGGAAGCTGCACAGATGGATGGCGCGAAAAAGAAACATATTTTCATCCATATTATCGTGCCGATGCTCCGTCCAATAATTCTGTTTCAGATGATTACATCCATTATTGGTGGCATCCAGATTTTCGATCAGCCATTTACACTAACCAACGGCAATGGCGGTCCTGACCGAGCAGCCATGACGAGCATTATGTATCTCTATAATGTAGCATTTCAGAGCACACGATTTGGTTACGGCGCTGCCATCGCATTTTGCCTGTTTATTATCATCATATTGTTGTCCGTTGTATCCTTCATCATGACCAAGCGGAAGAGCCGTTCATAGGGAGGGGAGTTCTTATGCAAACTGCAAAATCAGTTGAACAACCAAATGCGGCGATTCAGCAATATGCCAATACAAGGGGGCTGACGGCAGGTAAAATCATCATCTATCTGTTGCTGACAGGTCTTGCCGTGCTCTGCATTATTCCATTTTATCTGATGCTTATCTATTCCACACATAATAATGCAACGATTGCTTCGACGTTTACATTTCTCCCTGGATCATTCTTGATTGATAACTATATGAACATGGTATCCAAAATCAACATATGGCGTGGGTTTGCCAACAGCATATTTATTGCCGGAACATCGACCGTATTATCTCTGTATATTGGGGCTCTAACTGCGTATGGATTTGCTAAATTTAAATTCAAAGGACGAAACGGATTGTTCCTGTTTTTGTTAGCAACCATGATGGTACCGGGTCAACTGGCTTTGATTGGCGTATATCGACTTTTCAGCATGATGGGACTTCTGGATAGTTATGCCGCAATTATTTTGCCTGCTGCAGCTAATGCGTTTAATGTATTTTTTATCAAACAGTTCATGGAGAGCAGCATCCCGGATGAGATTATTGAATCTGCACGGGTGGACAGTGCCGGTGAGTTCCGGACGTTCAATCAGATTGTACTGCCTATTCTGGGGCCGGCAATCGCCGCCCTTGGCATATTCACGTTTATCGGATCATGGAATAATTTCCTGACACCGCTGGTGCTATTTTTCTCCCTGGATAAATATCCACTTCCGGTATTGGTTGCGCTAGTGCAGGGGTACTATGGGATGGATTATGGGCTCTTGTATTTGGGGGTAGCGATCTCAATCCTGCCTATTATCATTGTATTCTCTATATTTTCCAAACAGATTATTGGGAGTGTTGCTTTGGGTGCTGTGAAAGGATAGCGATCAATAGAAAATAGGGAATTGCAAAGAGCAAGATCAACGAATTCATAGGAATGCAATAGCGTTTTATATCATCAGAGTCGCTCATGAGGGCGGCTTTTTTGGCATTCTATATTTTGCGTATATATCCTAACTGATAAGTAAAGGATACCTTTAACTGAGAATATCTGGACGGAGCGTTTACGGAAAGGGGAGGCGTCATGGACACATCAGCGATAACACAACAGGACTTACCGTTAACCGGAAATCTTGCTATTGATCAAGAAATGTTACGCTCCGTTTTTGCGGGTTGCTCGGACGTTGTATTTCATACATTCCAAACCGCGTGTCTTACATCAGCATTATGCGTATATTGTGTTGGTGTATGCGATACGGAGCGGCTGGAACGCCAGGTACTAACGCCCCTTCAGGAAACGGGGATCGAAGCTGCGCAAGTTCCGCTAGCTTCTGTTAAGCAAGTTGAAACGACTACTCAGGCAGTACAGGCCATATTTGAAGGAGAAGCTCTGTTACTACTGGATGGTTCAATAGGCGGAACAACATACCCACTATACCAAGCTGCAAATCGTTCAACGGAGGAACCGTTAGCTGAATCGACCGTGCGTGGTGCACGGGATGGGTTCACAGAATCGTTGACCATGAATATGTCATTACTGCGCAAACGTCTCAAGACACCTGCACTGAAGATTCATACACGTAACATGGGAGATCGTACAAACACCAGTATTTCACTTGTATACATGGAGGGGATTATTGATCCCAAACTTGTTAAGGAAGTGGAGACACGACTTGGCGATTTAAAGCTCCGAGACGTACTGGAGAGTCAGTACATTGAAGAAGGCATTGTCGACCAGCGATATTCACCATTTCCACAGATGATTGCGACGGAACGCCCGGATGTCGTTGTTTCCAACTTGCTGGAAGGTCGTTTTGCTATTCTCGTTGACGGAACGCCGTTTACCCTTATCGCGCCAGTAACCATTTTTTCCATGTTACAATCCCCCGAAGATTATTATCAAAATGTGTTCATGAGTGTTTTTGTACGCTGGCTGCGATACATTTTTTTTGTTTTATCCATGCTGCTTCCATCGGCTTATGTAGCGATTACGACGTTTCATCAGGAGATGATTCCTACCGTATTACTTCTCAGTATTGCTCGGGCGAGAGAAGAGATCCCTTTTCCTGCCCTGGTGGAAGCACTCATTATGGAAATCGCCTTTGAAGCATTGCGTGAGGCTGGTGTCCGATTGCCCAAGCAGGTCGGATCAGCGGTCAGTATCGTGGGCGCCTTAATTATTGGGCAAGCTGCGACGAGTGCCGGAATTGTCTCAGCCCCCATGATTATCATTGTCGCGATTACCGGTATCGCTTCTTTCATGATCCCCCGCTATGCTGCCAGCATCGCGACCCGTCTACTACGTTTTCCCATGATGTTTCTGGCGGGAACGCTGGGACTCACGGGTGTCATGCTGGGAGTCATCTTGGTTGTCATTCATCTGAGCAGTCTTCGTTCATTTGGAACACCTTATCTCTCACCGGTAGCACCTACGATGGCTAAGGAACTTAAGGATGTATGGTGGCGTCCATCCCCAAGGAACAAACCACACTAGAACAATCTACATTCGAGCAAACAAGGGAGCGGGATTACATATGTTGACTGACAAAGGGAAAATATCGGTGACTCAATTGGCATTTATGGTCTTTCCCGCCATTTTCGCGACGGCTATCCTGTCTGTTCCGGGAATTACAATGCACTATGCAGGACATGACATGTGGATGACTCCAATTATAGGTTCAATCGTTGGATTGGCTGCTATTGGTATTTCAGTTGGACTTGATCGTCTGTACCCTGGAAAAACACTCATTCAATCCAGCGTATTGATTATTGGTCGGATTCCAGGCAAGTTATTTGGCCTGATATATATCGCTTTTTTGCCCCACCTGACGGGCTTGATTATTCGGGAATACGGTGAATTCATTGTCAATAATGCACTTCCACGTACACCTTTGTTTGTTGTGATGGGTACCATGGTTGTTGTATGTGCGATTAATGTCAGACTCGGGATTGAAGTTGTCGGACGAACCGCTCAGGTGTTTGTTACCCTGCTGATCGTTCTGCTAGCTTTGATCTTTATATTGTTGATTGGTGAACTGAATCCTGCCGAGCTGTTTCCTTTTATGGAGAAGGGTCCAATTCCCATTATTACGGGGGCTGCTGCACCTGCTGCATGGTTTAGTGAATATATCGTGTTGGCTTTTCTGCTACCCTATGTGAATGAAAAAAAACGAATAACCCGGGTCATGTTAGGTTCCCTTGTGTTTACAACAACTGCAATGACAGTTACCAATCTGTTTTGCCTGTTTTTAATTGGTGATTTGACGGATACATTTGTATTTCCGGTCATGATCGCAGCAAGATACATAACCATTGCGGACTTTCTGCAGCATATCGAATCCCTTATTATTGCTATCTGGATTTTCGGTATTTTCGTTAAAATTTCCGTTTTTCTATATATCTTTGCTACATCAACCGCGGAATGGTTTGGTTTGCGGGACTACAAACCTGTGGTTGGTCCACTTTCGTTCCTGTGCATGATATTTGCTTACTGGGTTGTGTCCGGTGGATCCGGTATTTCCAGTTTGGTTAGCGCTTCAGCCAACTTGTATACGATCAGCATTTTATTAATCCTTCCGGCTATGATTTACGGTGTCGCATGGCTGAAGAAAGGGTGGGCACATTTTCGGAAGAATCGAGCGAACACCTGATTGATGGGGGAGGAGCACTTGCGAATATATAGAGTACTACTAATGCCAATATTGTGTTGTGTGCTTTTAAGTGGATGCTGGGATCGCATCGAGATTAACGATTTGGCTATCGTGCTGGCTACAGGGATAGATTATGAAGATGGCAAAGTACAATTGACTTCACAGATTTTCATTCCGCGAAAGGCGAGTGCAGGAGATAGCAGTGGGAGTGGAGGTAGTCCAAGCGGGGTTACAATGATTCGAACAGCGGAAGGACGTACAATTGCCGAGGCATTGAATCGGTTACAACGTAAAGTTCCCCGGAATATGTTCTGGGGCCACTGCGAAGTCATAATCATTAGTGAGCAAGCCGGCAAACGCGGTATCCGCGAGTATATCGATTTCTTCCTGCGTTACCCTCAGTTCAGGGAGCATGCATATGTCTTTTCCAGTGAAAAGGCTGCGAAAGATATCCTTGCGTTACTTGATCCACTGGAGCGAAGTTCTGCTGAATCGTTGCGTGAGATGGCCAATCTGAAGTTAGGTACACGTGTTACTGCGCTTGAACTAGCTAAATCTATTGAAGGTCCGAGCAGTTCAGCCATTTTGTCTCGCATGTTAATCTTACCCCCGGAGCCTGATCAGGATAAACTGACGACTACGCCATATGTGAAAGGTCTGAGTATGTATAAGAAGGATCGTTATGTCAAGACGGTCAAAGAACCACTAAGCGTAGGTGTATTACTACTTGCAAAAGAACTGAACAGCATTATCATGCCCGTTGAGTTTGAGCCGTTAAAGGGTTCTTTTTCGATAAGACTCATTGAAAATAAAACCTCCTTGAAGCCGCGAATTGTAAACAAACAGTGGAGTATGAAGGTCGACATCCAAACCAGGGGAGAAGTGGTGTTAAATACGACGGATGCCAATCTGACGGATCCCGCTGTATTAACTAAACTGGAAAAGGAATGGTCGGCTAAACTCACATCTTTGGCTCATGATGCTTTAGTCATGTCCCAGAAAGAGCTGCGCTCCGATTTCTTCAAATTCGCAGTTGAATTTCGCAGATATTACCCGCATCAATGGAAAGCGCAGGAGAAGAACTGGGAAACCATCTATCCTGATATGGACGTGGAAGTCAACGTAGATGCACATGTAGTACGTACCGGAAAATCAACAGGACCACAGGGGATACCTAATGAGGACGAAAGTTGAACAGAATCGGCTCCTGTACAAGCCTGGAAGAGAGGTGATTGAATGAAACTAGGCTCAATCCTTGGAATATTGATGCTGGCGACTGCGATAGTGTATGGAGAGTGGAAGAGCAGCAAAGAGAAGCGAGCCAGAATAGTGAGCGCGGGATTTACTGCTGTGGCGGCAGTAATTGGGATCATTCTTCTCTTTCAGCCCCGTTTGCCTGGTCCTACCCAGTTTGTGAAGCTTATATTTGGAAGTGTGGATAAATTTATAAAATAAGATGATGGGAAAAAGAAGGACCAAGTCTCTGCGTACCAGAGGCGCGGTCCTTCTTTTATTTAAGTTGTAGCCAGTTAGAAAGTTTACTCTTTGATCACAGAAGCATTTACGGCATCTTCCATTTTTGTATTGTAGGAACGGAACAGACCCAGACGCCAGAACGCGGCTCCTTTGAGGTCATAACGTTTGGCGAGACCCAGCTTATCATCAACAGAGGACGGCGTTTCACTGCTTAGACTGATACCGAGCAGAAGTTTACTCTTTGGGACACCGGCCTGTATGGCTAATTGAATTGCCTGATCTACAAGACTATTTGGCTCAGGTACCTGAGATTTGGTGCCAACCGGATTATACTGATAGGCCATAATAATAAGATCATCTGCAATAGAGGCAAGTGTTTTGTAATCATAACCTTTATAAGCACTATTTAGCGGCGGTACTGCCAGAGATAAAGCTGTGTCCTGGGGCAAGGAACTTTTTAATTGTTTCACGTAAGCATTGAGCAGCTTCTGTTGTTCTACCGCATCCAGTTTAAAGCCCAATCCTTCAAAATCCAGAACAACTCCGCCAAAACCATGCTCTGCGACAGCAGCAGTTATGCCTTCAATCGATTTCTGCCGCAGGCTCTTGTCGCTCAGAACTTTGGTCAGTTCGCCATTTCCGTCCAAGGCATACACCATGAGCTGTGGTTGGATCTGTTGATCTGCTGCGTCATCAACGATGGACTGCGGTGTAATATCACCCGCAGCAGCAGGGAGGCGGTACTCATCCCCTTGGAGCGTGAACTGACCTTCACGATCAATGCGGCTCCAGCCAAAGGCTACGGAATTCATGGAAGTAATAAGGTCCTTTTCTTGAAAGGATTGCAATGCATAGAAGGCTCTCAGGTGCATCTCGCGTTGTGGGGAGACAAGGGAGACCGTCTTGGTTGCTTGATTCCAGCTTACTTGTACACCGAATTGGTTACTGAACGAACTTAGTGGAATAAGTACGCGGCCCTCCCGCTGAACGGGTGCAGCTGAGAGTGTAACTTTTTTTCCATTTACGGTCGCTGTGGTGCTGCTAACTTGTAATAGTACCTCGGTAGTTTGTCCTTTCACCGTGTTCGTTGCTTTTACAGTCTGTGATTTGCTGTTCCAGGTAATATCAATACCTAGGGCTTCACCGACCGTCCGAAACGGAACATAAGTGACACCTTTATCAACTCGTGGAGCTGCATCAAATTTCAGGGGCACATCATCCAATTGAACTGAGATGGCCGGGGCAGCATAGGCTCCACCGATATTGGGGGTACTTCCAAGAATAGAGAGAGCAATTACAGTAACCGCAGCGATTTTTCCTGCTCTTTTAATAAGCATCGTTTGTGTCCTCCAACTCCGTACATAATAGTAGAATCGTATTTTGAACAGAATCTAGTAATCTAACATATGTAGCATAACAAAATTTTCATATCGTTCCAATATAAGAGTCCGGAATGTAGTCATATATACCATATCGCTGTTTAATAGGTTCTTCCGACAATAGTGTAATTAAATGATAGCTTTGGTGAGTTGTTGGCTAGAAGTCCAAACACAATAGTACGCTACGAATATACTATCCTATCCCAACATTAGGAGGTAGATTGATGAGCACATTTCTGGATGCAAGAACATCACAAAATGCCAGTTTGGCCAACTCAATAGCTATTCCAATATTATTACTGAACACCCCACAGCTCTTTGGTCAAATCGGTCTGCAAACTGCCGGAGCAGGAGCGAATCCCAGAGTTCAATTTAAAGGAACGGTTTCTGTACAATTACCTTTAGCTCTTGCGGGAATAACGATTACCGTTGTAAGAGGTACCTTGTCAACGGACCCGGTTATTTACTCCGCAACGTCCACATTTGGTTTAAGTGTATTGGCACCACAAGTAATAACATTCTCTGGAAATGATTTTAATCCACCGATTTTACCACAATTAACTTACACTGCTTTTATAAGCTCCAACTTGCTGGGAACAGTCCGTGTTGGTCCCGAGAATTTTGATGGATTTGTGGTCTCTGATTAATAGCTCGCTCTAAAAATAGTTATGTTAATCGTAAAAACAACCCCATACCTCTAATCTACGGGAAACCGATTAGAGGTATGGGGTTGTACGTGTTTGTTCAATCTGAAACGACAAATCCGTCGAAACTCTCGGGTCCCACCCGAGTAGTCCCGAGCAGGTTTGTGCTGATAAATGCGGTATAGGTTAATTGGGGCATGAGCGGTGGGTTATAGTCAGTGGCAGAGAAGACAATCACTTCAGGGTTAAGCAGACCATTCAGACCATATGTGTGGTTTCCCGAGTATACAATTGGATCGGTTGCGATTGTTCCTCTTACCACAGTAATCCTTACTATAAAAAGTGCACGCGGCAATTGCACCGTGATGGTTCCTTTTAATGAAACTCTTAGATTGGTTCCGGCTCCAGCGGTGATGAGACCAATCTGGCCGAATAATTGTGGCGTAAAAATCACTGGAATCGGTATGGAAATGGAATTAAACAACGCAGCATTTTGCGATGATCTTGCATCGAGAAATTGAGTCAACGTATATACCTCCTATCTGTTTCAGATAGAATAATATATTCATCATTCAGATATTTGTATGGACGTTGGGTGCAGCGCTGGAGATATTAAAGACAAACCGACTGCCCATAGGACTGGACTCTTTAAGCCATACAACGCCACCCATTAATTCAGCGAGTTGTTTACAGATGGACAAGCCCAGCCCCGCTCCGCCATACTTTCCTGAATTACCATGAATCTGGGAATAGGATTTGAACAACAGATCCTGACGGTCCTGCGGGATGCCGATGCCCGTATCCTTTATTTCGTAGGATGCATGGAGAGTACCTTTGGTATCAGCAGATACCTCAGTAGAGATGCATACTTCACCTGTCTCCGTAAATTTTAGCGCATTCCCAACGAGATTGATTAAAATCTGACGAACTTTGTGCTGATCGCCCATAAGCATCAGATGATCATTAATATTATATTCTGCGTACAACCTAATTCCTTTTTTCTGTGCTTCAGAAGAGAATAATTGTAATACATGTTCAACTGTGTCAGAGACACTATAGGGCTTGATCTCCAGAGAGATCGCACCAGCTTCTGCTTTGGAGTAGTCCAGAATTTGATCCATCATCGACAGAAGGCTGGCGCCACTTGACTCAATGACATTAACATATAACGATTGATCCTCACTTAGCCTGGTCGATTGCAACAGATTGGCCATTGCAAGAACACCATTCATTGGCGTCCGGATTTCATGGCTGAGAACGGCCAGCAAATTTTTCTTTTCTTCAAGCACTTTTGCAGCGGTCTCTTCCGCCTGTTTTAATTGTTGCAGAGTTGTTTCCATCTCAAGAAGACTCGTGAAAAAGGAAGACAAGGAGAGAAGCAGATCCACGTCCTTTTGTTGATAGGAATAGAAATCCTGATCAAATGAGCAAAGGGAGCCGTAAATTTCTCCGTTCTCATTATGTATAGGCACACCGACAAATGAACACCCACCTACGAATTCGGTTGCGTCCATATGTCTGGTTAATGGATGTGTTAGATTATTATTGATTACTAACGGGCCTTGGGAATGTTCAGTCACAAGTGCACAGTATGACTCGGCGTTATCAACGACCAGCCCCTCACCCAGAATGAGTTTGTCACGATTATATACGTTCAGAACCTTGGTGGATAGATGATCCAACTGGGCAATACAAAACGTGTTTGCAGGAATTAACCTGCTTGCCGTGTCCATGACATTAGCAGCCGAATCATATAATTTATGTGAGACAAGGGATAGTACATCAATGAATTCTGTTTTTAACATATTGATTTGACTCCTCCTGATTGTAGAAATTCGTTGTGCACTGTATTCAGTATATATGAATTTGAAGAATCGATCATGTATGGTTTTGACAGTGGAAGACGGAAATGAGAAAATATAATGCTGTGTAACATGTATATATTAATAAAGTTTTGGAGGCAAATCAATGAATCAGCGTTTTCGAATTACCCGATCCATGCAGGAAAGCAATGCGGAACAATCCATCTCGCTGGAAGAGTGCAAACTCTACTTCGAATCCCAACCCGATTTTACCTATTCACCGGTTCTTAACATTGTAGGAGCTGAGAGCACCATGACCATCGACGGGGACTTTTTTATGTGGGACCTTGAGGGTGCACAGATTGCTTTTCGTTTGTACATGGGGGATCTGTATGTAGCTATTTCTAACGAAGCTATTGTTCCCAAAATGATTGAGATTGCAACGGATCTACGTGCAGATATCGTTGAAGGATAAGAAGTAGAGAACTAGAGTTTGATAAAAATGTAATGATGTTAGTTGTAGTATGTTTTAGAGATCCCTGTAAAAATGAGACTAAAGATTCATTTATATTCCATATGTTAGATTGTAATATATGGAATATAAAACATTTTACAGGAGGGTAATGAAGTGAAAAAGACCAAATTAATACTTGTTGTATTCCTGAGCATGATCCTTGCCTTATCAATAACTGGAATAGGATCGAGTTCAAAGGCTTCTGCAGCTACGGCACGTACACCCATTGTATTGGTACATGGATTGACCGGTTCAGATAGCAATTTTACAGCAATTGAGAGTTATTTGCGTAGTCAAGGGTGGACAAGAGACGAATTATTCGCGATTGACCTTCCTAGCAAACAAGGAAACCAGCTGTTGAACTCCGCAGCAATTAGTCGATTCGTAGATGATGTTCTGCGCCAAACGGGTCATACAAAAGTCAATATTATAGCTCATAGCATGGGTGGAGCTAATAGTCTCTATTACATACTTAACCGTGGAGGCGCTTCCAAAGTGGATAAGTTGATTACCCTTGGCGGGGCTAATCGATTGACCACAACGACAGCTCCGAGTGGAATAAAGGTGACTTCGATCTATTCCACCAGTGACACGATTGTGTCCCCGGTACTTTCCCGTTTGAACGGGGCGAACAACGTTTCGGTTTCCCTCGTATCCCATATCGGTCTGCTGTTTAACTCGCGGGTGAATGCCCTGATCAAAACTGCGTTGAATGAGTAGCTGAACATACAAAATGTGCATTTTTTCATTGATATACAATGATTGACTTGAACACGACTGGCCATTTATGGGCAGTCGTGTTTTCGTATTACCCGGAAATGGCTCGCTGAGGTAAGTTTCAAAAATAGGTACATCCGTTCTATAATTAGAAATCAGAATTAAAAATGGAACAAGTTAAAGGAGTCTATATACATGCAACTTCTACCGAATGATCGAATTAAAGTTCATCCAGGTTTCTGGGCTGGTTTACATCAATTAGGGATTGGTGCTCACGACGTAGCTCGCACTGCACAATTGCCTCTTGAAGTAATCACTCAACCTGTAGTGACCCAATCTCAATACTTCGCAATCTGGCAGGCCTACTCTGATCTCAATGGGGACACCGCCGAGGGCATCATCAAACTTGCAACCGGATATGAAATATCGAAGTATCCTCCGCCTGTACTGGCGATGTACCATGCTCGTGATTATCGTGATGCGTTGAATCGCATGGTGCGTTACAAGCAAATGTGTCCTCCCGAGAGTTTGCAGATTACCGAAGCAGGGGAGGAATGTATCATTGAACTCGAATGGTTACATAAGGAGCAACAAGGTCCGCCATTACTTGTTGGTATTACGCTGGCATTTCTGATCGAACTTGGACGGAGGGGCACAGGACAACCTTTGACTGCCAAAAGGGTTGAGTTCTCCCAACCGATGGGTGACGTAGCCACCCTTGAGGCTTACTTCGGCTGCCGAGTTGATACGAATTCTAAGCATAATCGGCTGACGCTAGAACGGAAAGATCTGAGTCTTCCATTTCTATCGTATAACGAGGAGTTACTGGAGATTCTGACCCCGGCACTGGATCGGTCGCTGGACGAACAAGAGAGCAATCGTTCCATTACTGAAGTGGTCAAATGGATTATGAAACGCAGCCTCACAGGAAAGCGCCCTGACATCCAGACGGTCGCCAAAGAGCTTCGCATGAGTGATCGTACCTTGCAGCGGCGACTGACGGAGGAGAACACAAACTTCAAGCAATTATTAACCGAGGCCAGACGTGAGCAGGCCCGAGCGTACCTTGCAGATCCTTCACTTGATATCAAAGAAGTGGCATTTCTGGTTGGGTATGAAGATCAGAATTCGTTCTATCGTGCTTTCAAGACCTGGGAAGGGGATACACCTTCAAATTGGCGTGTAAGGCAATAACTCTGGCGCAAAATGCTAGTTACTAGGTCCTTCAGACTGCGTAATATTATACCTATCCGGTGCATGAAGCTATTGGCAATGTCCAGAAGAAGCAGCCGGATAGTTGTAATCATGAAGGAGAAATGCAGGATGGATATGGGACTAAAAGAGAAAACAGCCTTAGTTACAGGATCAACAAAAGGGATCGGCAAAGCGATTGCTATAGCACTCGCTCGAGAAGGTGTTCATGTTCTGATTAATGGACGTAATGATGAAGAGGTGGAACAAACCGTTCGTGAAATCAAGTCCACTTTTCCGGAGACCTCTCCGCAAAAGGCTACCGCTGATCTTGTGGATCTGGCGCAACGCCAAGCTTTATTCGAGAAATTTCCTGAAGTTGATATATTAATCAATAACATGGGGATATATGAAATCATGAGTTATGAAGACATAAATGATGAAGTGTGGGAGAAATATTTCCGTACTAATGTACTTGCTGCCAATGGCTTGTCCCAATTTTATTTACCTAAAATGGTGAAGAACAATGACGGACGTATTATTTTCATTGCAAGTGAAGAAGCCCTTATGCCTTCAGGCCAGATGCCTCAGTATTGCATGACCAAGTCAATGCTGCTGTCATTATCCAAAAGTTTGTCCAAACTGACAGCAGGAACCGAGGTTACGATCAATACGATCCTGCCAGGTCCAACACTGTCCGAAAACGTACAAGAAATCATTGAGGGCATATACCCTGATGAGGCACTGACTTTTGAGGAAAAAGAGAAAGACTTTATGAAGAGTAATCTGCCACAGTCCGAATTACAGCGATTCATCAAACCAAGTGAAATAGGCAGACTCGCTGCATTTGTATGCAGCCCATATGCTTCAGCCTTCAGAGGCTCTCCCATCCGGATGGACGGGGGCATGGTTCCCACCATATTTTAAAATTGTTCAGGATACAGGATATCTATCCATAAGATGTCGCCAGCATTGGCGACTTTTTTATTTGTAAATGATCTATGCGAGGGGCGTCAATCGAGTTTATAATACAGGTATGATTTTCGAAAACGATTTCTGTTCATTGGAAGCGATTACTTTTATCGATTATATGAATTTAAAAGGGGACACTATCATGATAGAAGCAATAAATCTGGAAGGCATATGGAAACTCCAACTTGATGAACATAAGGTGGAACGTGGTCTGAATTTCTCAGACGTTATTACATTGCCAAATACTACATCTCATGCGGCCAAGGGCAAGAAAAACGAGAATGTGTTAATCGGTGCGCTGACGGATGAGTACTTATTTGAGGGTTATGCCTGGTTTTCACGAGAGATTGAAATTCCCGAACACTTGGCTGGAAAATGTTGCTTCTTGCATCTGGAACGAACACGAGTAACCACAGTTTGGATTGATGGGGTGGAATGGGGAACGCAAAACAGTCTGAACACACCTCACCGTTACGAGATTGAGGCAGGGTTAACCGCTGGGACTCATACAATTACCATTCGAGTGGACAATACCAATTATCCAACCAAAGGTGGTCACCTTACATCCGAAGACACGCAGACGAATTGGAACGGCATCACCGGGAAATTGGAACTTCAATTTTTCGAGCGTGTTTTCCTGGATAATGTTCAGGTCTATCCCGATCTTGCGACTCGATCTTTCGAGATCAAGGCAGCACTTGTTGGTGACCTGCAAGAAGTACGAATCGTGGTTTCAGCTGTTGCAGTCAGTGCAGATCCGGTGTATACGACCGAGGAACAGATTTTCGCCCCGGATTCGCAGGAAATCCAGCTGACGTACAAGATTGGTGAAGATGCGATGTTATGGAGTGATGATGAACCTAACCTGTACCAACTTCATATTCATCTGCAAGATCAGGACGGGGAAGTGCTGGATTCCACCGAAGTATGGACGGGATTACGGGAATTCCGGGCTGCCGGAGACAAATTCACCATTAATGGTCGCAAAACGTTT
Source organism: Paenibacillus sp. BGI2013 (assembly GCF_002843485.1). Taxonomy (NCBI): domain Bacteria; kingdom Bacillati; phylum Bacillota; class Bacilli; order Caryophanales; family Paenibacillaceae; genus Paenibacillus; species Paenibacillus sp. BGI2013. Next base: position 23,681 of record NZ_PJFA01000004.1, read on the forward strand.
CTTCGAGGCAAACATGACGGGCTGATCTTTCCGCTCACGGGATACGCTCCAACAGATGTGGATGAATGGGTTCGTATTCTCGCTATCTCCAAGTCCTACGGTATCAATCACTACCGTTTCCATACCTGTTGTCCTCCGGAGGCTGCTTTTATTGCAGCGGATCTGCTCGGCATCTACATGGAGCCTGAGCTTCCGTTCTGGGGAACGATTACGGATGAATCTTCGGATGGGCATAATCAAGCCGAGCAGGATTACTTGATTAGCGAAGGATTTGCGATGCTGCGTGCTTTTGGTAATCATCCTTCGTTTGTCATGATGTCCATGGGGAATGAACTATGGGGAAGCAAGGACAGATTGAATTCGATCCTGAAGGCATACAAAGCATATGATCATCGTCATCTATACACCGAAGGTTCGAATAACTTTCAGTTTGTGCCGGACATTCTGGAGGAAAGTGAATTCTTCTGCGGGGTTCGTTTCTCCAAAGAGCGCCTGTTCAGAGGTTCATATGCGATGTGTGATGCTCCGCTCGGTCACGTGCAGACCGACCTGCCAAATACATTGAAAGATTACGATTCAAACATTGTACCTGAGCAAGGCAGCGATGCTGACCCTTCTGGTCAGACTGGGGACAAAGAGATTCAGATTCAGTATGGGACAGGTTCCAAAACAGTGCAGGCCGAAGCTGGAAGTGACCAACTTGTCTCACACGTACCAATCATCTCGCATGAAATTGGACAGTACGCCACGTTTCCTAATTTCGAGGAGATCAACAAGTATACGGGTTCTCTCAAAGCCAAGAATTTCGAAGTGTTTCGAGAGCGTCTGAATGCCAACGGGCTGGGACATCTGGCGGAAGCATACTTCAGAGCCTCTGGTAAACTCGCGGTCGCATGTTACAAGGAAGAACTGGAAGCTGCTTTTCGTTCGAAGCAACTAGCCGGGTTCCAGCTGCTGGATCTTCAGGATTTCAGTGGTCAGGGAACGGCGCTGGTGGGTGTACTGGACGCATTCATGGATTCCAAAGGCATGATTACACCTGAGGAGTGGAGAACGTTTTGTTCCGACGCTGTGTTGTTGGCGAGATTCCCCAAATATAATTATCAAGCGGGTGAATTGTTCGAAGCACGCATTGAACTAAGTTACTTCCGCAGACAGGCATTGGACGGACGTCATCTGAAGTGGGAGCTACATGGTGAGGATTCCACCCTTACAGAAGGGAAAGCAGACCTGCCAGCGACCCATGGAGAACATTATGTGAATGTCGCGGATCTCAGCATTCGCATTCCTGAAGTCTCCAATATGACCAAAGTGGAGCTTAGACTGTCCATTCCGGGCACGGATATCCGTAAGTCTTACGACCTGTGGATCTACCCGAGACAGGAGGAAGTGGACCTGAGCGGTTTGAATCTATTTACCGAACTCTCGGAACAGGCGTTGGCGCTGCTTGAGCAGGGCGAGGATATTTTACTTTTCCCGAATCCCAATGAGCTTCAACACGCGATCCAAGGTTTCTATAGCACCGATTTCTGGTCTTACCCTATGTTCCGATCCATCTCGGAGAATATGAAAAGAGAAGTTCCTGTGGGCACAATGGGCTTGTTAATTCAACAGGATCATCCGGCCTTCGAACATTTTGTCACAGAGGAGCACTCAACTTATCCGTGGTGGAGCATCGTGTCCGAGTCGTCATCGATCATCTTGGATGAGTTGGATAAAGACTTGAATCCGATCGTGCAGACCATTGACAATTTTGAGCGAAACCACAAGCTCGGCCTGTTGATGGAGTGTCGGGTTCGGAAGGGGAGAGTGCTGATGGGAGCGCTGAATCTGGAGCGTCTGATGACTACATTGGAGGGCAGACAGTTGTTATACAGCTTCCAGCGTTATGTACAAAGTTCCGCTTACCAGCCAGTTGCACGTCTGGAAGTAGAGGAACTTCGCAAGTTGTTTAACTAAGATATAGGGAGAAGAAGTGTCAGGTTTCCCTTAATTATGCCAATGAGCCCCTTCCGCGAATGGAAGGGGCTATAAGACACGCAGATTGAACCGGTTCATTCTATCATTATGCGTTAAATGAACCTGCACTTTTTAGGATTACATTCCAATCTTTTTCTTCAAAAAGTATGTTGTCTTTCTCCTCTGTTACTCCGATCCGGACCTCAAGGATCACCATCCTGGTTTCAGCCAGAATAGAAAAGAGACTCTCCTTGGTAATCGCGAACTGATTGCCCATACTCACTTGCATGACCTTTCCGTTGACAAGCATTTGCCCACTGCCTGCAAGCACGGTCCATGCTCTACACCCAGTTCTATGCCAGTTCAACCCGATATGTTTGCCCGGTAGAACCGTTATGTTTAATGTGGTTACAGTTGTATTCTCATTGTCTAACGAACTCTCAATGACACGATAACTGCCCCAGGTTGCTTCACCATACATCGGTTTTAATGGCAAGTTACCCAATTGCGCTTTAATTTCATTTGAATTATTTTTGTTGGCAATGAGAATGCCATCCGGACTTGCGGCAGCGATAATACCTGGCACGCCAATGACTTGGATGGGGTAGGGAAGCTCGTTAATAATATAGGAATCGGAGGAAGAACCCGAGATTCCGCCATGTCCGATTACATGGGTATCTAACTGTGCGCACAGCGTATCCCAGCTTCCAATATCCTGCCATACTCCCTCATAAGGCAGGACTACGGCTCGCTGTGCCTTTTCTGCAACATGCTTGTCAAAACTCCGTTCAGGCAACGCTTCATACAGGGACGACAATTGATCATAATGAACCGGAAGCCCCATTTTTTTAATATGGGATATCATAAACGCGACAGTGAACGCGTACACACCGCAGTTCCATAGTGCCCCACGTTGTAGCAGCGTTTCAGCAATGGAGGCTTCGGGTTTTTCTATAAATTGTGTTATGGGCGCATAAGCATTACGTTCTTCCCCATCCGGCAGGATGTATCCATACTGTTCTGAAGCATGTGTAGGCCTTGTCCCAATTAAAGCGATATCGGCTTGAGAGTGTTTCAGTATATCCGGCAGTAATTGGAAGTTGCTGAAAAAATCTTCACCTGCGAACACATCAGCTGGCGCGATACAGATCACATCGTCATCTTTGGCCATTCGGAAGGATTGCAGATATAACGTCGCTAAGGCCGCCGCAGTAAAAGTGCCTCGTTTATAAGGTTCCCCAATGACTGGTATTTTGCCTTGAGTATGTCGTGCCGTAATATTAGCCTGATCTTGATGTGAAATAATGAGTGTTGAATCCGTTAGGGATGAACTGTCAAGCTGGCGGCATACTCTGCTGATCATGGATTCCCTACCTCCAGCGGGTGATGGAAGTATATCTATGAACAGCTTGGAGCGAAGCTCATTGGATAACGGCCAGAGCCTTTTGCCAGAGCCGCCGCACAGCATTACGATATGCATGGGCTTCCTCCTTAAGCTCAGGGAGCTTTACTATAGATTTTCCGTTTATGAAAGGAAAGAGAACGATATTTAAGAGCCAGATTGCGGATTTGTTGCTCTTTTAACGAAGAAGCGTTCACATTCAGACTTTTATTCTTGGAACTTCTAAGGACCATGCTACCTGGGTTTTTCGTATACATAAAATTGGCATACGTTTCATATTCGGAGAAACCAAACTGTTTCTTCTTATTGATATTGGAGATGATCGCTTTGTACCATGGCAGCTTATGAACCGCTTCAATTTTCTGTTTTAAGGCAGCGAGTTTTGATTTGTCGAACAGCATATAATGGGTGACAAAAGAGCGGGGGCGCGGAGCTTTCATGCCTAACAACTTGCGGTAGGTATTGAAATATTCCGGCTGGCTCCAGTCACGGCAGTAAAAGACTGTTTTGCCTTCTACAAGAAATGAATGAGGTTTAATCAGTACGGTATCTGCATCCATGACTAGAAAGTACTTTGCCTTCACAATGGAATCTCCGTTCATTTTGAGCAACTGCTGATATAACCAGCCTGACCGATTCCATCGGGAGGACTGGTAGTGTATGTCGTTTTTGGTTATAGGCAGGACGGATCGCTCATTAACAAAAATGCAGTTTTTAAGGGAACAGAGTTTTCTGATCTTGGTGCTGACCGGAGAAACAATATATATGCTTCCAATGGGATGTTTTACATAACGGCGAATGTTATCGATGACGAGGGGGAGGGTAGCCAAATCTTTCTCGATCGCTGGTATAAGAACATCAATCTTAGGCGCATTGTTCAACCGGATTCCAGGCTGGGCGGACATCTTCTCAACTCCTTGCACAAATCGTGATGACTCATTATATGGTATGTGTGCAAAAGTGTTTTGGTCAGGGCATGTGCAAATATACATTTTTACGAATAGGGGCTTTTGTTGAGGGTTCCTTTATCGGTATTACATATAATGCTTGCAGGATCTTGATCAAACAGCAGGCTTTGATGCGGTTGCTGAAGGGAGAGTTTACGACATGGGAGTTGATAAGTTGCAGCCGTTAAGAAGCAAGTGGTTAAAAACAAAATTGATCATTAATAATGAATTAATTAAACCGTTTATCCCCGACACACAGAAATATAACAAGACGAATCTGAAATCCATGATCAGCAAATATGGAATGGTCTATGTCAAACCCGAGAGAGGTACTTTCGGGATGGGTGTTATTAAGGCGGAGATGGAAAGTCAACAACATTTTGTCTATCAAATAGAGCAAAAACGCCTGACGTTTGACAGCTTTGAATCGTTTTATAACAGTCTGACTCGTCTGGTGAATAAAAGAAGTTATCTGATTCAGAGAGGAATCCATCTGCTTAAGCACAATAACAGACGTTTTGATATTCGAGTCATGATACAGCTAAGCCCGACCAAACATTGGGAAGCTACCGGAATCATCGGGCGACTGGGTCATCCAAAGAAAATCGTAACCAATTATCATAGTGGTGGTACACCGATGGATATTCACAAGCTGCTAAAATCACATGCATCCACCAAACGCAGAAATGAACTGATTCAAGAGATGAATGAGCTTAGCCTGCGCATAGCTCGTCATATGAAAAAAAAGTACCCGCATCTTAAGCAAATCGGTGTAGATATCGGCCTTGACCACAGTCTGAAACCCTGGATTATTGAAGTAAATGTCAAACCTGACCCATATATATTCAATCAATTAAAGGACAAGACGATGTATCGCAAGGTAATACGGTATTACCGCCATGCTTTCCCCAAAAAAACAAAATAACAGACTGGACTTTTCATAGGAATGCTGGAGAAGGTTTCAAGCTCAAGAGTCGCCAATGTGGCGACTTTTTTTGTTGATCTGCGTTTTAGGGTCGGAATAATGCATTTCATCCCCATTCGACTCCGAAACCTATGCTAAAATAGTATATTCGAGAGTGAAATTCAGAGTCGATGTCGATGAAAGGCGGATGTTCCCCCATGTTCAATATTGCAATCTGTGATGATGAGGAGCAGCAACGAGAACGTGTGAAATCCATGCTGGTCTCCTTATCTCTAAAAACCAATTTTGATTTTCAAATTAGCCTATTCACATCTGGTGAACAACTGCTCTCACACTACAGAGAGGTTGGGGATACATTCAATATTCTCATCTTGGATGTGGAGATGGGCGGAATGAACGGGATTCAGACCGCTAAAGAGATCAGGAACATGAAGTTTCTGGATGTACAGATTATGTTTCTGACCAGTTACCCGGAATATATGGTGGAGAGCTTTGATGTCATCACCTTTCAATATCTGATCAAGCCAATCCAGCCGCAAGTTTTCGAGGAAAAGATGATTAAGCTGTGTCAATATTTTCAGGCATTGGACAAAAAGTATGTACTAATCAAATCAGACTATGATGAACTGCTGCTGAAATATGATGATATTCTCTGGATTGAGGTCGTCAAAAGTTTAACGATCAAGAACAAGTTGAATTTTGTGACACAGGAAAATGTACATGAAACCAAAGGCATTTTATCCAGCTACGCTACAGGTTTGAAAGACCATGGTTTCTTACAGATTCATCGCTCGATTATCATCAACCTGATGCATGTTCAGAAGTTTTCCGGTACCCAAGTTGTCATGTTGAATGGAACGGAACTGCCCATAGGTCGATCCAAGGTCAAAGAAATCAAGGATGCTTACACCAAATATATGATCATGAGGATTCAATGATATGGGTACCTATATGATCTTTTCCATCATCTTTGTGACTTTACTTATGGCATTTCAGGCGAACTTTTATTTTGATTCTGTGTTGGGCAAGTCCAGGCGTAAGCCGCGCAGAGGGATCTATTTCATCGTTTTTATCCTGCTTTGTTATTTTTATTTGGTTTCTTCCTTCTCGGACATCGTTTCTACTGCTGTTGCTCTGTTATTAATCTTCAGTCTGGCACAATCCTATGAAGTAGAGTTCAAAATCAAACTTGTTTTTACCATCCTGTATGCGGTTCTGATTACAATGGCAAATACGATAGCTGTATATATTCTCGGAGTTTTGGAATCCACAGAATTCATCTCATGGGAACAGTTCAACGGAGAAAACCACTGGATTCTCTCCAAAGTGATGCTTGTTGGTTGCAGCATCATGTTCATTGTTATTCAAATTGTGCGTTTAGTGGCCAAACGAAGAAGTTTTGCCGTGCATTATCGTTATTATTTGCTGTTTCTCATCGTACCCATTATTACGATCTATCAGATCAATGTGGCCTCCATATATAGTGAAAAAAACATATTCTACGTCTTTTCTGTACTAGGCTCGCTATTTCTCAACGTGTTCATTGTATATGTATTCGATAACATGGTGGAAAAGGTACAGCTTGCGCATGAAAATACCCAGTTACAGCGTCAGATGGACTACCAGGATGCCAACTATGAGAAGACCGTTCACAGTTTCAAAAACATTAAATCCATCATCCATGATATCAATCAGCAGTTTCTGTATATTGATGAATGTATCCAACGTAACGAACTGGCAGCGGCAGGTGACCATATCAAGTCTACATTAAATACCATTGAAGGTGCGTACCAGCGGGTGAACTCTGGCAATCTGGTCATTGATGCTCTCGTTACGAATACGCTTGCTATGGGGCAGGCAAACGGGATCAAAATCGACACCAAAATCCAGCTCCACTCGCAACATATCCAGATCGATCGATATGATCTGTGTGTGGTGCTGGGTAACATGCTTGATAACGCAATTGAAGCCTCCAAGAAGGTTAGACAGGCGGAGGATCGATACATCCTCATTGCCATTCACTCCACATCATCTACACTGGTCATCCAGATTATGAATCATGTGGAGCAACCGATCGTTGACTTGAAAAGTGACAAGCCCAATCCGGAGTACCATGGGATTGGTCTAACCAATATATCGAGAATGTGCGAGAAATATGGTGGACATATGAGTATTGAGCATCAGCATCGGAAATTTAACAACATGGTCGTGCTTCCGTTCCACACCGACAATCCCTGAACCTGCCGTTCAGGGGTTGTTTTTTTCCATTCAGGGTCCGTTTGCGTTCGAACAGTCTCTTCCCGGATATGATGAATTCATTCATAAGAACATTTGAGGGAGGACATGGGATGAAGAAATTAATTAGTCTTTTATGTACAGCGGTGCTTGTAATTACACCGCTGGCAGATGTCAGCGCAGAGGCGAATAACAGCAGTACGATTGAGGCACGGGCGGAGCAGATCGCCAAGGAGATGGTGCAAAACTACGGTGTCACCAGTGTGCAATATGCGATAATGGATGAAGGAGAATACATTTTATCAGATAGTGTAGGACTGCACGATAAGGCATCACAGAAGCCAATAGACAAGGATAGCATGTATGGCATAGGTTCGGTTAGCAAAATGGTTGTTACGGCAGCCGCCATGAAGCTGGTTGATTCCGGTAAAGTAGATCTGGATGAGCCGCTTACTTCGTATATCAAGGACTTTAAAATGGCAGATGCGCGCTATACTCAAATCACACCGCGCATGTTGATGAATCATTCATCCGGTCTTTACGGTACACATTATGGAAACAGCATGTTGTTTGAAGATAATGACACCCGCAATCATGATGAGTTATTGCTCAAACTTCAGTCCGAAAAACTGAAATCCAAACCTGGCGCATACTCCGTCTACGCCAATGACGGTTTTCAATTGCTTGAAATCCTGGTTGAACGGGTGAGCGGATTAAGCTACAGCGAATATATCGCCAAGTTCATCAGCGAGCCGTTGAAGTTGGAATCAACGAAGACACCACTAGATTCCTTTGACAGAGCGCAATTATCCGAAACCTATTGGCCTACACTTGAGATGAAGATGCCTACCGAAAATGCAAACATTATCGGCACAGGCGGAGTGTACTCTACCGCAGAAGAATTGAGTCAATTCGGAGAGGTTTTAATGGGGAACAGACCGGATATTCTGTCCGAATCTGCTGTGAAGGCCATGCAATCTCATGAATATCGTAAGGGCATATGGGTATCGGATGAACAAAATACGATCAATTATGGCTTGGGCTGGGACGCGGTTGACCTTGCACCGTTCAGCGATTATGGGATTACCGCGCTTGCCAAAGGCGGGGATACCATGTTGTACCATGCCGTGTTAATCACCATACCGGAACATGATATTTCAATGGCGGTTCTATCATCTGGTGGATCTTCCGTCTACAATCAGATGTTTGCCAGCAAAGTGCTGCTGGACGTTCTGGAGGATCAGGGCATCATCGATGATGTTCAGCCTGATCAGAAATTCTCACCACCTGTCAAAGTGAAGATGCCAACAGAATTAAGCGAGTACTCCGGTCTCTATGGTACGGTAGGAGAGACATTGGATATAACGATTAAGGATGGTGAAATGCAACTGCCTGCTTTGCTGGGTGGAATTATTCCAGAGCAGAAATATGTGTACACAGGCGACGAACATTTTACAAGTGCGGATGGCAGTGTGAAAGCTAGTTTTGTGAAGGAACGTAATGACAAGGTGTATGTTAAAGTTCAAGGCATGATTACGTTACCCGGTATAGGTCAAACGGTAATGAACACGTATGATTATCAAAAACTGGATCATAATGCGCTTGACGCAGCAACGAAAGAGAAATGGACAGCTCGTGACGGCTCGAAATATTACGCGTTGGATGAAAAAATAACGTCGATCTTTTATCTGCTTCCATCGATGCTGATCAAGAACCTGTCTGTTGATGCTAAAAATGGCTATGCTAATGGCACGCAAATCATGGATGCAAACAACGCAGAGAATATCGCCGAGATTCCTGTAATGAACGGAAGAGACGCGTTTGATCTGCAATTTTACACAAAGAATGGCGCCGAGATTTTGCTCCAGGATGGGCAGGAATACATTGCCGAGGATGCGATTACTCCAATCTTTGGTGGAAAAAAAGGAATTACGACTATTCCGGCAAACGGTCAAGCCCGGTGGTATGCGATCGACGCCCGATCGGGTAACAAATCCATCACGGTGGATTCTCCCAAGACCGGAGGTTATGCAGTGTATAATGATAAAGGGGAAATGGTTGACTTCTCTGTAGCAACCAATCAGGAATCGACGAAGCTCCCGAAAAGTGGTTTTATCGTTTTTGGTGGGGACGCCGGTGATGTATTCCAGATCCAACTAAAGTAAAGCAGAAACTTCATTAATGAGTCACGTTCGCAACTTATCACCGAAAAAATACAGTTATCAAGAAGTCGCCTGGTGGCGGCTTTTTTGATATTTTCTTTGAATGATTTAACAATCCGGTAACTATTTGGACCTATCACGCGTTATGTTTATGTAGTTATATCTCAGGATTTTAATAACAGGAGGAATTCATTTACCATGGTCAATATACATAAACGTCAAATGAATAAGGAATGGAAAAGAAGAGCAGGAAGACCCATCATTGCAGGTATTACTGCCGGAATGCTGATGGTTCACGGCGTCATCGGCGTGTTGCCATCGCAGGCACATGCGGAAGCATCGGATGTATCCATTCAAAACTGGTATTCGTATCAGCGAATCACTGTACCTGAACTGAAACCTTCTTGGACAGCAAAAGTAGATAACTATTTGAATATGAACGAGACGTACATCGGAGCTAGTGCCATCGCAGAAGAAGGAAAAGTATTCACGTTTGCTGGATCGAAGCTGATTGCACTTGATGCGACAACAGGTAAACGGCTGTGGACTTACGGCAAAGACCTGACTCCTTATGTTACCTATCGAAGCGGGATTCTCTACGGACTGACCACTGATCACAAGCCATATGCCTTGAATGCGAAGACAGGCAAAGCAAAATGGCAGTCAGGCACATCCACCTGGATTGATACGTATAACCGTACGGAAGCTCTGATTCCAACGGTGGATACCCTCTACGTGATTAAGGGGAGTACAACGTTTGCACTGGATATCCAGTCAGGCAAACTGCGCTGGGAAGCAGATGAACCATTAGGTGAAGGTAATGGTACTGAGTATCTGAGAGAATCTAATGGTGTGGTGCTGAGAACCTTTTTTGTCCAAGGGGCACTTACATCCTTACAGCTTAATGCATATGACAAGAAAACGGGCAAGAAGTTATGGGGTCATTTTGGTCAGGGGGAAGCTATTCAGATCAAAGACGGTCTTGTATACTCAGCGGACTACTATTCTTCGATGTTGGAAAATGACGAGTCTTCACCAGAACGCAAATGGAAAGTGAATGCGTACAATCTGAAGACCGGTGTGTTAAAAGGAAGTCAGGAGTATAAGTGGACCATGCCGGGGGATCCACCGTATGTGAATGGGTATGGAGGGATATTTTCCAATAAAGACAAACTATACATTCTACAAGGGGATGCGATAGCGGAGTATCCGTTGACCTCAAGCAATCCGGGAACCGCGCCACTTCGAACTTTTCACCGTCCTTACGGCGAAAATATGGTATGGCTTGGCATTACACAGGAAAGGTTGATCTTCAAAAACGGAAACACGGGAGAACTTACAGGCATCAAGCTGGCTAATGGTCAAGAGGTCCAGTGGCATGGTGATGCCCCCGTTTCTCAGATTGATGTTTACGGCAAAGGGATGTATCGAGCACAACGTAACGGCACCCTGCTTGCCCTCAACATGATGTCGGGTCAGTCGGTCTTCCGCGTCTCCACCGATGGAGATCTGCACAACACGACGTTGAAGACAAACGGAATGATCATCATCCAAGCCGAAGGCAAACTTCTCGGCGTTAAGCTGCCAGCATCGCTGAAATAAGTGATTTAAGATGAAAAATATGTGAGAAGACTGGATTACGGCATAGCTTGCTGATAATCCGGTCTTTTTTTATTTTTGCACATAAAACACTGCAAAGTCCAAGTATTTGTACATGCAATCTGCCACGCGAAACCCTGCTTCCTCCAACCACACCAATTGATCCTCCAGCGTGGCATTGATATCCACCTTGCGTCTTTCGATCGATGCCGAGGTGTCTGTATCAAGGGTTCTTCCCTGACCCTAGGGAAATACTGATTATGGATAAACTCATAGGTTGGACCTATGGGTTCCGAGTCTCTGCCATGGGTAATAACATGTAAGCGCAGAATATAGACAGGGAGGAATGAACCTGATGTTTCAACCACGTTCTATTATGATGAGTATCTCGTTAATCGTTATAGTTCTAACACTTGCAGCTTGCTCTGGTAGTAATGAACCTTTGCCTAGCCCTCAACCATCAATGCCAGTAGGTGGAACAGAAGAAGCGAATGAAACGAAGCGTCCACAGACCGAAAGTTTTGAAATGTTGACTGCAGATGGCAATCAATCACTTGAAGCGACCTTGCAACAAGGAGAAGGATTTTCCTTGTACGTATTCGAGAAATTCACATTTGATGTTGCTCAAGGCCGTCTGGCACTGACTAGTAACGCTGACTATTATGTGGATATTGAACCACTCCCTTCGGATTATAATCTCGCAGAATTGGAGACGGCCGGTAAAGAAGAATTAGAAAAAGCAGGTAAGGTATCCGATTATAGTGGAGAACTGGTAGAACACCCGCTTGGTTATGCCGAGCTCTATCTTCAGGCCTCAGGTGAAGAAGGAATTAGCGATTATATGGTCTGGAAATCAGAAGAAGGGGACGCATTTTTATTCCGTCTTCATAATCCAAAAGGAGAAGAGGCCTCTGATTTTGCCAGCCCGGTCCTTGTTTCGTTATCCACCGTTCAGGGTGATTCGTAACTTAGATGACCATAATCCTTTCAACGAAAGTCGCCAACTGGCGGCTTTTTTTACTTTTGCAGATTGCACGGAGAAGTTGCGAGGTGATGTATTCACTTCCATTTGACTTAGAGTACGCTCTAGGGTGTAGACTTTGAAGAAGTAGAAATATTACCAAGGAGATGAAGAGAATGACACAGGAAAATAATACTAGAACTTTACAACATAAAATGGGCTCTGGCTTCAACCATAACAGTACAGCGGAGGATGTATTGAGAGATCTGGACTTGTCAGGACAGCTTGCTATTGTAACGGGTGGATATTCAGGCCTCGGGTTGGAGACGACACGTGCGCTTGTTAATGCGGGAGCCCGTGTAGTGGTGACTGCGCGTCGTCCAGCGGTTGCGAAGGAAGCACTTTCTGGTCTGGAAGGTGTTGAAATAGATGCATTGGACCTCGCTGATTTATCCAGCGTTCGTGCTTTTGCCGAGCGATTTCTGGCGAGTGATCGGAACATTGACATGCTGATTCTTAATGCGGGCATCATGGCTTGTCCGGAGACGCGGGTTGGTCCTGGCTGGGAAGCTCAATTTGCAACCAATCATCTGGGCCATTTTGCCCTGACTAATCTGTTATGGCCAGCACTCGCAAGTCAGGGGGGAGCACGTGTTGTTTCCTTGGCATCAGCGGGACATCATTTCTCACCGATTCGTTGGGATGACATCCAATTTGAACATGGATATGAGAAATTCCCTGCCTATGGACAGTCCAAAACAGCAACGATTTTATTCAGCGTTGAGCTGGATCGTCGAGGTGCAGAGCACGGAGTACGGGCTTTCTCCGTTCATCCAGGCGGAATTATGACACCACTACAGCGTCATATGCCAAAAGAGGAAATGATTGCTCTGGGCTGGATTGATGAATCTGGACAAGTGGCCAATCCTGCGTTCAAAACACCTGAGCAGGGGGCAGCGACGCAAGTCTGGGCAGCAACTTCACATCAGCTTGAGGGAAAAGGCGGTGTCTACTGCGAGGATTGTGACATCAGTGAAATGGCTCCCGAGGATGGAGGTTTCTATGGGGTCAAGAAGTATGCTATCGACCCTGAGCAAGCTATTCGTTTATGGGAGCTATCGGCCAAGCTGACTCAAACAGACATAGAACTCTCATAATCATGTAGTTGCGGCAACAAAGCAACGGCTTGCTTCCATGCAGGAGCTCACGGAAAAGTTCGAAATCTAAAGAGAATGCGATTAATTATAATGAAAACAACATAATTTCAAACAAAATCTCCTATTTAGCATATAATAAAGAAGGAGCATCTCATTTTCGCGATGGTGCAATCATTTCTTTATGAATTCAGGGAGAGAAAATCATGAATATTTTTGAGCATCAGATACCTTTGGAAAAAGTGAAATTCAATGAACCGCTAAAAAATCACACGTTTATTAAAATAGGTGGTAACGCAGATATCCTCATCCATCCAACAACGATAGACGAAATCACTAAAATCGTGGAAATTGCCAACTTACATCAGTTACCTCTGACGGTCATTGGAAAAGGCTCAAACGTCATTATTAAAGACGGGGGCATCCGGGGAGTAACGATTTCTCTTAGCCACTTCGATCAAATTAAAGTGAGTGAGGACAGCATGATTGCGCAGAGCGGCGTTGATATCATTGATGTATCCAGACTTGCTTTGGAGCATAGCTTGACCGGTTTGGAGTTTGCTTGTGGTATTCCCGGCAGCACGGGGGGCGCACTTTACATGAATGCGGGTGCTTATGGCGGTCAGATCGCCGATGTTGTTGAACGTGCAACTGTGATCACCAAAGACGGTACAGTGTTGGAGATCCCGCGAGAAGAGATGAAGTTTGGTTATCGAAATAGTCTCTTCAAGATGGATCACTATATCATACTGGAGGCCGAATTCGGGCTCAAAAAAGGAAACAAGGAAGATATTGCGAGCAAAATGAAGGAATTAACGTTCCTGAGAGAATCTAAGCAGCCGCTTGAGTTCCCCTCTTGTGGAAGTGTATTTAAACGACCCGAAGGACATTTTGCCGGTAAACTGATTCAGGATTGTAACTTGCAGGGCACTCGCATCGGAGGTGCTGAAATCTCCATGAAGCATGCAGGTTTTATCGTAAATGTGGATCACGCTACTGCCCAGGATTATATGGATCTGATCCAATTTATTCAGAAGAAAGTATATGATACGTTCCAAGTTGAATTGGAAACCGAAGTAATCTTTCTGGGAGAATAGCTTTGATGAATGACTTGAAAGGTCGCCAATGGCGGCCTTTTTTGATTGTCCGAATTATACTTAAACAAGAACTAATATGCTAATTATGGTAATATCAGAGTGATTGTATTTAATATTTCATCGTTATCATAAGGAGTGTACATGGAGATAATCAAGCGTAACAGGAGAATTTTGCTAATCACTGCAATGGTAATTTTACTATCGCCCCTGTCAATCTTGGCATATATGTATATGAATGAACGAGCTGGCGGGCTAGCCGATCAACGGATATCCAAAGTTTGGGGATTGAATGAACCTATACATATTCCTATAGCGAACAGTCCTCAAGGGGCCGTTCAAGAATTTAGAGGTGAATCTTATACCTCCCAATTCATTCATCAGGAGGCTGTGGACGGGGGCATGATTTTGTTCACGCACAAAAAGGGTCGGGAAAACAACAGTAATCTTCAGATGGAGTATACCCGCAAGAACATTTTCGGATGGAAATGGGTATGGGGTGGAGGATATTCCATTAATGAATCAGTTGAATCCAAGTTTGCGTTGAATTATATGAGCATACCGAAATTGGAAAAAGTCTCGGCCCCGTTTCCCATGTTGTTTGGTGACATCATAGACTCCACTATCAAACGTGTAACTGTTGAAATCAAGCAAAATGGAAAGTCTGCCACTTTCGATGCGAAGCTGGTTGAGGCAGGTGAGAACCAACAAATCTGGTACGCGTTCCTGCCTTCATCAGCGACTCCTCCTTATACGATCAAAGCATACGATGAAAAGGAGAACCTCTTAATCAACAAAGACATTGAAGAGGCAGATGGCTTTGGCTCATTATTTGTTGAATAATCTCAAATAGAACCACGCAAAAAACAGCGGCATTCGAAGACTTTAGGTACGAGTCTAAGATTGCTGCTGTTTTACGGTAAGAGAATAAATAGTTACCTGGATTTTGGATCATCTGCGGTTCGATTGGCCTTCACATATTTGAGCTGCGCAACGATGATGACACTGATGATGACCAGCAGGAACCACGAACTAATTTTGCTAAAGCTAACCAGTTGCCAGGCATCATGCTGATCAGGATATTTCCAGGCATTGAAGAATGTAGCGATGTTCTCAGCAGTCCAAATGAAGAAACCAACAATGATAAAAGCAAGCGATAAGGGCATTCGATAGGTCGTTGCTCTTACCCGGTAAATAATCCAGGTTTTCCAGAAGACAATAAATACAAGCGCCGTCAGCCACCAGCGGAAATCGGGCATAAAATGATGAGTGAAAAAGTTAATATAGATAGCTGCTCCCAGCAGCATCGAAGGTGCAAAACCAGGCCATCCGGTCATGTCCATTCGCAGTCTTCGCCACACCTGACACATAAAACTGGCTACACTTGCATACATGAATCCGCTATAAAGAGGGACACCCAGGATTTTGCTGTATGCTTGCTCAGGGTATGACCATGATCCCATCCATACTTTATAGATTTCTAGCACGAAGCCAATAATGTGAAATACACAGATGACCTTGATTTCATCCTTGGTTTCCAAGCCGCTTCGATACATCAGGTACTGCACAGCAAGTAATACGAGCAGAATGGCATCATATCGATGAAGGAAAGGAATAGGAATTACGCTGGACAGGGCCAGTGTTCCAAAGATTGCTACGGGAAATATGCAGCTCATTGCCTGATGATAGCCAAAATGAAGTAGTTGTATTAGAGATTTCAAGTCGAGTTAAACTCCTTTCCAAACATGTTGGAGCAAGATTCATTTCAGATTTAAGGTTCTTCATCACGGGCGTTTTTGTCTACACTTCATAATATAGATATGATCCATGAATAAAAAGAGAAAAAAACACGCAAATCTGTTCTTGTTTTCAAACTGGAATCATCATGAGAGGGCTCTATGTGAGGTCGACAGGGTCACTCCATGTATATTCTCTTGTGGATATGTTAAAATGAAATTCGTACAATTACATTAGACAAGGAGGCCGCTATGCAACCGATTAAACCTCAAGACATTCAGCTCCGGATCAATAATCTTGCTGATCAGGACTTATACGTACATCTAGAACTTACGTCAGGTGCTTACGCACAACACATGGACAGTACAAAACATCCAGCATCGGCATTCATTACTAATGCGGCCATACGATATACGCAGGGGTCCATTTCAGGTACAGGTCCATACCGTGTTGGTCTGAAAACAACGCAGGGATGGCTTTACGCCGAAGGACTTACACATATTGATGAGCAGGAACAAGAAAGACTGATTCTCGCCGGTCACGACAGCCAAGGTAAACTAGTTGTGGCGTTACAATTAAGCCGAGAGATGTTCTGATGAAAGCGGAGGATTGAATAACCATGAATACTACACACAACGAGCAAGAGCATGAGCGTATCTTGGTGGTATATCCACATCCAGATGATGAAGCTTTCTCTGTATCGGGAACGTTAGCCAAATACATAGATGGCGGTGCCCATGTAACCTATGCTTGTCTAACGCTTGGCGAGATGGGGCGCAATATGGGGATTCCTCCATTTGCCAACCGAGTGACGTTGCCTGCCATCCGTAAACAGGAACTCATCGAAGCTTCTGAAGCGATTGGTATTCAGGACCTGAGAATGCTGGGTTTCCACGATAAAATGCTGGAGTTCGAAGACCCACAGTTACTGGAAGATACCATCATGTCGCTACTTAAAGAGTTGAACCCTACGCTGGTCATTACGTTCTATCCGGGTTACAGTGTTCATCCCGATCATGATGCAACGGGAGCCGCTGTTATACGTACAATCACTAAACTTCCTGTGGATGAACGTCCGATTGTTCACTGCGTTGCGTTCGCTAATAATCAGGAACAGTACATTGGCAAACCGGATGTATTTGTTGACGTATCCGAATTTTTGGATCGAAAAATGGCGTCCATTCGTGCCCATCGTTCACAATTCCAGGCAGCAGAGCTTGTAGGGAATCGTGAGTTGAATAATGAAGAAATCAAGAAACGTTTTGGCAGAGAAACATTTTGGACCTATCCATTTGAATAATATATTACTTAGAAGTCGCCTATATGGCGGCTTTTTTTGATTTACATCACAATATCGACACAAAAATGGAGCGTCTATAGCCTAATTGAGCTATATGGAATAAATATCATTTTAAGTACACTATGATCAGGATTGTGATAACGCTTCATTTATTACGTTGCTTCAATGGATGAGGAACATGGAGAGTTGATTTTAAGTGGAATGGAGGGATGGTGTGTACAACCAACGTATATTTTGGATTAACGTAAGACCCGTTGAATACATTGCCACAGCAATAAGCAACTGTAACAAGAAGCCGGAATTGCGCGGTTTGAATTATGAGTAATCCTTGGGCAGGCTTGAGTGTATTCAACAGTTGTAAGAAGAGTCGGGTTACGGGTTTCATTTTTCTAATCGGAATGATGATGCTCCTGCTATCCCTTCCACACGGTGCAGTCATTGCCTCCTCTGGACATCGTGATCTCATTCCCCTTCAGCCTATGATTGACCGTTCTGCGCCAGGAGAAGTCATTGAACTTGCATCAGGTCGTTACTCTGGACCCGTGACGATTGACAAAAACATCACCATTCAGGGTGATCCTACGGTCATAGTTGTTAATGCGGAAGCCACCTCTACGATAATGATTCGCTCGGATGGGGTGAAATTGAGCGGTTTTACAATTGAACATGATACGAATGAACAGACTGCAGCGATTCAGGTTGAAGGGAAAAACAGTGAAATCACGGATCTGCATATTCAGACCCAGGGGTATGGGATGATCATCCGGAATTCGAGTCAGGCAACGATTCAGCGGAACAACATTACGTGGGCCGGGTCTGATTCTGCTTCCAGTGGCCAGAAGGGCAATGGCATTGATCTGTACAACTCCCATGATAGCTACATTGAAGCCAATGAGATCACCGGCATGAGGGATGGAATCTATCTGGAGAACAGTCGCAAGTCTATCGTGCAAAATAACAGGCTGTTACATACAAGGTATGGCATCCACTGTATGTACATTGACGGCTCTTCTGTCATGGATAATACCGGAGAAGAGAACATGACAGGTGCCATGATTATGGGCGTCAAGAATACGGTAATCTCGGGCAATTCTTTTCGCAAACAGAGTACTAATGTTCATTCCCAAGGCATTCTGTTGTATGACGTGCATCAATCCTCAATTCATAACAATGTGGTGGAGGGTAATCGTGTCGGCATGAATATTGCAGAGTCATCGGGCAATGAAATCCGTGGCAATGCGGTGCTTCGGAATTTTGTTGGCATCCAGCTTGTTCTGGCAGAAGCTAATGAGTTTACAGATAACCAATTGGTATCCAATGTTATTGAAGCTTCAGCGCTGGATAGCCCGAATAATACCATGATGGAGAATTACTGGGACTCCTTTCAGGGGCTCGATCTGAATCAGGATGGGATCAGTGAAATATCCTATGCCATCAATCCTTTTTATGAGCAACTGGTCAGTCGAAATTCAGCATATCAGCTCTTTTTTCAATCACCGGGTATGGTCTTTCTGAGTGACTTATTTACAGAGGGCAGAGAACAATGGACTACCGACGATTCGCCACGAATGAGCATGGATACGGGATCTGATCTGAACATGTCAGTGGAAAGGGTAGCAGGTTCCAATGTGGTGTGGATGCTCGGGTTAGTTCTGTTGGGTATGGCAACTTTTATAATCATCTATATGGGGGTATTACGAAAATGAACAAAAGCTTGAACAGAAGATGGTCCATGGTTATGGTATTTATGTTTGGCATGGTATTGTTAACCGCTTGCGGAACAAAATACGCGGCATTGCCGATCAATGAAGACGTGGATATCTGTGCGATCTGTAAAATGCAGGTGAAGGACGATGCATATGCAACACAGCTCACTACGAAAGACGGCCAAAATTACAAGTTCGATGACATCGGCTGCATGAACCAGTGGAAAACAGAAAATGGCACAGATAACATCGGTATGGACTATGTACGTGATTATAATGACAAGGAATGGATTGAATACAGTAAAGCCACGTATGTGTACGACGCTTCATTGCGTACGCCTATGGCTTATGGAATTCTTAACTTTAAGGACAAGCCTTCGGCTGAAGCTTTCATTGCAGAGCAAGGTGTCGGAACCATTATGACCGCTGAGGATCTTGCCTCCCATGACTGGAAACAGAACACAGAGAATATGGACATGATGGGTGAACATGGGCATGATGAGCACGGACATGGTGAAGAAGGAGACGGTAATGAGATGCATCAGGAAGGTGAGATGAAAGAAGAGTCAGGCCACTAGGAATGACAATAGAAAATGGTGATCAATGATGTCAGATATGATACAGATTGCAAGAAAAGAAGTGAAAATGGGATTTCGCAATCCTTGGGCGTATTCGTTTCTGATCCTTTTTTGCACATTTAGCTTAAGCTTGTTACTTCTGAATTCGCAGAATCTGGTTGAAGGATATTCGGGCACAACAGGTTCGATGTTGAATCTCATTCTTTACCTCTTACCATTAATGACGCTGTTCCTCGGTTCCTTCTCACTAACATCCGAAAAGGAAGACGGTAGCTGGCAACTGCTGTCCACGTATCCCATTGGCACGATGTCTTTTATTGTGGGCAAGTATCTTGGGCTCTCGATTGTTTTAATTACCATTGTTGCGTTTGGATACGGCCTGATGGGGGTTATTAGCGGAGTAATCGGGAATCTACTGGATGCCGTGACATATCTTCTCTTTCTGGCATTTTCTTGTGGACTGGTGTTGTTATTCCTGACGTTGGCGCTATTTATCGGTTCGTTGTCGCGCAATCGGTGGCAGGCGTTAACCATATCCGTGACCGTATGGTTTTTCGCAGTCATTGGATGGCCGACCTTATTGCTCTCTGTGCTGGGACTGATGCCTTATCTATGGGTGAAACCGCTGCTGGTTATGCTAACACTCATCAATCCGGCCGAGCTGGTGCGATTGTTTGTAGTCATCAAACTGGGAGGCGGCTCCATTCTTGGACCAGAATATTATCGATGGGTGGAGTGGGTGCAGCAACCAAGTGGCAGTTGGATCTTCATCGGGATATGCCTGTTCTGGATCACCTGCTCTGTCCTGGCGGTATACGCGATCTGGGAGAGGGGGCGTTCTCATGGATAAAGCGGGGCTCGAAGTGATAGGATTGTGCAAATCCATTAAAAAGCAACCAATTGTTGAGGATATCTCCTTTCACATGAATTCTGGCCAAGTGCTTGCCCTCTGTGGAGGGAATGGCGCAGGGAAAAGCACGGTTCTGCGAATGATCGCAGGAATTCTTCGGCCTACCTCCGGTGAGGTTGCGGTGAACAATGTGCGATGGTTGAAGGAGCGCAAGCGTTATTCAGAGCAGATTGGATATATGCCGGACGATTATCAATTTAATCAAGGACTGAGTGCGGAGGAAATGCTTCTGTTCTGGGCTTCTCTGAGGAAAGTTCCCAAGGAGAGAGTACAGGAAGTACTGACCATGGTAGGTTTGGAGGATCAAAAGAAAAACCGGGTTACGACCTTCTCCAAAGGCATGCGCCAACGTGTGTTATTTGCCCAGGCTGTACTGTCCAAACCTCCACTGCTCATCATGGATGAGCCAACAAATGGATTGGACCCATTCTGGATGCAGGAATTAACTCAGCTGCTCAAGGGAATCAAACAGGATGGTCATATGGTCGTGTTCTCTACCCATCAATTGGAGATCGCAGACGACATTGCGGATCATGTAATATTCATGAACCATGGACGTAATGTTGGCGAGGGCTCCACTCACGACTTTTGTGATCAATTCGGTTCGCTCCATGCAGCATTTCATCAAAGTCTTGGTTTAAAGTGAAGGTGAGTTTATTGAAGAGGAAGAGTTTTAAAAGTAGACGTACACTTACAATTTTGATTGGTGTGATCGCATTGTTAGCAGGTACATGGGCCATTTTCGAAAATGTATCGACACCCGAATCTCGGCGAGGTAACGCCATTGAAGCTGGTGCCGTGGCTCCTGAGTTTACAGCGGTTAATTCAGCAGGCGAACAAGTCAGGCTGTCGGATTATCGTGGCAAAGCCGTCATGATTAACTTTTGGGCTTCATGGTGCACACCCTGTGTAAGGGAGATGCCACTCGTTCACCAGATTGCTCAGGACTATCAGAACGACGTGGAAACCCTGTTTGTTAACGTGGGGGAATCGAAGGGCACGATTCGTGAGTTCATGGATAAGCAGGCGTTCGATTTTCCGGTGATCATTGATGTGACGGGCAATATATCAGGTATGTACCGTATTACGGGTTTGCCCGCAACGATGGTAATTGATAAGGAAGGGGAGTTCCGTCATATATTGCTTGGCGAACTGACCGAGGATATCCCATTGCAGCAATGGCTGGAAGAGAGTATCTAGTTGTAAGCGTTGGATGGTGAGAAAAGGGGCAGGAACGCTCGAGATCGCCCAAATTTGGAGTAGATGAATGTATGTTAAAAGTAACTACAAAAATATAACATAAAAAGGCGGACACCCATCTAACGAAGGGGTGTCCGCCTTTGCTACTTTTGCTTTTGAAGATATGCTGCTTCGCAGCCGATTACAATACAGCAGCTGAAGCGTGATTGGTACGAGCGATTCTGGTTGCATCAACCATATTGCGCAGAGAAGCAACCGTTTCTTCTTGTCCACGGGTTTTCAATCCGCAGTCCGGGTTAATCCAGAACAGCTTCGGATCAAGAACACGCAGGGCACGTTCAATCATGCTGCTCATTTCATCTACACTCGGAACACGTGGACTATGGATATCATATACGCCAAGACCGATACCGAGCTCATACGTATTTTTTTCAAAACTATGAATCAGTTCACCGTGACTACGGGATGTCTCAATGGAGATAACATCCGCATCCATAGCTTCAATGGAATCAATCATGTCATGGAATTCGCAATAGCACATATGTGTATGAATTTGAGTCGTTTCATGCACCGTGCACGTGGAGATACGGAACGCTTTGACTGCCCAAGCCAGGTAATCGGCTTGTTCATTTTCTTTCAACGGAAGCCCTTCACGAACAGCCGGCTCGTCAACCTGGATCATGCCAATGCCTGCCTGTTCAAGTGCTTCGACTTCCTGTCTCAAAGCATATGCCAATTGATAGGCAATCTGCTCACGAGCAATGTCTTCGCGTACGAATGACCAGTTCATGATGGTAATCGGGCCAGTCAGCATGCCTTTGACAGGGCGCTCTGTCTGCGATTGAGCATATTTCGTTTCTTCAACAGTCATTTCACCAGTAAACGCAACATCACCGAAGATAATAGGTGGCTTCACGCAACGTGAACCGTACGATTGTACCCAGCCAAACTGTGTAAAGGCAAAACCGGCAAGTTTCTCGCCAAAGAATTCAACCATGTCGGTACGCTCAAACTCACCATGAACCAATACGTCAATTCCAATCTCTTCCTGAAGTTTAATCCAGATATCAATCTGCTCCCGGATGAAGGCAGCATACTGCTCGTTGTTCAATTCGCCTTTACGCCACAACTGACGTGCTTTTCTGACTTCAGCAGATTGTGGGAAACTACCAATCGTTGTTGTCGGGAAGAGTGGCAATTGCCATTTGGCCTGTTGGGCTTCATGACGCTCGGCAAAAGGACGGGAGCGCTCCGGCTGTTGAACACTGATGGAAGCAACGGCTTTCTGTACAGCGGTACGGTTCCGATCTTCGGATTGTTGAAGCGCCTGAAGAGGAAGCTCTGCTTCGTTAATTTTAGCGGTAATCTCTGCACTTGGTGAGGATAAGGCTGTAGTCAAAAGAACAATCTCATCCAGCTTTTCATCTGCAAAGGCAAGAGCATTTTTCAGTTCAGATGTAAGTTTTGCCTCACGTTCAGTTGTAACTGGCACATGCAGCAGGCTGCAGGACGATTGCACGATAATACGTTCAGGCGTCACGAACTCAGTCAATTCATTCAGCAAATTCAGTTTTGTTTGAAGGGAAGCTTTCCAGATCCCACGTCCATCAATAATACCTGCTCCGAGCACTTTGTCTGCCGGGAAACCGGATGTCCGAATAGATTGTGTGTTACCAGAGAGTCCATGTACAAAATCAAGTCCTACACCTTGAACTGGCAATGCCACGATGTCGCTGTAGTTTTCGACAGATTCAAAGTACGTTTGCAGCATGATATTTAAGCCTGGAACAGCTGATGCAAATGTTTCATATATTTTATTCAGACGCTGTACGTCTTCATCGCTTAATTTGGTTACCAGAATAGGTTCGTCGATCTGCACCCACTGAACGCCTTCACTTGCAAGTTCTTGAAGCAATTGAGTGTACAGTGGCAGCAAACGGTCCAACCAAGCGTCCGTCTCGGATTTATCATAGCCCTTGGAGAGCTTCAGGAAGGTCAAAGGTCCAACAATAACCGGTTTTCCTTCAATGCCGAGTTTTTCTTTTGCTTCACGATAAGCGAGAAGTGGTTTGTTCTCCGTCAGAGTTGGGGAAGCCCCGTCCAGTTCAGGTACTATGTAGTGATAGTTGGTGTTAAACCATTTTGTCATTTCACTTGCTGCGGCATCTTTCGTTCCCCGGGCAATGCCATAATATACAGACAACGGAACCGAGCCACCATCATAAGCAAATCGTTTGGGAATGATGCCAAACATCACGGCCGTATCCAGGATATGATCATAATAGCTAAAGTCATTCACCGGAATGATGTCGATGCCTTTTGCTTGTTGCTTGCGCAAATGATCGATACGGATCTCCTGCAAACGTGCGTGAAATTCTGATTCCTCCAGCTTACCTGCCCAGAACGCTTCCAACGCTTTCTTCCATTCCCGATCAGCACCAATACGCGGATATCCCAATACACTACTTTTTGTCATCGTTTAAAACCCCTCTGCTTTTATGTTACACAAAATTTATCACAGATCCGGAGTTATAATGTAATTCCATTAAATTATACCTAGTTATAGCCTAGGGCTATATCAAAAGGTGTATGCTACATAAGTTGAATTAACGAGTATTTACACTTGCCACTCCGATGACAGAATAACCTTCCACTCAGCTAAGCATAAATAATAGATCATAATCATATTTTGTATGCTTTTGCATTCACTCGGAATAATAGAAATTAAAAAAGGTTGATGAGTATGGGATTTCAAAAACAACTTTTTCACTTTATACTTGCAGCAACATTAATGATAAATAGTGTTTCCCTATACACAGATGTTACATATGCAGATCCTGAGAGCATACAGGAGCATGACTATAAGGCAATAGCACTTACGATGCTCAACCCATACATTTACCGTGAGAATACCAACTATTATCAGGAAAATCATAAACCGGTCCCTAGCTATGGGCTATATGACATTCACGTATTGGAACTTAAAAGGCGTACACAAGGTGGTTATAATTTTCGAACGGTTCTGGAAGTCAGAACGTTCTATGGTCCACATAACCCGCCATATGGGAAAGAAGTCATTACGTTTGAAATAGACACCACTAATGTTACAATGGTGAACTATGTTCATACGAATGATTGAAAGAAAGGAAGGCGGTATTTGTGAATCTGTATCACATCCAGTCCACCGTGCACGGAGTCAACAGAGGAGCATCATTTCTGGAAGACAATTATATTGGTATTGCTTGGTCAGGTACAGGGGATCTGGAGCAAACGCCCCGGGAACTATGGAAGGAACTGTTGGTTCAACACTATCCCTTGGATGAAGCAGAATTGGCG
This sequence comes from Paenibacillus sp. BGI2013, assembly GCF_002843485.1. Taxonomy (NCBI): domain Bacteria; kingdom Bacillati; phylum Bacillota; class Bacilli; order Caryophanales; family Paenibacillaceae; genus Paenibacillus; species Paenibacillus sp. BGI2013. The sequence continues at coordinate 48,886 of NZ_PJFA01000004.1, forward strand.
AGCACACTCGCGACATTACATATGTTTGGTAACCTCATGCAGGATGGAGATTATGTATTAATTAGCGATGATGAATGGACGTATGTTGGGGATATCGGGGATTATTATTACGACGATTCCGCTGGTACAGAAGAGGGATTGATATGTCACCGTCGCGGAGTTACATGGTTGGGGCGTATTTCTCTCGCTGAGCTGAATGACAAAGTGCAGGCACTGCAAAATGATTCAGCCATCCTTGCGAAGTTTGAGTATCCCATATCACAAGCACAGCTGGATCGAGGTCTTGCAGTCAGCATAACAACCGAAGCAACCAACTCTCTCTCAACAGGGATAGATGAAGCCACGATTCAGACAGCTCTCCAGGTGCTGAGAGAAGCGTTACGCAGTGAAGAAGAAGAGCTGCGAATTCGTGCGGCTACAGCCATTTTGCAGTATGCCAAACCATAAACCCTTAACTATATAAATTGAACGAAACATTTACACAAAACGGAGAGGACAGAAAGAACCTGAAGAAGCGGAGCGTTCGCCTACAAGCTTTCTGCAAGAAAGTTACATCGGAAGGTTGTTCTGTCATCGGAGTGTCCAGTGTAAATATTCGTTAGTTCATTTTATATAGCCCTGAGATCTGTTCATTTACATTCCTATGAGTTAGTCCTCCGTGATAACAAACCACAGATGTAATGTCGAGTTCGATATACTTTTTCAAAGAGAATCGAGCTGTCTCTGTATCCAGCGTAGTAGGTTCATGAATGCCTCCAAGCATGCCGTCTACACTGTACATTGAATCTCCGGCGATGAGCGTCTTGCTGTCCATCAAATATAGACTGATATGACCTGGCGTATGACCAGGTGTATGAATAACGCGAATTCCGCCGCAAAACGGCAGTTCCTGACCATCAGTCACCGTTTCATTTACTTTGCCCATTGGAGGATGCTCAAGGTGACTGTCTTTCAGAAGAGGGAGCTGCCCCTCAATATATGGCTTATCCAGCTCATGCGCATATATCTTGACTTGTGAGCCACACTCTTTCAAAATTTCGGGAAGACACCCGATATGGTCCACATCCTGATGCGTCAAAATCACTGCTTTAAGTCGGCTGATTGGCACACCAATCTTTTCGAGTGCGATACGCAAATCGTCATATTGTCCAGGGAAACCGGTATCTATTAACACAACCATTTCTTCATCCCATATCAGAACAGGGTGAATTATATTCCCCTCAAAATCAAGCTGAAGCATCTCTATTCCCTTTGAAATTTCCATAATATCAGACCTCCGAGAGTTGAAATTCATATACATCGTTGCTTGTTATATTTCTTATGTAAACGAATAAAGACAGCAATAAGATACGTTCGGGTATTTATAGGGTGTACTTATAGAAATATTCAATGAATGGGGGAATTGACGCTTGCTGTTGGGAATGATAATTTAGATATATCATTTAAACCAATAAGTCCAATAAGATAAAGGGGGTATGTGGGATGACACATATCGTGCATGCAGCAGCTGAAGATATTCGAAGCGAGGATTCGCTACTATTGATCAAGGAACTGAGTGAAGAACTCGGTTTGTTATATGGCGGTGATGGAACGGCGGGATTTCAACTGTCAGACGTTGAGGTGCCCCGTGCGGCTTTTATCGTTGCCAGGATCGACGGGTATCCGGTTGGTTGCGGAGCACTTAGACCCCTTGATGAAACATCTGTAGAAGTTAAACGCATGTATACACGCAATGGTTACCGCCGTAAGGGGATTGCCCAGGCTATATTGGCCGAGGCAGAGCGTCTTGCGAACGAACTTGGTTATACCAATCTGAAACTGCAAACAGGTCCATTGCAACCAGAAGCTGCAGCGCTGTATGAGCGTGTAGGGTATTATCGAATTCCTGTTTTCAGTGGCAATTGGGACAGAGTGTTGGCCTATCAGAAAGATCTGGTACACGAAAAAGTATAATTCTACGAATCACAGCTTTTATTTGCTGAACGGACAGAGGAACACAAGAGAAAAAGTAAAAAGTCGCCGATTGGCGACTTTTTGCATTTTACATACTGCATTTACTCCAATTATCTCATCTGAAATATAGACAAAAGCGTTCAATCCGTTGCGCTATTATTGATCGAAGGTTCTTGATGTTGGACACCCCATTCGCATAGTCCTTCCAAAACGGGCAATAACGTTTCAGCTTTGGCTGTCAGACGGTACTCGACTTTAGGAGGGACTTGGGGATACTCTTTCCGTTCGACCATACCATCTGCTTCTAATTCTTTGAGTTGTGAACTCAGCGTTTTATACGTGATAGCGCCGATCTGTCTTTTTAGTTCATTGAAACGGACAGGTGGGTTTTCTGCCAGAAGATACAAAATCACCATTTTCCATTTACCACCAATGACAGACAACGTATATCCAAAAGGGGTATCTTGAATGTTTTTAACTTTACCGTGGTATTCAGCCATACTCATCATTTACACTATCCTTCCGGGTAGTACCTATCATAAAAGACCGTACTATTTATTTGTTTGGGCTCAGTTTATACTAACCTTACTTTGAAGTAAAGGAGATTTACGATGACTCAAAAAACAATACGTCTGCTTATGCCACAATGGCAAGGTGGAGATAATCCTAACTACTCTTTTGGAGCGGAGCTGCTTGCATGGCTTGCACCTGACAATGATCAACCTCTCATTCATGTTCCTGTTGACGCTTATGATGGAACATCTCTGGTAAGCGAGAACGGGATAAAAGGCAGAGCACAGCTACTTCAGCAATTGAAGGCTGCCCAGCATATTATTCAAGCTCACCAGCCCGATCGCATTGTCATGTTTGGCGGTGACTGTTTGGTTGAACAAGCCCCGTTTGCTTATTTAAATGAACGATATGGCGGAGAACTTGGTTTGATATGGATTGATGCACATGGTGATCTGGTTAGATACGAGGGCTATGACAACGGTCATACTTTACCGCTTGGGAACCTTCTTGGGGAAGGCGATCCGGAGTTTGCTAAACATGTGAGTGTCCCCTTGAAGCCCGAACATGTCTTCATGGCCGGGTTGACAACCCCCACGGAACAGGAAACCGAAGTAATTCAAAGATTGGGTATCCGAACGGCTGGAACTGAAGAATTAACCCATGGCATGGATTCGATTAAGAAGTGGATTAAAGAGACTGGGTTCAAACACCTGGCAATTCATCTTGATCTGGATGTGCTTGATCCCAACATGTTCCGTTCATTGTTATTCGCCAAGCCAGGGGAACCTTATGTGTTTTCACCAGCGGGAACCATGCAATTACCACACTTGCTTCATCTGATCAAAGAACTGTCTGAAGAAACAGATGTAGTTGGATTAGGGATAACTGAGCATATGCCGTGGGATGCCATTAACTTGAAGAATTTGCTTGGAGAAATACCTATCCTGAACCAGTGATATAGGTAATAAGTCGCCAGAATATATCAGAATACTGATATAAGGAGTCAAAATATAGGAAGATTACAGATAGAAATATCAATATTATTATATGGGTGGTTCGACGAGAATCAGAAATTAAACAAACTGAGGAGAGACACCCAGATGGTCACGTTATTGTTAATCATTATTTATCTCGCATTTATAGGGCTGTGTCGCGGGACAAGAACATGTTCCCATTAAAGTCGCTATTTTAGCGGCTTTTTTATTTTATCGGTACAAGTTCGTGTCCCAAGCCAAGGACAAGAACTTGTACCGATTACCAGAATGGGCAAGAACATAGTTAGATTACCGATTAGATCGATATCTAATAATAGAGCGTATCGCTTAAAAGGTTCACATTTGTTTAGAACAACTGACACGATGATTGGTTAAAACCGGCGGCTAGGTATTAAGAAGAGCGAAATATCGGACTGAAACTAGCTGCTGAGGACAAGAACTTGTACCGATTGCCGAAATAGACAAGAACATGTTCCCATTTCCGATTACATAAATATCTAAGTGTAGAAGTGAGTCTCTTTTGAGCGATTAACAGACTACAGGATGGATTATGATCAAGAGACCAGCTTCAACGCTAGGAGGTATCTCCACTGGAACTGTAATCCCATTTGAAATAGATAAAACAAGTTCGTTAACAAGCACTTTAGCAAAGGAAAGGCGACGAAGCTGAATGTGATTTTGGATCACGGGAGGGGAAACATATGCAGATATCGTACTTAGTGCTGATTTGGTCATTGTTAGGGACAAGAACATATTCGTATTTCCGATTAGGCGGATATCTAATCGTTATTTAGCCCGTTAATTCATTAAGCTAACGGGCAGGTTAGCTTAGAGTAGAAAAAACGAACCTAAATCCGATGAGAACAGGATTAGATTCAGGATTCATATCTTTAGGCTTGGTATTTTCTTAATCAAACTGACGGAGATTGAATGAAATGATTCAAACTACGTGCCTATATATAATCCACGATGAAGATATCTGAAATAGATTGTCGCTTTAATTTTGCTGTTTTTTTGCTGCTGGGGTAAGTACACCTGAAATAAACACAGCAAACATGACAACGATTAGGGACCTTAGTAGGCCAAAGAAGTCACCAAGAATCCCAATAGAGGTGGCCACACCAGAAAAGCCCAATATCCAACCGTTGAAACGATAGCAACTCTTTCTGTTGCACCATTTGGATTATCGCCTGCAGCCGAAAGACCGACGGGAAATCCTAGTGAAGCTCCAATTCCTCACAGAAACACACCAATTGCTGCTGCATAAAGATTGTCGTTGAGAATAACAATACTTAAACCCAACAAAGCTAGAAGAGCAGACGTTCCCAAAACAGGAACTCGCCGAAAGCGATCCAAGAATTTGCCTCCCGTAACTCGTCCTATAAGCATGGCCAGCAAAAAGATACTGTAGAATACTGAGCCAGTAAAATGGGTCACTTTGTATCCATCCACAAAAATGATAGGGATCCAATCGTTCGCAGTTCCTTCGGCCAAAGCCATGCCCATGACAATAATGCCGACATACCAAAGTTTGGACTCCTTAAATAAATTGAATTTAGATTGTGATGAGGATTCTAACTGGTCATCTTTTATTTTTCCGGTAGCTTCAGGTAAATTTGAAGTAATACCAAAGAGTTAAAATGGAAAAAAATATGCATATAATCCAAATAAGAAAAGAAATCTGAATGTGTAAGAAGATTTAATGGTTCCCAAACCAACCCCAAAAACTACTAGTCCAAAAAAGACCAGTAATTTAATAGCTAAGAGGGTACTTAGCCCGGAAATGAGTAATCCTAGGCATATCACAAGAACACTAATGAAAATTGTTTTTCTCCCTCTTAGCGCTTAATAATGAGACTTGCCGATAATAAACCTATTATAGAACCTAAAGCGATTCCCAATATGATCCATCCCATGACCGAAGTAGACGCTTGCAAAATATCTCTAAATTCTGGGGTTCTTGAAGTCCATGAAGAGAATGATATAACTTGTAGAGCAAATAGAATGAACATGGATATTTTCCAATCACCAATGCTTATAGTATGCGTCCTGCCATTTATCTTTTCCATAACAACGCCTCTCTTTTGCAGTCTCTATATGCTTGGGATTGTTTTATTCTTCAAAGCACACAAGTTACAATATATATCAGGTGAAATTCGTTTTCTTGCAGTAATACTCCATATTTTAGTACAATATTACAAAATGGCAGGTGGCTAACCTTGGAAAAATCGGTTTCTACGGATATGTCTCTTCGCGAATTGGTATCTCATGGCTCTATTCAATTCCCGATCCAATATTATCTAGATGAGACTCAATGTTTTCCTCAAGCAAGAATCTTCTAGCTATAACGCTCATCCAACGGTAATAACTGGATTGGAGATGATTGTTACAGATGAACCGGATCTAACGGTGCGTGTGACTAGTGCGCTGCTTAAAGGCATGTTCTCTGTAGATCAGAAATCAACTTTTGAGTTGCTTAAGAACTTTAAGGGGCGAGTGGAGGGGGCACCGTTTAATTTTTTAAAAGGAATCAACTTTTACTTGCGTACAGCTGTCCTAGAATCAGAAAATGTGAATTTCGGTAAAGCTCTTAGAGACCTCTGTTCTTGGTCAACAGATTCAAAAGACCCAGTTGTACTATATAGGTAAGGCAATGTATCGTGTGCCTGATCGTGTGTGGCAGCTAAAGCGTTTGGAGACACCTAATTTGCCCTAAGAAGAGTTGAGACTTATAGCTAACTCGAAAGAAGCACGTCAAGTGATGCGTAAATTTATAGCTCTATTATTGCCACAAAACCGTGTTCTTTACGATGCTTCGTTATTATCATTTCTCAAAATACTTGGATGGGAAATGTCAGAAGCATTTATGCAAGTTTACCCTCCTTGCTTGAGGAAACGAGTTTTCAAAGTGAACTAATTTTACATGAAGCTTTGAACGGACCAAAACCACTGTTTGTTGATTGGTGGCAGCAACATCCGCATCCAACCAGAGAAGAATGGGACGATTTTTGCACTAAAGATGCGGTAAATCAATGGGTTCAAAAAATAAAAACAATGGGTGAAATAGGATTAAGCGTGAGTTTCTTGATATAGCGGCATGCACTCCTATTCTGAAATTACGCACCATGGCGGGTGGAGAGTAAATTAGATCTCATCTTTGATTAGTGTTCTAGAAAAGGTGGAGTTTTTAAGGAGAAATCAATCACAGTAGCAAGTATCATGTTCAATTAACAACAAACTAGATCGGAGTGCATGAATGAACTTCCTGGAGAAATGGCTACATATCATTCGAAATTGCTCATTTGATAACACATATAAGATGGCATAGGCGAAGGCCGTTACTGAAATAGCAGTAGAGCAAGAAAATTTGAGTAACACCAATAATCCTCCGCTTGTTGAGATTCAACTGAAGGATATTGCAACTAAGGTTCTTCGCTACTATTTTGAACAAACTATCTTTTTCGATCTTAAGCAAAGTTCAAACCCTGTTAAACCACCAGTTATGGTTTCCATTGTCAAACAACTTAAATCTGTATAGCAAACCCGGGTAGGCTTGATAAACCCGTGAAGTGGTTTAGGTCTAATATTGAAATGGTGTGTAATCTGGAGTACGAAGTAGCAGTAGCTGCAACAGTTAGAGTACTGAAAGCGGATGAGAGTCATCGCTTTTTACGTGTTGAAGGTAAAGTAATGGATGACGTTTACTAGTACGAACAAAAATCAGATCAATTATTTATTTGAACGGTTGATTTGCTTGCATTGAAAAGTAATCGTCTGGTTGTAATTGATGCAATCAATTATCGCTGGACACAGATGTTGGAAAACTTCAACCACTCACCAAGACTATCTAAAAAAGTGCGAATAATGGATGAAGAGCAAGTGCGTCGAAAACCACTCGGTAAGTTTGCGGCGTACCTTGAGGTTGAAAATACTGAAAAACGATTTTTTATATGCCGTGAGAAAATTGAGAATGAAACACCTGCTTCGACCATGTTATTTCCTGGTCTTATTTGTATTCAGACGATGTTTGGAATCTTGTGTTTGTTCATCAAACGTGCAATAGCAAAAAGTCTAATATACTTCCTGAAGAAGGTATAATTCAAAAATTAGAAGAGCCGAACTAGGCACTTCTTGGGTAGCTGAGGGAAATAGGAAAGACAGATAAACACGTTTCTGAATTTGAACTGGCTATTAATAGTAATCCAGTTCGTAAGTTCTGGATTGCTTTGTCAGGGCTAAGTGTGGAGAAGAGCTTAAAGTGTTTTAAAGGCATTCATCTTGTATAAGTGAGTAAAATTGATGAAATATAATCAATATAAGGTGTGTGAGTCACATTCACCAGCAGCAGTAGATATAATCACTGATATGGATTCATTTCATAACTATCAACGATGATATAAGGAGATATCCATGAGAAAAACTTCCGTTGCCATAGTTCTAGCCTCTGCTTTAGTTTTGCTAACAAGCTGCCATTCGAAAGAAGTAGAGGTGCAACCTCATATAACTAATCAAGATAGCCACTCATTACAGCAATCTGAAACAGCCGTATCTACAGAAACTGATAACTCCATGAGGGGATTTCTACATAGTAATTCACAACAAAGAGAACAAATTTTCGTCAATTGGACTGACCAGAAGGATCAGCTCAATGGAAGTATGCAGTTTTCAAGAAGCGTTCAATCAGGAAATCGGAACTCCATCAAAACAGATTCATTCCCCTTTACTGGTGTGATGAGTCAAGGTTCTGTAAGTCTGAATTTTTCTGGAGGGTTCTTTAATGCACTTGACGGAAAAACGATTAATGGGACGATTGACAATGATGAGTTAATCCTCTATTTTCCCAATAATGATGGTATTCTAAGTAAACTTATTTTCAAAGAAAGTAGCGTTCAAGAGTTCAACTTTGCCGTGCAATCACTTACTGATGAGGTGAAAGAATCGAATGATCAACAAGCTGAAATAGAAGCTCATCAGAGACAGGAGACCACAGACAAAAAGAAAATAGAGAAAGAACAAAATGCAGTATCGCAAGCGAATCGGTCCCTCCAGAATTCAATTGAATCTGCTAAAGAAAAGCTCAACCAACGTGAGAATTTCGCTTCTCAATTTACAACAGTTATTGAATCATATGAAACTCATTGGAAGCAAATGAACAGCAACAAACAAAAGCTATTATCGGCTGCAAAAGTAAAACCATTCAACAGCGATCAATACTATGTCGTACAAGATATCCTGTATATCATAGGTGACAACGAATATTCAATTAGTGATGATACGTATCAGTTCCAGGATATTGAATGGAGAATTTCTAGTTATATATCGGATCTAAAGGATGCTAAGGCTGAGGTAGATAGTAATTGGAGTTTGTTGGAGCGAGTTTCGCTTCAAAATTCAACTGGAGTACCGCAACCTCAATATTCCGAAAAAGAAGTTTCAGAAATTGCAAACAAGTTACAAGGTGAAATAAACAGCGTCAATTCCTTGTTGGCATCGAATCAGAAACTTTCAAATCAATATCAGGAAAAAGCTGAGAAACTATCCGACGAAATGTCTGATTATGTAAATGACATTGAAGTGGATTATGAGTGAATTATGAGTATGTGTTAGAGAGAAGGATAGCTTGAAATACAAATTATTTGTAATGATCTGTAAAAATCCATGCTTGTCATGACTGCGGATACATAATGTTGTTCGCACAATGATAAGGATACGCTGTTAATCACTCAGATATAATGTAGCGATTGGTATTTGCGCTTGTCTTCCAGTATCTAATTTAAAGGGAACTATAGGATCTGAAGTCAATAATAAATCTTATGATATGGAGTACACCATGACTGAAAAATATTTTGATTTTGATAGGTATATTGATGAAATTATCATACTAACCAGCCAATACGATTTACTTGAAGATTTTGTAAGTGATGAAGATGCAATAAGAGCGAAACTTGCCAATGAACCATGGTCTCAGTCTGTTACTAGCGATTATGTTGAGGGAGATATAATGATTCGGAAGGCAACTTTTCGGCAAGCTCTTGATCTTTTAGGGAATCAGATGGTTGTCTATTGTTGGTCTCTTATAGACGCTATAGTTGAAAAATTCTTTTTATCAATTTTCGTGAGTAAACCAGAACTAGTGAAGATATTGGCGAATTCTAAAGATTACAAAGAGTTCAAAGATAAATTAGGATTCTCACTAAATGGATTTCTTGCATCAGAATCTAAAGAAGCATACGTTTATGAGCTCTCAAAAAAGGCCGCTGATTTGTGCGTACAAGGTGGTCCAGATAAATTCTCGAAAAAAATCAGATTATTAACTGGTTCCCAATTTTCTGAAGAAGACATTAAGGCCTTAAATGATATATATCATAAACGCAATAAAATTGTTCATGACAATGAGAAGTATGAACTGAGTACTCTAGATTTAAGAGGCTTTTACTTATCCTTATATAATGTCTTGTGTAAATTGCATAAGGAGCTCTCGGATTTAGGAATTGTAGATAAAAGAGATTATTTACGACTTGTTATGGTCAAGTACCTAAAAGAACCGCTGTTGGCTGATAGTACTGGCTTTGACAAGGAAAATAGTGATTGAAATACGCACTAGTCTCTGTGGATCCGGTTAAAGGGGAATGACTTGTGAGGGGAAAACTGACTAGATCAGCAGTACTCTTAGTAGTAATCGTAAGATTATTTATTATGTTTAGTGTGGTTCTATATTTGTATCAAGTAGTATTGCCGACTTTTATGCCTCAGTCTGGTGAACCTTATGAAGATTGGTCCCAGAGGTTTCAGGAAAACAATTTATGGTTCAGGTGGATAGGTAATTGATTGCTAAAAGAGAAGGAAAAAGGATAATTTAGAAATATCTATGTAGTTTGTTGGAAATTACATAGAGGTCAATTTGGAGATAGTCCAGAGGAGGCCTCTCCCACGTTACGAAGAACCAAAGTACTACCCTACCATTGGTTATAACGCCTGATATCATTCGCCCAGTGAAGCCAAAGAAGAGCAAAGGATTAACGTGAGAGATCGTTCCAGTTAACTGCAGCTTATTATATCTGGTTAAAATTTATGACCCTAATCTGAATATAAAATTCAGAGGGCGATTGTATATAGAGCTTATAAAAAATGTGCGCACAACATTAAGTTAATTTACTTCAATGTTGGTGATGCGGCAATAAAAATAGATTTTGTGATTTGTTATAGCGACTCATCGTATTCAATTCTGTTATAGCTAACAAAACGCGAACTTGATAGCAATTTATACTACTATTGATCAACAAAAAGGAAGTTAAGAAATACTTAACTTCCTTTTTGTTATGAAGACTCAAATAATCAAATGGCACGACTTCTAAATTCTTTGGACCAACTTATCACTTTCTGCATATCCGCTTTCAATTCATCTGGTTCAGGTAACTCCACTGGTGTTTCATGAGGTTGAGAATGTTCGTATGTCGAGTACTTCGTCATATAATCTTCAAATATTTTACAATCATTTGGAGTAATAAGGGCCAATTTTTGAATTCTATTCATTGTCGTCACAGAACGTCTGAATCGCAGAACGACCTCTGAGAGCAATTCTGATTCAATAAAGCGCTCAATTAATATCCTAAAATCACTGCATATTCCTTTAGCCAGTAGATCATATTCTGTTCTTCCTAGTTCATTAAGTACTTTTTCTGCACGAGTTACTCTATCATTTAATAGTGAGTTTAATGCAGGTAAAGGTTTCTGAGAATATAATGGCAACTGACCAGGCTCTCCAGCACCCCAAGGCTCAGACTTCAACCAAGTTTCATTACATTTCACTCCCAGTTCTTTTGCAGCATCATTAAGTAGAGTTAAAAATGATATCCTGTGAGTGAAGACAATAACTTGCCTAGTTAAACTTAGTTTTACAAGTCTTTTAACGGTGTTTTCTTCAAAGAATTGATCTAAAGATGAAATAGGATCATCAAAAATAAAGGGAGTTTTATCCAAACCAGTATCAACGTCTGCTAGGAATCCTGCAAGGGAAACTATACGGAACTCACCTTCACTCAAGACTTCGGAGGTGCGAACTTTTGTTGGACAGTTTAATAATTTGACTTGATGGTAAATACGGCCTTTTTGTGATTTAGTTTTAACAAGCTCAACTTTAATTTTTGATCCACCGAGATCCTTCAGTTCATTCTGGAACCTCTTTATATATTCTGTTGTTATGAGTTCGTCAGACAACGAAGACTTTTTTGTAGTTATTTGTTGAGTATTAGTCAAATTCAGTGAGGACTTAAATTTATTTATTCGTTGAAGGTCCTTAACTTTATCTGAGATATCATTTTTGTTGTGGTGTAACCACTTACGGGCCTCTAACTCTAAAATCCTGTTTTTTAAATCTTCCCTATCAGTATTCCTAGATAGTTCTTGATAGACAGAAGCTTGTTCTTGGTTAGCTACGGCAGCTTCGTTTAAAGTAACTAATACATCATTTAATGGTAAAGTAACAAGCTCACTCATTAGCTCTGCCGTTGAAAGGCTCATATATCTTTCCTGTAAAGTGTTACAAAATTCCGTTATATTGTCTTTTTCGTCTTCAGATGTGACTCCAATGGAATTAAAATATAAGTCTAATTTTGATCCATCAGGACTTTGTTTGACTGTTTTAAGTAAACCGGATAGTTTTTCCTCTGCAAGTTGAACTTCTCTGTTAAGAGTAGATTTTACATAAGATTCAAAATTACTTAATCTATCTTGTGTATCTTGTGATAATGGTTGTTGGCAAAGAACACAATGTGAATCCGACGAAGTAAAAGGAAACTTCTCATTTGAATATGCGTGCTGTTCTGAGTATTGTCGTGCTCTTTCCCATAATAGTTTCCAACTTTCAGTACCTACTCCTTCAAGGGGCAGTCCGTCAAAAACTTTTTGTGCATCTTTTTCTGCAGCCTGTTTTTTCATTTTAATGTCTGACTTAGCAATTAAAATTTCTTCACATATATTATCGCTTAGAGAGTTAAATACACCTGAGAGAAGGTCTTTTAATTGCGAAATATTACTTACAGTTTTCCTGAAATATTCCATTTTTTCATTTGGATTCACCTCAGAAATTTGTTGCTTGAAGTTTCTGAGTACATCTTCGTCAGACTCAGTCCATAAACAATGATTATTTATCTCTTCGCAGGATGTCGAATGATTAATACTATTTAGCCATAAGACTGATTGTGTTGTTGTACTTTCACCAGGAGGATTAAACTGTTTTAGTTGAATGGTATCCATTTCGTTCTTGATCGCTTGTCCAACTTGTGTGCATGTATTTGATAATTTGCTGAAAAACTGAAGTAACCAGGGCTCATAAGCAACTTCTTTTTCCTCGTTTACATATAGATTCGCACAATCTGTATCATATAACTGTAGGGTGCTTAATTCTTTCAATGTTCCCATTGTAGGTGTCCAAGTAGTGTGGTCTGTTTGTTCACTAGTTGTAATGCTAATAGTACATTCTTGAGGTTGAGGTTCTTGATTAAACACGTTGCCCATTAATGTTCCAGATTTCTTAGCTCCAGCCATATGCTTTAGTAAGCGCACATAGCTTGATTTCCCTGAACCGTTCTGGCCGTATACCACAGTTAAATTGCCAACGAAACTTAATGGTTTTCTTGGACTTAGAGCATTTATTCCTTTAACACTATGTATTTCATCGATCCGGTAGTGAGATTTCGAGTCTTTTGAAGAAAAATCACCTGCTTCGATGGTCTGGAATTCCTTATTTGACTCTGTAATCCCGCCTTCTGCTTTACACAAAAGTATTAACTCACTAACATCTTCATCGGACAGTAGATCATTTTTTAAAAGCCGAGATGCTGCATCTTGAAGCCAAAGAGGTCGTTTGCTTAGCCATTTTTCAATTTCAGTGTATATATCGTTCACACATAACCCTCCTGTAAATCTGAATATAGTACTAGTCTAGTTTACCATCTGTTCCTAAGTTAAGTCATGCTCATAGAAAGAATACAATTAAAAAAACATTTATTCTTATATCATAGAATGAACTATAGATATTTCTGTTTTACAGGCTATGAAAGCTTAATTATAGCTGACGTTATGATATAACACATGTTGTTAGATGCTTTGGTGAATGACTATGCTTACTTAAAATTTTACGTTGATTTGATTACAGCTGGGTAAGGGTAGAGATGTTAGATTTGACCGTAAGGTTCTTAAGGAAATTTATGGATCTTCGATGAGTAATGATGCATGCGAAGGAGTATACAAAATTACTATTATCACCTACAAATGACATAACATCGTTCGGGTGTTTGTTTAAGAATGTTTTAGAAAGTGAAGTGATTGTTACGAATAAGTATCCCGATCAACAAGATCGAGTTTTGCGACACCGGAACGCTTCGGTGAGAAGGCATCCCCAAGTGTAATTGGACTTGAAATGGCCAGTGCCTATACAGGTTCAACACTCATCCCGTTAGGTATGGGACTTATAGCCAGCCAATGGGGAATGTCAATGGTACCCCTGATCCTGCTGATTCTGTTCAGTGTTATGTTCGCGGCTACAGAGCTGGTTAACAGAAGCAACAAGGCTACGCGCCTGACCGTCTAGCTCTTGCTATAGGTCATTAAGGTTCTGCCACTATACAACAAAGGAACAACCATCGCTGGTTGTTCCTTTTGGTGTGTGGACTATTTTTTATAAGAAGATCAGTAACAATGTTCCTGCAGCAAAACAGTAATACGAAAAGTATTTCAGATTGCCTTTGGCCATAATGCCCATAAACCATCTCATGGAGAAATACGTGACAAAGAGTGTCGTGATGAATGCGATTAGATAAGGGATAGCCAGTTGTGATCGATTCGGATCATTGGCGATGTCGGATACACCCATAATGAGTCCACCAATGCTTATGGGAATGTACAGCATAAAGGAGAACTTCAAAGCCGTTTCCTGTTTCATGCCAACAGCGATGGACGCAATTACAGTTGCCCCTGAGCGGCTAATGCCCGGAATAAGAGCGACCGCCTGAGCCAGACCTACCAACAATGCATCTTTCGTAGACAGATCACCGTCTTGCTTGCGACCACGAAGATTACGAATAAGCCACAAGGCAACCCCGGTGATTAATAGCGCGATGGAAACGGTATATACGGATGAGAAGATTTCTTCAATCCGGTCCTTGAACAGGACTGCAACGACAGCAGCAGGGATCGTACCAATAATTATGTATAAGCAAAACATGAAGTCTGCTCGATATTCTTCTTTACGAGTACGCAGGTAACCTAATGCACCAATAATCAACTTTTTGATATCTTCCCGGAAAATAAAAATAATAGCGATAAGTGATGCCGTGTTTGTTAAAATCTCAAATGACAATCCATTCTGCTTGATGCCCATAAGTTTCTGGGCGATGATCAGATGACCGCTTGAGGAGACGGGGATTGGCTCCGTCGCACCTTGAACAATACCTAAAAACAAATACTTTAACCACAATATAATCTCTTCCATGTTGTCCTCCTTGATTACGTTTCATTGGCTTTTCAAAACTCACTTTTTTAAAAAAAGTGAATGGTTTACTCTATTGATGATAGCTGTTTAACTTGGTGACTTGCAAGTTAGAGTTCATAGAGGGGGTGCAGTAAACATAGCTTGTCAAATCCTGCATAGCATGATATCGTTGATAACGATTATCAATATCAACGAAAAGGTGGGTTTATTTTGCGTAAACAGATAAAATCAATATGGATCATGATGGCACTTATCTTGCTGATTGTACTTAGTGCATGTGGTCAGTCTGCGACGACCAATAGTACAAACGGGGACAGCACGAATGCGGCTACGGAGACAGAAACCAAGACGGACTCGGATTCAGCTTCTTCCGCTGAATCAACGGCAACTGCCGAAGAGGAACTTGTTACATATCAATCGGATGCAGGTGAAGTACAGGTACCGAAGAATCCTAAGCGCATTATTGATTTGACATCATTTTCGACAGGCTACTTTGTTGCCTTGGATGCACCGGTAGTCGGCGCTTTATCAGGAGCGATGAACAACAAATATATCAAGGATCAACTTGCAGCAGCGGGCACCAGTGATCTGGGTCAAGAGCCTACACCAGAGAAACTAATCAGTTTAAAACCTGACTTATTTATCGTGTACACTGGAACAGAGGGCATCGACAAGCTGGAGCAGATTGCGCCTGTTGTACAGATTGCATATGGTAAGCGCAATTTCAAGGATCTAATGCTTGAAATGGGTAAGCTCACCAATAGAGAAGACGCAGCGAAAGCTTGGAATGCTAAATGGGAAGCGAAGATCAACGAACTGAAGCCCAAGGTTCAGGAAGCTGTAGGCGATCGTACCGTTTCCATACTGAATCCATACGCCAAAGGATTATTTGTATTTGGTCATAACTATGGTCGAGGTGGTGAAATTATTTACGGGGAGTTTGATCTCAAGGCACCAGCCAAGGCCCAAGCTGAAGCGATTGACAGCGGAACTGGATGGGCTTCAATCTCCATGGAACTATTACCGGAGTATGCGGGGGATATCATCTTCACCAGCCCGTGGTCGGGAGATACAACCGATCCCAAGATCGTATATGATAATACATTGTGGAAGAACTTGCCTGCGGTGAAGGCAAATCATGTGTTCCAGCTTGATCCGACTTCAGACTCGTACAACGATCCGTTAACGTTGGAAGGTCAGCTTCGATTTATTTCCGATAGCCTGCTTACCGCGAAGTAAGATTAGACTGCATAAATGGTAATACTGGAGCATTTCTAAACGTCGGTACAAGACGGGGAAATGCTCTTCTTATGAGCTTAGGATGTTATATACGTCGAACTTGGATGGGTTTTGACCAATGTAATTAAGCTTGATACAATAGGATAACAGCTGATGAAAATTAAATATCAAGTGGGGTGATCTAGATTGCAGCAAAAGAGTGAACGTTTGAATGTTTGGTTGGCTTTCTCTAACATTCATACCCATCTGAACGAGAAGCTGGAACAAGCTCTGCTTCAACAATATGACTTATCTTTGAAGGAATTTTATGTGTTAAACTTCATATATAATGCGGAGGGTAAGGAATTACGCCTACAGCAACTTCAAGAACTAGTAGGCTTGAGCCAAAGTGCTACTTCCAGGCTCGTCGTTAGGATGGAAGCCAAAGACTGTGGGGCTCTGGAAAGACATGCATGTGAAGATGACCGACGTGGCATTTACACTCGTATTACTGAGCTTGGAGAGAATAAATACAAGAGAGCACTTCAAACGTTTAATCAGGTCTTGCAAACTGAATTGGAACAGGATGGATTTGAGACTCGATTAGAGAACCTCACTAAAGAATTGTTCTAAGGCTAGGGGAAATATAGGGTAATGTAGTCATTTACCCTATAAGAAGACTTGACACTCATTAATATATCCGTTAAATTAAATGCATGCGCATGAATTTAATATGGGTGCGGTGATTTTGTATAAAGGAGGTATTGAACATGAAGGTCTTCGTTGTAGGATCAAATGGACAGATTGGTCAACAGCTTATTCATCTTTTGAAGAATAGTGAAGAACACATCGTTCTTGCCATGGTACGAAAACAAGAACAGGTAGATTCATTTGCAGCACAGGGTGTGGAAACGGTGCTTGCCGACTTGGAAGGTACGGTTGACTCACTTGTAGCTGCAGTAACGGGTTGTGATGCCATTGTATTTGCAGCTGGTTCTGGCGGTACAACGGGATATGATAAAACACTCCTGATTGATCTGGATGGTGCCGGGAAAACCATTGAAGCGGCTCAAAAAGCGGGTATTGATCGATTTATCATGGTGAGTGCGATCCAAGCCAATAATCGTGAGAACTGGCATGATAACATCCTTCCATATTATGCAGCGAAACACTATGCTGATAGATTGCTAGAGATCAGTGGATTAACATATACCATTATACGTCCAGGGATTCTAATGAATGAACCGGGAACAGGTAGAGTTACTGCTGCTGAGAATATTACAACTGGTAACATTGCTCGTGAAGATGTAGCTCATGTGATTTTGGCCAGTTTGAGTGAGAAGAATACCTACAAGCGTTCATTTGATCTAATCGCTGGTGAGGATACAATATCTGAGGCATTGAGTGGGCTTTGATCCAAAACAAAATTTTCGACGATATCTGATGAGTTAAGAGAGGGCTATACAATGATTATGTTGATGCTTTTGACCTTCATATTAGGTATCTTCATCGTTGTACGTCAATTTTGGCCAGTACGCAATCTTGAATATATAGATTATCAAGTATTCCTCAGACAAGAGCGTGATTTTCGGCAGTATAAAGTGATTGATATTCGAGATGCGACGGATTATATGGCTAATCCTACTCCGGATACGATTAACATCTCATTGGGACGCCTTGCTTTCACATGGGAAAAATACCTTCTTCGAGAAGATAACGTAATTATAATGTCACCTGGTATGCTTCAATCCAAAAAGGCTGTTCGTATTTTGCGAAAGCATGGATTTGAATGTCTTTATGTGATGAAGTAAAAGATATATGTGAGTTCTAAATCATACGGAGTTATTAATTGTAGGCATTGATTTGATGCTTGCGCATGCATTTTTATTAGACATGATTCATGAAAAGGGGAGTTTTATTTTGATGACAGATTTGTTTAGTCCATATTCTTTTAAAAGCCTGGAGCTTAAAAACCGTGTCGTAATGGCTCCAATGTGCCAATATTCAGTTGAGCAAAAAGATGGTATTGCAACCGATTGGCATTATATGCATTACGTTAGTCGTGCTGTAGGAGGAACAGGTCTCATTATCATTGAAATGACAGATGTGGAGCCGGATGGCCGAATCTCAGATTATGATCTTGGGTTATGGTCAGATGAACAGATCCCGGCTCTGAAGCGGATCGTAGATGCGTGTCACAGTTATGGGGCCAAGGTTGGCATTCAGATTGCTCATGCGGGCCGCAAAGCAGAAGATGCTGAGGTTCCAGTTGCTCCATCCGCGATCGCCTTTGATGAGAATTCCAAGCAGCCAAGAGCGCTCACAACGGATGAAGTAAAAGGAATGGTTGAGAAATTCCGGAGTGCTGTAGCTCGTGCTGTGAAAGCTGGTTTTGATGCGATTGAGCTTCATGGCGCACATGGATATCTGATTCATCAGTTCCATTCTCCACTAACAAACAAGCGAGAAGACGAATATGGTCAAGATTTAACGTTATTTGGACGGGAGATCATTCAGGCTGCAAAGGCAGAGATGCCAAAAGACATGCCCCTGATGATGCGTATTTCAGCCAAAGAATATGTCGAAGGTGGCTATGGCATTAACGAAAGTTCCGAGTTTGCCAAAGCTTATAAAGAGGCAGGCGTTGACGTATTTGACATCTCATCTGGTGGCGAGGGACCTATTGGTGCATCGGGCAGACCAGGAACTCACGCAGCTTATCAAGTACCTCTCGCTAAAGCAATCAAAGAAGCTCTTGATGTGCCTGTGATTGCTGTTGGAAGGCTGGACGACCCGAAATTGGCAAATGCAGTCATCGGAAATGAAGAAGCTGATCTCGTTGCAGTCGGAAGAGGGTTGTTAAGAAATCCTTACTGGGCCTTGGAAGCTGCGTCTGCTTTGCGCAAGACAACGGACGTTCCAAAACAATATACGACTGGTTTTTAATGTATTGATAATTTAATGTTAATGATTTAGTGATCTTCATTAATACATGAATAAGGGAAGGACTCCGACTGGCAAAACAGAAGGAGTCCTTTTTGAGGTTAGACTAGACGAGCTAAAGGAGCGATATTAGCCAGTAACCAGTCAAGAGATGGTAGTCGTCTCATCGGCTCTGCCTCTCAAGCGTTTAATATCTTCTCTGGGCGGAAATCCGAACATGCGTGAATATTCACGGCTGAATTGGGAAGGGCTCTCGTAACCTACCTGAAATGCTACATCTGCTGCATCGGTGGACTTGGATAATAACAAGCGGCGCGCTTCTTGCAGCCTAAGTTGTTTTTGAAACTGAATCGGACTCATGGCAGTCACTTCTTTAAAGTGTCTGTGCAGCGAGGCAGTACTCATATTTGCCAAATCCGCCAATTCCTCAACCCGAAAATTTTGCTCAGAGTGATTCATAATATATTCAATAACGTCTCTGATTCGATAGGTATGGCTGCCCTCCATGGTAGCTTGTTCCAGAGCAGTCCCATGTGGGCCTTTCAGAACTTTATAGAGAATTTCTTTTTTGAACAAAGGAGCGAGCAGCGGGATATCTTCCGAATGATCTTCCAACAAACGGGCTAACCTGACGACTGCATCCAGCAGAGACGACTCAGCTTGGCTGACAAACATCGCACGTCTCGTTGTTTTCCGCGGTCTTGCTGGGAAATCGGAATGGTTCAATACCTCCAGAATCTCACTGGATGTGAATTCAAGTTTCAGGGCCAGATAGGGAGCCTCAGACGAGGCTTGGATTACTTGTCCACTAACCGGCAAGTCAACGGTTGCCACGATATAACTTCCTGGACCATACCGGAAACGATCCTGTCCCAGCAGGACCTCTTTTTCACCCTGAACGATAATGCAAAAGGATGGTTCATTCACTCTAAATATAGGTTCAGTAACGACCGATTCACGGATTAGAAATAATGAAGGGATTGCCGTAGGATGTACCCCATCCTTGTCAGAATAACGATCAATGAGTGTGGCTAATTCGTTTTGTTGTTCATGTATTTGGTCAGACATGCAAAGTTCTCCTTTTTTCCTCACAACATAATAATCACATTCTATCGTATATTGACCGAAGGCGGTAGAAAACGGATAGGAATAGGCAAACATTTGATGTGAATGGATAAGACATTCTGATTGCTGGTTACATAATCACAAGTACACAGGTCATGATATACAACAAGTACAGAAGATATACACTTACGGTTCAGCTAATACATGCTAAGATGAGAATGAGAAGGGTATCTGCATCTTTTATTTACTGATCGTTCCCGATGTGTTAGATTGATTTTGGGAGGGAAGTCTAATGGCTAGAAGTAAAGAGTTTGAAGTGAACGAAGTATTGGATAAAGCAATGAAGATCTTCTGGGAACAAGGTTACGAGAAAACGTCGATGAGTGACCTGGTTGAGCATATGGGAATTCATCGCAGAAGTATATATGATACATTTGACGATAAACATACGCTGTTTTTGAAGGCTATGGATCGTTATAGTGGCAAGATCAGCGCCACATTACTCGCAGAAATCAAGGCATCCAAGACGGCAGTGGAAGCACTGCATAAAATTTTCGATGTTATGATCAGTGAAGCAGAGGATACGCCATCGGGATGCTTGATCGTGAACTCCGCCGTGGAGCTAGGCACACGTGATCAGGAAGTGGACAACCGATCTCTTGAATCGTTTAACGAAGCTGAGCGGATGTTCGAGCAGATCATTCAATGGGGGCAGCGGGAGGGAGAATTCTCTTCTGATCATGATGCAAAGGAAATGGCAGAGTACCTGCACAATATTTCTGTCGGCATCAGAGCCATGGCAAGAACCTCGACGGATAAGGAAAAATTAAACCGTATTATCCATGTAACGATGAAACTTTTGGAAAAATGATGAGTAGAGACGTACCCAAAAAAGTAGCTTGAAATCCGTTAGAGGACTTCAAGCTACTTTTTTTTTGCGCTAATTTTAGAAAATAGAAAGCATGAACCATCAATTGGTGATGGCATTTTCCATCGGTTTAATTTTATGAATCTCTTCGGTCCCAGCCTCCAAAGCTGTTTCGTAGTAGGAGCGTTTGTGCTCGATGACTTCCATGGTTCTTCTTAGTTCCTCCATTTGTGCTTCCACAATAGCTTTTCGCTCCGTAAACATGTCATATCTTTGCTTCAGCGAGGAGTCCCCTTCAGAGCACCATTCAATGAAGTCTTTAATGTCTTTAATAGGCATGCCGGTCAGCTTCAGACATTGGATGATCTTTAGAAAGTCAATGTCGGAGTCTTTGAACAAACGTGTTCCACTTGTGGTACGTTCCACAAAAGGCATGAGTCCTTCCTTGTCGTAGTAACGCAATGTATATACCGTAAGGTCTAATTTTTTGGCAACTTCACCGATTGAATAGGTCATTTTCATAAAATTCCTTTCTACTGGGGGTAGACTTCGAGTTAACTCTAGGATGATCCGAGTGAATTCTACCATGCTGCATACAACATGTCAAAGTGAGCTGGAGATAAAAAAAGTAAGATAAACATTTGACTTAGAGTTAACTAGAGGGAGTAAGATTATTTTGAACTTTAAATTACTAGGAGGTTATACCATTGATTATAGCTAAAGCCAGAGCCGTTGACGGACCAGACCAACAATTCAGAAGTGCTGAAATCAAACGACGTGATCTGGATACCAATGATGTATTAATCGAGATTAAATATGCCGGTATCTGCCATTCTGACATCCATACTGCCCACGGTGAATGGGGCCCTGTGAATTATCCACTCGTTCCTGGACACGAGATTGCCGGGATTGTAACCGATGTAGGAACTGGAGTCTCCAAATATAAGGTCGGTGACCGAGTAGGGGTCGGATGTATGGTGGACTCTTGTGGTGAATGTGTTAACTGTCGCAAAGGTGAAGAGCAATACTGTCTCAAAGGAAATATTCAAACTTACGCTGGAGTAGACAAATACGGTGAGCCTACGCAAGGTGGATATTCAACTCATATTGTTGTCGTAGAGGATTTCGTCGTTCGCATCCCTGATAACATTGCACTTGATGCTGCTGCACCTTTGCTGTGTGCCGGTATTACGACATATTCACCACTTCATCACTGGGGAGCTGGCCCAGGTAAGAAGGTTGCCGTTGTAGGTATGGGTGGTCTAGGTCATATGGCTGTCAAAATTGCACATGCGATGGGTGCGGAAGTAACGGTTCTCTCCCAATCCTTGAGCAAAAAAGAAGATGGACTGCAATTTGGTGCAGATCACTACTTTGCTACAAGCGAACCGGAAACATTCGAGAAACTTGCAGGCACCTTTGATCTGATGATCAACACAGTAAGTGCGAATATTGACATTAACGCTTATTTCTCCCTGCTCACACTGGATGGCACACTCGTGAACGTGGGTGCTCCTGCTGAGCCACTAGCCGTAAACGTATTTTCTCTTATCGGCCATCGCCGTTCATTCGCAGGTTCCATGATTGGTGGCATCCGTGAGACGCAGGAAATGCTTGATTTCTGTGCAGAACATGATATTGCGCCTAATATTGAGGTCATCTCCGCTGACCAGATTGACGAAGCATACAAACGTGTACTGGCTTCCGACGTGAAATATCGCTTTGTTATTGATATCAGCACCATGTAATTGTGAAGTGTGCAATAATGATAGTTAAAGATAGAAAAAAAGCAGCTGCCGCCAAGGTCAGCTGCTTTTTGCTTTTCAGTTTGTTAATTCCTGATCATTCTACAACCCGTGCTCTTTTCGCAACGAACAGAAGGTAACTGCGTCTAATAACTAGTGAAGTAAACATGAAAGGAGTAGAATGAGAAAGATGACAGTATCATTTTCACATCAGCCTGAAGGGTACGAATGTCCATTTTGTCGTATTTGGGGTATCGAGCGACCTGATCAGGGAACAAAACAAAGGGATATCATCTATCAAAATGAAAAGGTAACGGCATTTATAGCGGGCAAATGGTGGCCAAACAATAAAGGACATGTTCTTATTGTTCCGAATCAACATTTCGAGAACATCTTTGAACTCCCTGCGGATTACGCTGTTGAAATTCACCGCGCGGCTCAGCTTACAGCATTTGCAATGAAAAGTACATATGGATGTGATGGGATTTCGACACGGCAACATAATGAACCTGCTGGCAATCAAGACGTCTGGCATTATCATCTGCATGTTTACCCTAGATACGTGAATGATCAACTTTATCTGACAAATGGTTCTCCGTCCGATCCAAATGAACGCGCTTTTTATGCTGATCAGTTGCGATCTTGGATAAAAGAAAACATTTAAAGTCTAGCAGGCTACTCATTTTTTGTTGAGTTATCGGCAGATAAGGGTTTTTGAATTTGATATTCATGATAGAATAAGATTGAATTGGACAATATAAGTAGTAGATTTCTTGTTATAGGGGGAAACTAATGGAGACCTTTGCAGAATTTACAGCACGCATCGATAACCCGGAACACCAGGCACGAACGGAAGAAGTTTTGAACTGGGTCACTGAAAAATTCCCGAATTTAAAACAAAAAATAGCCTGGAATCAACCGATGTTTACCGACCATGAGACCTTTATTATTGGCTTTAGTGTATCCAAGCAACACTTGGCTGTTGCTCCCGAGAAGGCAGGAATTAATCGTTTTTCGGAAGAGATCACACAGGCGGGTTATGATCACACCAAAGAGTTGGTGCGGATGAAGTGGAAACAGGAGATTGATTTTTCGTTACTTGAGAGAATGATTGAGTTCAATATAGCGGATAAGGCAGAATGTTCAACATTCTGGCGTAAATAAATCGCGATATAAAAAGAAGACCCCCAACTTCCGGATACGGAAAGAGGAGGTCTTCTATATTTTAAGCAAAAGCGATTATTGAGCACCTACTACAGGGTGAGGTACATAGGGTTCTTCAAGGAATGAGACGTCTTCTGAGGTCAACTTAACAGAAAGAGCACCTACCGCATCTTCCAGATGCGATATTTTGGTGGCACCGATAATTGGAGCCGCTACAGTGTCTTTTTGCAGCAACCACGCAAGTGCAATGTGTGTGCGAGGGACACCGTATTTTTCTGCAATGGATGCAACTCGTTCAACAACAAGCCGATCCGCATCACTTGTCGCATTGTACTTGGATTTCTGAATTTTGTCTGTTTCGGATCGAAGTGTTGATACGGACCAGTCACGGGTCAACCTGCCTGAAGCAAGAGGACTGTAGGGAGTCACACCAATCTTTTCTTCCTTGCATAAAGGCAACATTTCTCGTTCCTCTTCACGGTAGATGAGATTCAGGTGGTTTTGCATGGAGACAAACTTGGTCCAACCATTTTTCTCTGCTACATGTAATGCTTTTTGGAACTGCCATGCAAACATGGCCGAAGCGCCAATATATCTCACTTTACCGGACTTCACCACATCATGTAAGGCTTCCATGGTTTCTTCAATAGGCGTATTGTAGTCCCAACGATGAATGATATAGAGATCCACATAATCGGTTTCCAATCGTTTCAGGCTTTTATCAATCTCACTCAGGATGGCTTTTCTGGAAAGACCAGAACCGTTGGGTCCTTGATGCATTTGTCCGTGTACTTTGGTAGCAATGACAACCTCATCCCGATTTGCATAATCTTTTAACGCCCGACCAAGATACTCCTCGCTTGTACCCAGAGAGTATACATTCGCTGTATCGAAGAAATTAATGCCTAGATCCAGCGCTTTCTTTATCACCGGGCGAGAATTTTCTTCATTCAGTACCCATTCATGAACCCATTTACTGGCATCCCCAAATCCCATACATCCCAGGCAAAATCGAGATACGTCCAAGCCTGTATTACCAAGTTTAGTATATTCCATGTCATGTTCAAATCCTTTCTAATGTTTATTATTGCCACCTGTAGGGTGATCTATATACACATTATTATGTCATAACGAAGGGAACAACCTGTACCACATTTCTATCAAAGTTTTGCCTAATCCTATCAGAATCTCTGAATTTGAATCAGTTGAGCCCATTAAAGTTCTCATATAAAAAGAACAAGCCACTCGTTTCTCCGTTGGAGATTCAAATGGCTTGTTCATAAAATATTATTTAATCATTGTTTGATGAATCCAATCGCTTATTTTGGTTGATTTAAGATTGGCTTTGATATTATCATCTAACTCTTCATACCGTGGAAGAAGATCTGTATGCCCATCAATCCATTGGTACAATCCTTTAAGACCTGCTGCTGTCTCACTTCCCAACAAAGGCTGAATCGCTGCTTCAAAATGATCAAAAGGAAGAGACATGAAGCTGATCTTTTCACCTAATACAGCACTGAATTGTTCCGCTAATTGTGTACCTGTCAGGGCTTCTAATCCGGGTGCTGGGATAATGCTTCCTGCCAATTCCGAATGAGTCAAGGCATAATAGTGGAATTGAGCTGCATCGTTTAAGCTAATCCAGGAGATCGGCTTGTCTGCTGGTACCGGGTAGGCCAAAACGCCATTGTTCAGTATTCCGGGAATCAGGAAGTTTTCCAAGTATACAATGGGTTCCACAATGATATATGGAAGACCACTTTGCTGCAATTCATGGATAACTTCACGTTTCAATTCAATTCCTTTGGAATGGGTGATAGGGTCAGGAACATAGGTACCCGTGTTAACTACAATCAATTTAACGTTTGCCTGTATAGCAGCATCAATTGCATTTTTGGTATATTGTCTGATCTTATCCGAATTGAACTCCACCGGCAGGTTCAGGAAGACTTTACTTACACCTTCATGCGCCGTATGAAGCTGTTCCACATCTGATAGATCCCCGATGAAAGCTTCAATGTTTTGTTCCTTTAGTGTTTTGGCTGTTGCCTCATTTCGAGTAATCGTGCGAACCTCACAACCTTGTTGAACGAGTAATTGAGCGACAGCGCCGCCTTGGGAGCCCGATGCCCCATATACTAAAAATCGATCATTCTGTGTCATAGTGGTCAATAACTTCCTTTCAATATGTGATTGGAATGAATGAGTTAACACTCAGCATTGACCTCAGCATAACGGATTTAGAATAGGAGCGTAAGTACGCACATTAATGATATAAAGTATCCCTTGGGATACTATGGGAAGGCGTTTTACATATGTTTCGATCCCCAATCACCTAACTGAAACAAGATCGAAGTCAGGCTTTGTCCTTTTTCTGTAAGGGAATATTCGACTTTAGGCGGAACTACAGGGTGGGTAACACGGTTTATCAAACCAGCTTCTTCAAGTTCTCGTAATTGCCTGGTTAACGTGCGATGCGTAATGGGGTCAAGCATTTTCTGTAATTCATTGAATCGAATTGTTGAATGGCGGATGAGACGATTTATAATTAATAACTTCCATTTCCCACCAATCATATTGACTGCAAACTCAACAGGACACCGGTCCTCCACAGGTTCTATATTCATATTTATGTATCCCTCCCAAAAGCATCAACTAATGTTTTGTTCATTTTATCGAATTTATAAAGGGGTGTATAGCTTACAGCGCATTCAGGGTATGAACCATGCCCAGGACACAAAAAAAGATGCCCCCAGTGTAGTTCGAGGGACACCTTATATAATATAAATTATTGTTCAACTCAGACAGAACGAAAAAAAGCATTGAACGTGAAAAAAAGCCATGATATAATCTATAGCGCACTTGACATTTATATTGAATGTAAAGGGTGGATCATTATTTCTCCTAATTTAATTTTACATCCGACATTCCGATTTGTCAATGCTCTTTTTTTTGGTCCTAATAAATGGAAAAGGGAGTGGACTTATTCATGGATAAAACAAACGAATGGAAGTTGGAAGAGGAAAGACTAGTGCAGGTGAGGAACAAACTTCAGGCACGACTCGACGAGTTAGAACCGAAGGTTGCCGGACTGCATGAACAGGCTGCCGAAATTCGTAAACGGTTCTGGGAAGAAGTAACGATTAATACGGGTTCGTACACGGATTTTGAAGATGCATTCTATACCATTAATCAGCAGTCGAGAGTGTTGGCCGAGAGGGAGCGCGGGCACAAGCTGTTAACACAACAATGGAAAAATACAAAGAGACTGCTTCCAACGCCGTATTTTGGCCGTTTCGACTATAAGGAAAAAGGCATGACATTGACTGAACAGATCTACATCGGTGTATCATCCTTCATGGATGAAGATGGATTGAACTTTCTAATCTATGACTGGCGTACGCCAATTGCAAGTCTGTACTATGATCACTCTCCCGGGCCAGCAAGTTATGACACACCTTCAGGACGAATCGACGGAAAGATGGAGCTCAAGCGTCAATTCCAGATTCAACATGGGCAGCTTCATAGCATGTTTGATTCAACTGAGACGATTGGTGACGAACTGTTGCAGCAAGTGCTCGCCAAGGGTGCAGACTCACAAATGAAGAGTATTGTAGCAACTATCCAGAAGGAACAAAACGCCATCATCCGTGATGACCGAAGCCGAATGCTTATCGTTCAGGGGGCAGCTGGCAGTGGCAAGACGTCGGCTGCGTTACAGCGAGTCGCTTACTTACTATATAAACACCGCCAGACAGTTAAAGCAGATCAGATTGTACTTTTCTCGCCGAATCCGATGTTTACCAGTTATATCTCGACTGTGCTCCCGGAACTTGGGGAAGAGAATATGCAGCAGACGACTTTCCAGGAATACCTGAATTATTGGCTGGATTCCTCCATCCGACCAGAGGATGCCTTTGATCAGATTGAATATGTGCTGACAGCTCAGAATGATCCGGGATATGAAGCTCGTATGGAGGCGATCAAGTACAAAGCTTCCGAGACATTCCTGCAAGTGCTCCAAAACTACGGTAAGTGGTTAGGAAGAGAGGGGACGCGGTTTAACGGCATTCAATTTCGGGGACGTGAATTCATCAGTTCAGACCAAATCAAGACCCAATTTTACAATTTGGATCAGAATCTTACCTTGTCCAACCGTATACTTCTTTTGCAGGAATGGTTGCTGAGAGAACTTGTTTCGCTGGAACGTCTGGAACGGGAAGCAGACTGGGTTCTGGAGGAGTTGAATTATCTGGACACGGATGAGTATGTGGAAGCTTTCCGCATGTTGCACAAAGAAAAGCCTGTATTCGATGTAGCGGAAAAATACGCAGCACGAGATAACGGTAATGACAGCGCAGTGCAAGATGAGGGTGCCTTTAACTTTGCAGTGCGAGAAGAGGAGCTGCTTCGTCAGAAACTGGTGAAAGACATGTTTAAACCTTTAAGAAAGAGTGTGCGGAAATTTCAGTTCGTGGATGTGAAAGGGATATATGAACAACTATTTGTAGATGAGACCGCTTATCGGGAACAAACGAATGGGGCAATCCCCCCACAGCACTGGCCTGAGATTTGTAAACAGACCAAGGCCATGATCCTTCAGAACAAGCTGTTCCATGAGGATGCTACTCCGTATTTATATGTCAAAGAGATGATCGAAGGCGTCCGGACGAACACAGAGATTCGTTATGTCTTTGTCGATGAAGGCCAGGATTATTCGGCGTTTCAATACGAATATCTCAAGAAACTGTTTCCTCGTGCCCGCATGACGGTGCTGGGGGATTTCGGGCAAGCGATCTTTATGCAGGCTACGGATTTGGCAGCACCTAACTCGCCACTGGTTCACCTTTACGGAGAAGGTGAAACTACTTTGATACGGCTCGTACGCAGTTATCGTTCAACCAAAGAGATTGTTGAATTCACGAGACAGATGTTACCAGGGGGAGAAGAGATTAGACCGTTTGAAAGGGGAGATCAGAAGCCTCTTTTAACAGGATTGAAGGACGAAAAACTGCGTGGTGCGCAGATTCTCGCAGACATCGCCGCTCTTAAGGCGGAGGGGGTTGATTCCATCGCTGTGATTACAAAGACCGCGGCTGAAAGCCGTGACGCCTATGAAAGGTTGCAAAGTCAAGGCGGCGAAGGGTTGCAGCTCATAACAAAGGACACACAGATTTTCGAAAAAGGAATCATGGTTATTCCTGTGTATCTCGCCAAAGGCGTTGAGTTCGATGCTGTCCTGGTCTATGATGCTTCACCCGTTGCTTACAGCCAGGAATATGATCGTAAGCTTCTGTATACGGCATGCACACGGGCCATGCACCGACTTCATCTATATACTGTTAGTGACTGGTCACCATTTGTGCAGGCGTTACCTGCGAATCTATATGACATAAAATCATAATCCATATGTAAATCCATTCTCAATGAAGGACCAAAGAAAGATGCTCGGAGCCTTTTTTCAAAGGTTATCGGGCATCTTCTTTTACTAAAAACATGGATCATAAAAGTTATTCTTTACTGATCGTTCCCAATGTGATAGATTGATATTGGGAGTTATTAGAATGATCATTCCCGAAGATCTCGAAAATGAATACATTCTCAATGAGAGGGAGTAATAATAAATGAATATTTCCAAACAAGTTGCTATTGTAAGTGGGGCTAATCGAGGGTTGGGCAAGGAGCTTGCTCTTGAACTGCTGGCGAGGGGAACCAAAGTGTATGCTGGCGCGCGAAACCCTGAATCCATTAATCTGCCCGGGGCTATTCCACTGCAACTCGATATTACGGATCCACAATCTGTCATGGCTGCAGCTGAGGTAGCTAGTGATGTAACCCTTCTAATTAATAATGCCGGTTCCGCTACGGGTGCTTCTCTGCTCACGGGTGAGCTGAACGATATTCACTTGGAATTCAATACACATGTATTTGGTACGCTTTCAATGATTCGTGCGTTTGCACCGGTAATAGAGAAGAATGGGGGCGGTTCGATACTGAATATCCTGTCCGCTCTATCCTGGCTCAGCCTTGGTAACTCAGGTGCATATTCAGCTGCAAAATCCGCTCAGTGGGGAATTACGAATGCATTACGTCTGGAATTAGCCCCTAAGAACGTTAGTGTTGCCGGATTGCACGTGGCGTTCATGGATACGGATATGACTGCAGGTATCGACGCACCAAAAACGAACCCAACGGATATTGCCAAAATTGCAGTAGATTCCATCGAAGCGGATCTCTACGAGATTATTGCTGATGATACTAGTCGGAATGTACAACAGGGTCTTGCTGGTGGTGTTGCTGCCCTTTACCCGCAATTGTTTCAAAAATAGAGAAGTGTAGATGCATTTTCACGCTATAAATAAAACAACCCCCGCCAGATCTGGTGGGGGTTAAGTATGTCATGAATACTCCAATTCTATTCCTTGAGAACCGTGAGAATATAAGGTTTAACCTTTAACTGCACCGGCAGTAAGGCCGCTGACGATATATTTTTGCCCGAATAGATACAGGATGAATACAGGCAGGGAAGTAAGCACGAGATTGGCGAAGATCAGGTTCCAGTCCCGGCTATATTTGCCGTAGAAATTGTAGATCGATAGTGGCATCGTCCATGTGGAACTGTCTGTCAGGAAGTACACCGGAATTGTGATGTCATTCCAGACGGACATGAACACCATGATGGCTACCGTTGCGTTAACGGGCAGAATGAGCGGTGTGACGATGCGGAAGAACACCCCGAACACACTTGCTCCTTCCAGAAATGCCACTTCGTCCAGTGCTCGTGGAATGGTTTTGATGAATCCACTATACAAGAATACACTGAAGGCTGTATTTAACGCGGCGTAGATCAGGATGACACTTGTGATGCTGCCGTAGAATCCCAATCCCTGTACAACCCGTATGGTCGTAATAATCGACATTGGCGCAATCAGTCCCATGAAGAAATACATGTAGATCGTGCCGGATAGTTTGGTTTCCCGACGTGCCAAAATGAATGCCGCTGCCGAAGAGGCAACGATATTAATGATGGAAGATACGCCAGTAATCAAAATGCTGTTGAAGAATGCTCGCGACAGACCGCCTTCCTGGAAGACACGAACATAGTTCGAGAACTGCCATGTTTCCGGAAAACTCAGGGAGAAACTAAGCACTTCGGCGCTGGTTTTGAATGAACCAAAGATCAGAATGACAAGCGGCAACAGAACGATAAGAGAGGCCAGAATCAGGAAACCTTCCACGATATAGTTGCGGATGGCGAGTTTGCGTGTATAGCCCATGTTATTCCGTAACCTCCTTACGCCGCATGAAGATCAATAGCGGTATAGCAATAATGGTAACGACGACGAAGAGAAGTGTGTTGACCGCGGTACCAAGTCCCCAGTTGCCTTCGCCGAAAGATCGCAGAATGATCGTACCTACGACCTGGGAAGCGTTACCCGGGCCACCACCGGTCATGACATATACTTCGGAGAATACTTTGAGTCCACCGATCAATGTCAACATCAAGTTAATGTTAATTGCGGGCAGCAAGAGTGGTAGTGTGATCTTGAAAAAACTTCTCCACGAACTTGCGCCATCAATCTTGGCTGCTTCGTAATACTCTTGAGAAATGGACTGCAGGCCCGCCAGATAAATGGCCATCTGGAACCCGGCACTCTGCCAGATCGAGACGATGGCAATCGTCCAGATCACAATCGATGGGTTGGTCAGCCAAGCTTGGCTTAACGAATGTAATCCTACAGATTCCAACAAATTGTTGATGGTACCTTCGGTACGCAACATGGGAGTGAACAGGATGCTGATCACAAGGATGCTGAGAATAGAAGGGGCGTAGAAGATCGCGCGTAGCAGGTTCTTTGTTCTTAATCGCATGTTAAGTCCTACGGCCAGCAATAGGCCGATAACGTTTTTGCCAACTACAGTGACGATTGCAAATATCGCCGTGTTTTTCAGCGCCAGAATAAGCGTTTTGTCCGAGAAAATTTTCTGGAAATTATCCCACCCGATGAACTTCAGCTCCAGCCGATCCAGCCGCCAATCCGTGAATGAATAATAGAAAGCGGCGAGAGCAGGCACAACAAAAAAGATGGAGTAGATAATCAGTGCGGGAAATATCATGTAATACGAGTACAGATTTTTAGTCCTTTTCATGTCTCACACTCCGTTATAGCCAGGCAGCATAACGGTCGATCCTGTTATGCTGCCTTATATTTCACTCTTTAGAAACCTTCTACACCTTTATCCTGCATCAGCTGACTGAACTTCTCATCCCAGGATTTCAGTACTTCTTCCGGTGACAATCCGCCTGCAAATTGATCCTGCAATAATCGGTACAGTTCGCTGCGATCAACCAGCATGTATGCATCCGTTGTCAGCACGGTTTTCTTCGGCGTAATATAGTTGTCTACAATATCCTGCTTGTAAGCCGGCAATTCTGGTGTGGTGACGTCACTGAAATTGGATACGTACCCTTTGGAGTCCACGATCTGTTGTGCGACATCCTTGGAAGCGATATAGTCTAGGAACTGTTTGGCTTCATCCAAATGTTTGGATTTCTTCGGAATGAACAGTTGTCCGCCCAGTGGACTTGCACCCAGACTGGCATTGTCTGACGATGGAATCGGGAATACGCCCAGTTCCATATTTGGATCTTGCTCGGCCACGCCTTCAATTAACCAATCGCCCATAAACATCATGGCCACTTCCTTGTTCAGGAATTTACCTACGGCCATGTCATAGCTGTCGCTAAGCACATCCGTGTTGGTGTAACCTTTGGTGTAAATTTCATATTGTTGTTCCAGGAATGTTTTGAATTCCGGGATATCAGACCATTTTTTCTTGTTGCTGTTCAACTCATCAAAAAAAGTCGGTTCATTTTTGGCTACAAAATCGGCAAAAGCTGCAGCAGGCCAGATGTTGGCAGCCCAGGCATCTTTGTACGGCATAAATACAGGTGTAATGCCACTTGCTTTGATTTTTTCACAGATCGCCAGGAATTCTTCGTAGTTGGTTGGAAGCGACAACCCGAGTTCTTCAAAGATTTGTTTGTTATAAACGACCCCTTGCATCCCCGTATCTTGGCTGACATGGAAGCTGTAGAGATGACCACCAGAAGAGAGGACGTCTTTGTTCACAATTCTGCTTGCCCAAGGCTCGTTATCCAGAATCTCGAAGTTACGTTCAAGGTTCAGGTCTGTGACTGCGCTCGCCAGATTGTACTGAATAATGTCAGGCGTTTCATCTACAGCCAGTTTGGTTTGCAGTACAGTTGTCGTTTGTTCCGCTGGAATCAGCTGCAAATTGACACGAATGTTCGTTTGTTTTTCGAATGCATCAAGAATGTCCTGCTGGATGAAAGCAGAGTCCTGAGAACTTTTAGAGATTGCCAGCTCCAATGTGACTTTGCCACTCTTGCTGTCCCCGCCAGCAGCTGTGCCGGAATCCGTACCTCCTGATCCACAAGCCGTTAATGAGACCGATAATAAACTGGCCAGAATAATGGAAAACACCTTTTTTCTTTTTATTGTTTTCAATGCAAATCCCCCTCTGAAACGTGTAGTGAATCCGTTTACAAGTCCGATTATAGATTCTTTTCTCGCCCCGGTACATGTCTGTGCTTGAACGTTGATGTGTAAAATCCTGAACTTGAAATCGCTATCATTTCATGAAATACCGTGATAGAGTAGACATGAATATAAGGGATTTCACATCATGTCAGAACAGGAGGGCATCTCTGAGAATGGCAAAGCTCATACATAAAGCAACTCAATTCAGTTTGCAGACAAAGGTGTTTTTGACATTTCTGGCTCTGCTTTTGTTTGTGCTGGGCTGTTTTATCGTGTATGTAAATGTGATCGTTGTCCGCCCGCTCAAACTGAAAACAGAGCAGGATACGCTCGTTACAGCTACGAAGGTAAGAGAGCAAGTTGATCTATACGTAGAACAACAGAACCAGATGTCGCAGCGAATATTATCCAGCAAAAATATATTTGTAGCCATGGACAAGAGCTCCTCAGCTCATAGTAACTATGAAAGACTGAAGCAAATTCGGATCATCAAAGACATCATGTTTCAGGCCATCGGGCCGAGCATGAATATCAAGGACATGTCCATCTACGACAATCACGGGGTTCTCCTGACATCATATCTGGGTTCGGGTAATCCTCCCGCAATCCTGAACACCATGATGGAGAGTAGTCAGGTCGGACGAGATTGGACGGAAAGTGGTTTTGTTCTGCTGCGTCAAGACGATACGATCTCCTTTGTGCGCACGATCAATGATCAGAACGGCAAGGTGTACGGTTATCTTAGCATCCAGATGGAACAGGCCTATATACAGAACCTAACGGAGGGCATTACCGCTGGCGATGTCTATATTCTGAATGAACAAGGCGAGCAGATGACAGGTTCGGAAGCGGGTGTGACATTTACCAATTGGACAAAGCCTGCATCAGACGAGGGACTGGATGTAGACAAAAACGACAATTATATCACACATTCCACATCACCCAGTACAGGCTGGATCACGTATATCATAACGCCCAAAAAATCTGTTCTAGGCTCGATCCATTCGGTTCAGACGATGTCCATTCTGCTGATTACAGCACTGATGCTGGTTTCGTTTGTGTATATCTTCTTGTCGACACGTAACCTGCTGCTGCCTATCCGCAAGCTACGCGGTCAGATCTGGCGCATGAACTACAGCAATATGAATCTGAAAGTGGATGAAACGCCGAAGAATAACGATCTCTTATTGCTAAATGAAGCCTTTCAGGATCTGATGGAGAGGCTGCAGCAATCCATTGACCGGGAAAAATCGGCGCTTCATGAAGAAGTAAAGGCGCGTAATTCGGCGCTGCAAGCCCAGATTGCACCTCATTTTATTCATAATGTCTTATACCTGATCAGTATTGCCGCCCAAGAGGGGAAGACCAAAGTTGTATCGGATATGTGCAAACATCTTTCGGACAGTCTGCGTTATATTGTCTCTTCACCATACGCGCATGTGACTTTGGCTGAGGAGCTTCAACATACGAGACATTATCTGTCCCTTGTACAACAAAAGTACGAAGAGGATCTGGAGTGGGACATCTGTGCTGACGAGCTGGCGAACGATATCCGGTTGCCGAGGTTGGTCATTCAGCCGTTTGTGGAAAATTGCATTGAACATGCCTTTGCCAACACCGCGCCGCCTTGGCGTATCCAGATTACCGTGAAGCAATATAACGGATTATGGGCTTTGGAGATCAAAGATAACGGAGAGGGCTTTCCACCGGATAAGATCCAGGAGATTTTAGCCAATATTCAGGCATCGGGTTCCGTAATGAACCAGACTGCCGATCGTGGAACAGCCCTTGGTAACATGGGGATTATCAACAGTGTCAATCGACTCAAACTAATGTATAACAACCGGCTCTTTATTAATATATTTAACAATCATGCGGAAGAGCAACATGGAGCAACGATTCAAATCATCGGCTCACTGACGAGAGATTTTTACTAGCGAGGAGGCATAGGCGATGTATAACGTTATGATCGTTGAGGATAGCAAACCGATATTACGTAATATTAAAATGCTCTTGGAGACGCTGAGCTTCCCGATTCGTGTAGCGGCTACGGCAACGAATGGAGAAGAAGCCTTGGCAGCGTTAAAGCAGGAACCGATTGATCTGCTGTTGACCGATATACGAATGCCGAAAATGGATGGGCTGTCCCTGATTGAGCAAGCCAAAATTGCCAACCCGGATCTGAAGGTCATCTTGATTAGCGGTTACAGCGATTTTGAATACACAAGAAAAGCATTGAACCTGCAAGTGTTTGACTATTTGTTAAAACCTGTCGAGCGAGAGGCGCTTGAAGAAGTCATGAGTCGGGTAATTGACCAACTTGATCAACAGATGTCCAAGGAACTGCTGGATTTGCAGGAAATCATTCATCCCCAATGTGAGACTACGCCGAAACAGGGGGAGGAGTTTCCGCCTTTATTCAGCCAGATGATGATCATTATGAGCAAACAGCCTTTTACCGCAGGGCATGAACGATGGGTGCAGGGGGAACTTGGTGGCATAGTGCAGGATTTTTTTGCATTCCATCCTTGTCGTGTTTACACTAGTCAAACCCCATATCAATTTATCGCTTTTGTCAACAAGAGTGCACTTGAGGTGTACTCTTCCGTACATGAATGTCTTGAATCGTTGCGACGGCATTTGGTTGCGCATGACATCGATGCGATCATTGGAGGACAACTTCTATTCGCTGAGTCTGGTAATCTGCCGGAGCTCTATCACCGCATGTCGTCCATTTTGTCTGAGCAGCAACGTTTGAAACAAGGAATAGTGCTGGATACCGGGAATCCGGTGTCGATGGCCAGATCTGAGACAGGCTGTCTGGATCCGGTGCAGGAATCTGCTTTTGTACAGATGATACAGGCTCGGCAGAAAGAACGGTTTGCTCTTAAGTTATCCGAATTGCTGAATCGATGGGCAGAGGAAAATGTACATATGACCGAGGTGGATCGGTTTATTGGATTGATTGTAGACACGTTTGCTCATCTGTACGAGGAACAGGGGGCGGGCATGAGATTGGGTCTGGAGCTTCGGTCAAGACAATTCGCCCAGGCACAGTCCTATGCCGATTTTTGCCGGGAACTGGCGGAATGGACGGGACAGTGCTTCGATATGCTGCAATCCCACGTTCGAAAAAGCAAGGCGATCCTGTTTGAACAGATTGACGATTACGTAAAACTAAATAAATATTCTCAATTATCTATCAACGACATTGCCATGAAGTTTCACGTTAGCCCGTCGTACGTCAGCAGAGTGATCAAAAATGCAACACAAATTACATTTGTTCAGTATTACACCCGGCTTCGCATTAAGGAGGCATGCAGACTGATGGAATGCCAACCGGACATGAAGTTTAAGGAAGTTTCCGATTTGCTGTCGTTTAGCGATCAGCACTATTTCTCGAAGGTGTTCAAAGAGTATACGGGACTAAGTCCTACGGATTATAAACAACAGATGTCTGGTATAAAGACCCAATCATAGTTAACAAACCCTTTTTAATTATGTTATAATACTAAACAAATACGGCTTGTTACTGAATTCATTCAGGCAATACCTATGTATATACATGCTCAGAGTTTCTTTGGGTGTGCATATATATGGGTTTTTTTGCGTTTACTGGCCGATTAGTTCTACCAAAAATGAATAAAGAGAGGAAGATTGAACTTGAAAAAGGAAAGTGAAAAAAGGTCATTTTATAAGAAAGGAGGAGCCGTTTTACGATTAATGAGTACTCGACTCATTGCAGCTTTCCTTGCGGTACTTATTATCCCCACTGCACTTATCGGTTATTTCTCATATGATAGTGCCAAAGATCAGGTACAACAAAAAATGACGGATCCCATCAACACCATTTTAACCATGACAGGGCAGCATATTAACAATCTGGTGGGGGAAAAAGCAGCATTATTGAGTTACATAGACAGTATGTATGGCACCACCCCCAGTCAGACGAACAACGAAGCAGTACAAGTAGGAATCGACCAGTTAGCTGATACATATCCTGATATTCTTGCCATAACCGTGGGCAACGACCAAGGCGATGTTATATCATCTCCAACAATAGAGGATGCAACATACGATCCACGCAGCACAGAATGGTATGCCAATGGTGAAAGTAACAATGGATCACTCTATTTTTCGAGTATTATGAATGATCCGGCATCGGGGAAGATTTATGTAGAGATTTCAAAAGCTCTTTCAGATGAACATGGTGTAGCAAGTATTAAACTTGATCTGGAGCCATTAGCAAAAGCGTTATCATATGTGGATGTCGGAGGTAATGGAAGTCTGATTGTAGTAGACTCCAATCGAACGATTGCAGCTTGGTCCGGTGCGATTGCAAAAGGTGGAGGAGGAGAGCTCGGCGGAGCACTCATAGAGGGAATTCCAGTCCATCCTAATACGGCTTCAAATTCCGATGAACCGATGGCATTTTCTCAATTTGTCAGAACGGATCTGGCGTATGATCTGGAGGTATATAACGGTGTTAATGCTTTAACGGGTTGGAATGTCATTGCTTTGATGGGCCATGAAGATTTTATCGCCGCAGCGAAACCCATTATGGTATCGAGTCTAACGGTCATTGTTATATCTGTATTGATTGCCGGTGTAATTATTTTCTTCATTCTGAGATCTTTTATCGTACCTATGCAAAAACTGCGAAAGGCCACCCGCAGCGTAAGCGAAGGGAATCTGTCCGAACGGGTTAATCTTAAAACCGAAAACGAATTTGGTATATTGGCAAATGATTTTGACCAAATGACCATCTCCCTTCAATCGGTGGTTGCTGAACTTCACCAGACTTCATCGTTGTTAAGTCACTCTTCCCAGATGATTCAGGAAAGTACAGAACAAACCACCCAATCGGTTCAACATGTGGCCGAAACCATGCAACAGACTGCGGAATCAGCTATCGTTGGGGCGGAGAATTCGGAACAAACCGCGAATGCCGTAGAAGAGATGGCGAGAGGCATCAGTACAATTGCAGAATCTGCGAGTGCGATTGTGGATTCGGCTGAAGAGACGGAGCGCGCTGTTGCTAATGGTGGGAAAACGATAAACCAGGTCGGAGAACAAATGGAACACATTCTCGGAGCTGTTGAAGAAACCTCGGCATTGATTAATGAGCTGTCCAGTCTCTCCGCCGAAGCTAATCGAATGAATGAAGCGATTGCGGATATCTCTCGGCAAACCAATCTTCTATCACTGAATGCCTCTATTGAAGCATCAAGAGCAGGAGAACACGGAAAAGGTTTTGCTGTCGTTGCAGGCGAGGTACGAACGTTATCGATGCAATCCAAACAAAGTGCGGACGAGATTGGCGCTACCATTGGCAAAATGCTTGATTTGATTGCCAAATCCACGTCTCTTATGAATGATAAAGTTCGTAATCAAGTTGGTGAAGGAATGCGGATCAGCCAAGAAGCTTCTGCAACCATATCGAACATTGAACAATATACAACGCATATCGTGGATCAAATTCAGGATATTTCCGCTGTCTCAGAACAGTTGTCAGCCAGTACGGAAGAAGTCTCGGCTACCGTTGCCGCGATGAGTCATATCTCTAAAGTATCGGCTGATAGTGCTCAGACAACTTCAGCAGCAGCCCAAGAACAAATGGCGGCGATGCAGGAGATATCCGCATCATCTGCACAGCTATCCAAAACAGCTGAGAATATGCAAGAACTGGTTCGCCGGTTTAAGCTCTAGAGTAGAAGTAAGTAAGTGTGTAAAGAAATATGTAAAGAGACATGTAAAGCACCAGGCGC
The DNA here is from genome assembly GCF_002843485.1 of Paenibacillus sp. BGI2013. Taxonomy (NCBI): domain Bacteria; kingdom Bacillati; phylum Bacillota; class Bacilli; order Caryophanales; family Paenibacillaceae; genus Paenibacillus; species Paenibacillus sp. BGI2013. Next base: position 88,178 of record NZ_PJFA01000004.1, read on the forward strand.
TCCCCTAATGGAGCGCCTTTCTGCATGTAGTACGATTAGTAAGAATGTGACACCTCATCCCCGAACATATCCTTTTGATTCTTTTTTCGGAAACTTCGTGGTGATTCACCAACCGTTTTGGTAAATAAAATCGTAAAGTAATTGGGGTTATCGTAACCGACCAGTTTGGCAATTTCCCATATTTTTTTGTTGGTTGAGACTAATAATCGGGTGGCTTCACCCAATCTTCGTTGAATCAGGTAATGATAAGGAGAAGTGCCATAGTGATTTTTATACATATGAATTAAGTAATAAAAATCGATATGAAATTGATCTGCCAATTCTTTGAGCTTAATGTTTTGCCGATAGTTGGTATCCAAATAGTCTTTAATGCTCTCAGCAAGGGTATTGCTCTCAACGATCTCCCCACTAGGAAGCTGCTGACGGGACTGCCGATCGATGATCAGAAGTATTGCTTTCAGGACATGCCCAGAGATCGACTCGTATCCATGTTCCCGGATTGAAAATTCATTGAAGAGAGTCTGCATTAACGAATGGAGCTCATCGGAATATCGGTTGGCTCGAATGATCGGATTGTTAGAGGGAGGGATGACCCAATCCTCAAGGGTCTGGGTGCCTTCTGCAAAACGAAAGCCGCAATAAAAGGTGGATAACGGGAATTCAGGATTGGACTTCTCCTCGTGAAGAGTACCCTTGTTATATATGAGCATGTCCCCTTTTTGAGCCCAGTGTTTGGTACCGTCAATGGTGAACAATCCTTTGCCTTCAGTTACGTAGATAATCTCATGCAGATCGTCATGTTTATGCGTCGGAAAACTCCAATGGGGATTGTCGGCCAGTTTTCCTACATAAATAATGGTGCAATCTCGATTTGGATGCCGTTGGCCGGATTCGTGGTGTGGATTCATCTATGTCTTCCCTTCAGAATCTGTAATGAAAGTCTGTGTTGAAATGACAACATATATAATGTTTTGCAATAAAACCACAACAACCTTGATTGTCGCCATGGTATATCTGACAGTACAATTTCACTATCCAAAATGTACTATATATCGAAAGTGAAGGGATGGGAAAGCAGAAAATACATGAATTAATGATCGTAGACAGAATTGAAGCGCTTGCAACAATAGAAAGGATTAGTGAGTATTGATTTATGACTAGAAATAGAGAGAACCTACTTATTTTAACGCTTACGCTTGTTAGCTTTGTACTGGGAACAACCGAGTATGTCATTGTGGGTGTGTTGAAGGAAATTGAAAGTTATATGAAAATATCACTTGCTGCCGCGGGTATGCTTGTCTCCGGTTTTGCGATTGCATACGCAGTGGGTACACCATTTGCTGTGGCTTTCTTGGCCAAAATATCCAGAAGAAGTTCCATATTGATCGGATTTGCAATCGTGTTAGCATTAAATCTATTGACCGTGTTCTCAACAACATTCTCTTCTCTGATGGCCATTCGCATCGTGTCGGCCGTTGCTTGTGGACTTACGATATCGCTTTCGATCTCGATCGTAAGCGACGCAGTAAACCGGGAGCGAAGAGGGGAAGCTATCGCCTGGATTCTGGGCGGATTTTCAATCGCTAATGTGCTAGGTGTTCCGCTCGGTACTTTTATCGGACAACATCTGAGTTGGTCCATGACGTTTGTTGTTACGGCATGCATAGGTGTTGTGCCGCTGGTGTTCATGTTCCGTATTCTGCCACGCCAAACAACAACGATTGCAGGTTCGTTCAGTGATCAGATGTCTCTCTTTTTAAAACCACGGATATTGCTGGCCTGTCTGATCCCTGTACTGGGAAACAGCTGTATTTTCGTCGTTTTTACGTACATTACGCCACTCCTGAGTGAGACGATGGGTGTGCCAGTACAATGGATTAGTGCCATACTCCTGATCTATGGCGCCTGCAGCATACTGAGTAACTGGATTGGTGCCAAAATAGCCAAGGATGACTTCCTGCCCAAGCTCAAGCGACTTTTCGTCATCCAAGCCATCCTGTTCCTTGGCATGAGTTTTACCGTTTCTAATGTGTGGATGGGCTTGGCGTTTCTGTTCCTGATTGGATGTCTGTCATCCTCCATGAGCGCGGCATCCCAGTTATATTTGTTTGATGTGTCAGGATCGATCGCGCCGGGGTCCAAAGCATTTGCATCTACACTCCTGCCTGTGGCGGCCAATGTGGGTATAGCGCTAGGCTCTGGTGTCGGGGGAATTGCCGTTAATATGGGTGGTCTCCAGTGGGTGCCTTCAGTTGCTGTGATGCTTGCCTTGCTGGCTTTTGTCGTTACCCTGATATGTCAGCGTTCCATCCAAGTGAATTCAGACGAAGCAACCACTGTAAAAGCAGCTTAGATGAGATGCTGTCTAGACTAAACGCATGAATGCGTGTATATGGTATATGAACTACAAACAAAGTCGCTGTTATACGGCTTTGTTTGTTTTTTTAGTTTTCCAGCATTCCGGATGTAACGGGTTCGTAGATGATAGAGGTAGGATAATGCAATAATTCAGTGAATTTATATATGAAGAGATCTGATAAAATGAATGAAAAGCTTGGAGGTAATGCCATGAAAAAGCCGATGATCGGTGTTCTGCCTTTGTATGATACAGACAAAAAAAGTTACTGGATGCTTCCAGATTATATGAACGCCATAGAAGGAGCAGGTGGGATTCCACTTATGCTACCTTTGACAACGGATATCGAGATCATAGCAACGCTGGCTAATCAGTTCGATGGGTTCCTGTTCACCGGGGGACATGATCTCAATCCTGAGCTGTATCATGAGCATGCAGAGGTTACCTGTGGAGAGTTGTGTATTGAACGCGATATGATGGAGTCGATATTATTACAAAAGGTAATTGAGCTTGATAAACCTACCTTTGGCATATGCCGTGGACTGCAGCTATTTAACGTTATGTTGGGTGGAACTTTATATCAAGACATTCCCACTAGCCTTCAACTTCATGGGAACAAGATCGTTAATCATAAGCAAAGTCCGCCGTATACGAATCTTGTACATGATGTACATATTGAGGAAAATAATTTGCTTCGTGATATCTTGCAAACTGATACGATAAAAGTGAACAGCTACCACCATCAGGGAATCAAGATGTTATCGGATAAGTTAACTGCTGTGGCCGTCGCTGAAGATGGACTCGTTGAATCCGTGGTCATGCCAAACCGCTCGTTTGTTTTGGCTGTGCAGTGGCATCCAGAGTACAGCTACAAAGTAGATGACTATAGTCAGAAGTTATTTGCGGCGTTTGTTAATGCTGCTAAATCCCCACGCTATACTATCCATATTGAAGACATCACCGCATAAAATGTGAAAAAGAAAAAAAGACCTCCTGTTTATAAAAACAGAGGAGGTCTTTGTATTGGTTAATGCAGTCGTAATAGTAATCATGGTATCGCCGTTCTATTGGCAGAATTATTTTGATCCAGACTTCGTGTTGGCATGCTCTTCAGCATTCAGGGAAGCAATCAGCTTCTCGCCTTCAACATCCAGGTTTGGTAGAATGCGATCCAGCCATTTTGGAAGTGCCCAAGCTTTGTCTCCGAAAATAGCCATGATGGCAGGGACCAAGCCCATACGGATGATAAAAGCATCAATCAGAATGCCTACCGCCAAAGTGAAACCAATCTGCTTGATCATGACATCGTCAGTGAATATAAATCCTGCAAATACAGAGACCATAATCACTGCTGCGGCAACAACCACGCGACTTACCTGATTGTACCCATGAACAACGGATTCGGTCCCGCGATGACCATGCACATAGGATTCCCGCATGGAGCTCACAAGGAAGACTTGATAGTCCATCGCCAGGCCATACAGGATACCTGTTACGATGATCGGCATAAAGCTCAGCAACGGGCCGCCGGTATCGAAACCAAAGAGCGAATGCAGCCAGCCCCATTGGAATACAGCAGTGGTGATCCCGAATGTAGCCAGGATACTAAGCAGGAAGCCAATTGTTGCTTTGATGGGAACGATGATCGAACGGAATACGAGTAACAGAATGATCAGTGACAACAGGATAATAATGCCTACATAAATAGGGAACACCTGCGCCAGTTTGGCGGACATATCGATGTTAACAGCTGTGAGTCCAGTAACTCCGAGTTTCACATCATAGGTCTGTGCGATGCCGGAATCAGCCGAGCGCAGATCAGTGACCAGTGTTTTAGTGAGATTATCGTTAGGACCCGTTTTTGGAATGAGACTGAAAATAGCTAAATCTTCTGTCATCCCAAGCGGTGTGACTTGTGCAACGTTATTCTGACCTTGAAGTTCCATCACCAGACCACCCAAGAGTTCCGGTGTAACTTTTGCGGAAGACTGATTAGGCTCTGCGACCAGAATAAGGGGTCCGTTGAATCCTTCTCCGAAGCCTTCGGAGATGGCATCATAACTTTGTCTTGCAGTTGTATCCAGATTCGCTGAGGAAGCGCCGGGGATACCCATTTCCATTTTGGTGATCGGCGTCGCGGCAAAACCAAGAATGACGATGATGGCGATAATGGTAGCCCAACGATTTTTGATAACGAATTTCACCCATCTGTTCGCGACTCCGTGGTTAGTGGCTTTAGGATGTTTCGCGCTTTTCTCACGAGCTTTGGCGGAACAGATGCGTTCTCCTACCAATCCCAGTAAAGCCGGCAACAGGGTTAAAGCAACAAATACGTTGATGAGCACGGTGGCAGCTGCGACTAAAGCCATCGTAGACAAGAATGTGAGACCGATGACAAGCATACCGCACAGTGCAATAATGACGGTTAATCCGGCAAAAAATACTGCGCTACCCGATGTACCAATGGCTCTGGCCGTTGCTTCTTTTGCGCTCAAGCCTTGATCAATGATCATTCGACGCTGGCGATTAACAATGAAGAGCGCATAGTCGATTCCAACAGCCAATCCAACCATTAGAGCTAGAACGGAAGTGACACTAGGCATTTCGATGAATTTGGAGATGGAGAACGCACCACCAACTCCAATGGCAACTCCTAGGAGTGCAGTGATCAGAGGCAGACCTGCTGCAACAACGGAGCCAAGGGTGATCAGCAATACAATGACAGCAATGACCAGTCCAACAATCTCTGCCGAGCCGACTCCAATCGATACCGTTTTGAGAGTTTCGCCCGGCAACACCTTAATATTGGTTCCTTGCTCTACCGTCATAACGGACTGAATAACGGAATCAAATACATCCTGTGTTATGGCAGACTGTTCAATTGTAAATTGGAACTGGAACAGTGCAATGCTGCCGTCCGAAGAGATCAGCATGCCAGGTACAGGAACACCATCCACCATCAAAGGTCCATAGGGAGGAGGCGTGGTTGTTGCGGATTGCGCCATATCAGTAGCCTGAGCATTCTGAACCATTTCCGCCTGAGCACCCGAATTACCCGCTTCAGCTGCATAGTCCGCAGGGTTAATGACTTTGTCTAATCCGTAAACTTCATTAACACCTTTCATCATGGCCGCCAAACGTTCAGGCGTATCCAAACGCTCGTTGTCTGGAGCTTTGAAGACAACACTTCCTTGACCGCCGGAGGCGGCAGGCAGTTCTTTTGCCAATTGATCCAGAACCTTCTGTGACTCTGTGCCTTCAATCTTCATTTCGGAACTGATGTGAATACCATTGATGCTGATCATGGAGATGACAATTCCCAGAATTAAAACCCAGCCAATGATGAAATAGGCAGGTTTGCTAAAAGCGGTTTTCCCCACTCTGTATAATAATGTAGACATTTCTCTATTTTACACTCCTCTATGATGAATGTGGATGGTTGGCATGTTCAAATCCTGCCCGTAAATGATTAAACGTGGTTTCCAAAAATTGATCGAATGTTAAAACACCGGGCTTGGTATCTTCAGTAATGACTTGTCCGGGCAGTAACACATTGAGTCTTCCATCAATTAATGGCAGTATTGTTCCATATAGTGCGTTGATCAAAAGATAAGTATAGATCTCGTCATACTTCCCGTTAGATAAGTCTAATAAGGTATCTTGTGCCTGCGTCTGCATCCGGTGCATGGCTCCAAGGTAATGCGGTTCAAGCACGGGATAGGTCTGGGATAGCGATAGTAGCTGATGAAGTCTTCCTATTAGTTCTGTTGTAAGCTGCATCTTGATCAGGTTATACAGTACGTCAAGCAAGGAGACGTTGTCGGGCAATTCGGTGAGCAACTCTTCGAGTTCCGTTGTATTCTGAACGGATATTGCGCCTCTGGCTACTGCCTCTTCCTTACATGTGAAGTAGTTTGCAAATGTTCTGCGGGAACAACCCACCTGATGCACGATATCTTCGACCGTAAAGCCATCAAGCCCATGTTCAAGGGTAAGTTCAAATGCAGCACTAGCAAGTGCTTTTTCAGTTGCTTCTTTCTTCAAATGTCGCAAGTTTCGTTTGATCATTATTCTCCGCTTATGCGTTCACCTCCAATACCAATGACTATGGTTTAATTCTTTTAAGAAGAGCACACTTACTGAATATGCACTTTGTGAGGTTTATCATAACAAACAAGTTGCTCATTGTGCAAATTTACTCATTGTGCAATTATTTTATATGACAGCTATACTGCGAATCAATGCTTCAACTCCTGAGGAATGAATGTTAAAATCAATAGAAAAACTTGGGGCGATAACGAGATATGAGTAGTCGTAAACAAAGTTTATTGGAAACAGCACTTGCACTATTTTTAGAGCACAGCTATGCAAATACAACAATCCAGATGATCTTGGATCAATCGGGTGTATCCAAAGGCACATTCTACAAATTCTTCAGTTCAAAAGAAGACTGTTTATATTCTATTATTGATCAGCGTATGCAAGAGGATGTTTTCATTCGCAAAGAGCTTGAACAAAATCACTATACATCGGATTATGACCTGCTTGTAGATCAGATTGCGATTCCTATGTCTGTACCTAATAAAGAGCGAGTATGGGAATTATATTGGACGGGTTTTTATTCCGGGGAGATCAACTCAGCCAAACTGGCTACAGTTCACCTAAAATGGCTGTCCACACGCTTGATTCAGGTTTACGGGAACGATATTAGCTTATATGCCAACGAAGGGGCCATATTGTGCTACGGCATATTACATCAGATTGCCAACACATCAAGAAGTCTAAATACGCAAAAACCGGTATGGAGCGAAGTGGTTCCCAAAGTATTAACGTACATTGAAGTGATCCTAAGAACAATGCATCAGAGAAATGAACATATTTTCGACTTTCAGTCTCTCTATTTCCTGAATGCCGATGAGCGTAACCATGATATGGGTCTGGACATCGATAATGTATTGATCGAATTTGATGAGTTCAACAACCGTGTTCAAAAATCCAAGGAATCTGCATCATTGAAGCAACTTTCGAAGGGGCTTTTAGCGCTATTACAGGATCAAGAGGATTTAAATATTCCTGTAATCGAAGTGGTGCTTCAAGCGTTTCACAAAGAGTACAAATCCAGTGCGTTTCAATCTGAAGCCAATAGACTGACCGAAGCCTGTTGGTGGTATTTGGAACTGGTGAAGCATCGTAATTAATATGGGGGTTGGCTCGTAGCCGACCTCTTTTTTTGCTTTTTTATGCTTCTAGTTATTAATTAATATACTATTAGTATATTAATTAATTGTTGTTATAACAGTTACTTTTTGCTTTTTAAACAATGATATTTGAAATTAAATATACGAGTAGTATATAATCGAAATGAACATATATTTCCATAGATTTGAATAACTTCACTTCGAAAGGAAGATTAATATGAATAACTCGAATAACCAGACATCAGAAAAAGCAGAATTTAATTTGTTTAGCGAAGAAAATAGTAAAGATCCATTTGCCATGTTTGCACAGATGCGTTCCAAAGGCTCCGTTGTCCCTATTCCTAATCCAATGGGTGGAGCAGGGCAAACCTGGATTGTAACTCGGATGGACGTTGCCATGGAAGTGCTGAAAGATCACTCTCGATTTACGGTAGATATGAACTCTATTGATAGTGGCAATGATATTCGAAAGAATCTCTCAGGTGAGCTTGGTTCATCGGAACCCCAGACTTTTTTTACCGGAAAGTCGATGCTCTTTGTTGATGAACCGGATCACCGAAGATTGCGTAGCCTGGTTTCCAAAGCGTTCACGCCAAGATATATGGAAAGCCTGCGTCCACGCGTCCAGGAAATTGCCGATGAGTTGATTGACCAAATCGAAGGAAAGGGAGAGATGGATCTTGTAAAAGACTATGCCTATCCTTTCCCAATAAACGTTATTTCCGAAATGTTGGGTATACCTCAGGAAGACCGACCTCAGATTCATGTATGGTCTGAAGCCATTGCAAAAGGTCTTGGTTTTGGTAAACAGGACCCTGCCGTAGCGCAGCACTTGCGATCATTCGCAGAGTACACCTCACAACTTGTGGCGAACAAACGAGTAGAACCTTCAGATGACCTCATCAGTCAATTGATTGCGATTGAGGAAGAGGGGGATCGACTGAATGAAGATGAATTAATATCCATGATCACGTTATTGATATTTGCCGGACATGAGACAACTTCCAATCTGATTGCAACTGGTTCTTATCTTCTTCTGACCCATCCCGAACAACTGGAACAACTGAAACAAGATCTGAACCTGGTTCCTTCTGCGGTGGAGGAGTTGCTACGATATAACGGACCCGCGACTTCCTCAGGTCCTCGTTATGCAACACAGGACACGGAGCTGGATGGACAATTGATTCAAAAGGGAGATGTTGTGATTCCCCTCCTGAAATCAGCGAATCGGGACGAACAGCAATTCACTGATCCAGAAGAATTGGATATTGAACGCAAAATAAAACGGCATTTGGCCTTTGGACACGGCATCCATATGTGTCTTGGCGCTCCACTTGCTCGTGTAGAAGGGGACGTGGCGTTTACTACGCTTTTACGTCGGCTACCGGATATTCAGCTCAGTATTCCTCAGGAAGAGATTCATTGGCACTCTGCTTTGTCATCACAGGGATTGGCAGCATTGCCCGTAAAATTTTAATAGATAAACTTAGTGTAACCCATTGGAGTATGACGAATTTTCGTCATACTCTTTATTTGTATAGATGATAGAATGGGATGAACAAGAAGCATTTCATGGAGTGAACATGCTTAAAGCAAAAACATAAAATTGAGTACATAAATTTTGTTGTAGAGGTAAACCTTATGAATAAAGATGAACAATTCATGCATAAAGCCATTGAGATTGCTCTGCAAGCTCGCAAAGAAGGAAACGAACCATTCGGCTCATGATCAATTAGCGGAAATTGCTGGTGGCAACATCATGATCTCGTGTGAAGAAGTATTTGAGAAAAGTCCTCAAAAACCTGAAGTAGTGGGGGAATTACTGAGCGCAGAAGGCTTGAAATTATTCGAAGGATATCAATTTCATTCCTAGTCGTTATCCGGAAAAAAAATTATTTTTTTGATAATTGCTTGATTTTTTTTTCAACGTCTGATAGTGTAAGACCTGTGATTTTGGGAAGTTAATTTATCAATATGAATTAGAGCTTTCCAGCAGATAATTTTGACCACTTCACCAGGAAGTTAAGGCCATACGGACAGCCGGGTCAAACGCCGATTGGCAACTTACGTTGCTTTATTGATTGAGTTCAAAGCTCAAATTTTATAAGTTGGTTACTTTACAACCAGTGCAATTGCACATCAACTTGTGAAACGGTCAATAAGAGTGGTAAAGGCGAATTATTTGCTATATAGACTCTGATCCAATATTGATATACATGAAGGAGCTTTCCGCCAAAGGAGTTCTTGTGAACTTTTTTGGTCATGGAGACTTCACGTCTTTTTTATGATGTATATCGATAAGCAAGTGTGATGATGCGCGATTGCGAGCATTTTTCACCTTGCTTTTTTTGTTGTCTTGTTGTCACCGTATTAAACCAATTAAAAAAAATACATATTGGGATAGGAGAATGTAAAATGGGAAAAGCACTAATCATCGGCGCCGGCGGCGTTGCTTCCGTGGCAGTACACAAATGCGTTCAAAACAGCGAAGTTTTTGAGGAAATCTGCATCGCGAGTCGTACAAAATCCAAATGTGATGAACTCAAAGCCAAGCTGGACGGCGGAAAAACAAAAATTACAACAGCACAAGTAGATGCTGACAATGTTGACGAACTGATCGCTCTGATCAACGAAGTTAAACCTGATATCGTTATGAACCTTGCTTTGCCGTATCAAGATCTGACAATCATGGATGCTTGTCTTGCAACTAAAACAAATTACATGGACACAGCGAACTATGAGCCACATGATACAGCGAAGTTTGAATACAGCTGGCAATGGGATTACAAAGAGCGTTTTGAACAAGCAGGCATCACTGCATTGCTCGGAAGTGGATTTGACCCAGGCGTGACTGGTGTATTCTCCGCTTATGCCCTGAAGCACTACTTTGACGAAATTGAGTACATCGACATTCTGGACTGCAATGGCGGCGACCATGGCTATCCGTTCGCAACCAACTTCAACCCTGAGATCAACATTCGCGAAGTATCTGCGAACGGAAGATACTGGGAGAATGGTGAATGGATCGAAACAAAACCGATGGAAATCAAACGTGTCTACGACTTCAAAGAAGTTGGCGAGAAAGACATGTACCTGTTGTACCATGAGGAATTGGAATCTTTGGCAAAAAACATGCCAGGTCTGAAACGTATCCGTTTCTTCATGACATTTGGTCAAAGCTACCTGACTCACTTGAAAGCTCTTGAAAATGTAGGCATGACTTCAATCGAGCCTATTGAATATGAAGGTAAACAAATTATTCCACTGCAATTCCTGAAAGCAGTACTGCCGGATCCAGCATCCCTTGGACCACGTACTGTGGGTAAAACAAACATCGGTTGTATTTTCAAAGGCAAAAAAGATGGTCAAGACAAAACATATTATGTATACAATATCTGTGATCACCAAGAGTGCTACAAAGAAGTTGGTTCCCAAGCAATCTCGTACACAACAGGCGTTCCAGCTATGATCGGTGCAGCAATGGTCATGACAGGCAAATGGAACAAACCAGGCGTATATAATGTAGAAGAGTTCAACCCAGATCCATTCATGGAAGAGTTGAACAAATGGGGCCTCCCATGGGTAGAAGACTTCAACCCGGTACTCGTTGATGAGCTGCCAGAAGAAGTTAAAGAATCGGAGCTTGTTCGCTAAAATGCGGTTCGAGCAATTACCGACACCATGTTTTGTTGTTGACGAGGCGCTTATTGAGAAAAACCTGAAAATCCTGAACGGTGTTATGCAGCGTACAGGTGCCAAAATCGTGCTGGCTCAAAAAGCATTCTCCATGACTGCGATGTATCCGCTGATTGGAGAATACCTGAGCGGTGCAACGGCAAGCGGTTTGTATGAAGCGCGTCTGGGCCATGAGGAAATGGGCAAAGAGAATCATGTCTTTGCTCCAGCATACCGCGCAGAAGAGATCGACGAGATTCTCTCCATCTGCGACCACATTATTTTCAACTCATTTTCACAGCTTGCAAAATTCAAGGATAAGGCGCTTCAAGCTGGCCGTAAGGTCGGCTTGCGCGTCAACCCTGAATGCTCTACCCAAGAAGGACATGAGATCTACGATCCGTGTTCTCCAGGTTCGCGTTTTGGCGCAAAACTGGAGGATTTCGATGCAGACCTGTTGGAAGGCGTCTCCGGACTGCACTTCCACACACTGTGTCAGCAAAACTCCGATGATCTGGAGACTACGCTGAATGCAGTGGTCGAGAAGTTCGGACAATGGTTGCCACAAATGGAATGGATCAACTTCGGTGGTGGACACCATATCACACGTGAAGATTATGATATTCCAAGACTGGAAGCATGCATCAAGCGTATGCAGAACGACTATGGCCTGGAAGTATATCTGGAGCCGGGAGAAGCTGTTGCGCTGAACGCGGGTTATCTGGTGACTTCTGTGCTGGACTTCCATAAGAACGGTATGGACATTGCCATTCTGGATACTTCAGCTACATGCCATATGCCGGATGTGCTGGAAATGCCATATCGCCCGCCGCTGATCGGTTCGGGAGAAGTGGGCGAGAAGGCTCATCTGTATCGCTTAGGTGGACAAACCTGTCTATCTGGTGACGTAATTGGGGATTATTCATTCGACCAGCCTTTGCAAGAAGGCGACCGTCTGGTATTCGAGGACATGGCGATTTACTCCATGGTGAAAACCAATACGTTCAACGGCATGCCGCTTCCAGCGATTGCAGTCAAAAGAAAAGACGGCGATTGCGAAGTTGTTCGCGAATTCGGATATCAGGATTTCAAAATGAGGCTGGCATAATTACTTCATTATATAGTAAGTATTAATATAGAATTGAAAATAAATACAAAGAAGGGAACCTGGAGACAGGTTCCCTTTTTAACGTTAACTGAAGTTTAACGATTACATTTAATGATGTTTATCAGTGAGGTTAGATGAATGTTTACCGGTATTGAGCCGACTTAGCTTCGACTTCAGTTTTCGGGTTAATTTTGTGGTTTCGAGGCTGCTCTCGCAGCGTATGGAAAGATCGGTTCTCTTAGTTCAAAGTCATATGTTAACCCATCCACAATGCCCACTACACTCTCACTGTCATACAACTCCAGCAAAAATCCAGCCATTTGTTCCGCTGTATGGAACTTGGGAACCCTGCCTTCATATTCAAACTCATCTACATTAAAGGAATGTTTCGCAAATTCCGTCTCGGTTGCAGCCGGAGCTAGCACCTTGGCCTGCATCGCTGCGTTCTTGCCTTTTAACTCTTGCGCAAGTCCTTCCGTAAAGGCACTAACATAGAACTTGGTTGCGCAGTAGGTTACTGCATCGGCTACAATCGTATATCCACCCCCAGAGGAGATATTAATGATCTGTGTGCCATCAACATTTGCATAATCACGTACATACAGGGAAGAAAGAATCGTAAGAGCTTCTATATTAAGATGAAGCATCTGCTCAATCTTTGGCAGGTGTTGTTCGCCAACGGAAGCGAAATTCCCGAATCCGGCGTTGTTAATCCAAGTCTCAATGGAAGAAGCCTTAAGACTTTCATAGAATTCATGCACATTAGCGGCAATAGACAGATCCACTGTACGAATGACAACATCCAAATCAGGATTGATTTCAGTTACTTTTGCTTTTAATTTGTCCAATTCATCGGTTCTGCGTGCTGCCAGGATTATATTTTTGCCACGAGCTGCAAAAGCTAAAGCCGCTTCATATCCAATGCCTGAACTGGCACCGGTAATCACTGTATATTTCATGAAAATTCCTCCTGGATCTGATTTCATTTTTTATTGTGATGTGACCACGAGTTGATTATACTGATTAGAGCTTACTCTAAGTCAAGCGGGAAAATGGAGGGGAGGTTAACCATGCATACCATTGGTGAAGTGGCAGAATTACTCCATATCAGTGCACATACGTTGCGTTATTATGAGAAGGAACAGATTGTAACTCCTCTCCGAGATGCCAGTGGAGACAGGCGATACAACGAGTCACACCTGAAGTGGCTGCAATTTGTGATCAAATTAAAAGAGACTCAAATGCCCATTGCTATTATTAAGAAATATGCGTCCTTGTTTCAGGAAGGGGAGCATACGGCGGTGGATCGTTTAAAGCTGCTGGAGGAGCATAAAGAGTCGATTCAAAAACAGATGCACATACTTAACACAGCAGATGAGATGCTTGAGCATAAAATTTCGTCGTATCGAACGCTCATCGGACAATGAACTAACACACACAAATGACGATCTATTGCCAAAACAGTGATTTTTATTATAGACTGTTTTTTATCGGTTGTTCATCAAGGGGGAAATGCAATGCATCAAAACAGAAAACAAAAGTCAAACAAGTTAAAGATCCTCTCCAAAGTATTATTGATTATCATAGGGGGATTTATAACGGCATATGGCCTGGAAGCCATATTGATCCCGAATAATGTCTCAGATGGTGGTGTCACAGGTCTGAGTATCGTAGGATCACAGCTGTTCGGATTACCACTGGGGATGCTCATCGGGATTATTAACATTCCATTTGTGTGGCTCGGGTACAAGCAAATCGGAAAAAGCTTTGCGTTATATTCGATCATCGGTATTGCTTCACTCGCAATCAGCACCAGTCTGATGCACCATATACCAACCATCATTGAAGGTGATACCTTGCTTGTTACGGTTGTCGGCGGGATTATCATCGGTTTTGGTATGGGACTTGCATTACGTAATGGCGGTGCATTGGATGGCATAGATATGCTGGCTGTACTCCTTTCGCGAAAAGTACCTTTTGGGACCAGTGATCTCATCCTGTTCCTCAACATGTTTGTATTTATTGTCGTTTCTACCGTGTTTGGTCTGCAAGGCGCGATCTTGTCAGGACTTGCGTATTTTATTGCTTCTAAAGTAATACATATTGTTGAAGAGGGCTTGAGCGGCTCCAAAACGTTTAAAATTATTACGAATCAACCTGAGATTATGGTTGAAACCATTCGGGACCGTTTAGGCCGTGGAGCAACGTATACCGAGGCTTACGGTGGCTACTCTAATGAGCAATTCAAGGAAATTACTTGTGTCATTAACCGGATGGAAGAGAGTAAAATTAAAGATATCATTCACGAAATTGACCCAACTGCTTTTGTAGTCGTATACGATGTAGCTGAAGTCAGAGGTGGTAATTTCAAAAAGAAAGATATTCACTGATTCCGAAAAACAAAATTAACTTATACGTAGTTGGTCAACCAGGAACTTCTGGTTGGCTTTTTTTGTATGTTCACAGCGTAACTTGGAGTTTTAACAGGCGGATTTTCTTATTAGTTTGATACGAATATTTAAATTTGCAATTAAAATAAAGGTGGTTTATTATTATATCAAATGATATAAAATACTATCATTATTAAATGGAATGTTGATTACAAAACAACAACATGAATGCAGAAGAGGAGAATGTTTTATGGCGTGGTTATTCCTTATTCTTGGAGGGATTTTAGAGGTGGGTTGGGCATTAGGTTTGTCATTCTCCGATGGTTTTTCGAAAATCGAGATCGTAATCCCCACGGTTATTTTAATGATTGGCAGCTTCTACTTCTTTGCAAAATCCACTAAAGTACTTCCTGTATCAACGGCTTATGCGGTGTTTACCGGACTTGGTTCATTTGGAACCGCAATTGTGGGAATGATTTTTTTGGGGGACTCCGTAAGTGCAATCAAAATCGTGCTGGTCATGATATTAATCAGTTGCATCATCGGTCTGAAATTTGTATCCAATGAACCTAAACCAAAGGCAGGTGTATAGAATATGAGTTGGTTTTTCTTGATCTTAGCTGGTTTATTTGAAGTTGGCGGTGTAATATTTCTGAAACTTTCAGATGGATTTACCAAATTGAAACATACATTGATGTTCGCTATGTTTCTGGGATTAAGTTTCATTTTTCTTTCCCTGTCTTTGAGAGAGATACCAATCAGCATTGGTTATGGAATCTGGACAGGTATTGGGGCATCGGGCAGTGTACTATTAGGGATGTATGTATTCAAAGAGCCCAAAAATGCAAAGAAATTGGCTATCGTTAGTGGGATTATCGTCAGTATTGTGGGATTGAAACTAGTCTCTTAACTGGATAAATTAGCTGTACTAACAACGGAACGATATCCATCTCATCTATATTCATGCATAAGTACAGCTCTCTTATGGAAAACTTCTGTAGTACGAATTAAATTGCATGACTTCAAGTATGTATGGGAGGTTAGCATAGTGACAAAGCAGGACCCGCAAGAGCTTTTGAAGCAAAAACATGAACTGGATGAGCAAAAAAGACAGTTCACTAATTTTTCCCGAAATATTTCAGGTCATGGTGAGGTTGAAGCTGGTCAAGAGTTCAGTGTTGACCGGGTACCAGATGACCAAAACCGTATGAAATCGGTTGAGAACAGACGCGGCGAAGTCTAAAACGTTACAACATAAGCCGATCCTTTCATGGATCGGCTTATTCGTGCGTAGCATTTTATCGAATAGGAAGATATATGTTGTAGTTGAGAATGATTATCGATAGAATGGAGAAAAGTGAAAATATCCGCTGATTTTGCTGATGTTTTGCTAACTTAATGGGTTGTGGAAGGTGAAGGAAGAGATGCACGTAGAAGAGCATGTGAAGTTATGGAATCTGGCCTCAATTAAAATATGGGAAGTGCGTCACGTCGTCGTGCGCGCTGGCGAACCCATCCATGCCTATCGATTTCCAATTAGCGGTTTTATATATACAGTTCGCGGCAATGCAACGATTACGCTGGATGACACGATGTACGCGATCGATCAGATGCAAGTCTTACATGGAGGCAAGGGGGTATGGATGAATATCTCCCTGAACGAGGATTCATTCGAATTTTATTTGATGTTTTATCGCGCTAATTTGTCGTTATCCAATACTCGTGAGAATCAAGCTCTGCTCAGGCAACATTTCCCGTTTCATGTGCAATATGCTTTCGCCCCAAGCTATCCCATTGACTTATATGATAAAGTCCAAAGAATAGAGCAACATTGGGAACGGACGGATGCGTTCTCGAAATTTCAGGTAAAGACGTTATTTTATCAATTTATTAATGAATTAATGAGGCAGTTAAGTGCACAAGGAATTGAGACTGCCAAGCCCGATCTGGTAGCTCAAGCCGTTCGTTATCTTCAAGAGAACTACATGTTGCCCGTTATGGTCGATCCGCTCGCAGAACTTCTGGATTGCAGTGCAGGGCATCTGTCGAGAACGTTCAAGAAAGAGACAGGCAGCAGTCTGATTACCTATTTAACTCGGATACGGATTTACAAAGCCAAGGAGCTGCTGTTGCACACAGATGCATCTCTTCAGAAGATTGCCGAGGCAATCGGCATTCCGGATGTGATCTATTTTAATCGTTTATTTAAAAAGTATGTTGGCCTTTCACCAGGTCGGTTCAAACAAAAATGTATCGCCCTGCCAACCGGTCAGAATAATGCTATCCATGAATCAGAATTGTCCATTGTCAGTCCTATGCATCGCGGTTATGATCCTATTGATGATGATAATTATTATCAATACAACTCAAAAGGAGAATCACTTACATCTATGAGATCGAGAAAACCCGTTGCATTGCTTTTGATGCTCAGCCTTACATTATTAATATCAGCCTGTTCCCCTTCTCAGGGCAGTCCGGCAACAAGCAGTAATGGAACAAGCGGTAACAATGCTCCAACCACCGAAGTCGCGCAATCCACCGAATCAGCAGTACAGGAGCGTGTTGTTAAACATCCTTGGGGAGAAACTGTCATCAAAGGTGATCCTCAGCATATTATTTCGTTGTTCCCGGCTGCAACTGACTATTTGTTAGCACTCGGTATTGTACCCCAGGCAGCATCCAGTAATGAGGAGGGGAGTGATCAGTTTCCTACCTACCTGTCCGATCAACTACAAGGAAAAGAAAATCTGGGCTGGCAGGTTGATCCCAACTACGAAAGCATATTGGCGGCAGAGCCAGACCTGATTATCGGACAGGATTTCATGAGTGACGCCTATGACAGCCTCAGCAAAATTGCGCCTACCTTGCTGGCAGAGAAGCTGCAGGACGAGCAAGATATTATTCGTATGAAGACAAGCCTGTTACATATGGGAGATATGTTAGGGAAGACGGATCAGGCCAAACAGGTCATTGAAGAATACGAAAAGAAGGCTGCAGAAGCCCGTGAGAAAATCAAGCAATCCATCGGAGACGAGACCGTGATGTTCCTGCGTTTATCCGATAAAGAAGTGCGTTATTACAGTAAAAGAAACTACGAGGTTCTGTACGACGATCTAGGCTTGACACCTCCTGTATCCATACCTGACCCGACAGATTCAATGAAAGTAATCTCCATGGAGTCGTTACCATCGATTAACCCGGATCATATTTTCCTGTTGTCATCAGACGAGAATGAAACGACAGAATTGCAAAAAACAGCAGTGTGGAAGAGCCTGAATGCTGTTAAAAACAACAATGTCTACATCGTTGACTACGGTTTGTGGTTCCAGGGTCCCGGAGGACCCATCGGACAGACCAAGATTATCGACGAAGCGGTAAATTTCCTTACCCAATAAATAAGGAAACTAGACAGGAGGATTAATGCATATGGAAACGTCTGTAATGGAAAAGGTTATTCGTGAACGAAGAACCATTCGTCAGTTCAATGGCAAAGCGCTGGCGAAAGAAACGATCATGCACTTGCTCGAAGCTGCCGTGTGGGCACCTGTGCATTCCCGTAAAGAGCCTTGGCGCTTCATTTTATTTGTAGAAGAAGGTCGGAAGCAATTCGCTGATGCGGTGCTAAATACGTTTTCCAAAGATGAGCGGGAGCGCTGGACAGAGAAGCTGCAAAAGGACTATTGCGAATCTATCCAAGCCCATCTGCTGGTTGTGATTGAGGCTGATCCGAGACAACGGGTATGGGAAGATGCTGTGGGGGCTAGTGCTGCCCTTATTCAAAATATTCAACTCCTGGCATGGGAGCAGGATATCGGCGTAGTGTGGAAGACGAATGAATATAATTTTGATCCTGATTTCTACTTCAAGACCGGTGTGAGACCAGGGGAGAGAATTGTTGGCACACTTCATCTGGGGTATTTTGATACAAACAAGGTTCCCAAACCTCGTCCTCGCACACCCGTAGAAGAATTGATGACCTTTGTCTCCACGGCAAGAGCAGAAGTACAGTAGTAGTGATACTTCATACGGTTCCGAGCTGTGAAACGAACTCATTGTAAGCCGCGAACATAGCGGCTTTTTTGCATAATTGAATATCGATGTTGATTGGATGTCAGACATTGAGGAGTTCAAACTGTTTCTGATTAACGTTATCTCACACTTCCTGCCAAATCATGAACGAAATGAAATACAAATTCGGCGGTCAATAAATGGATGGTTGAGGCCATATAGGTGGTAGTCAATCGTTGTAAAAGGTCGTATATTAATAATATGTCGATTGTGGGAGTGAACGTGTACCACATCGCAAAATGATAAACGATTTTACATAGAAGGACGGGAAAAAATGGACTTTAAACCGCTTGCTTCATTTATCGACCGCATTACATCCTGGCGTATACCGTGGGCAGAGGTGCTGGTGATGCATCGAAATGATACCGTTTTCCATTATCGTAATGGATACGCCAATCTGGAAGAGAAAACACCTATCGGTGATGGAGCGATCTTCAATCTATATTCCATGACCAAAATTATGACCTGCGTGGTAGGATTGCAACTGGTGGAGAAAGGGGCAATGCTGTTAAGCGATCCCTTATCTGATTATCTGCCAGAGTACGCTGAGATGACGGTTAAGAAAACGATGCCGAACGGGGAGATCCGACTGGAAAAGGCGACAAGAGCCATTACAGTACGTGATTTGTTCACCATGACTGCTGGGTTCTCGTATGACGTTGGTTGTCCAAGCATTCAAGAAGCTGTAAAAAGCACCGATGGAACATTGCCAACACGTGACTTCGCGAGAGCGCTTGCGAAAGAACCGTTGCTGTTTGAACCAGGGACACACTGGAATTACAGCATGTGCCATGATGTGCTAGGAGCCTTGGTGGAAGTGGTAAGTGGCAAACGCTTTGGTACGTATCTGCGGGACGAAATCACCGGACCCCTTGGCATGAACGATACAACGTTTAATCTGAACGATGAGCAGCAGACACGTCTGATTCCACAGTATGCTTACAATGATGAGCTTGAAAAGGCTGTACGTTTGGACGGCAATGGATTCCGTGTGGGTACGGAGCTGGAAAGCGGCGGTGCAGGGTTACTATCAACCGTTAGCGATTATGCACGTTTTCTGAACGCGCTTACTGGGCATGGTACGAGTCCCGAAGGCGTGCGCATTCTGTCACAAGCTTCAGTGGAACTGATGCGAACGGACCACCTGAACGAGATGACTCGTGCTGATTATTCCTGGGATCATATGTATGGATACGGCTATGGACTGGGTGTTCGCACACATATCTCCAAAGCAGCAAGCGGCTCACTGAGTCCAATTGGTGAATTTGGATGGAGTGGTGCTGCTGGTTGTATGGCTATTATTGATCCGGATTCAGAGCTTACAGTCATGTATGCACAGCACCTGCTTAACAGTCAGGAACCATACGTTCAACGACGCTTACGTAATGTGGTTTACTCCTGTCTATAAATCATATCGTATTCGAAGTTACTTGAAGAGCCGCTAAATAGCGGCTTTTTTATGTTATATGGATCGAAATCTATTAATTAGATTGTTATTTCTTTATTAGAAAGGGTATGTTATCATTCTTAGGAAAATAGTACTAGTAGGAGGATATGCTTATTGAACATGAACTTAAATTCATTACATAGTTTGATCAAGATTACACGCTAGCAAGTACCTGTTTGAATGTTGAGATTGTGAACGATTCATAATTAGAAAAAGCTGTTAGATTTTATTTTTTTACTCAAAGGAGAGTCATCGATGATACACCCTAAACACAATGCAAAATGGGCTTCTCTGGCCTTACTTACCTTAATCGCCTATGTTCTGAGCGCATTGCTTCTGCTACCACCTAATGCCGCTGCCAAAGGAGAGCAAATCTCCGCCAAACAGCTCGAAAGTATGAGCCGGCTTTCATTTACGCTTCGTGATGCCAAACAAACGGCTTACACCGTTTATATTTTTGCTTATGATGAACAGAAGAGTACACTAACCGAAGAAAATGGTTGGACCAACAATAATAAAGGCGACAAGAGTTATTCAGGCACGTATCGTGCAGCCTTGCTTAAAAAAGGTGCAGCATACGGAACTGTTCAGGCAGCAAAACTGGATCTGAATACGATTATTTTGCCTCAAACCTGGAACTTTGTTGTGAAGAGTAAAGAGGCTAGTACACCAGACATGCTGATGATCACCGATTGGGGAACTTCTAATTTCAATGAGGTGAAAACGTATATTGTTCGTTCCGGGGAATTGCGCCGTGTAACATATGTCGATAATAAGGGAAAAAAAATCGACGATTCCTACTCTGCAAGCAGAGATGATGGAATCCGTACTCTTTCAGGTGCCCGAGTGCAGTTCAAAAATTACAACAATCTTCAATTCGTCTATGGGGTTGATACGTTTAAGTTGAATGTAAATAAATTGGAAATGCGGTTGGCAGATACACGTAACCTTCGTTCAGAAGCTTGGCCGAACTCGGGTGTTGGCGATCGCGCTTACCTGAAAAGCCTAAAGGAAGCTGCTTTAAAGGGTGTGTTGCCAGGCCGGACGGACATCAAGATTGGTACGACGCTTCAAAATGCGCAAAAAAAGCTGGGGAAACCCAATTCTCGTTCAAACGGGGAATGGGGAGCGTACTATTATTATTCTAAATTCGGCGTCGGGTTTGATTCATACATGCACGAGCTTACCAATAAATCACGTATTGCGGTTATCCAGCTGTACAATGAAAAGCAGTATCTCTCACCATGGAATGTGAAACGATGGATGGGAAAACCCACCTCGGAATATTATAATGAAGTTGTGGGTGGTTATGAGATGGAATATGAGCTGGGTAAGCACACTATAGTTTTTAATTATTTGGAAGAAGAAGACTTAATTGACTTTACGAATATATATTAAGGTATAACATAGCGAAAACTGAACGTATTCATATACGTACTTACAAAAAAAGCCGCTGATTAGCGGCTTTTTTTGTTATCCATGGAAGTGGACGCGTAGTCTATTTCATTGGAGTGTTATTAGAGCTCTGCACAGAACGTACACGATTGACTAAATAAATGCCGACTGACACGAACAGTAATGCGACCAGATTTTTCAGTTCCAAGATCGTTTCCCCCAGGAATAACGCTGATAATAAAGCTCCAAATACAGGGATTAGGAAGTTATAGACAGACACTCTTCCGACCTTGTTGTACTTGAGAAGCATATTCCATAGACAAAATGCAACGGATGACAGCAAAGCCAGGTAGATTAAGTTACTGGTGGATTCCAGGGTGAAATGGGTGACCCGACCGCCGAGTGATAGACCTAACAGCGTAAGTACCAGTCCCCCGACGAATAAGCTGACACCTGTTATGATCAGAACATCGATGGTGGCGGTGAGACGTTTTGCGTAAAGGGCCGTAACGGAAAAAACAAGTGCCGCTATAATAACGAAGCCTTCGCCTGTGAATGAAAAGGAAAAAGCAAGCAGATCCGTATGGAAGTTTACGATGATTACGCCAACGAATCCAAGCAAGCAACCAACGATTTTATTTCTGCTTAATTTGTCGTTTTTATAGATGAAATGGGCCAGAACAACACTGAAAAAGGTTGTAGTAGCGTTCATAATAGAGCCTTTGACACCCGTTGTATTGGCTACGCCGACGTAGAAAAACATATATTGCAAACCCGTTTGCAATATACCTAGCATGATGAGGCTAGTCCACTGCGGCTTGGACAATTGGAGCTTCTGTTTTCTAACGATACGAGACAGGAGCAAGAGCAGCAAGCCCGCCAGTGTAAATCGGTATCCGGCAAATACATACTTGGAAGCAATATCTTCCGGTAGAATGTTAAACGCGATATATCCAAGTTTGATGGATGGGTACGCACTTCCCCATAACAAGCAACAAAGGCTTGCCACGAGCATGACAAAAATGGGATCACTAAATTTACTCGGTTTCTCAAGGGTATTTCTCTCTATCACTTTCGATCTTCTCCTCACATTTCATGTACATATGTATGTATGAATCTATTAACATCCTCAATGACCATATCACATATCGCTAATCTTTGTAATGATAATTAATAAACCGCTCTTCAATTGGTCTGATTAAAAGAAGGAACGGTTCATGAGGAGTCTATGTTATAGATTCCTTTCTAATAAAATCCCAACTTGTTCTGCGACAATGTGAGGGTGCCGGGGTAATCCATTCGTGAAATAAAATTCTACGATACCCACGATTGCTGTACCAAAGAACGTGAGAATCACTTCTTTTGTTAGTCCTTTATTTTTCCCCTCCGTTACATTCACCTCATCTTCCAGTTCTTCAATGACAAGAGCCAGGAAGCGATTGCGGAAAAAAGGGGCTCCTTTACTCAGTAACATAGCCGAGAAAAATGAATAGTGAACTTCAAAATATTCGAACCAAAGTACATTGCTTTCTATAAAATCCAGATCGGATGCTTCCTTGCACAATCTTCTTAGTTCATCGATATGCTCTTCGATTAATTTATCCAGCAAGTCAAATTTGTCCGAATAGTGATGGTATATCGTTCTGCGGCCGACATTTGCATGATCAGAGATATCTTGCATCGTAATGGTATCAAAAGGTTTCTCGTTCATGAGTTTGATAAAAGCAGATTTGATCGCTTCCTGAGACTTAAGTATTCTTCGATCTGTGACAGAAACGATAGTAATCACCATTCTTTCCAAAGAGTAATTGCACAAATGTTGTCTCCGTGCGCCATAAGGCACAGATCGAGTTCATTTGATCCTTGCAGAGGCTGTGCAATTATTTTATATTATACACAAATGTGCGATATCGCACGTATGTGTGTAATCATATTTAGGTCAACATAGGGGCAGGACGCATTAATCAATAAGATCACACTGGAGGAAATGAAATGGCTAAACATGAAGAAGTTAAAGATGGAGTGATATTCCCGGTAGGAGAAAAAAACGAAGCATTTTCCCAATATTTCATAGGGCAAAGTTATCTCCAATCCTTGGTTGCTGATCCCAAAGTGAATGTGGGTGTTGGGAATGTAACGTTTGAACCGGGATGCAGAAATAACTGGCATATCCATCGCGGTGGATTTCAGCTGTTGTTAGTGACTGGTGGGGAAGGTTGGTATCAGGAAGAAGGAAAACCTGCTCAATTCCTCAAAGTCGGCGATGTTATTGTGACTCATGATGGTGTGAAACACTGGCATGGGGCCGCTAAAGATAGTTGGTTTGAACACATTGCGATCACTGCAGGTACACCAGAATGGTTGGAACCAGTTACAGATGAAGTTTACGGGGAGTTATAAAATAAACGCTATGAATTGATTTATTCGAAAATGTTACTATCTAATTTGTTAAATTAAAGGCTAATTAAGTTCAGGAGATTACTGATTCTTATGTTGATCCGGGTGCCATCACTCTGATTTTTAATCGAGTGATGGCTCTTTACATCTATGAAGTATCAATCTCCCTGGCAGGAAGAAACCATGATATAGATGAATTCTAGTGCACTTTATGTATACTTGGAGAAATTTCCAGAATGAAAACGCTTGTCAAATTGAAAATAATATGATAATTTAATGTCTGTAACCGGTTACACATAGAGGAGAGCAACTTATGACAACAATTAAAGACGTAGCTCAACTGGCTGGCGTATCTGTAGCCACCGTATCCAGGGTCATTAATGATAGAGGTTATGTTCATGCGGACACACGCAAAAAAGTGGAAGATGCAGTTAAGGCGCTTAACTTTTCACCAAATGAAGTGGCCCGCTCATTATATAAACGCAAGTCCAAACTGATTGGCCTGTTGTTGCCGGATATTACGAACCCTTACTTCCCGCAGTTAGCCCGCGGCGTAGAGGACCGGATGCAGGAGCAAGATTACAGACTGATATTTGGAAATAGTGACGAGGATGAACAAAAGGAGCAGGATTACATCCAGACGTTTATCCAGAACAACGTGGTTGGTGTGATCTCTTCAACGAACTACCCTCATTCTTCGATATATGAAAAACTGAAGATTCCCGTTGTGTTTCTGGACAGAACTTCACTGGATCGTCCATCCGTGTATGCGGATGGCAGGGAAGGTGGAAGACTAGCTGCAAGGGAGATTATCAAACGCGGCAGTCGCCGGATCACAGTTATGCAGGGACCTTCACAGATCAGACCCGCTCAGGATCGTTTTGAAGGGACGATTGAAATCATCCGTGATGCTGGCTTAGACTATCGGGTGATCCAGACGACCTCATTTTCAATTAACGAGGCAGGTGTATGGGCTGAAGAATTATTCAGGAAATATGCGGACACAGATGGGGTCATTGCCAGCAATGACATCGCAGCCATGGCAGTACTGCATGAGGCATCACGAATCGGAAGAAAGGTTCCTGATGACGTACAAGTGATTGGTTTCGATGATATTCCGATGAGCAGCCTGTTATCGCCGGCATTGTCCACCATCCGTCAGCCAGCATACGAGATGGGAAGAGAAGCGGCGGGATTACTTATCCAGCTTGTGGAACAAGCTGCAATAGAGAATAAAAACATACAGTTGCCCGTAAGTTTCATCGAACGGGGCACTACGAGAAAGGTGAGATCAGATGGCTAAAATATGTGTAATTGGAAGCAGTTCAATGGATCTGGTTGTTACTTCGTCAAGACGGCCGGGAGCGGGGGAAACCGTTCTTGGCGATAGCTTCAAAACAGTTCCTGGTGGCAAAGGAGCCAATCAGGCTGTTGCCGCTGCACGACTGGGTGCCGAGGTTGCGATGATCGGCCGGGTAGGCGACGATGCTTTTGGCAAAGATATTGTAGAGAACTTTAGAGCAAATGCTGTAAATACGCAAAATGTGAAACCGGTTACACATTTAGAAAGTGGTACGGCTCATATCATTCTGGCAGAAGGTGATAATAGTATCGTAGTGGTTGAAGCGGCGAATCGGGAAGTCACTCCTGCATATGTCGATGAGGCAGCTGAAGTAATTCGAAACGCAGATATCGTATTAATTCAGCAGGAAATTCCGGAGGAAACGGTTGTGCATGTGAGTGCATTGTGTGCAGAATTCGGAACACCGCTGCTGCTTAATCCCGCTCCGGCGAGAACATTGCCGCAAGAAGTGATCGACAACGCTGCATATATCACACCGAACGAGCATGAAGCTGAGATTTTGTTTCAGGGCATGAGTCCGGCACAGGCATTACGTCAGTATCCTAACAAATTGTTCATCACGGAGGGCAGTAAAGGTGTACGGTACTTTGATGGCACTGACGAAATTCTAGTCCCAACTTATAAAGTTGAGGCTGTTGATACTACGGGGGCAGGGGATACGTTCAACGCCGCATTTGCAGTTGCTTTGGCTGAAGGAAAAGCGTTGCAAGAGAGTATACGCTTCGCCAATCGGGCTGCATCGTTGTCCGTCACCAAGTTCGGAGCGCAGGGCGGCATGCCGACGCGTGATGAAGTAGAGGAGAGCTTGTAATGAAAAGAAATGGCATGTTGAATAGTCACATTTCCAAGATTTTGTCTGATCTGGGCCATACGGACATGATTGCGATTGCGGATGCAGGTCTGCCGGTACCGGACGGGGTACTCAAAATTGATCTGGCCCTTAAACTGGGAACACCAAGTTTTTGCGAAGTGGTGGAAGCGATCGCTGAAGATATGGTCATTGAGAAAGTCATTGTGGCTGAAGAGATTTGCGAAGGCAATCCCGTAGCTATGCAATTCATCACAGAGAAATTCGGGGTAGAAGCAATTGATGCTTCCGTCAGCCATGAACAATTCAAAGCATTAACTCGGCAGGTGAAAGCGGTCATCCGCACAGGTGAAGCCACACCCTATGCCAATTGCATTTTACAATCGGGAGTCCATTTCGGTTAAAAGGAGGTTGCGTAATGCACATTCAGATGCAAGACATTCATAAAGCGTTTGGAACGAATCAGGTGCTGAGCGGAGTGGATTTTGAACTAAAGGATGGTGAAGTTCATGCCCTGATGGGGGAGAATGGAGCCGGCAAATCCACACTGATGAATATTCTGATTGGTCTTCATCAGCGTGATCAGGGAACCATTACCATAGACGGAGAAGAAAACTATTTTGCAAGTCCGAAGGAAGCCGAGAAACTGGGTCTCACATTCATACATCAGGAGCTGAATGTATGGCCTGAAATGACGGTGCTGGATAATCTCTTTATTGGTAAGGAACTGACATCATCGTTCGGATTGCTCAATACAAGACAAATGAAAGCGCTTGCCAAAGAACAGTTCGCCAAACTTTCCGTAGACATACCACTGGAACGTCCTGCGGGAGAGTGCTCTGTCGGGCAGCAACAGATGATCGAGATTGCCAAAGCGCTAATGACAGATGCCAAGGTCATCATTATGGATGAGCCAACAGCAGCACTTACGGAGCGTGAGATCCAGAAGCTGTTTGGTGTAATCAGCTCGCTGAAGAAGGAAGGCGTATCCATCGTCTATATTTCTCACCGAATGGAGGAGATATTCACGATCTGTGACCGGATTACCATCATGCGTGACGGAAGAACGGTAGACACACAAGCTATTCCGCAGACAAGCTTTGATGAAGTGGTGCGGAAAATGGTAGGTCGTGAACTAACCGAGCGTTATCCTGTCCGGAATCCTTCTTATGGTGAAGTTGTCCTCGAAGTAAGGAATGCAAGCAGCAAAGGTCTATTCGAGAATATTAACTTCACCGTGAGAGCGGGGGAAATACTCGGTTTCTCTGGACTCATGGGTTCTGGACGAACAGAGATCATGAGAACCATCTTTGGTTTGGATACGTTGGATAGCGGTGAAATCTTCATCCGCGGCAAAAAAGCGAACATTCGTAAACCGGCAGATGCAGTGAAACATGGAATCGGGTTTATTACAGAAGACCGCAAGGATGAGGGGCTGGTATTAGACTTCTCTATTCGCGAGAATATGGCGTTGCCAAATCTGTTCAGTTTCTCAAGCAAAGGTTTCATCTCAACTTCAAAAGAACAAGACTTCGTAGATACACTGATCAAACGTCTACAGATCAAAACGCAATCCTCCGAGACGGCGGCAAGGAATCTATCCGGGGGTAACCAGCAGAAGGTGGTTATCGCGAAATGGGTTGGTATCGGACCAAGCGTACTTATCCTGGATGAACCTACCCGCGGAGTGGATGTCGGGGCGAAGCGCGAAATCTATGAATTGATGAATGAACTGACTGACCGCGGCGTTGCAATCATCATGGTATCGTCGGAGCTGCCTGAAGTGCTTGGCATGAGCGACCGGATCGCGGTTGTGCATGAGGGACACATCAGTGGCGAGGTTGCAAGGGAAGTAGCAACACAAGAACACATTATGACATTGGCCACAGGGGGACAGTGATATGACAACAATGCAGGAAAACAAAACGGCTAAAAGCGGATTCCGTTTCTCAAACGTGATACAAAAATTGGGACCGCTGCTTGGCTTAATCATTCTTATTCTCATCGTATCGGTGTTGAATCCAAGTTTCTTGGAACCGCTCAATATCTTGAATTTATTGCGTCAAGTCTCGATTAATGCGCTGATTGCTTTTGGTATGACGTTTGTTATCCTGACGGGTGGAATTGATCTGTCGGTCGGCTCAATCCTGGCTTTATCCAGTGCTTTTGTAGCAAATATGATGTTGTCTGGTCTCGATCCGATCTTGTCCATCATTATTGGTGTAGCACTCGGTGGTGTCATGGGTATGGTGAACGGACTAATGATTACCAAAGGTAAAATGGCTCCGTTTATCGCTACATTGGCAACCATGACGATATTCAGAGGACTGACATTGGTGTACACCAATGGTAATCCAATTACAGGACTCGGGGATAACCTGTTGTTCCAACTGTTTGGCCGCGGTTACCTGCTGGGCATTCCGGTACCTGCAATCACGATGCTGATTACCTTCATGATTCTGTGGATTGTTTTGCATAAAACGGCTTTTGGTCGTAAAACGTACGCCATCGGCGGTAATGAGAAAGCTTCCATTATCTCGGGTATCAAAGTTAATCGCGTGAAAATTATGATCTACTCCCTGACAGGTATGCTCGCTGCTCTGGCAGGTGCAATTCTGACATCGCGTTTGAATTCAGCGCAACCAACGGCAGGTACATCCTACGAGCTGGATGCAATCGCAGCAGTTGTATTGGGTGGTACAAGTCTTGCTGGAGGACGCGGACGCATCGTTGGTACACTGATCGGTGTTCTGATTATCGGCGTGTTGAATAATGGATTGAACTTGCTTGAAGTAAACTCATTTTATCAAATGGTTGTAAAAGGTATCGTCATTGCCATTGCTGTCCTGCTGGACCGCAAGAAAACAGCATAAGGAGAGAAGCGAATATGAAAAAGTGGACTGTAACACTCATAAGTATGCTGATGATCATCGTTCTGGCCGGGTGCTCTCTGGAGCCACCGGAATGGGCGAAACCTAACCCAAACAAAAGTAACGGACAGAAGAAAATAGGTTTGTCGATATCTACACTAAACAATCCATTCTTTGTATCACTGAAGGACGGGGTAATGGCTGAAGCCAAAAAACAGGGAATACAGGTCATCGTGGTGGATGCGCAGAACGATTCGGCGAAACAAACCAATGATGTGGATGATCTCATTCAGCAAGGTGTTAGTGCACTTCTGATTAACCCCGCGGACTCTGCAGCGATCTCCACAGCGGTTCAATCCGCTAATAGTGTGGGCATTCCTGTGATCACGCTGGATCGCTCCGCAGATAAAGGCGAAGTGGCGGCACTAGTGGCATCTGATAACGTTAAAGGTGGACGCATGGCAGCTGAATATTTTGTGGAACAACTGGGTGAGGGAGCAAAAGTCATTGAACTTGAGGGTGTGCCTGGTGCTTCCGCAACAAGAGAACGGGGTAAAGGTTTCCATGAAGTGGCTGACAAGCAACTTGATGTGGTTTCCAAACAATCTGCTGATTTCGATCGGTCCAAAGGATTAAATGTCATGGAGAACTTGCTACAAGGTAATCCAGACGTACAAGCGGTATTTGCCCATAATGACGAGATGGCACTTGGTGCAATTGAAGCGATTCAAAGCTCAGGTAAAGACATTCCGGTCATCGGATTTGATGGTAATGATGATGCAATCAAATCCATTCAGGATGGGAAATTGACGGCAACAGTCGCTCAGCAGCCTATACTGATTGGCCAACTGGCGCTGCAAGCAGCTCTGGATGTGCTCAGTGGCAAGCAGGTGGAGTCATCGATTCCCGCTGAATTGAAGCTGGTAACCAAGGAAAATGTGAATGAGTAAATCATCATAAAACATGTATTTACGTTTTGGACATGAACATAGAACTAAACCAAGCCGCTAATTTAGCGGCTTTTTTCATTTTGGAAGAAGCGTGCGGGCATCACATCAATCAGATTATCGACTTTTAAAAGCGTATCAAAGGAACCCCAATTGAATTAATGTCTACTTTGTCGTTTTGGACTGTTCCAAAATAGCATTTTTGGATATGTATATCCAATCCATGCGTTGCTATACTAGCATGACGTTCCACACAGTCTTCACAATACATAAGGAGGAGCTAATCTCATTGATCCATTCCTGTTCGGAATAGAAAGAAGGTGGCTGACATGAAACATCTAGTAGAAGAAAATCTTCAAGCTGTAAGACAGCAAATGGCATTGGCCTGCCAGGCTTCAGGTCGCAACATAGAGGACATCAAGTTGTTGCTCGCGACCAAAACGGTACCGCTAGAGAAATTACAAATAGCTATTCAAGCAGGTGAGGTCTTGTTTGGAGAAAACAAAGCTCAAGAACTCCGAGACAAATTCCCACTCATGGAACAAAGCAAGCAGGTGGAATGGCATTTTATCGGACATCTGCAAACAAATAAAATAAAGGACGTAGTTAAATATGTTACTCTCATCCATTCCGTAGATCGTCTGAAACTGGGTCAAGCGTTACATAACCAGCTTCTCAAAGAGAATAAGAGCTTAGACATTCTTGTGCAAATTAATACGTCCTACGAAGAAAGTAAATTTGGTGCCTCTCCAGAAACAGCCGTTGAGCTTGTAGAACAGTTGTCTCAATTCGAGACATTAAACGTGAAAGGTTTAATGACCATTGGAAAACTGAATGCGACAAACGAAGAAACACGACATTGTTTTCGATTGTTAAACCAGATCCGTACACAGATTAAAGAGAAAAATATTCCACGCGTAGAAATGGATATTTTATCGATGGGTATGTCTGGTGACTTCCAAGTCGCCATTGAAGAAGGAGCTACACTGATACGTGTAGGGACAAGTGTATTTGGTCAACGCTATTTACCGGACGAGTATTACTGGAATGAAAACACACGCATCGATGATTAAGTGAGAGGTAGTGTTAAATATGAAGACAGCATCCCCTTCGTTACGCGGCCGTGATTTGATATCTCCGGTGATCGCCGCTTTAATATCCGTAATTGTTAATTACGGGGGTACGTTTATCCTTGTTTTTCAAGCTGCAAAAGTGGCTGGTTTAAGCCCGGAAATGACCGCTTCCTGGATTTGGTCCATCTCGATTGGGGTAGGCGTAACGGGAATTTGGCTCAGTTATCGATATAAGGAACCGATTATTACAGCCTGGTCTACACCTGGTGTGGCGTTTCTCGTTTCAGCATTAGCGGTAACCCCTTATCCAGAAGCTATTGGCGCTTACATGATTTCAGCAGTCGGATTTATTATTTTAGGTTTGTCAGGCATGTTTGAACGTTTCGTTCGACTTATTCCCCCAGGCATCGCTTCCGGATTGTTAGCTGGTATTTTACTACAGTTTGGTATTTCGGCCTTTGGAGGGGCGAAGGTAGATCCTTTGCTTGTGATTGTACTGTTTGCAGGCTATATCGTGCTAAGAAGGTTTACTTCCCGTTACGCCATTGTTGGCATATTGGCAATCGGTTTGATTTATTTGATATGCATGGGGAAAACAGACTTCAGTACAATCCAATTGGCTGTAGCATCGCCTGTATTTGTTGTTCCAGCATTTTCGTTAAATGCTTTACTTGGCGTTGCGCTACCGCTGTTCATTATTACCTTGACAGGGCAGTATATGCCCGGAATGCTTGTTTTGCGTAATGATGGATTCAAGACAAGTGCCAATCCTATTTTAGCTGTAACAGGTTTGGGTTCGCTTCTTGCAGCCCCATTCGGATCACATGCTTTTAATGTGGCAGCTATTACAGCAGCGATTTGTACAGGAAAGGATGCACATGAGGATTCAACGAAGCGGTATATTGCAGGTATTGCTTGTGGTGTTTTTTATATTTTTGTCGGCATTTTTGGCGTAACATTGGCTGCTCTGTTTTTGATTCTTCCTGCTACCTTTATTGCAACATTAGCGGGATTAGCCTTACTTGGAACGATCGGTGGCAGTCTTGCCAATGCATTAACGGACCCTAAGGGACGTGAAACTGCATTGATTACGTTTTTGGCGACAGCAGCGAATGTGACTTTGCTTGGTGTGGGTGGTGCATTTTGGGGACTGTTTGCAGGAATGATGGCACATCTACTGATGAATAGTAAATTTCCCAAAAAACAACTTGGAACGAATAAATAACCGTAATATGGAGAGGAAGATGTTCATGAAACATTTGGAGAAGCAAGATAAAGTAATAGGAATGGCTGTCCAGCAAGAGCTTGGAAGGCAGCGGGATAAGATAGAACTGATTGCATCAGAGAATTTTGTAAGTCAAGCTGTGATGGAAGCAACAGGTTCGGTATTGACCAATAAATATGCGGAGGGGTATCCGGGCAGAAGATATTATGGCGGGTGTGAGCATGTCGATACAGTCGAAGAGATAGCAAATAGCCGCCTTAAAGCACTTTTTGGCGCTGAACATGCGAATGTGCAGCCTCACTCCGGTTCTCAGGCCAACATGGCAGTATATTTTGCCTCGGTTGAGATTGGGGACACAATCCTTGGCATGAATCTATCCCAGGGTGGTCATCTAACACACGGAAGTACTGTTAATTTTTCAGGTAGGTTTTACAATTTTGTTTCATATGGTGTCGATGCACAGACGGGCCGCATTGACTTTGACGAAGTACGTAAACTTGCTTATAAGTATCGTCCACGCATGATTGTTGCAGGTGGAAGTGCATACCCGCGGACCATTGAGTTTGAATTATTTGCCCAGATTGCCGCCGAAGTGGGAGCTCTTTTCTTTGTTGATATGGCGCATATAGCAGGAATTGTTGCGGCAGGTTTACACCCTAACCCGGTACCACATGCCCATTTTGTTTCAACCACCACACACAAGACCTTACGAGGACCACGAGGGGGAGCCATTTTGTGCCGGGAGTCCTGGGCAAAGGCGATAGACAAAGCTGTATTCCCGGGGACTCAGGGCGGGCCATTCATGCACGTTATCGCGGGGAAAGCGGTGGCATTAGGCGAGGCATTGCAAACCGAGTTCACAACATATATTGAAGGTGTTCTGAATAACGCCAACGTATTGGCAGAAACTTTAATGAATGAAGGACTTACCCTTGTATCGGGAGGAACAGATAATCATATCGTGTTGGTTGACTTACGAACTATGGGCCTTACAGGCAAAGAAGCCGAAGCTTTACTGGATGAAGTAGGGATTACGGCGAATAAAAATGCAATTCCTCACGATACGGCAAGTCCTTTGGTTACAAGCGGTATTCGTTTTGGAACTCCGGCTATGACTTCAAGAGGGCTTGGAGCCAGGGAAATGAAAGAAATTGCTCAGCTGATAGGGCTTGCTTTTAAAAATCCAAAGAACTCGGATGTGAAAAATCAAATATTAGGTAGTGTCCGTGAAATCACTTCGCAATTTCCTCTATATGAAGGGCTTAAATAGCTCAACAGCAGACACAAATAGAGCCTGCAATTGTTCCTAATGGATAACAATTGCAGGCTCGTAATGTGCTTGTTTATATTGAAACTTAAGACAGCCCTAGTAGGCTATACCTACACGAGACTGTACATACTCATCAGACATTAATTGCTGATAAGCAAACTCCGCAGTATCGATTACAGATATAGAAGTTCCACCGTCAGGCAAATAGTCGCGCTCAACCCGGTACTTACCAAGAGATTCTCCATCAAATAAGTAGGTAGGACACACGATGGTCCATTCTAACTCTGAAGCCTTCAGAATGTTGTACATCTCCAGATGCTCTTCAGCTGCTCGCGTGGACTTACGTTTGGACTCAGGGGATTGAAAACGAAGCAAGCCAGGATCCGTTCGACTTTCCAATATTCCTGCTGTACCAATGGTAATGATTCTTTTGATACGCTCCTGAGCCATAGCCTCAGCAATATGTCCCATGGATTGCGATAATGTAGTTGTTCCATCGGTACTTAAAGAACTAACAACGAGATCCACACCCTGTATGGCGTGATGAATATCCTCTTTGACTAAAGCGTTTCCTTGATGTAGAACCAAATTGTCATCGTTGATTTGTACCTTTTCCGGGTTTCTAACCAGTGCAGTTACATGATGATTGGAACGTAGGGCATTAGAGACGAAATGATTTCCAACCCGTCCGGTGGCTCCTAACACTAAAATTTTCATTACAAAAAACATCCTTTCTAATCCGATTGCAGAGCATGTTCTCCATCATAATACAATCTTTGCAAGTCGATGTATGCCTTCCTCAATCTGCTCCTCATCCACTTTCGCAAAACCTAATATCCATCCTTTTCGATGACTCTCCAAGCAATATCTACTAAGCGGATACACGCGTACACCTTGATCAAGAGCAGCATTTGTCAGCGCTTCTTCGTCAAATGACGTTTCAGATTCTAGAAGCATATGTAATCCCGTTTCCACACCACTTAATGTAAATCGTGAGCCTAACCCAGAAGCAACAATGGCTTTGGTCATGACTTCGTGTCTGCGTCGGTATATGTTCCGAACTCTTCTCATATGGCGCATAAAATGACCACGCTCAATAAAATGAGTTAGCGTTAATTGTTCCATAATCGGCAGATGACGATAGGTTAATTCATGAACTTGGGTAAGGCGATCGATGGCTATTTTGGGGCCGATGATAGCGGATAGTCGAATGCCAGGTGCAACCATTTTGGAAAAACTCATCATATAAAGCGTATTCTGAGGTTGCTGACTAAATATAGTTGGAAGTGGATCTCCACGGTACCTAAATTCGCTATCGTAGTCATCCTCAACAATCCAATATCGATGATGAGTTGCCAAGTGCATCAATTGTTGCCTGCGTGGCTCCGACATAATAACACCAACGGCGCATTGATGAGAAGGTGTGACAAATACGAGTTTCGTCTGTGGGTGAATATGATCTACACATAATCCATACTCATCAACCGGAACGGGATCGACTTGCATCCGGCGGTATTTCATCGCCATCCAAGCGGCAGGAAAGCCGGGATCTTCAACCGAAACTCTGTCTCCCTCACTTAAGAGAGCCTGGGCAATTAAATCAATGCTATGTTGTGCACCTGAGGTTAACAAGATTTGATCAACATCGATATGAATGCCTCGTTCAAGTGACAAATAACGTTGAATCTGCTCTCTTAACGCCAATAACCCTCTGGCATCACCATAAGCCCAAAGATCCAGATTGGGTTCAGTAGAAGCTTGTAAAAAAGATTGCCTCCAGGCTTTTGTGAAACTTTCATCCAGATAAGGCTCGTGGGGATTAAAATCAATTTCTATTTTGCGATTGTCTCTATTGCCAAACCAACTATGCAGATGACCAATCGATTCGTTTAGTGTAGGCAGATCGGGCGGAATAGGCCCTTGCATCGTGACGCCTTCTGATGAACGAGGTGCATATGTCCAATCACTAACTCTTGTCCCGGCTCGTCGGGAGGTTACCGTATACCCTCGGCTGAATAATTCCTCGTACACAATCTGTATGGTTGAGCGTGAAACACCAATTAATTGAGCAAGTTCGCGTGAGGGGAGTAGCAGTTCGCCTGGTTGCCATTTCCCGGTTGTGATATTATGGATCGCTTGATCCAAAAGTTGCTGCCAGATCGGGCGTTGGTCATTCCGATTAACTTTTAGCATTGCTTCAACTCCATTACTCATGGTGAATTATGGATTGCATTTATTTATGTGCTTAGCCATCTTACTGGCACTCCATTGATTGATATACCATTATAGCAAAAGTTTAATTTGCAAACAAAACAAAGCTGAACTAAAGCGATTTTTACCGTGTGTCCAACCTATTTTGGTCGGTCCTGCTTGGTTCATACTCGATTCATATTCAAGCCACAGACAGTTCATCTTCTTCGGTTACACTACGGGAGTACGAACACAGAGATTCCTAATCCATAGACTAGACAGGAGAAGATGAGATTGACACGAAAGAAACGAACGTCTATCGCCGCCATAACTTTGGTGTTTGCAATGATGTCCCCAATGTCGGCCATGGCCACACCCGCTACCAGTAACGGTAGTAGCTCTACGTATGATCTAACTAAAAAGGCAGTAAGTGCAAAGGCCAAGGTACTCACTGAATCATACGCTACGACAAGTGTGCAGTACGCACTGATGGATGAGGGTGAGATTGTGATCTCCGGTCAGGCAGGAAAAAGCGACCTGATAAACAACATCCCGCTTTCTTCAAATACCATGTATGGCATTGGTTCAACCAGCAAAATGATGCTCACAACCGCCGTAATGAAGCTAGTGGACCAGGGCAAGATCGATCTTGATGAGCCTGTCGTGAAGTATATTCCGGACTTTAAAATGAAAGACAAGCGTTACCAACAGATTACACCACGCATGTTACTGAATCATTCATCCGGGCTTCTAGGAACGTCAAGTAACAGTGCAATACTGTTTGGAGATAATGATACCTATGCACATGATACGTTACTGGAACAATTGGCGACGCAACATCTGAAGGCCGATCCTGGCGCATACTCGGTGTATAGTAATGACGGTTTTACATTAGCTGAAATTTTGGTTGAGCGGGTCAGTGGCATGGACTTCACAACTTTCATGCACCGGTACATAACCGAGCCTCTTGGTATGGAGCATACCAAAACACCGCAGGATATTGTAGAGCTTAGCAAGATGGCAGCAACATATGCCCCTTCGGATGAGGAGAAACTTCCATTAGAGACTACAAATATGATTGCCTCGGGAGGCATCTATTCCACCGCTGAAGATCTGGTTCAGTTCTCGAAAATCTTTACAGGTGAGGTTGAAGGTGTTCTTTCGGAGGAATCCGTAGAGGCCATGGAGCAAGAAGAATACAAGAGAGGCATGTGGCCGGAAGAAAGCGATTCTTCTATTGGTTACGGCCTGGGCTGGGACAGCGTGAACCTGTTTCCTTTTAATGATTACGGCATCCAGGCAGTAAGCAAAGGTGGCAATACAATAACCTATCATTCCTCCTTGATTGTGTTACCGGAATATAATATGGCTGCTGCCGTAACCTCTTCGGGTGGTCATAGCTCAACGGATCAATTGCTGGCAACTGAGCTGTTGCTTGGCGCGCTTGAGGAGAAGAATATCATTCCAGATCGTAAGCCGGAGAAGTCACATGATGCACCTGTGAAAACAACTATGCCAACAGAACTTTCACAGCATACAGGCATGTACGCTGGTGGGGCAAACATGTTAATGAAGCTGGACGTAAAAGATGATGGGCAATTAACGCTATCTAATCTGTCGTCTCCTAACAGTTCTGATCAGACCTATACGTACACCGCTGATGGTTCATTTGTTAATGATGCGGCTACGGAAAAGCTGAAGTTCGTTCAGGAAGTCAACGGGCACACATATTTGTGGTCTCGCTCGTATCAGTCTGTTCCTGGGCTTGGGCAAGTTGCTTCCTCTGAATATAAGGCAGAAAAGCTTGAAACCAATGAATTGTCGGAAGAAGTAAAGGCCGCATGGCAGAAACGGGAAGGCAAAGCCTACGTGTTGGTCAATGAAAAATACACATCAACACTGTACAACGCAGCGATGCCGATGATTCCCATTCATACTTTTAATGAGCTGCCGGGTTATGTCTACACGAATAAAATCGTTGGAGCTAACCAAGCTGTGAACCAATTGCAAATTCCTGGATTAGCGGGCCGTGACACGATGGAGTTTAATTTCTATGAGGAAAATGGCGTGGAATATGTTACAGCTGGAGGCAACGTTTATGTTGCTCAAGACATCATCAAACCGATCTATGCGGGAAAACAATCAAAGACAACGATTCAGGCGAATGGTCATGCCACATGGTATTCGATTCCTGCATCAGCTGCAGGTAAAGAAATGACGGTCAAGATGTCTGCAAACAGCGCATTTGCTGTATATAACCAAGCTGGCATAGGCATTAATCATACAGTGGTCAGTGGACAAAACGAAATTGTGTTGCCTGAGAACGGAACTATTGTATTCGCGGGTGAAGCTGGTTCGAAGTTCGAGATTGTATTGACAACCAGAGCAAATTAATAGATTATAAAAAACTGTACAATAAAAAGTCGCGGAAATCGCGGCTTTTTTTGAGTTTTAAATTTTAAATAATACGTTTTAAAGTAAATGTACCTTTTTTCAGATTCACAATGTAATATTGGGTTTCGCGAAGCTTACCTAAAGGGTAAGTATTAAAAGGACTTTTACTGGTTGGAAAAAAATGATGGAGGAAAATGTTGCAAGTGGAAAGGCAAAGCATTGATTGTTAATATACAGTAAATAATAACAATCAAATGGGCAGAAGATCGACAAAAAGCATAACCGTAATACCGATTCCAAAGAAAATAATGATTATTCGGACAATACCGAGACGGGGAGGACACATGAAAACAACGAAGATCTCATTTTTTATACTTTCACTGATGCTGCTCCTGGTGAGCGGTCTATCAGGATGGGTAGGGAACGCTGCCGCAGCGTCCGATTCCGGTAAAACCTATGTTATCGGAACTGATGTCACATTTGCTCCATTCGAATATGAAGATGAGAATGGTGATTTTGTTGGTATCGACATGGATTTGCTGGATGCCATCGCCAAAGATCAAAATTTCAAGTATCAAATCAAATCCCTGGGATTTAACGCAGCTGTACAGGCACTTGAGGCGAATCAAGTCGATGGTGTGATCGCAGGGATGAGTATTACGGATGAGCGAAAAGCAAAATTTGATTTTTCAGAGCCATATTATGATTCAGGCGTTGTTATGGGGATTAGTTCCAATAATGATACCATTAAAAGTTACGAAGATCTTCGTGGTAAAAAGGTCGCTGTAAAAACGGGAACAGAAGGGTACAGCTTTGCTGAGTCCATCGCCTCAAAATATGGCTTTACCATTGTTCCATTCGATGAATCATATCAAATGTATGATGATGTAAAGACCGGTAATTCGGTGGCCTGTTTTGAAGATGAACCCGTTCTAAGATATGGGGTAAAGCAGAATAATGGTTTGAAAATCGTTACCGCCAAAGAAGACGGGGCTTCCTACGGATTTGCGGTAAGTAAGGGTAAAAATCAGGAACTTCTGGAGATGTTCAATGCTGGTCTTGTGAATATCAAAGCAAACGGTGAGTACAAGCGCATTATCGAAGAATATGTTGGAGAGAATTCCCAAGTCGCAAATCTGGGGCGTTGGGAGTTAATACAGAAATCTCTTCCTGCACTTTTTAAAGGTCTGGGAAAAACACTTTTATACACGATTGTATCCCTGTTCTTCGCGTTTATCATCGGTCTGATTTTCGGATTCATGAAGGTGGGACAGAACAAATTCCTTCGAGTTGTTGCCACCGTATTTGTGGATATCTTCCGCGGTATTCCGCTGATTGTCCTGGCATTCTTTATCTATTTCGGGATTCCACAGGCGATGGGCTTCACGATGCCATTGTTCCTGGCGGCTATTCTGACACTTAGTCTGAATGCAGGGGCGTACGTAACCGAGATTATCCGAGGCGGGATTCAATCGATTGATCGTGGTCAGATGGAAGCTGCCCGTTCATTGGGCATTCCTTATCGCAAAGCGATGATAAAGATCGTTATTCCGCAGGCAGTGCGGGTTATGATTCCGTCCTTCATTAACCAGATGGTTATCACGTTGAAGGATACGTCAATCTTATCCGTTATTGGTCTCGTAGAGTTGACACAATCGGGTAAAATTGTTATTGCAAGAACGTTCTCCTCTTTTGACATTTGGTTAACGGTTGCGGTTATGTACCTGATTGTCATTATCACATTGACCAAAATTGCTGATTATCTGGAGGTGAAGGTTCGTCGTGGCTAAAATAAAAGTTGAAGGTTTGAAGAAAAGTTTCGGCTCGAATCAGGTCCTCAAGGGAATTGATGTGGCGGTCAACGAAGGAGAAGTTGTCTGTGTCATCGGGCCTTCCGGTTCGGGAAAAAGTACCTTCTTGCGCTGCATTAACCAATTAGATGTGATTACGGCAGGCCGGGTTATTGTGGATGATCAGGATCTGAATGACCCTAAAACCAATCTGAACAAAGCTCGCGAAAATATTGGAATGGTATTTCAACATTTTAACTTGTTCCCTCATTTTAGTGTGCTTAAAAACATCATGTTTGCGCCCAGAGAACTCGGGATATTAAATGCACAGCAGGCTCGTGATACAGCACTCAAATTACTTGAGCGTGTGGGTCTGTCTGATAAAGCAGAGAGCTTCCCAACACAACTGTCAGGTGGACAAAAACAACGTGTAGCTATCGCTCGTGCGCTTGCTATGAATCCGGATGTTATGTTATTTGATGAACCGACGTCGGCGCTTGACCCTGAGATGGTAGGAGAAGTTCTCGGTGTTATGAAGGACCTCGCGAGCGAAGGCATGACGATGATGATTGTTACCCATG
Organism: Paenibacillus sp. BGI2013; assembly: GCF_002843485.1. Classification (NCBI taxonomy): domain Bacteria; kingdom Bacillati; phylum Bacillota; class Bacilli; order Caryophanales; family Paenibacillaceae; genus Paenibacillus; species Paenibacillus sp. BGI2013. The sequence continues at coordinate 128,723 of NZ_PJFA01000004.1, forward strand.
AGATGGGTTTTGCTCGTGAAGTAGCTGATCGTGTGATCTTCATGGACGGTGGTTATATTGTCGAGCAGGGCACTCCTGAAGAGATATTTGGAAATCCGAAGAATGAACGGACGATCAGCTTTTTGGAAAAGGTACTCTAGCACTGAATCGAGAATGAATACATTGAAAGTCGCTATTTTAGCGGCTTTTTTTGTTATATTTATGAGGTGATTTAATAGAAAGACCGAACAAACTAAGCCAAGAAAGTGAGGTCTATACTCCATGGAAAACGTGTCACAAGAAGATCAACTACAATCCATCAAAGCTTTTCAATCAACCATCCGCAAATCGGAAAATGCCTTAGTGAATATGACTCAGAAAAGGAATAACACAACATTGTTACAGAAACGTCTCCAAGCTTTATACATCGGCCTAGCACTGTTGGAAAAGGTATGGAATCAGAAATCTCATCCCTACACGGAGGAAGATATCGCAGAAGCTCGTCTTGTCTTGATGGGATTGTTCCCATCTCTAGAGAGCATGTATGCCAATTCCAAAGAAGGTAGCCCACAAAAGACTCTTCTAGAAAGAAGGATTAAAGCATTTCATCTGGCCGTTCAAGCCATGGATACATACTGATGAAATGAGAGAGAGGTCTGTCTAATGAACGACAGACCTCTCTTTTTCTTTTGCAAGCTTAGGAAAACCGATAGAGACGCACACCGTGCACAGGTACAGTAGTAACTAAGGAATTCTCTGTTAATTGAGCTGCTTCTTGGCTCCACAATTCGGTACCTTCGGTAATGCCGGACAGTCCGACCTCATCAATGGACAGATCCACAGGTAGAGCATTCTCGCCGATGTTAAACACAGCGACGTAAGAGGAACCATCCGTATGCTGGGCAGTCCACACAATAAGATCTTCTTTGCGTAAGGCTTCTCTGGCTCCGTAACTCTCGCGATGCATTCGCAGAACCTCACGATTAGTTAGCAGGGATAGTGTCCAGTCATCGTTATCTCGCAGTTCACCACCAAAGATGAGCGGGGAACGGAAGATGCTCCACAGTGACATCATCGTCAACTGCTCGTCAGGTGTGAACCGAGTCCAGCGATCTGCTCCACCACCGTCTACAGAACGGATACCGATATGACCCAAAGGCAACATATCACAGTCTGGCCAGCAGCCTGCTTTGGGAACGCTCTGCCACGTCCGGCAGCGGTCGAACATATCCAATAACAGTGGCCAGAGGTCCCAGAAGTCGTCCGTGACACGCCACATGTTGGCATGATCAGCCAAGAATTCTGAGTATTCTACTGGAGCAGGGCCAGGAGAGAGACTTAGTACCATGGGCCGACCGGAGCGCTCAATCGCTTTGGATATCATTTCGATCTCAGGCTGATGGGTGTCATAGAGCCTTGAAGCAGCAATATCGTCAACCTTCACCAAGTCAACGCCCCATTGTGCATACAGTTCAAAAAGCGAATCGTAGTAGGCTTGTGCGCCTTCTTTTGAGCTATCAACACCATACATATCTGTATTCCACGGACAGATGGAGTTAGGATGAGCAATATCGCGCGCAGTGGCGGTTGTTCCCAGAATCGGAGTAGCCGCATGTGCAGCTTGACGTGGAATACCACGCATGATGTGAATGCCGAATTGCAGCCCCAGACTATGAACGTAGTCGGATAATGGCTTGAATCCCTGTCCACCTGCAGCGGAGGGAAACCGATTCTCGGCAGGCATAAGTCGCGAATATTCATCCATGATGAGTGGAACGAACGGACGATATTGCGAAGAATTGGCCAAAGGCTCGTACCATTGAATGTCGACCGTAATATAGCTCCAGCCGAAGTCTTTAAGATGTTCTGCCATGTACTCGGCGTTGCCACGAATTTCGTCTTCCGTAACGGCTGCGCCGTAACAATCCCAGCTGTTCCAGCCAAGCGGTGGAGTTGATGCTGCAAGTGTATGATTCATGGGAATGCTCCTTTATGGATTAATTATTGCTCTCGCTCAATTCATCATAATAAAGGATTTTATTAATATCTACAGTAATGTTGAGTGTCGAATAGCAAAATATTGCGGTTAGTCGAAGAACAATTTACGGTACACAAGGCTTTCTCCGCCACTACGAAATTCACCTGGCGTAACGCCTGTTATGCTGCGAAAGGCTTTGATAAAATAACTTCCGCTGGAATACCCGACTTGCTCGGCGATGACTTCAATGCTAAGAGAAGTTCCGCGTAGCAGTTCCATTGCTTTCTCGGTACGTACACGGGTTAGATAAGCACCAGGCGTCAAGCCCGTACTGGAGGAAAAGCGACGTATAAAGTGATATTTGGAAAGGGAAATATGCTCCGCTAGGTGATCGATACTGATCATCTTGGAGTAGTTGTTTTCTATGTATTCAACGGCTATTTGAATGTTTTCAGACCAATTCTCCCTGTTGCGCAATGTTGTTCTCTGTAATCGCGTTAATTCTGTCATGAACTGATATACGCTGGATGATGCGATCAGAGGATCAGTTATTCTGCCTGTTGCCGCATCAGTCACGATCATCCGCAACAGTCGGATGGGTGTACAATCAGCGGGAAGATAGGGAACTTCTCCCGCTTCACGAAGAAATTTTCTCCAATGGGGCAGAATAAGAGTGGGTCTGAACAGCAGGAACAGAAACTCCCAAGGCTCTTTTGATGCTGAATGGTAGTAATAGCGATGTAGCCCTGGAATTTCTGCCAAAAAAGCTTGTCCTGCGGTAACATGATGGATGCGATTATTCGACTCAAATACACCTTCACCCGAGATTGTATATTGGAATAACAGGAGAGGCCCGTCCGAACGTTCGAGTCCATCCCAATGATAAGAAGGATCGGTTATTGAATCACATCCAGCCGCATACAGTACACACAGTTGGAGCTCCTTGTCTTCCGCGAATCGAAACCCATAGGTTCCTCTAGGGATATTCATGTCAGCTCTCCTTGTTGCCCTGAATTTTTACTGCGCTCCGCGAATGAAAATATCTACTAGCTTCTGGCCTAGAGAAAAGTTGGAACCATATTTATGCAGGTTATCTTCCCGATTACCCATTAACATCAATGTCGAGAAGGTCTCTGCCAGGAAAAATGGATCGTCCGTTCGCAGTCTGTTTTCATCCATTGCCCGTTGGAAATGGGAGGCTAACACTTCGTGAATCTGATGCTCCGCGTTGCGTATATCCTGAATTTGAGCTGGTTCAAGAAAAGGCTCAGCTTCTCTGAGCATGGTTTCAATCTCCGCATGTGGATTTCCCAGTCTGGCCTCTGCCAGACGCACAAGCCCCGACTCCAGATTCTCGGCTTGATCAAGGATATGCGAGGTTAACCGGCTCACATTCTGTAACATCGTTGTAAAGGCAACCTTAAAAAGCTCGGGTTTGCTGGTGAAATGATAATAAATGGTTGGTTTTGACACGCTACATGTTTTGCCAATTTGCTGAAGCGTGACTGTTTCGTAGCCATACTCCATGAATAACTGTGAAGCGGTTTGAATAATGGTTTGCTGAATTGAGATATCATCGTTGCCATGTTTGGGTCTTCCAGGCAATCGTTTGGGTGATTTTTCTGTCATTGGACTTCCCTCCATGAATATTTTATGACAAATAACGATAGTAAGCAAAATCATCTTGTAATTATACTTACCGGTAAGTATAATTATGGAGAGTTAAAAAAGGCATATCATTATCCTCATATTAAGGTGGTTATAAGGTTGAAAACAGCACAACGTACTAACAAATGGAAGAAAATAATTATGTGGACCATCTTGTCCATTGTTATCATCGTGGCCGGCGTTTACGTATATCTCAATTCGGTTACGTATAGTCCGACTGAGCGAGCTGAAACGGCGATGACAAGTGATGCTCAGGTTATTGTCGCCAAGATTAAGGACGGTTACCGATTTGAACCCGTGGGTACAGAGATAACCAAACCGAATATTATTTTTTATCCAGGTGGTCTGGTTGAACCTGAAAGTTATTCTCCACTTGCCAGAGAAATGGCAGAACAGGGTCACCGCGTATATATCGCGAACATGCCAATAAACTTGGCGATTTTCGGTCAAAACAAGGCTGATTCCTTTATCGAGGAACATCCTGACGAAGCGTTTGTTATTGGTGGCCATTCGTTGGGAGGGTCATTTGCATCACGGTATGCTACGGAGCACAATGAGAAGTTGGAAGGCGTCTTTTTCTTGGCTTCTTATGCAGATGAAGGAGGGAGCGTAAAGAATACGGACTTGTCTATCTTACAGATTACAGGCTCGGATGACGGAGTGCTTAACTGGGAAGACTGGGAGAGCTCCAAAGCAAATCTTCCGGAAGACACGACATATGTGAGTATTGAGGGTGGAAATCACGGTCAATTTGGCTCATACGGCATGCAAAAAGGAGATAATCAACCTGCCATTACGGAAGATAAGCAGTTGGAAGAGGTTGTTGTAGCCCTAGAGAACTGGATGGATACATTAAATTAAACTATTAAATGAATGTGTTGAATGGTAATGATCGTGGTACGATTAAAGTCGCTATTTTAGCGGCTTTTTTTGTTGTAGAATAAAAATAATGCTTCAATGGAGCAAGGCAACAGCTTTAATTGATTGAATTTCAACTCCATAATAGGCTTACAGAATTGCTTTAATTACCACAAATCGTTAACATTAGAAGCATTGTCATCGAAATAGCACCAAAACGGAAGACAGCAAGAGCAAGAACATCAAAAGGAGAAAAGATTATGTTTTTCAGAAAATTTGCTTACACGTTAGTGATCATCCTCGCTGCATTATTGTTCTCAGGTTGTACGTCAGAGTCTTTGCGTGATCTCGGATCACCTCAAGTTTCGGAGGATATGGGATTTGATGAGGTTGCCAATTATATCTCGGAACACAATGAACTCCCACCAAATTACATTACCAAGAAAGAGGCCAGAGATCTGGGATGGGAACCAAGCGAAGGTAACCTGCGAGAAGTTGCTCCAGGCAAAAGCATCGGCGGCGACGTGTTCAGGAACCGGGAAGGATTACTCCCCAACAAAAAAGGCCGGATCTGGTACGAAGCCGATATAAATTACTCAGGAGGACGGCGCGGAAGCGACCGAATTCTATACTCGAATGACGGTCTAATCTACCAGACGACAGATCATTACAAGTCATTTGAACAGTTAAAATAAACGGAGGAAATGATATGAGCATCATTCAGATTAACGGAAACGACTTTCACAGCAAGGAAGAGCTTCATCAAATTTTGCAGAACCAGCTTGAGTTAGACGAGAGCTATGGAGGCAATTTGGACGCTCTATGGGATGTCTTAACTGGGGCTGTAAGCATGCCGATTACTTTTCAATGGATTGGGTTCGAGAAAAGTAAAGAAATTCTTGGAGATTACGCTGATCAAGTCATGGAATTGTTGCGGGAAGTTGAAGCAGAAATCCAAGGATTTACGTTGGAACTATATTATTGAAAAGTAGGTTTGGTTTTATGAGGCGATGGGCAACCATCGCTTTTTTTGGTCTTCACATTTTTACTGAGACTCATGTCTAGATCATGCTATTTTCATGGCTTAATAATCAAGGTTGGGGTGATCAGACTTCCTTATACTTTAAACATGGAATAGGGTAGGCAGGATTGTAGTCGTTTACTAACGGTTGAATATGTAAGCGTATACTATCTCAAAGTGAACCATCGTAATGTCTGGATTGGTTATTACGACTAACATCATTTAGGGGGCAGAAAAATAATGAGAGCCGTATCAAAAGTGCTAGGAGCATGTCTCGTAACAAGTGTTGTGTTAGTTTCCGCCGGTTGCGGAAATGCTGGAGAGAATTCCGAATCAAATACGAGTGACCCCAACAGCCCGATCACATTTACCTTCTTCGGCGCAGATGCAAGTCCCAACTGGAACAAAATGCAGGATGCGGTAGGGAAGAAAATTACGGAAGAAACCGGTGTAAGCATTGATGCTGAATTCGATATTTCGAGCGGAGGCGGAAACGACCGCATTTCCCTGATGGCTGCCAGCGGCGATTATCCGGATTTGATTTTCCCCAAAGGTAACTTGACCAGACTCGTTGATGCCGGGGCAATGATTGATTTGACGGATCTGATCGAAGAACACGCCCCCAACTTGAAAAAGATCTACGGTGAGCACTTCAATCGGTTGAAATACAGCAATGACGATCCTGCAATCTATTGGATTCCAACGAATGGTGCGATCGATCAGGTCAGCTTTGATGCCACGAATGGTACTGCCATTCAACATCGTGTAGTCAAGGAACTCGGGTATCCTGAGATCAAAACCTTAAACGATTTCGAAAATGTGCTACGTGAATATTACGAGAAACATCCGACCACAGATGATGGCCAACCCACAATTCCGCTGACGCTTAGTGCAGATGGATGGCGGCGAATGATCACTGTTACTGATCCCGCTGTCATGTCTACTGGAGGACCTGGAGATGGTGAATATTTCATCAATCCGGACACCTACGAAGCCGTTCTGCATTACAAACGTCCCGAGGAGAAGGAATATTTCCGGTGGTTGAACAAGATGTACAATGAAGGCTTGCTGGACAAGGACAGTTTTGTTCAGAAGGATGACCAGTATAAGTCCAAAATCGCCAGTGGTCGCGTGTTATCCTTGCTTGATCCAAGCTGGGGATTCAGTGATGCGGAAAATGCTTTGAAAAGTGCAGGGAAAGACGACATGACCTACGGATTCTATCCGGTCACGCTAGATGACAACTTTCAGCGTAAAGATTTCCAGAATATTGGCTTTGACGGTTATGGCATTGGCATAACTGTAGATTGTGAAGATCCTGTCCGGGCTATTAAATTTTTGGACTGGATGTCTTCTGAAGAAGGGCAAGTATTGAGAAACTGGGGCGTTGAAGGCGAGCAATATAACGTGGAAGACGGTGTTCGCACCATCCCAGCCGATGTACAGGAACGTAAAAACAAAGACAATAACACATTCACCAAAGAAACCGGAGTAGGCTTGTATTACATTTTTGGTGCTCATTACGGGGATGGCGTCAAAGATTCAACGGATAACTACTATACAACGAATTATCCTGAACAGATACAGCAAAGTTATTCCGATGAGGAAAAAGAAGCTTTGAAAGGTTATGGCATCACCACATGGAAGGACTTGTTCCCTTCCGAAAAGGAGTTTCCGGTGAAAGAGTGGGGTGCTGCTTACAATATGCCGATTCCTTCGGATAGCGGGGATTATAACGTTGTGTATCAGAAAACGCAGGATATTATTCAGAAACGGATCGCCGAAGCGATTACATCCTCTCCGAGTGCCTTTGAAGACATATACGACAATATGATTACCGAACTTGATAATGCAGGTGCAGTAGCCATGGAACAGCAGTATACGGAGTGGATTAAAGATCGCGTTCGATTGTGGACGGGTAAAGAGATCAATTAACTTGCGGATATAATCAAAGTAATGCACTGTTTGCAGATCCGAAGTATATCAAGAACTTAAAAAACATCGAGCCATGCAGGATGGCTTGATGTTTTTTAGTTTACATTGAATGAGCTTGTCATTATTTTGGCAAAGCTTCCATTGCATCACGTCTTTGTTTGATATATCTACCAGGGGAGATGCCAACCATTTTGGTAAAACTGCGAATAAAATTGGCATAGTCACTAAAGCCCGATTGAAAGCATGCATCCGTAATACTCATTCCTTCTGACAGGTGGAATTTGGCCCGTTCAATACGACGACCCAAAATGTAGGAACGGATGGTCAATCCAGTATGCTTTTTGAACTGGCGGCTGATATAAGTACTGTTCATGTAGAACACTTCGGCAAGTTTGCGAAGTGTAATGTCTTGATTTAGATGTGTTTCAATATAATCCATGGTTTCACGAACCAGTTCAGGCATAATGTCATTGGGAACAAAGGAATTGTTATGAAACCAGACGTTAATCATGACCAACAATTGGGCTACGGCTGCATTTATTTTGATATCGGTGCCATACGCATCGGAAGCAAGCAATCCTTCCAGTTCGTTTGTACATTGCAGCATCTGCTTCAAGTTATCGTCGTCTAAATGTACGATGTTGCCTGTTCCTTTGGGGCGATGATCAAAACATGACGATAGATTGGTTGATGGTGTGGAAAGCTGAAACAGATATGTTTTTTTGAGATTGATTGTAATTCGCTCATACTCAGATTCATCCAGAATAAAGGCTCGGTGCATCTCCTCGGGTGACATCACAAGCAGATCGCCAGGCTGTACATGGTAACATCGATTTTCTACATAAAAGTGAACGTTACCACGAAGAAACAGGTAGATCTCGTATGCATTATGGCGATGATAGATCGTTTCCAGCTTATACGTCGTTACGCTGTGTAGATATAAGAGCTCAGGCTGGATGGGATCATAAAAACACTCAGAGGATCCATTCATGAAGTACCTCCCGTCATTTCACGCAATAAATAGAGCGGTTAACGCAATGAAATTGTACTCAGCTTACCTTAAAATGTAATCATCCTATCATGTTACCTTTTGTATTGCAAACGCTTTCTCGTAAAAAAGCACAACTAAAAACGATTATAGGGGGATTCTTTTGATGAATCATCAATCAACACCACATGCTGGTGAGCAAAAGCAAGACCAAGCTGCCAATCTGGAGCGTATTGCAGGGGAGATTGGAAAGCTTCGTCCCAACGGTAATCCTCTGGTGGCCCACAAATTTGGAGCCGACCCCTATGCTTTGGTATTTAACAATCGAGTCTACTTATATATGACTAGTGATAAGCTGGAATATGATAAGGACGGTCTTCCTCAGAAAAACAGCTACAGTTCAATCAACCGGATTACGGTCATTTCTTCGGATGACTTAATCAACTGGACCGATCACGGGGAGATCAGAGTTGCTGGACCGCAAGGCGCAGCAACATGGGCTTCGCAATCCTGGGCCCCGGCAGCTGCTCATCGAATCTTGGATGGAAAGGACTGTTTCTTTCTTTATTTCGCCAACAATGCCAGTGGAATTGGTGTATTGTCTGCACCAACACCTGTTGGTCCATGGATAGACCCTATAGGCAAAGCACTTATTACAAGAGAGACTCCGGGAGTGGAGGAAGTAACCTGGTTATTCGATCCGGCTGTCATTGTAGATGATGATCATCAAGCCTACCTTTACTTTGGTGGTGGTATTCCACACGGAAAAGCAGAAAAACCGGATACGGCAAGAGTTATGCGATTGGGAGACGATATGATCAGCGTTGTTGGCAAAGCGAAGGTTATTCAGGCGCCTTATATGTTTGAAGATTCAGGGATACATAAATATAATAATAGTTACTACTTTACGTATTGTTCCAATTTTATTGAGGGTGATCGGCCAGATGGCAGCCCACCACCTGGTGAGATTGCATATATGACCAGTGTTCAGCCAATGGGGCCATGGACATATCAGGGTACGTTACTCCAGAATCCTGGACACTTTTTTAATATTGGCGGCAACAATCACCATGCTATATTTCAACTATCGGATCAGTGGTACATTGCCTATCATGCCCAGACATTATGCCAAGCCATGAATATCCCAGAAGGTTACCGGTCAACACATCTTAATCGAGTCGAACATGATGAGGCCACGGGTAAGATCAAGAAGGTACATGCCGATTATCAGGGCGTAGATCAAATCAAGTGCTTCGATCCCTATGGGCGGGTAAGCGGTTCAACGATTGGATGGAGTAGCGGAGTATCAACAGAGCAATATTTTGACTCTGGTGAGATGTCTGCATCAGATTCGAATATGATCTCCGCTAAGTTGCATAATGACAGCTGGATAGCTATATCCAAGGTCGACTTTGAAAGTGAAGGACCTACAAGCTTCACAGCCACGATTGCGAATCAAGGAACCGAAGGTACGTTAGAACTTCGACTTGATCGTACAGACGGACTGTTAATTGGAGAAATCATTGTTCCACCTGCAACCGAATCTCTTCAATGGATGGAACTAACAACGAATGTTACGGGTGCGAAAGGTGTGCAAGACTTGTATATTAAGCTTAAAAGTTCAACAGACAGCCCAACCATCCTTTTAAGAGAATGGAAGTTTAATAGACAAAATGAGGTGTAATTAAAGCATGTATCCGAATCCGATTATTTGGGCCGATTACCCGGATCTTGATGTTATTCGTGTAGATGACACATATTATATGGTCAGTACAACCATGCATATGATGCCGGGATGTGTCATCCTGCGTTCATATGATCTGATCCATTGGGAAGTAGCCACATATGTATACGACACATTGGACGATACACCTGCACAACGGCTGGTGGATGGTCATCACGTTTATAGTAAAGGCATGTGGGCTGCATCACTCCGCTATCATCAAGGAATGTTCTATGTGATCTTTGTTGCGAATGATACCCGTAAGACATACTTGTATACGTCGACCTCCATCTCGGGAGTATGGAAGAAACAGATCGTGGAAGGGTTTTACCATGATTGCTCCTTATTTTTTGACGATGATGAACGAGCATATCTCGTGTACGGTAATACCGAGATCTATCTGACCGAATTAAGCTCTGATCTGTCCGGGCCCAAACCTGGTGGAGTGCATCGCTTGATTGTAAAAGACGAGCAGCCTCATCACCTTGGTTATGAAGGAGCACATTTTTACAAGATCAATGGTAAATATATTGTGTTCCTGATTCATATCACGAAAGCTTCCGGACGTAGAACACAGGCGTTTTATATGGCAGACTCTCTGGAAGATGTCTTCACTGGTGGAGAAGTATTTAATGACGATATGGATTATTTCAATTCAGGTGTTGCTCAGGGCGGTATCGTGGATACGCCGGATGGAGACTGGTATGCAATGCTGTTTCAGGATCATGGGGCTGTTGGCCGGGTTCCTGTTTTGGTTCCGCTACACTTTGATCAAGGTCAACCGATCTTTGCAAACAAAGCGCCGAAGCAGATTGATATCCCGAGCACGAGACCAGAGCACCGTTATAACCCGTTAGTGGGTAGCGACAGTTTCAATTATGAACCCGAGGAAGATGGAAACATCCGCCTCCGTGATTTTTGGCAATGGAATCATACACCTAATCATGAACTCTGGTCCGTTACAGAGAAATCGGGGGTGTATCGTGTTCGAACGGGACAGATCAGCCCAAATCTGACGTTTGCGGTCAACACACTAACCCAGCGTTCAATGGGGCCCGCTTGCGAAGCAATAGTTACGCTTGACGGCAGTCGTCTGAATGATGGGGACTATGCCGGGTTGTGCTTTCTAATCGGTTCGTACGGTATGATCGCTCTCACGAAGCAGGATAACAAGTTTTACTTGGTCATGCATGCCAGAGATAGTGAGGATTCCACCATATTTGGCAATCTGATCGACCAGAAGCCAGCCACTGAACATGAACGTATCCCAGTATCAGATCCAGTAGTTAAACTAAAAGCATTCGGAAATTTTGAGAACAACCTGGATGAGTGCTCTTTTGCCTATTTTGATGGGGTTGAATGGAGAGATATAGGGATTGTCCACAAAATGATATATAAACTGGATCATTTTATGGGTTGTCGAACGGGGTTGTTTGTATATTCAACGGAAATAGCTGGAGGAACAGCTGACTTTTCGAATTTTGAATATCGCGTGATTAATCCTGATGAGAAACAATAAAAATACGAAAAGCCGCCCAATGGCGGCTTTTCGTATTCAATGAGTACAAGTTGTTGTACAATGATATGGATTAAAGTTGACAGAGAGAAGAGAGTTGTTCAAACCGAACTGGGGGCATGTCGTCATGTATAAGAGATGTCTGGACATAACAAGATGGACCTTCATTCTGTTCCTTGCTGTATCCATACCAGCAGGTCATACCGAAGGTAATAGCAAACAACATCATCCGCAGCAAGATGGGCAGCAGATTCAACTTCCCGCTACGTTTGAGAGGTATTCTCCTCCCATCGTGGTCTCTTTTGTCAGGGAAACGGGAGATGACCTTGAGCGCATGATTAGTCAGTTACCGGGCGAGACGATACTGGATAATCGCTGGACTCGTTTGTACGAGAAAGAGCTAGGTATTCAAATTCACTATGACTGGACTGCTAATGGGGATGTATACAATCAGAAGTTGGGTGTATCCCTTGCTGCAGGACGTTTTCCAGATGTGGTGAAAGTTAATCCATATCAACTTAGACAACTGAGCAACGCTGGAATGATCGAAGATTTAACCCATGTATACCAAGAGTATGCTTCCCCACTTACAAAGAGTATATTGGAGGCGGAGGGAAGAGGCGCATTTGATGCGGCAACCATTGATGGCAAACTCATGGCTATTCCCGAATCATCTTCCTCCATTGAGACAGCGCAGTACCTGTGGATTAGAACCGATTGGTTGGAGCAACTGGGGCTACGGCCGCCTGAAACGATGGAAGAGCTTCTCCAGGTTTCGAAAGCGTTTACAGAGGAGGACCCCGACGGGAACGGAGAGCATGATACGTACGGACTTGCGCTAACGAACCATCTATGGGATCCAGTTATGGGAGCTGCAGGGTTCATGTCCGGCTACGGTGCCTACCCTAATATATGGGTTAAAGATGCAGAAGGAAACCTCACTTATGGAGGTATACAGCCTGAAGTTCGGGAGGCTCTGAAAGTACTGCAAACGTTGTATCGTGAAGGCCAACTTGATCCGGATTTTGGTTATAAAAGTGGAAACAAGGCGTTTCGTCTAGTTCAAGATGGAAAAATAGGGATGCTTTACGGCGAACAGTGGACATCCTTTATGCTTCAGAGCACCCGTGATAAAGATACAGATATAGATGTAGAATGGCAGGCATATCCCATTGTTGCCAAGTCGGACCGGAGCCTGTTCGTACCGCTACGTTCCAACACTGGGCAATACTTTGCTGTAAAAAAGGGATTCTCTAATCCGGAAGTTGTTGTAAAGCTCATGAATCTGCATCTGGACATCAACTGGGGGGATCAGGCACAGTATGAAACATACTACAATGACGACTCCCGAGCTGTGTGGATGCTTTCACCGGTAACTCCTTTTCCCGGTAATAAAAATATAGATGCATACAAACAAATTCGTGATGCCAGAAGTACAGGAGACTTCTCGGCTCTGCAGAATGAAGCTCTCGCCATTCACAAACGCATTGTGGCCTATGAATTGGAAGATGTAGAGAGCGGCTGGGGTTGGAAACAAACCTATGGGCCTTCGGGTGCTTTTAGCATTGCAGATTCTTACGAGAAGAACGGCCAACTTCTCTATGATCAATTCACGGGCGGAATTACGGATACAATGGTTGATCGACAAATTATTCTTCGGGATCTTCAGCTTGAAGCCTATATGAACATTATTCTAGGCAGGTCGATAGATGAGTTTGATCAATTCGTTGAGAACTGGCGCAAGCTGGGGGGAGATCAGATCACATCGGAGGTTAACGCGTGGTTTCGCGCCAGCAAGCCAAAGGAGCGCTAATGTTCACTTTATTCTTAAAAGGAACCCACTCAGCCTTTGGCATTGGAGGTGAATGTATTGATCAAGATCCCTGCTAAATCATGGTTTAACAGTATATTTGCGCGATTAATAATCACTTATCTGGTATTTGTACTCCCCCTTATTCTTCTTGGCGTGTATCTGTATCATTGGAGTTATGACAATGCAAGTCAGGAAATATCGTTGTCAACGGAAAGACGGTTGAACCAATATGTGGTGGAATTGAACAGAGAGATAGAATGGATGGAATTACAGCAGTTTGATATCGTTGAGGATCGAAAACTCAATCGTCTGGCCATTCTCTGGGACATGATGGATCAGGTTGAGCGGCGTGATACATTAAATTACCTGACTGAACGACTCGCTTCATTCAAGAACAGCACTGCTTATATCAAAAACGTTCATGTACATATCCCTTCTGTTGGCAAGAGTATATCCGCGATCCAAGGCATCGATGATTTCGATAAAAGTTCTTACCTATATTTCAGTTCAGGCATGCAAGGAAAAGGTACACGTTTCACGGTGAAAGAGGACGCCTTGAACTTAAGTGCTGTCAGATTGACAGGCACGAGAGGAGAACCCCCGCTTTTTGTCATTCAGGTGGAGCTGGATACATACCATTTTCAGAATGAACTCACACGGCTTAATTTGTACCCGGAGAGTTCAACGTTTCTGATTGAGGACAAAACGGGGTATGCCATCACAGATAAACATCAAGCTAGTGTTATTCTCGCGAATTACCGTGAGCACAGTGTAAAGGGTACACTTGATGGCTTTCGGATGAAGGTGGGTGACACCATGTACCATGTTAGTCAGTTGCATATGGACTCCCTGGGCTTATCCGTAGCTACATATCTACCCGAGGCAATTGTTACGAAGCCACTTAGCAAGTTCTATCATTGGGCTTGGCTGTTTGCAATTACATCATTTGTTGCCATCACGGCGTATCTCTATTCAAGTTACAAGTTGATTCATATCCCGTTGCTGTTGTTGGTGAAAAGATTCAAAAAAATGGAGGGAGGCATGCTTGATGTCCCCATTGCGCATAACCGAAAGGATGAATTCGGCTTCCTCTACACCCGTTTCAATCTAATGATTGAAAATCTTCAATCCCTTATCGATCGAGATTTTAAGAAAACATTGATGATGCAGCGGGCCGAGTTGAAACAGCTTCAATCGCAGATTAATCCTCATTTTCTGTACAATAGCTTCTTTATTCTGAATTCACTGGCAAGGACAGGAGAAACCGAACGTATTGAGCAATTCACCAACATGCTCGGAGAGTATTTCAGGTTCATTACGAGGAATGAAACAGATCATGTGAAGTTGAAAGTGGAAGTTGAGCATTCACGAATCTATACAGAGATTCAACAATTACGATTCTCCAGACGAATCAAAGTTGATTTTGGGTCACTACCTACTGAGATGGAACATATTAAAGTTCCCAGACTCATTATTCAACCTATTATTGAGAATGCCTACGAACACAGCCTTGAAAAGAATACGGACTCCGGTCTTCTAATTATTGGGTTTAATATGGAAGGTTCATATGCCGAGATCACCGTAGAGGATAATGGAAATGAGCTGGAAGAGCAACACATTCAAACTCTTCAACAACGCTTGCATAAGGACGGAGGTACAGACGAAATGACGGCGTTAATAAATATTCATCGACGTCTGGTCCTGACGTATGGAGAAGGAAGTGGGCTGTTTCTATCCAGAAGTGAACTGCAAGGGTTAAAAGTCACAATTCGAATCCAGTGGAAAGAGGGGGAAAACGAATGTATCGACTTTTGATTGTAGATGACGAGGAGATTATTACGGATAGTCTCTATGAAACGTTCGCCAGACATATACCCGAACAGCTTGATGTATGTAAGGCCTACTCTGCAACAGAAGCATTGTCCTGGATGCAACGTTCGAGAATTGACATTGTTCTAACGGACATCCGTATGCCGGGTATGAGTGGGTTGGAACTGACAGAGCGAATTCAAGCCAGTTGGCCGAATTGTCGCGTCATTTTTCTGACAGGACATAGCGATTTTGACTATGCATATCAAGCTTTTCAGATGGCTAATGTGCGTTACTTGCTCAAAACGGAAGGTTATGACAAGGTGATGTCTGTTGTAGAAGATGTAATGGAAGAGATCCGGCAAAGTCACAGCATGGTTGAGTTGTTGGAACATTCTCATAAAGTCAATTCGCAGCTTGCACTGATACAGCAAAAAGAGTATTTACGGAAGTTACTTCAAGACTGTACGGCGGTTATAGATTCTACTATGGATATGCAGGACGAATTATCCAAACGAGATATAAGATTACAGATCAACTCGCCTGTTTATCTCATACTGGGTCGGTTCAATAATCTTCCAGAAAAAGGTTCGGACCTCACACAAGTTCAAGAATCTGTGCGCATTATCGGCTCTTCTCTGATGAATGAACGTACAGTGTGCGCAAGTGTAACGGACCATTATGGGGATACGATCTGGCTGCTTCAGCCGAAGCAGGAGGAAGAGATGACAAATGATAAACTTGTGCGATTTCTAGAAGGTACACTGGAACTGGTACAGGAAGCATGTATGGTCTCACTCGGCGTATCCATTGCTTTTTCATTAAGTAGTCGCAGTTGCAATTGGTCCGAGTTAACCAAACAATATGAACGTCTGAGATTACTCCAGTGGATGAAAATTGGGGATGGTGTATCCATGGTACTCACGGACCATCGTAATGATCTCTCATCTGATGTACCCAAAGAATCCATGCGGATCTCAAACCGGATCGAGATTATGTCAGGATATTTGGAAACGGGACGAATTCAGCCATTTTACGATATATTTGAGGAGCTTGCAGGAGAACTGATGCAACAGGATATTACGATGGAACGTGCCATGGAGACATACTACAATCTGGCCTTATTATTGCATTCAACGATCAATCGTTGGGGCCTTCAACAGAAAATCCCGGATCAACGAAGCTTGCTGCACTTAGGGGAGTATACCTGCATGAAGGATGCAGTACAATTTCTATATCGTGCTGCCGATGAATTAGTACGCTACAAAAGATCAAATGAACAGGAACGCGCTAACGTTGTCATTCATTCCTTATGCAGTTACGTCAAGGAGAACCTGGAGAAAGATCTCTCTCTGGTGAGACTGGCAGAACTTCATCATTTTAATCCATCCTATCTGTCGCGATTCTTTAAGCAGGAAATGGGAATAAACGTGTCAGAGTTCATTGACGACTGCCGAATACGGAAAGCCAAAGAATTGCTTCAGAACACAAATCTTATGGTGCGTGAGGTCGCACTTCAAGTGGGGTACGAGGCTGCCCATTCATTTACCCGACTTTTTAAGAAAATAACGGGAATGACTCCCCAAGAATACCGGGAATCCCTTTTGGTACGTTAACGGTGAATACTCTGGAATTGACCAAACCCAAACAACCACAAAAAAACGCAGGAAGTAGAATACATCCCCTGCGTTTTTTTGTGGTTATTATCTAATTGATAAACAAACCGATTCGGCGACCCACCTTTAGGCCGTGTGGATTTTTTGTCTTCTATAAGCATTGGGACTCGATCCGGCATACGCTTTGAACTTTTTATAGAACCAATCAATATCCTTATAACCTACCTCAATAGCAATCTCATATATTCGCAGATTCGTGGAAGACAACAACTGCTGTGCCTTTTCCATACGTTGCTGGAGCATATAATCATTGAAAGACATCTTCTCTTCCAGCTTAAACTTCTGTCCAAGGTACGCACAGTTAAAATGAAGCATGTCAGAGATCTTCTTCAGCGTGATTTCATCACTCAGATGATCCCGTACATAGGCCTTAACGATACGAATAACATGACTGGAGTGCATGGGTTTACCGTTCATTTGAACGGGTGTTTTGAAGAACGACGACGTTTTGTGTGCCGGGTCGGTTTCAAGGTGGGATCTAAGTCCATGCAGACTGTTAAGTAAAGAAGAAGGACTAACAGGATACGGGAGATAATCATTTACCTGATACGTCAGGGCTTTGCGTACAAACCTGAAGTGATCTCTTCCACCCATCAGGAGGATAGGTATCTGACTTTTTTTTCGGATGTCATTGCATAACCAGAGCCCCGCGGTATCAAACCTCTCTGTATGTACCATAACAAGGGAAAAGTCTCGTTCTGACAATGCGGTCAAAGCCTCGGCCGATGAGAACACACAATTTGCGATAGTATATTGAGCTTTGCTCCGTAGCAACATCTGTTGCAACTCTCCGCACAAACGACGGCTGAAATCCACAAGTAAAATATCATACATGAAGCAATACCTCACCTTCTGCTGAATTGTAATGCGCTAGATTAACTGAAATTTGACTTAATTTCATTATGGTAATAAAAGAAAGCGCATACAATGTGCATATTTTTGTAGACAGTGCATTTCTTTACCAATTAAAACCTATAATGCACTTTGCTCGTGCAAAATTACGCAAATCTATATTCAGCCCGGGTAAACATCTGTATTTCGGCAGGTTGTTTGCGCTTTCATTTGAACGATACACTGTGATAGCAAACGACAATCAGGGGGGAAGACGATGAGAAAAAACAAGTTCATGCTACTGAGCCTGGTATTTGCGGTCTTGTTGGTAATTGCTGCATGCAGTTCTGCACCTACCGCTCAACCCGAGCCGGAAAAGACAACACCACAGGAGGAACAAAAACCCGCGGAAACCGAGCCAAAGAATGAAAACTCCACGCCAGAAATGGACTTTGACATGGGTGGCAGAACGATCAAGGTTGTTGCTTGGTGGGACATGGAAATACAGGGGAACAACCCGGACAACATTCAACGCCTTGAGAATCTCGAAGCGCTGAAGAAAAAACACAACTTTAATATTGAATATGTTTCCATCGATTTTGGTGAATATCAGGAAAAAGTAGTTGCTTCCCTGATGGCCGGTGAACCGCTTGGCGATCTGGTGAGACTGGGCAAAAACTATGCCATTCCGGCATTGACCAAACAGGATCTGTTATGGCCGGTGGATGATTATATTAAAAACGACAAGGTATTTAATCAGAAAACAACCAAAGAATACATGCAGTATGAAGGCAAAGGTTACGGCTTTACCGAGGACCAGTCCTCGTTTATCAACGGAATTTTCTATAATCGCACACTCATGCAAGAGCTCGGCTTGAAGCCACTTCAGGAGTATGTGGATGCCGATGAATGGAACTGGGATACGTTCATCAGTGTTGCCAAGCAAGCGAACAACGATCGAAACAATGATGGCAAGCTAGACACTTGGGGACTCGCTCAAACGGGCTTGCTGGAACCGATTCTGTATTCCAACGAGGCTTCTCTGACCAAAGAGGATAAGCAAAACCTGGAAGATCCAAAAACAAAAGAAGCGTTGAACTTCCTGTCCAAACTGGCTACCGAGAAGGTCGGTAGAGCTTCTGAGGGCGGCGATTGGACAGAGCCATCCACGTTCTTCCGTCAAGGCAACACCTTGATGTATTCAGGTGCCATGTACGAAGTTGAAGGTATTATGACGGATATGAAGGACTACGATATTGGTTTTGTACCGTTTCCAAAAGGTCCAAGTGCAACAGCGTATCACTCCGGTGAGTCACGTTACCAAGCTATAACGATTCCAAAAGCAGTAGAGAATCCGGAACAACTGATGTACATCTGGGAGAAAATTAATGAGATCGAATCGATCTATGAGTATCCGGGACAATCCACACTGGAGACACATCTGACCGATGAAGCAGATATCAACAACGCCAGAGAGGTTGCGGAAGGTATGTTGGTTCTCGACCATAACACATTCCCGTCCTTGCCGTTCTGGGATTTTGATGGGGAACTCAAAGAAGGGGTATCCGTATCTACGCTGATCGAGAAATACAAGGCTCCTTTCCAGGCTGCGATTGATGAGGTTTACAAATAAGTATCACGTTACACGGGCAGAACGCACCAGTGAAGGTGCGGTCTGTCCGGGTTAGTCAATCGTTCAGTTCTCTCAACGCTTACAGGAAAGGGGATACATTCAAACATGCGGTCACGTAAGAAAAAGGGACTAATCCTGGTGCTTGTCCTGGCCTTGGTGCTCTCCATATGGACACTATATCCATCGCGGGATCGTAATCCGGGAACGGTACATGCGCTTGAGGACTTTGAGGCGGTATCGGGAACCGAGGATTCATTCAGTTATGAGCATTATCTGACTGCTCATGACAATACGGCCAAACCGGATGAAATTGTACGCATCGAAGGCGAATCTTATGTTCAGGCAGAGGATGGGGAATTTGAGGTTGTGCAAGGGTACGCCGGATTAGACGGAAATGCCGTAATTACGCCGGAAACTGGAACCATTCGCTGGGATGTTCCCGTTCAAGTGAGCGGTTTGTACAACATTCGCATTCACTATTATCCCGTAGAAGGCAAAAGCTCCGGGATCGAACGCAGGCTTGAGCTTAATGGTAAGGTCCCGTTCAGAGGGGCTGATATTCTTCTGTTTGACAGGGTATGGGGGAATCGCGAGGATAACGTCCGGCAGGACGATCGTGGCAACGAGCTTAGACCAAGACAAGTGGAACAGCCCGAATGGCAACTGACTTCCTTCAAGGACAGCGCAGGGTACTTTGAGGAACCGTTTCAGTTTTATTTTGAAAAAGGCAGTCAGAAGTTATCGCTCACTTCATTAAGAGAAAGCATGGCGATCGATTATATTGAGCTATATCAAGAAAGCGAAGTTCCTTCCTATGCAGAGCTGGAGCAAACCTATGCCTCACTCGGCTTGAAACAATCGGCTCCTGTCATGCTGAAAGTTCAGGGGGAGGAAGCTGTTAGCAAATCATCTCCTACACTGGCACCAATCTCGGACCGATCAAGTCCTTCACTCGAGCCTTATAATGTATCGAAAATTCGGATGAACGCCATCGGGGGCATTAACTGGAAACTGCCGGGCGAATGGATTGAATGGGAAATTGACGTGCCTGAAGACGGACTGTATCAACTGGCGCTTAAGGTGAAACAGGATCAATTGCGTGGCATATATGCCACCCGCAGTCTGACGATTAACGGCGAAGTTCCGTTTAAGGAATTGAAACGCATTCGATTTAACTACAGCCCGGCCTGGCAAACTCAGGTCTTGGGTTCGGGAGAGGATAAGCCATATCAGTTTCATCTTGAAAAAGGGAAACACCGAATCCGAATGACAGTTACACTTGGCGACATCGCTCCGCTGCTTCGGACCGTGGAATCCAGCGTGCTGGAACTGAATGAGATGTATCGCAAAATATTAATGATCACCTCCAACAGTCCAGACCCACTGCGGGATTACCAGCTGGAACGGCGTATTCCAGAGATGACGGAGGTGTTTGAACGACAAGCTGACACCTTGCGTTCCGTTGCAGATTACCTGGAAAAGGCCACGGGTGAGCAAAGTGACAAAGTGGCCGTACTTCACGCCATGGTATTGCAGCTTGAAGATATGGCGGCCAGACCAGAGACGGTTCCCAAACGGCTGGATACGTTCAAAATTAACGTAGGTGGTCTCGGCACATGGATTCTATCGGTACGTGAACAGCCGATTACATTGGATTACCTTGTCGTATCTCCGCCGGGTGAATCGTTGCCAAAAGCGGAAGCGAGCACCGTCCAGCAGGTGAAGCACGAACTGGGCGCATATGTTGCCTCGTATACCGAAGATTACGACAGCATTGGTAACGTGGAACAAAAGAAGGATGCCATCACCGTATGGATCACAACTGGACGAGATCAGGCCCAAGTACTGAAAGGCATGATCGACGATTCGTTTACCCCGGATACGGATGTGTCCGTGCAGTTACGTCTCGTTCCGCCGAATATTTTGCTGCCCGCAACACTCTCGGGGGAAGGACCGGATGTAGCCATGCAGATGGGCGAAGACATTCCGGTGAACTATGCGATGAGGAATGCAACAGCGGATCTGAGCCAGTTCCCCGATTTCGAGGAAATTTCGGGCAGGTTCCGTGAAAGCGGATTGACGCCTTACCGCTACAACGACGGGGTATATGCCCTTCCAGAGCAACAGCATTTTCCAATGCTCTTTTACCGCAAAGATATTCTGAATGAACTGGGCCTCGAACCGCCGAAAACGTGGCAAGACGTATATAACGCCATCGCCGTGCTGCAGAAGCATAACATGGAGTTTTATCTGCCGATAGAGGATACGCTGAACAATGCCAACCTGGTTCCGAATTCAACCTTTGCGATGTTGTTATATCAGAATGACGGAACGTTCTACACCGAAGACCAGAAGAAAAGTGCACTGGATTCGGAGATTTCAATGGACGCGTTCAAACGCTGGACGCAATTTTATACCAATTACAAGTTTCCGCTCAAAGCCGATTTTCCGAACCGCTTCCGTACAGGGGAAATGCCGATCGGAATTGCTGATTACACCACGTATAACATGCTGACAGTTATGGCTCCGGAAATCCGCAATCTCTGGGACTTTACGATTGTTCCGGGTACACAGCTTCCGGATGGATCCATACGGCATGAAGTGGCCAGCGCTACGAGTGCGGTGATGATGCTCGAAAATGCGGACAACAAGGAAGCAGCGTGGAAGTTCATGAAGTGGTGGACTGATGATCAGACCCAGATTGAATACGGGAGAGAAATGGAAGGTCTTATGGGAGCGGCTGCCCGTTACCCAACGGCCAATATCGAAGCCTTGAAGCAATTGCCTTGGCCTGTGAAGGATTATCAAAATCTCGAGAAACAATGGGAATGGGTACAGGGAATCCCGCAGCTTCCTGGAGGTTATTTCACGGGACGACATCTGGACAACGCCTTCCGTAAGGTTGTCAATGCTAATGAAAATCCGCGTGAAGCCTTATCGGATTATGTCTTGTACATTGATGATGAAATAGAGTTGAAACGCAAAGAATTTAATCTGAAATAGAGGAAAGGGAGGGTAACGGTTGCAAGCTAAAACTACCAAGACAGCCGCCGCTCCTGCCGTCCATACCCGCCAGGTCGGCTGGTGGTCCCTATTGAAGCGGGATCTGTATCTCAGCAGGCATTATTACGTATTGATGGCACCGTTTATGCTGATTTTTTTCATGTTTACTGTCATTCCGGTCGGCATTTCACTCGGGCTCAGCTTTTTTCACTTCAATATGCTGGAGCTGCCGCGATTTGTCGGCTGGCAGAACTATTCCCGGCTTTTCCTGAACGATGACGTATTTCTGATCGCGCTCAAAAACACGCTGCTTTTTGCCGTAATTACAGGCCCTCTCAGTTATATAGCCTGCTTTTTGTTTGCGTGGATCATCAATGAGCTGTCTCCTAAAATTCGGGCGGTCATGACGCTGGTTTTCTATGCCCCATCCATATCGGGCAACGTCTTTTTCATCTGGCTGATCATCTTCTCGGGTGACAGCTACGGGTATATGAACGGCTTCCTGATGCGCCTTGGCGTCGTACTGGAACCGATCCAATGGCTCGCAGACGAGAAGTATGTACTGGCAATCGTCATTATTGTACAGCTGTGGCTGAGCCTGGGAACCAGCTTCCTGGCCTTTATTGCAGGACTGCAAACCATTGATCGTTCTCTGGTTGAAGCAGGAACCGTAGACGGGATCAAAAACCGCTGGCAGGAGCTCTGGTACATCACCTTGCCTTCGATGAGACCGCAGCTGATGTTTGGTGCGGTAATGCAGATTACCGCTTCCTTCGCCGTAGCTGAGATCTCCATCGCACTGGCAGGTTTCCCGAGCGTAAACTATGCGGCACACACAGTTGTCACACATCTGATGGACTTCGGAACCATTCGTTTCGAGATGGGCTATGCCTCGGCCATCGCAACGGTTCTGTTTGCCCTGATGCTGGGTACAAACGTTTTCACGCAAAAAATGCTTAGAAAGATAGGTGAATGACGATGACCAGCAAAGTACGTGCCGTGTTTGGCATGCCAAAAAGGCTTAATCGGTCATTTACCGTCAGCCTGATGTTATTTGCATTGCTGGGCGTGTTCGGCTCCTTTATGGTGCTTCCGCTCATCTATGCTGTCAACAATGCATTCAAGCCGCTGGATGAGCTGTTTATTTTCCCGCCGCGCTTCTGGGTGAACAATCCGACAACGGAGAATTTTGCCGATCTGATCAATCTCATGGGTAATTCGTGGGTGCCGTTATCCCGCTATATTGCCAACACATTGCTCATTACGATACTTGGCACAGCGGGGCATATCCTTCTTGCATCTGCAGCAGCTTATCCGCTGGCGAAGTATCGTTTTCCAGGTTCCAAAGTGTTGTTCACCATTGTCATTCTGTCCCTGATGTTCTCGCCGCATGTTACGGCGATTCCGAACTACATGGTCATGTCCTGGCTTGGCTGGATTAACACTCATGCCTCCATAATTGTGCCATCACTTGCGTTCTCGTTGGGACTTTTCCTGATGAAACAGTTCATGGAGCAGATTCCCGATGCTTTGCTGGAGGCAGCCAAAATCGACGGAGCCAATGAATACCGGATATTCTGGAGCATCGTGATGCCCAATGTGAAGCCGGCATGGCTCACGCTCATGATCCTGCAGTTTCCAGCGTTATGGGGAACGGATGGCGGGAGCTTCATTTACAGTGAAAATCTCAAAACGCTGCATTATGCGCTCAGTCAGATTGTGCAGGGAGGGATTGCAAGGGCCGGTGTAGGTGCGGCTGTTGCCTTGCTGCTGATGATTGTACCGATCACTCTGTTTATCATCTCTCAGAGCAGTGTTATGCAGACGATGGCCACTTCGGGCATGAAAGAATAGAAAGGAGGCAGCGAGGTGCGGAGAAGCACATGGAAAAAACGTAAATCGATCATCATGGGCATGATCTGCCTCCTGTTGTTCGTTCAAGAGGCGCCCTATGTGAGTGCAGACGGTAAAACGGATGCGTATCATTATTCCTTCTGGGGTGACGCAGTTCCTTCACCCGCGGCATATGAGGCAACAACCATTATCACCGGCAAGAAGCTGAACACAACTCCTATGAAAGAGCCAAGTGACATGCATGTTACCGCCAATCAGCACGTTTTTGTGCTCGATTCGGGCAATGGCCGCATCATTGAGATGGATCGCAACTTCAAGCTGGTACGGACGATTGATTCATTTGAGCAGGAAGGCAAGGAAGATCATTTTAAAAATCCACAGGGATTGTACGTCACGGAAAAAGGCCATCTGCTGGTTGCTGATTCGGATAATCACCGGGTGGTGCATCTGGATGAACAGGGGAAGCTGGTCAAGATCGTGTCTGAACCAAAATCGGATCTGCTTAAAGAAGACTTCCAGTTTAAACCGATGCGGATTGTTATGGACAAGGGGGAGCGTATCTACGTCATGGCTGAAGGCGTATTTGATGGATTCATGGAGTTCAGCGCCGATGGTACGTTCTCTTCCTTCATTGGAGCGAACAGAGTTCAGGTGGACCCGGTGGAATATCTTTGGAAACGGTTTGCAACACGGGAGCAGCGGAGCCAGATGGTGATGTTCACTCCAACGGAATTTACCAATCTGGATATGGATGAAGAGGGCTTCATCTACGCCACTAGCGGGGATCGCGGCAAAGATCCGGTCAAGAAGCTGAATGCCCAGGGTACAGACATTTTGCGCAGAGAAGGCTATCAGACTCCGCAGGGTGATTTGCTGTATACCCAGGAAGCAGGGCCATCCCGCCTGATTGATGTGGATGTGGGTGACAGTGACATGTATTCCGTACTGGATTCCAGCAAGGGCCGAATCTTTACCTACAATGGAGACGGATATCTGCTCCATATTTATGGGGGCATCGGGAACCGGCTGGGCCAATTTAATACACCTGTTGCCCTGGAACGTGCGGGAGACCGGATGTTAGTTCTGGATAAAGCGCTGGGTGAAATCACTGTCTTTCAAACAACTGAATACGGACGTACTCTCCACGAAGCGGTGCGCAGCTACTATAACGGTGATGAAGATCAATCTTCGGTGCTGTTTGCCCAAGCTGCCGAGATGAACGCTAACTTGGAATATGCGTATGCGGGAATTGGCAAAGCATTGCTTCGTCAGAAGGAATACGCCGAGTCTGCGAAATATTTCAAGCGCAGCATGGAGCCCAAAGGGTATTCCAAAGCTTTTCTTTTGTACCGCAAAGAGCTGATGCGTGAGCATTTTTCATGGATGATGTCCGGTATATTCCTGGCTGTCGCTGCGATTGTCACCGTCATCATCGTTCGCAGGCAGAAAAGGAGGACTACGAATGCAGGCATCAAGTAAGCAACTATACCAGTACCCGCTGCATCTGATTTTTCATCCGTTTGACGGATACTGGGAATTGAAGTATGAACGGAACCAGAGAAACTCACTGCTGATTGCTTTCATGATCCTGGTGCTTCTGGTCATCACCAAAATTTTGCATGCCCAGTACAGCGGTTTTCTCATTAATCTCAGTAATCCAAAGTACCTGAACAGTCTGCTCGAAATGTTATATGTCATTGTACCGGTACTGTTTTGGTGTGTGGCGAACTGGTCGTTAACCACATTGATGGACGGGGAAGGCAAGTTCTCCGAGATTTTCATGTCAACGTGTTTTGCACTGGTACCATTGTTACTCATTCATTTTCCATGGATCTGGTTGAGTCTTGTGATCTCTGCGCAGGAAACTGCCTTTTATTATTTCTCCAATGCACTCGCCGTTGCGTGGACGGTATATCTGTTATTTGTGGGGAATATGACGGTTCATCAGTACACACCAGCCAAAACGGTGCTCACGATGCTGCTGACACTTGTAGCGATGGCGTTTATGGCATTTCTGTGCCTGTTATTCTTCAGTCTTGTACAGCAGATTGTATCGTTTGTCGTAACCATCTATCAGGAATTAGTGCTTCGGGGCTAAGGGAGGAGGAATTTGTTATGAATTATACCGTAGCCAAAAAAATAACAGGAATGCTGCTCGCGGGCAGTCTGCTTCTGGGCGGTTGTCAATTCTCGCCAACACCGCTCGCTCACGAGACAGTGACTGCCGCAGATTCGACGGACTTTCCCTCCCTGCCTCCCGGAGAGAAACTGAAATCATCGTTCAGCGATGTCCGCCTTCCCGGCATGGTAGGCATTGCGCAGAATGCTGCGCTGCAATTGTTCATTAACGAAGAGACTGCCGAGATTGCAGTGATTCACACGCAGAGCGGCCAGATCTGGCGCAGCAATCCTGCAGATCGTGAGCAGGATGGGGTTGCAGCCGGGATAAACAAAGACCTATTGTCATCACAAACGAAGCTCAGCTTCTTCAACAGCCTCGGACAGAGCAGCACCGTGAATTCCTTCACGGATAGTGTTGCACACAAGCAGATAAGCTACGAGGTGCTGCCAAGCGGCGTGCGGGTCCACTACCAGTTTGGAAGCACTGAGCGATCCATAGAAGACTTGCCGATGAAGATCAGCAAGGAGCGATTTGAACAAAGGCTGCTTGCACAGCTAGACAAGGCCGGGCAACGGGCCTTGAAGGTCGGCTATGCGGAAGACAAGGATGAAGGCGCTTACGTCCGGATTGATAAGGCGATGCAAGGATTGCAATTGTCCCGGGCCTTGAAGGCTTTTGACACAGCCGGTTACACATCGGAGGATCTGGCTCAGGATCATGCCGAGTTTGGCATTGAAGAGGAACGAAGTGGACCACGGCTGTTTATGCTTACGATGGAATATGAGCTGGATGAAGAGGATCTGCTTGTACGTGTTCCGTCCTCAGGCATTCATTTTCCGGAGGAATATCCGATCAACAGCATATCTGTAATGGATTACTTCGGGGCTGGGGGTTCAGAAGAAGAGGGCTCCATACTGGTTCCGGACGGTTCGGGAGCGCTGATCCATTTTAACAATGGCAAGCTGCAGTATCCTGCCTATCAACAAGATATATATGGACCGGATATGACCATGAAACTACGGGAAGCAAGTTCGAATGAAGCCAGAGCTAGGTTGCCGGTATTTGGACTGATTCGGAAAGAGGGAGCTTTTCTGGGCATTATTGAAGAAGGGGATGCCGTTGCAGTTGTGAATGCCGATATCAGCGGCAAGCTGAACAGCTACAACAACGTATATCCCAGCTTCTATGTGGTGAACAAGAGCGATGTGACCCTTCAGGCAAGTGATATGGTTCGTACACTTCCGAAATTCCAGAAGAAACCGACCGCGTCTGATTTCGTCGTTCGATATGCTTTTGTCGGGGCAGATAAGGCCTCGTACTCGGGGCTTGCATCTCTCTATCGGGATTATCTGATGCAAAACGGCGGACTTCCCGAGTTAAACGCCAGCAAAGAGCAGAGTAACGTTCCCTTTTATCTGCAACTGTTCGGCGGCATGACAACAAGGCAGCATATGCTGGGCATACCGTATGATTCAACGGAGGCTTTGACCACGTTTGATGAAGCCAAAAACATTCTCTCCGCCTTGACGGAGAAGAAGGTATCCAATATTCAGGTGCGCTATGCGGGATGGCTTAACGGCGGACTTCATCATCGACTGCCGGATTCCATCCAAGTAGATGGCGCGGTAGGCGGGAAAAAGGGATTGCGGGATTTCAGCGCATACACACAAGAAGCGGGCATCGGCTTCTATCCCGATATCGCTCTGCTGAATGTGCAATCCAAAAAAGGGTTTAAACCGTCCAAGGAAGCTTCACGCACATTAACTCAGGAACCGGCGGTCTTGTATCCGATGAACCAGGCCATCCAGCGGCGGGACCGGGATCGTTCACCAACCTATGTGCTTTCGCCCAACAAGCTGGAGGACGTGACGGCAGACATGTTAGATGAGCTGAGGTCCCTTCAAAAGGATGGACTCTCACTAAGCCTGAATGATCTGGCAGCTCAGTTAAACAGCGATATGAATCCGAAAAAGCTGGTGGACCGAACACAAGCGCTTGGCTCCGTGAAGAAGGTACTTGAACAGATCGGGCAGCAGGCTGGCTCGCTTGTTGCTGAAGGCGGGAACGCTTATGCCCTGCCGTATGTAACTGGTCTGACAGATGCGCCGATGACCAGCAGTCGTTTCAAGCTGGAGGATGAAGAGATTCCGTTCTATCAGCTCGTTGTACACGGCAGCATCGGTTATACGGGGACGCCATACAATCTCTCCACATATACCAATGCAAGGCAATATGTGCTGAAGCTGATTGAATATGGAGCCAGTCCTTACTTTGCATGGTTCAATGCGCCAAACCATGTTGTGAAAGAAACGGATTATGATGATCTCTACGCGGCGAATTATGAACAATGGATCGATCTGGCTGCCGAGATCTACAACGAGGTGAACCAGGTGAACCAACCGTTTGCTGGACGTTCCATGATGTCCCATGAATCCCTGGAGGAGGGCGTCTTCCGGACAACATATGAAGGTGGCGGGTTCGTAATCGTCAATTATAACGACTTCCCTGTAGAAGTTGACAACGATACAGTGGAAGCCCAAAGCTATGTGACTGGTGGTGAGCAGCTCTGAAGACGCTCCTGAAATGGAAATGGGGAAGTCGTACGTATGCTCAGCAGAAAGCCATGTGGGGCGTAATCTACGTGCTTCCCTGGCTCATTGGTTTTGTGTTGTTTTTCTTCATTCCGCTGTTAGCCTCTCTGCGATACAGCATGAGTACAATTCAGGCTAACGCGGAAGGCATAGCAATTCAGTTCAACGGTGTTGCCAATTATATTCAGGCGCTGACCGTCAATACAAGCTTTAACCGTGCGTTAATTGAGGCGATCACAGACGTGCTCATCAACGTACCGCTTATCGTTATATTCAGTCTGTTCCTTGCCGTCATCCTGAATCAGAAGTTCAGGGGCCGAGCTGTTGCGCGGTCGATCTTTTTCCTGCCCGTTATTCTGGCATCGGGAGTGATTATGACACTGGAGAGCACCAGCCTGATTGAAGCGGTTAATCAGAGTAGCACAGGTGGAAGCTCACTCGGGACATTTGAACTCGAAAATCTGATGGTTAACGCCGGAGTGAGCGATTGGATCGTTACGTATCTGAGTAGCGCCGTAGATCGGATCTATCAGATCGTCAGTCAATCCGGTGTACAGATTTTGATCTTTTTGGCAGGGATCCAGACGATTTCCCCTCAACTGTATGAGGCTTCGAAGATGGAAGGGGCAACGGGTTATGAAGCCTTTTGGAAAATTACGTTCCCAATGGTCAGCCCGCTTATTTTTGTCAATGCGATCTATACAATCATTGATTCGTTTGCCAATAACGCCATGACGGAACTGATCCGGGATACCGGCTTCGTCAAATTTGACTTTGGATTAAGTTCTGCCATGGCATGGGTCTACTTTCTGGCCATTGCCATCATTCTGGTTATCGTAAACATCATTTTCTCGAAGCGAGTCTTCTATCAAGATTAGAAAGGAGGGTGTCCCACGTGACAACATCACGATTATTATCGCTGGAGCATTGGAAAGGCTGGCTGTGGGCCATGATCCGATTCGTTCTGATTACCGGGCTTTCCTTCGTTATCCTGTTTCCCATATTTCAGAAGGTTTCCACATCCATCAAAGCTAAAGGTGATCTGTATTCGGCAGTGGTGGTGTGGATTCCACAGAACTTCTCCATCGACAATTTCAAAGAGGCGATACGCGTAATGGATTACTGGGCAACGCTGTTTAATACGTTTGCCCTGTCTGCAACGACTACACTGCTGACTACAGCATCCTGTGCACTTGCAGGATACGGATTCGCCAGACTGAAATTCAGGGGAAGCAACTGGCTGTTTGCTGGTGTAATTCTAACGATTCTTGTACCGCCAACGACCATTCTCATTCCGGTATACCTGAATCTGAAAAGCTTTGACCTGATGGGGCTTATGACGCTTATAGCCGGCAAACCTGTTAATTTGCTTAATACCTATTGGCCGTTTATTCTGACGGCAATTACGGCCAATTCACTTAAAGCCGGTTTGTACATCTTTATCTTCCGGCAATTCTTCAGAGGTATTCCGAAGGAAGTGGAGGAGGCGGCCTATGTGGACGGCGCGGGCATCGGACGAACATTTTCAAGAATCATGCTGCCCAATGCCATTCCGTCCATGGTAACAGTCATGCTGTTTTCCTTCGTATGGCAGTGGAACGACAGCTTTTATACGACGACTTATCTGACTTCAAGTAAAGTCATGTCGACTCAGTTATCGTCCCTTCCGTATAATCTGGCCCAGCAGGTTACTGACGGTGCAGCTTCCCAAGCCGATCCGTTCTATCTGAGTATGATCCAGGATACAGGAATTCTTCTTGCCATTCTGCCTTTGATCATCATCTATTTGTTTGTGCAACGATATTTCGTAGAGAGTGTAGAGCGTACGGGAATCGTCGGTTAAGTTAAGTTCTTCTGTACGTTTGGAGTGGGATCAGACTGGAAGAGGGAGGAGGAACTTCATGCAACATTCCATCTGTGAAAAGGGGGCATGTAACGATCTCATGAACGTCTGCTCACAGCAGGGGGATCCTTCCCTGCGCAGGATCCCCCTGCTGGTGTGGAACGGGCTGCGGGAGCGGGCGCCGACCCTGAGCGATCTGTTTGATCAGAGATACTCTGACGGAACTTACCTCGCATTATTGCAAGGCAATATATCAGATTAGGAGGAATTAAAGTGAAGAAGTTCATGACATCTTGTAAACTTGTACTCATTCTGGCTTTATTGATCACAATTGCTCCATGGGGAGGCAGCCGTGCCGAAGCATGGGTGGGCATGCCGATGGGCAAGCTGCACGTAAACGGCAAAAACCTGGTGAACAGCAACAACCAGCCTGTGCTACTGAACGGTTGGCATCAACCCTCAGGTGCCTACTGGACATATCAGGACAGCAATTATTATCTCAATCTGCACGGCAATAACCGTCATGCAGCTACACTGGCTTATCTGAAAGACATTACCGATACTTTTGCTGACACCAGCGCGAAGTACGGAAGCAATCATGGCTGGAATATGAATCAGGTGCGTCTGTTCATCGATCGTCAGGACATGGGAGATGTGGCTGCTGGTACATATAACTTTGCCGGTGTGCAGACCGTTACGCAAAATGTAATTATTCCGTACATTCAATATGCCAAAACAAAAGGTGTCTATGTTGTCCTGGGACTGGACTTCACACTGAAGGATGATCAGGCAACAACACCTGCCAACCTGCAAAAATTCAACGAAATCTGGGGTTATCTCGCTTCACGCCCGGAGATCAAAAGTGCAGACAACGTTCACTTCGAACTGATCAACGAACCGGTGAAATCCTATGCCAATGGACATTGGGGTGGATACAACGGGGAAAATGACTTTGTGGATCACTGGAATGACTTGCGTAATTTCCAAAATTCCATGATTTCAACAATTCGTAGCAAAGGTGCGGACAACGTCATCTGGGCGGCAGGTCTGGGATACAACCAATTTTACAGCTTGACGGCAAGCCATCCATTGACTGATCCGCTCAATAACTATGGATATGCGGTTCACTGGTACCCTGGTTATGGCGCATATGACAACTTCTCTATCCTGCAAGACCAGTGGAATACCAACGTGAAGGCAGCTGCTGACAAATATCCGATTAATATTACCGAGGTAACCTGGTTCAAAAACAAACCTGGCGATTCGGCCTATTGGAACTTGTTTAATGGTAGCAATGAAGGTTTTGGCACCAATACCAAAACGATTTTCAACGCATCAGGTAATGTCAGCATTGCAGCTCATATGAACGGATTCATTCTAAGTGAAGGACCACGAAGCTCCTTTGCCGACCCAACGGCTGGACTGAAATGGGATGGAGATGCTTCACGGAGTGCCATGGGACGATTCCTGTTCAACTGGTACCATGAACGTGCTCAGACTTACCCGGGCAGTGGACAAGGCGGCGGACCGACAACGGGTCTTGTATCCGGTGCAACTTATAAAATCGTAGCCCGGCATTCCAACAAAGTTGTTGATGTTCCTGGTGGTCAAAATGAAAATAATCTTCAGCTCCAGCAGTGGAGTGATCTGGGCGGTAACCCTCAGAAGTGGGTTCTGACCTCGATCGGCAGCGGCAACTATACACTGACAAGTGTGAACTCACCGGACAAAGTCATCGATATTCGCAACGGTACCATCACCAATGGGGAAGCGGTTCAACTCATGAGCAATCTGAACACAACCGCTCAGCATTTTAAGGTCAACGATCTTGGTAACGGGTACTGGAGTATCATCAACGTGAACAGCAATAAAGCGATTGAAGTGGCAAACGCTTCCACTTCGGATGGAGCCTTGCTGCAGCAGAACACCTACACAGGTGCTACAAACCAACAATGGAAATTTGTTGCCGTTAGCAATTAATAAGCACAACATTAAACAAAAACCTCCTCAAGTCATTCCATGTCTTGGGGAGGTTTTTTGCGTTTATTTTTGATACTTTGTGATGGATGTCATGCGAAGGTAAAATACAACTATATTTGTGCGCTAACCCGCAGACCAACAATTATTTTCATGCAAGCATTGTACGCTACAGTATGTAAATGTACCATAAGGAAGAAGTTGTACCTTCACCAGGAAGAAATGCCCGGTGTATCATTGAACAGCTACCTTAACACAGAGAAATGTAAGCGCTCGATAAAAAAAGGGAGGGTACATATGCAGCTCCTATGGTCCAAATTTTCACCCGTGTTCCGCCGATTCCTCATTTCGTATCTTGTCATTCTGATGATTCCTCAAATTGCGGGATATGCCTCTTACCGAGCTTCTATTGAAGCGGCCCGTTCCAGTTCCATTGAAAACAGCTTGAAGTCGCTGAGTCTCGGGAAAGAGATCATTGAGCGTAACCTTCTTCAAGTTGAAGCCTTTACCAGGCAGCTTGCCGTCAATCCCGATTTGCAAAATTTAATTGCTGGGCCAAAGCCGCATGATCTCTACAATGTCTACGGTATGAACCGTATGCAGCGGAGCCTCTCCATGTACAGCAGTACCAATGATTACTTGTCCCATTTCTTCATTCACATTCCGAACTACAATGCCATCATCACACCAAGAACTGTGTATTATCGTCCAGAGCATTATTATGCTGCCAATCAGCTGGACGGTATGTCGTTTGAACAATGGCATGACCAAATTCTCAAACAACCACACTTTAATGAAATCATACCGCTTCGAAACTATAAACGTGAAATACTCGGCACTGTGCTTGCAGACGTTCCCGCCATTACTTTTCTGCAATCTCTGCCTTTGAACAGCTTCAACAAACCGCAAGCGACGATTGGTGTCATGATTGATCAGGATCAGATGGCCAGCCTTACTCAAAATATTGTGGATCAATATGGCGGCTGGACTCTCGTCACTGATGCGGAAGGACAGATCATTTTCTCCCATGGCATTGAACAAGCCGAAGCCGAGCAAATGGCACAGAGTCGCCAGAGAGAAGATAACGCTGCGGAAACGGAGCTGAACGTGCAGAATGTACAGCCTGGAAGTGATGGTCGGCTGCTGATATCGATGCAGTCCAGTCAAAATGGATGGAATTACATGGCGGGGATTCCGGAGAAAGCACTCATGACAAAAGCGGACCAAATCAAACAAGTCACGCTGGTCTTTACTTTGGCAACCATTGCCTTGGGACTGTTATTCGGGCTGGTTCTCGCCTATCGGAATAGTGCACCCGTTTACAGATTGTTGGCCTCTTTTCGGGAACAAGTCACCGATTCCCCAGGCAGACGGGGCAATGAATATGATTTTTTGGCAAGCCATATTAACAATCTCATTGCTAATAATGACTCACTTAAAAACGCCATGAATGAGCAGATTCCGTTATTGAGAGACGGTTTTATCAAACGTTTGTTAACGGGAGAAGTCTATACCTCACTTGAGTTGGAGGTTATCTCATCCCAGGCGCACATTTCTCTTCATAGCAGCAAGGGCTTGGCAGGCTTAGTGAAGGTAAACGGATATGCCAATCCGGACAGTGAAGAAACGATCCATGAACTGGGTGTCGCAAGGCTGCTCATCAAACAGGTACTTACAGAGTGGAATGCGCAGCTGCTGATCACGGATTGGGGAACAGACCAGATCGCTTTTGCCTGTCCATTGGATGAGAACTCACTGAATGAAGCTATAGGGAGATGTGAAAAAGAGCTGAACACCTTGATGGAAGTGATCTACCGGGAGCATCGGATATCCACAACAATTGGCACAGGTGCAGCATACGAGGTCTGGAATGATGCAGGGCGTTCCTTTGACGAAGCCAAACAAGCTCTGGATTATGCCATTCATATGGGAACAGATCATCTGGTGAGATTTGAAGATACGATGAAGGAAAATGAAATGTTCTATTATCCGATTGAGTCTGAACAGCGCCTGCTGAACACAATCAAAGTCGGGGAGCCTGAAGAGGCGGTACGTATTCTGGAGCAATTGTTTCTTCGTAATTTAGAGGAGCGGGAACTGTCCTACGAGATGACACAGCAGTTCATCATGGAGCTGAAGGGGACTTTTCTGAAGCTGGACGAACCCAAATTCAAGTTGGATGCCTCCCTGCTGGAGGAATATAAAACCCGGGTGACATCCATTCAGATGACAGAAACGATTACTTCGCTGCGGGCAAAGTTCAAACGGTTAACGGAAGACATCTGCGGTGATTTCCAGAGAAGAAGAGCAGGAGCACATGCGGATACTGTAAGCGAAATGATTTGTTTTATCCAACAACATTATGGGGATGCAAACTTGACGATCTATCGGATTGCCGAGCACATGAGCAAGTCCGAGAAGTTTATATCCCAACTATTCAAAGAACATACGGGAGAGAATCTTTCCGATTATGTAGAACGGGTACGCATCGATGCTGCCTCGAACTTGTTGCACTCCACCGGTCAGACCATTGACGAGATAGCGGAGGCCACCGGGTATAATAGTGCACATTCATTCCGCCGAGCTTTCAAGCGGGTACGCGGTATTTCTCCGAGTGTATTTCGGAAAATGGACGTTCATAGCGGTTAATGTAGGCTGTTTCTCGGGAACTATATTCGCTATTTGTACTTTCTCAGCGTAACTGTACCTTTACGCATGCCCAGCGCAATCTTATGATTACTCAAAAAGTAAGCGCTACCAAGTTGAGCTGAAGTTCACCACGATTTGGAGCCAAGAATGGGGGGATGATTCTGAGAACCACAATGACCAGTGAATCAAAGTCCGTGGAGAAACCAAGTAAACCGTTTGCCTTGAAGCAAGCATTATCCAGAAGCTGGAGGCGACATTGGCAGCTATATCTACTGATCCTGCCACCGATTGCTTACTTTATTATTTTCAAGTATGTACCTATGGTGAATGCGGTCCTGGCATTTAAAGATTACAACGTCATCAAGGGGATCTGGGGCAGTCCGTGGGCCGGAACCAAGTATTTCGAATTACTTTTCAAAAATCCGGCGTTTGTCATGCTGATCAAGAACACGCTCTACATTTCGTTTTACAGCCTGATCGTTGGCTTCCCGATTCCTATATTACTGGCGCTCGCGCTGAACGAAATCAAAAACATACGATTCAAAAAAACAGTACAAATGGTGACGTATGCTCCATATTTCATCTCTACCGTTGTTATGGTCTCCATCATTATGCTCTTTCTGTCTCCTAGGCTGGGTATTGTCAACACGATTGCAGGCGCCCTTGGTTTCGAAGCAGTGAATTTTCTCGGTGAGCCTGGACTGTTTCGATCCATCTACGTATTCTCCGATGTGTGGCAGGGAATGGGGTACTCCGCTGTGATATATCTGGCTGCTCTGGCAGGTGTTGATCCATCCCTGTATGAAGCCGCCAAAGTGGATGGAGCCAACCGAATACAGAAAATCATCAATGTTGATCTGCCTGGACTACTTCCGGCAGCCGTCATCATTCTGATCCTGAGTGTAGGGAATATCATGGCTGTTGGGTTCGAAAAAATATATTTGCTGCAAAATCCGCTCAACCTGTCTGCTTCGGAGATCATCTCCACGTATGTCTATAAAATAGGATTGCTGAATGCCAATTACAGCTTCGCTACTGCGGTTGGCCTGTTCAACTCGGTGATTAACCTGATTCTGCTATTAATTGTAAACGCGGTCGCCAAGCGACTGTCCAATACAAGCTTATGGTAACGGGAGCGAAAGGAGGAGAATCAACCCATGCCTAACACACAGACAAATGCAGGTCGTTCGCGGATCAAGAGCAGCAGTACGATTCGTGAATCCTGGGGAGACCGCGTATTTATAACGGTTGTTTACTTCATGTTGACAGTGGTGCTGATTGCCGTGCTGTATCCCTTGATATATATTGTGAGTTCTTCGCTCAGCAGCCCTGCTGCCGTCTCCTCGGGAAAAGTCTGGTTGTGGCCCATTGACCTGACGTTTGACGGTTACAAGTCTGTATTGCGGAATGATCAAGTCCTTACCGGTTATGCCAATTCCCTTTTTTATACAGCCTGCGGCACCTTCATCAGCGTGGCACTGACCATTATGATTGCTTATCCATTATCCAAAAAAACGTTTGTTGGTCGCAGCTCGTTAATGATGTTTATTACCTTCACCATGTTGTTCTCAGGCGGTTTGATCCCTACCTATCTGGTGGTCAAAACCATGGGACTGATTGATACCCGTTGGGCGTTGCTGATTCCCAATGCCGTCTGGGTATGGCAAGTCATCATTGCCCGTACCTTTTTTCAGAATTCGATACCGGAAGAATTGTCCGAAGCAGCAGACATCGATGGCTGCAGTGACATCCGGTTTATCTTCAGTATTATCCTGCCACTCGCCAAACCGATTATCGCCGTGTTGTCACTTATGTACGCTGTCGGTCAGTGGAATGCATACTTTGACGCCCTCATCTATCTGAAATCACAGTCGCTCTATCCGCTACAGCTGATATTACGTAGCATTCTTATTCTGAACAGCAGTACGGGGAGCATGGATGCATCGGAAATGATCAAACAGCAGCAGATGGCTGAACTCATGAAGTACTCGTTAATTGTGATGGCCAGCTTGCCGGTGCTAATCATCTATCCTTTTGTTCAACGGTATTTCGTGCAAGGTATGCTGATTGGCTCAGTTAAAGGATAAGTTCATTTTTTCTATTATTCATGAAGGAGAGGATTATATTGAAAAAAGCGGGATTCATCATTCTTGCCTGTATGCTGTTTACCTCGTTGGTACTTGCCGGATGTTCAAGCTCTGATAAGGGGAACGGGGAAGGCAGCGATCCGTCAGGCAAGACGGCCATTAATGTGTTTGCTCACCAGGGTTCGGATACCAACCTGTCCACTAACAAATTCACGAAGAAAATGGAAGAGAAGTTTGATATTCAGTTCAACTGGACTACGGTTCCATTCGACGGTGCAGCGGAGAAAAGACAGATTTCACTGGCTTCCGGTGATTATCCGGACTTGTATCTGCTCATCCCTTGGGTAGATCGTTTCTCCCAGACAGACTTGTTGAAGTTTGGTCAGCAGGGGGTTATTTTGCCGCTGAATGATCTGATTGAGGAGCATGCTCCCAATATTAAAAAAGTACTTGAGAGCAATGACTATTATCGGGCCATGAACACTGCTCCTGACGGAAATATCTATGGTCTGACGGGTCTGAATGAATGTTTTCACTGTTCATACCCCAACAAGATGTGGGTCAACACCAAATGGATGGAACAACTAGGCCTGACCGAACCCACGACGACAGAAGAATTTAAGGAAATGCTTCGGGCATTTAAAACGAAAGACCCGAACGGGAACGGTAAAGCCGACGAAGTACCGCTAAGCGGTTCGACTGAAAATTTCGGTGTGCACATTATTCCGTACTTGATGAACGGTTTTATCTATGACGACGATCGGAATTATCTCATTGTCAATCAGGGGAAAGTGGAGACCGTAGTGAACAAACCGGAGTGGAAAGAAGGGCTTGCCTATATTAAATCCCTGTACGATGAAGGGTTGATTGATCCAGGGGCATTTACCCAAAACGTCGGGGCCTTCAAAAAAATTGGAGATAACGCTGATGCACAGCTTCTCGGTGCGGGAGCAGCGATGCATCCATCATTATTCGTAACCACTGCCGAAGGTTCTCCTTACGGGAATGATTACAATCCCATCCCTCCATTGAAGGGACCCCATGCTGCTTATGCTACGTACAACTATCCGATTGATCCCGGAGCGTCTTTTGTACTGACAAACAAAGCCAGTGAGGAAACACAGATCGCGGCCATAAAGCTGCTGGATTATCTCTATACCCAGGAAGGAACCATGGCATCATATCTGGGAGAAGAGGGCGTAAGCTGGCGCAAACCACAAGAAGGAGAAGTGGCGCTCAATGATCAGATTGAGCCGTTATATAAAGCCATTCCGCTTCCTTCTGGAGAAGAACCTCGTAATGACAGTTGGGCTGCATTGAGTCAGTACAATCATTATCAGGCATATCGGGACTCCGAAGTACAGGGGACAGACATCTATGCCAATGATGGTGGTGAGCGACGTCTCTATGAGGCGACATTGTTAATGGAGGGCAAGGAACCAAAAGAGATTTTCCCTCATTGGGCATTGTGGGTAGATCCGTCCCAAGCTGATGAAGCCAGCATGATGCAGACCAATCTCAAGGATTACATCGATCAGAACGCCCTGCAATTTATTACTGGCGCCAAAAGTCTGGATAAGGATTGGGATGAATATGTGAAAGGCCTGGAGGGATTGAACATGAATCGATATCTGGAGATTATGCAGTCTTCCTATGATACTTCTTCTGTTTCCAAATAATTAAAGTATCTGAATCATACAGAGCGGGAAAAGTTACTGCCTTTATTTGCACAACCAAACGCGTTCCCGGTTCGCAGTCAACATATGCGAGCCGGGAACGTTTTTTATTGATATAGATTAAATCGTAATATCATTGCATCCTTCTTAAAATTCAGTGATTGGACCTGTCCTGCAAGCCAAACGTTCACAGGGCAGGTTCAACGGCTCGTGCACACTTTCTTAGTTTAGTACATGCGATATCTTCCGCTTAGAGCGAGCATGCTGAAAAAATACAGGCAATTGTCGTAATAACGTCGCTCTCCCTGACGCAAAGGTGTGTTCCAGAACTTGCGAACGAATGTGTCAGCATGTGGACCTTCCGCAGCCAGTGAAGCCATGGCATTGGTAGCCAGCAAACCTACAGGATGCAGTGAAGGTTCGTCGAAAGGTTCACCTTCTATTGTATAACGACGATAATCGGACATTTCAATATCACTGAAGAAGGATTGAATCCGATTGGATTGTTCGATCTGCCAGTGATCCTTGCGGAACCATTCCCAGTCCAGCGCTATATTTGCAGCAACACGGTAGGCATCACTGTAAAAATGTCTGAAATCACCATACGGCTGTATTGGAGCCGGAGAGCCGTCATAGTTCGCATATTCAGGTGATAGTCCGGTTACGGGATGGCAGGCTGTATGAAGGTAAGCTCTACTAGCGGCCGCCGCTTCTTTCCAGAAGCGCTGATCTTCTTCATCCGCATATTTCGCGAATAGCTCATAAAAATGAGGCAGATGGTAGGATGGGTCGCTAAACGGTGTTTCTGGTATGAATTTGATCAGTTTTGTTTCCGGGTCCCACATGGGATCGCCTTCGCCGTCTTCGCCTTGATGTATACATGCACGAAGGATTTTGCGGGCTTGTGCCTTGTAATCATAAGGTTCAGCGCCATCGCCCCAGCGGTTGGAGGCAAAAAAAAGCGCCATGGCAAAAAACTCCTCACCATCAGGAGCAGGACCTTGCGAGAGTCGGGTTCCGTCAGGCTTGCAATGCCAGGCAAAATAATCTTTATAACGACCCGCTTTATGTTGCATAAACGAGTGTGAGAAATTCCAGAGTCGATCAAATTCCTCCTTTTTGTCCATCTGAACAGCCATCATCATGCCATAGGACATGCCCTCGGAGCGAACATCGAGATTACCAGTGTCCAGCAAATAACCCTTGTCCTCACCCATGTGGTAATATATTCGAGTATTGTCATCGCCGTAAAACAGCTCGTTCCATGTTTCTTCCAATCTGTTCGTGATCTCATTCTCATCGTAGCCTAGCTTCAAGAACAGATTTGTATATGTACCCGTATCCCACGCGCCTTGACCCGTGATATTCATGAGTATCCTCCTTCATCAATGCGGTTTTTCAAAATTATAACATGGAAATAGTATACAAATTAAAGCGTTTACATGAAAAATTATAGGTGTTCAGATCTGCATGTCATTGTACTCAAATTAAAATGATATATTGGTTAAAATCCTATACTTTGTCAGGTTGTTGTAAAATTATGTAAGGGATACACTTTGGGAGAAGGATCACATCTGATCTAATAATACAAGCTGTGATTCTTTATAAGTCGTTTGAGGATGGTCAGAATCTAAACCGGAAGGATGTGATGATGATTTATGCTCCAGGATTCAGGAGATGCAGGTGAAAACACGGAATTCACTGCACCGCGCGATCCAGTTGGAGTGACAGCGTCGGCAGTCAAGCCCGCAATTGATTTTGAGTCACATAGATATCGCGACATGATTGGCCGATCTCTTCTGAACAAAGGGAATAATG
Organism: Paenibacillus sp. BGI2013; assembly: GCF_002843485.1. Taxonomy (NCBI): domain Bacteria; kingdom Bacillati; phylum Bacillota; class Bacilli; order Caryophanales; family Paenibacillaceae; genus Paenibacillus; species Paenibacillus sp. BGI2013. The sequence continues at coordinate 169,771 of NZ_PJFA01000004.1, forward strand.
TCAGATTAAAGCGAGCCATTAAGAAGGCAAAAAACGGCGAATCTGTCGTTATCGCTTATATTGGAGGCTCCATTACCCATGGTGCTGGTGCAGTACCTATTCATCTCCAAAGTTACGCTTATCGGTCGTATGAGTCGTTCAAGTTTATGTTTGCGCTTTCAAAAGATAGTCCGATTCATCTGATTAAAGCAGGTGTGGGTGGAACTCCTTCAGAACTGGGGATTGTACGTTATGATCGTGATGTGCTGAGGGGAGGTGCCGTTCAGCCGGATATTGTCATAATCGAATTCGCAGTCAATGACGCAGATGATGAAACCCAAGGTAAATGTTACGAGAGTTTGGTACTCAAAGCACTTACTGCCGATAACAAGCCAGCGGTCATCTTGTTATTCAGTGTATTCGAAAATGACTGGAATCTACAGGATCGTCTCGCTCCGGTAGGCTGGCATTATGATCTGCCAATGGTAAGTGTGAAAGATGCTGTCGTAGATCAGTTCAGCAAGACAAAAGGTGAAGGCAACGTTATTTCCAAAAAGCAATTTTTCCATGATATATATCATCCAACTAACATAGGGCATCGAATTATGGCCGATTGTTTGGAATATTTGTTCGACGTGACGAATCGTTCTGAGTGGGATGAGAAAGATCATGATATTGAAAAAGCTCCGCTAATTGGAAATGAATTTGTTAATGTGAAGCTGTTGGATCGGAAAAACGGCAATCATATTGCCCGAATCGATGCAGGCTCTTTTTGTAAAACGGACACGGATCTGCAGATGGCTGAGATGGATGCTCATGACTATGGTACACCTCAGTTCCCCAACAACTGGATGCGTACAGGAGAGGGAAAAGAGGATCAGAGTAGTTTTCGGATAAGTTTGCAGTGCAAACGCCTCATTCTGATCTTCAAGGATTCTGGTAACGATGAATTCGGAACTGCACATATCAAGGTAGATGGGGTATTTGTCCAAAAAGTCGATCCGCGTCAAGTGAACTGGACCCATTGCCATGCCACACTTCTGCTTAACGAAGAGCATGTGGGGGAGCACTCCATCGAGATCGAAATGGCGGAAGGCCATGAACATAAATGCTTCACTATTCTGGGTTTTGGCTATGTGGATTAACTGAAGACTGATAGTCACTCATATGTTCGGAGGAAAAGAGAATGGAATTGATCTCACCAGCAGTAACGGGATATGACCAGTATCGGGAGAATATACCACGTGGAGTCATGGAGACGGTAGAGTATCCTTCCACCACGGTTGGCAATTCCCGTAAAGCGATGGTGTACACCCCACCAGAATTTTCTTCGACAACGATGTATCCTGTACTTTTTCTTTTGCATGGTATTGGCGGAGACGAAACCGAATGGCATACTCATGGATCTCCGCAAATTATTCTCGATAATCTGTACAACGATAATATGCTTGAACCGATGGTTATTGTTTTCCCCAACGGTCGCGCAATGTCGAATGATCGAGCCGTAGGAGACCTGTTTGAACCTGAGAAAATCAAAGCATTTAAACGGTTCGAATCCGATCTGCTCAACGATTTGATACCTTACATGGAGTCGAACTACCCTTTGCATAAAAGCCGGGATAAAAGGGCGATTGCTGGTTTATCCATGGGTGGAGGTCAATCCTTAAATATCGGATTAAATAATCTAGACCATTTTGCATGGATCGGTGCTTTCTCTGCAGCCCCAAACACCAGAAGTCCGGAGCTACTTGTCCCTGATCTTTCGAAAGCGCCTTCATTACTCTCGCTGTTATGGATCTCTTGCGGTGAACAGGACAATCTTATAGAGATTAGTCTTGGGGTTCACCAATATTTGGCGCAACACGGAGTACCTCACATTTGGCATGAGGAAAGTGGAGGACATGATTGGCCCGTGTGGAAGAACGATTTGTATCTGTTTTCGCAACGTCTTTTCAAGTGAATTTGCTGAAGAACATTCATATCGGATTGTAGCATCAACCAAATCTATTAAAATATCAGGAGGTATAATCTATGTTTAAATTTAGCAAAAAATTGTTAACCGTTGTTCTTGCAGCTTCCATGAGTTTTGGTGTCTTCGCAGCCACATCGAGCGCAGCAACAGATTATTGGCAAAATTGGACAGATGGTGGAGGAACGGTCAACGCCGTGAATGGATCGGGCGGGAATTACAGCGTGAATTGGCAAAATACCGGGAACTTTGTTGTCGGGAAAGGGTGGACATACGGTACGCCTAATCGAGTGGTCAATTATAATGCCGGCGTATTCTCTCCTTCAGGTAACGGCTATCTCACCTTCTATGGTTGGACTAGAAACGCTCTAATTGAATATTACGTGGTGGATAGCTGGGGAACGTATCGTCCTACCGGAACGTATAAGGGCTCGATGACTAGTGATGGCGGCACATATGACATCTATACAACGATGAGATACAATGCACCTTCCATTGATGGTACTCAGACTTTCCCTCAGTATTGGAGTGTTAGACAGACCAAGAAACCAATCGGAGTCAATTCTACCATCACGTTCAGTAATCATGTGAATGCATGGGCGAGCAAAGGGATGTACTTAGGCAACAGCTGGTCCTATCAGGTGATGGCAACGGAAGGTTATCAAAGTAGCGGAAGCGCAAACGTGACGGTTTGGTAAAAATGATGTGATGCAGTTCAACTTCTGCACCTGCATTTGAAATTCAATTTTCCGGTAGCGTTGAGTAACGTTATTCTCCAGACTAACGGACCTCGACGTTGCCGGATTTAAGCTAGTAAAGGAGAATAATTGAATGAAGAAGCTGGTATGGTTAACTTTAATCGCTATAGTTGTTAGTCTAAGTGCTTGTTCAGCAAGTAATACGAAATTAAGCGATGACTTGGTATTCGTCGAAGGAGGAGCCTTCAAGAGCAGTAAGCCGAGTCAGATCGATAGGAATGAAACGCTGGATTCCTTCTATATTGGCAAATATGAAGTAACTCAAAAAGAATGGATGGAGGTTATGGGGGAAAACCCTTCTGGCTTCAAGGGAGATGACCTGCCTGTTGAAATGGTCAGCTGGTATGACGCAGTGGAATACTGTAATCAAAAAAGTATAAAAGAAAACCTGAAACCTTATTACAATATAGATAAAGACAACCAGGACACGAATAATCACAATGAAAATGACACTATAAAATGGAATGTAACGATCAACGAGGACGCCAACGGTTACCGTTTACCCACAGAGGCAGAATGGGAATACGCTGCAAGCGGAGGTCAAAAGAGCTTAAATTACACATACAGCGGAAGTAACAATCCTGATGAAGTGGCTTGGTACTGGGTAAATGCCGGCGAGAACATTCTGACGGGTGACTGGAGCTGGCCCGCTATTGAGAGCAACCGTAATCAAACCAAAAAAGTCGGAACTCAGAAGGCGAATGAGTTAGGAATCTATGATATGTCTGGGAATGTGAGAGAATGGTGCTGGGACTGGTACAGCGATTCGGAGAGTCCCAATCAATCCTGGCGAGTTGTGAAAGGCGGAGGCTGGATCGGCGGTGTCAATAACAATGAAATATCATTTCGAGGCAAATTTGATGCAAATGGTTTTGGTCCCGATCAAGGATTCCGTATTGTGCGTGGAGAATGAAAACTCTTTTACCTGGCAATAGATTACTTCTGATCTAAACCTATACTTTGTCGGGTGAAAACCTATAGTTTAACAGGTTGTTGTACCAAAATGTAAGCGTTACACTTGAATTGTTATCCCGGCACTTCGCTAAAATCGGAGCGTTCTTATAGTACGGTCCGATGGAACCATGTTCTATGTTATTGATAAATGACGATGAGACTGGTAGAAATTTTGTTCTCCAAAGTTGTACGAGCAGACAACAATCCTGCTGTTGTTCTGCTGTTTAGCGTTTTCAGAACAACTGGAATCTACCTATTGATATAGATAAAATACATGCAGCTGATCAAGGATAAAAGTGAGGTGAGCTAATGTACAAGGTCATTGTCGCGGATGATGAGCCGTTTATGCTAGAAGGATGGAGAACAATGATTGACTGGCGAGCTTGTGGATATGAACTCTGCGGAACGGCAACAGATGGGGAGGAAGCACTTGCTTTATTCAACTCGGTTGAACCGGATCTTGTCGTCACGGATATTCAAATGCCTGTTATGGATGGTCTTGGTTTGATTCACACCTTGCGAGAAGATCTCGCCTATACCTCTAAAATTGTTATCGTTACAGGATACTCCGATTTTAATTACGCGAAGCAAGCCATACGGTATCAGGTCGATCAGTACGTGCTTAAACCTCTTGTTCCCGAGGAGATTCATCAAATCCTTATGGACATGATTGAACCTCTGGACAAACGCAGAAATGAGCAAAAACAGCAAAATGGAGTCATGGTTACAGATGAAGCCTATGAGAATCATCTTAATGAATATCTAATAAGCGAAGAATATGATTTAGAGCAAATGATGAACATCTCCAAAGAGATCTTGGCGTTGATTGAAGCAGAAAATACGTATTCTATCGATATTGCAGTGAGTGCACTATTAGAGAAAAGTGAGAAAGCAGAGGTTTCGTTGGAATGGATACATCATGTCATCCGATATATCCATGGGGAGTTGCTACGTAAATATGGAAAAAGAGAGGGTTGCAGAGAAATACTATGTGAAAAAGATTGGCATGAGGCTGCGAGTTGGTCTTCCGGCACATTGCAAGACCTGTGTGTTCGACTGTCCAAGCAACTTTCCCAGTCTGAATTGAAGCAAAAGACGGGTACGGGAGGGCTGGTTGCAGAAGCAGTGAATGAATTGAAGCAGCACTATCGAAGTAAAATTAAATTACAGGATGTAGCTAATCGTATTCACGTGAATTCTGCCTACCTGGGTCAACAGTTCAAGCGGGAGATGGGGGTCAGTTTCAGTGACTATGTGCACCAGCTTCGTGTTGAGGAGGCCCGTAAACTCCTGCGACGTACCAATATGAAGATCACTGACATTGCATTCAGGCTAGGATATCATGATGCTGAATATTTCACCCAAAAGTTCAGAGCGCATACAGGGGAGCTTCCGTCAGTCTATAAAAACAAAAACCAAGGGTGATTATATGCGTCATAAATTCTGGATGTTCAGTAAGGTTAATGATATTCCTCTCCGATCCAAATTTCTGCTTATTTATGTACTTAGTATTCTCCTTCCTGTAATAACGATTAATATCTTCTTTTATGAACGAACCTCTGCGGATATCAAGATTAGAGAACAGGAAAATCTACGTAAATCCATCGACAGGGCTGCGGGGGAACTGCTAGGCATGATTGATGAGAGCGTTGCCCTGAGCCGAATTATTGCAGCAGACGATTCGCTCTATGAGGCACTGGATCGGACCTATCACTCCCCCGTGGATTATTACAACGTCTACCATGCATTCCTGCGAGATAAATTAACACGGTACATGTCAGCGAATATTCTGGAGGTGCGTATCTATACGGATAACGATACCATTCAGACGGGCAGTCATTATATCGTGATGAAAGACAAGAATGTACTCCCTGGATTGAAACAGCTGAAATCCACCAGTGGAGGCATTCTTGTCGTTGATTATATTGAGCCATCCGGATTTAACGCGGGAAGAAGAATCAGTGTGATTGGCAAAATGGATACCTATACTTCCTATGCCAATTACAACAAGTATTCCAAGATTGATCTGGAACTTAGCCGGGTGTACAGCATTTTAAATCGTGAATCAGACAGTCTTCAGCTGCGTCTGGTGGACAGCAACAATCGAACTGTCGTTTCAAGTGGGGATTTCAGCGAAACCGACTTATCCCCCCTTGATAATGAATCAATGCTCAAGGAATCTGGAGATTCTGCTTACACGCTCGAAAAATCGTTGGGGAATCTAGCCTACCTAAAGGGTTGGAAATTGATTGGAGTTGCCGATACGCGTCACCTTGACCACCTTTTGCAAGAAGCCTTTAAATCAATTCTGGGGTTGCTCGCATTAAGTATCGTGGTCCCCTCTGTATTGATCTACATTATTTTGCGTTCCTACCACTATCGGATTCGCAAGTTGTCAAGACATATGGAGAAGGTTCGTAACGAACGATTCGATCTGATTGAAATTCACGAAGGCCGCGACGAAATTGGCGGGCTTATTCGTACATTTAACATCATGATTGGTAAAATTCATACGCTGATTAATGACGTATATAAACTGGAAATCCGCCAAAAAGATCTGGAGCTGGATCAAGTGAGGACTGAATTGTCCATGCTCCAGAGTCAGATGAATCCCCATTTTTTATTTAACACATTGAATGCCTTGCTAGTCGTTAGTACAAAGAATGGATATACGGAAGTAATTGAGATTATTAAAAGTCTGTCCAAGCTGATGAGACAGTTGCTCAGTCATTCTGACAATCTGATTCCTTTGCAAGAAGAGCTACAATTTACGAATCTTTATCTCCAGATTGAGAAGTTTCGCTTTGGAGAGCTGTTTGATTACACCTTCGAGGTTGATCCTGATGCAGCTTCGTTGCTTATTCCCCGAATGAGTATTCAACCGCTCGTCGAAAATGCCTGCAAACACGGCTTGCAGGCGCGAAAAAATGGAAGACAGATCAAGATAACGGCGAGTCGAAACACTTCTGAACTGGTTATTCAGGTGATCGATAATGGAATCGGTATGGATGCAGGGAGATTAACCGAGCTCCTGCGAGATATTCGTTCTGAAAGACCCAGGAACGGCGAGCATGTAGGACTCCGCAATGTCTACCGCAGGTTGGAACTCTTTTATGAAGGAAATGCGATATTTGATCTAAGCAGTGTACCTGGAAAGGAAACTATTGCAGGGTACCGTATACCGATCTCCAAGCTGGAACAGAGGAAATAGGAGGTGAACTCTCATGTATAAAGTGCTATTAGTCGATGATGAACCTTATGCCATTGAAGGGTTACAGCTTCTGATCAATTGGGAAAAGTATGGTTTTGAAATCAGAGGTGTGTGCGCCAACGGTGAGGAAGCCATTCGGATGATGGAACAAGATCGACCTGATCTCGTGGTGACAGACATTCGTATGCCTGTGATGAATGGGCTGCAACTTGTAGAAGAAGCACGACGATTGGAACATGAGTCTGTGCTGTTTGTCATCACGAGTGGATACAGTGACTTTAATTATGCCAGACAAGCTATTCGATTAGGTGTCTCCAACTATTTAACCAAACCGGTTGATAGTACAGAAGCAGAGGATATGTTGGTCCGTCTCCGTATGCAATTGCAGGAGCGTGAAACCCAGGAGCGTATAAGGGAACATGCAAATGAGCAAAGGATCAAAGCGTTTTTGTCCGCACTGATTAAGGATAAGCAAAATATATCGGAGGAGGAGATGTCAGAGATACTTCCTCGTTTAAACAAGTCCCATTGGGCATACCTGCGGATAGCCTTTCAGGGAGATATTCAGGAAGTCTGTCCAGTAGTCGAACAAACGGCTGAAGAAACAACTTGCTGTTATGTGATAGACAGAACAAGAGACTCATTGGGACTTGTATGGGGGGAGGAAACGAATGATAGAAATGAGACGTTTGAAGCAATTAAAGCTTTTACCCAGCGTTTAATGAATAATATGCAACATAACGGCTGCGGAGATATTCATATCGCGGTTGGATTAACGGTCAACAAACTGGAGCATTTATCTGAATCCTTCCGCTCCGCTCAGGAAGTTGGGCGTTATTTGTTTTTTAATCAAGAGCATCTTTTGTTTGCCGAAGATATTCAGCTGGAGAATTGGCAGTTTGATCCGGAAACGCTGTCAGAGGTGGACCATATTTGCGATTTGCTTGAAAACGGTTCTGTGGAGGACCTCTCGTCTGCGATTCGGAGTGCTTTTGAACTGTTTGTACAGATGAAGGCTGCGCCAGAGATTGTACATATTTTCTCTACCCATATTATATTCCGCGGATTGTCCCTGTGCAGAGAATTAGGAGGAGAACCTAATGCTCTAATGAACGAATTGGCGAGCGGAATTCTGGAGAAGGGCCATCGAAATATAGAAGAGGTTGCTAACAATCTGGAACATTTCTGTTTGCAATGTAAGTCAGCACTGGCAATTTTCCGGGAGAGGCAAATGGGTGGCATCCAGGCGACGGTTGCTGAATATGTGCAGATGCATTACAGGGAGACATTTACGATCCAGGAGCTCGCAGAACGATTCTACGTGAATCCTGTCCATTTAGGGCAATCCTTTTTGCGAAAGTATGGTAAGGGTGTAATCGAGGTAGTACATGATCTAAGAATGGAAGAAGCGAAGCGTCTGCTCCAGCAGACGAATCAAACATCCAGTGCGATTGCGGAGCAAGTAGGGTACCGCAGTTACCAGCATTTTCTCAGACACTTCGAAAAACGAACAGCCATGAAACCAGTAGAATACAGGCAAAAGTATGCGAATTGATCCATGAAAAAGAAGAACCCCTCCTGAATAAGACCTACAATTACAGGGGGGTAGACCTTAAATGTATATATTTTGTAACCGCATACATTTCTTCATACTAAAAACAGTAAGACATACCACTTCCAAGGAGGGCAAGTACATGGGGGGACTTAAGAAAAAGAAGCTTTGGGGTTCCGTATCACTCGTTCTGGCTTTGAGTTTGGCACTGGCAGGATGCAGCGGTGACAATGAGAAAGCGACTACAAAGGATGGGAAAGAGGTACTGAACATCTCGGCCTTTATCGGAACGCCAAATCAGGCGCCAGCTAAAGATAACCGAATCTACAAGAAGATTCAGGATGAACTCGGCGTTAATCTTGAGATGGAGTTTCTAGTAGGTGATCTTCAACAGAAGTTGGGCGTTATGATTGCCGGGGGCGATTTCCCGGATCTGATCACAGCAGACACCAAGTTGGTCTCAGCGGGTGCGGTTATTCCGCTCGAAGATCTCATTGAAGAGCATGCACCTAATCTGAAGAAACATTTCGGTAAAGACTGGAACCGGATGAAAGATTCCAGTGACGGACATATTTACTGGTTGCCTAACTATGGAGTGTATACAGGAGAGTTCATTAGTAACTATTATTCTGGTCCTGCATTCTGGATCCAAAAGTCCATACTGAAGGATGCCGGGTACCCAACTCCTAAAACGTTGGATGATTTCACAAAGTTGGTCCGTGATTATGCAGCCAAGAATCCAACTATTGATGGTCAACCAACGATTGGTTTCACTACATTGGCTTCAGACTGGCGGACGTTCCCTTTGCTTAACCCACCTGAACATCTTACGGGTCACCCCAACGACGGGGGCGTAGTCGTAGATGATAGTGGAGTCGCAACCGTTTTTGCCGACAAAGATATCTCCAAACGGTATTATAAGGAACTAAACAATCTGTACAACGAGGGATTGCTGGATAAAGAAGCCTTTGTTCAGAACTACGATCAATATCTGGCCAAAATTTCTTCGGGACGTGTGCTTAGTATGTTCGACCAGCACTGGAATTTCCAAGCCGGCGAAGACCCACTCGTAGCACAGGGGAAAATTGGTCAGACATACGTAGGCTTCCCGCTTGTCTATGATACAAGTATCACAGATCATTATCTGGATCGTCCGGTCATTAACTTGAACAATGGTTTTGGTATCAGTAAAGATGCCGAAGACCCTGTCGCACTCATCAAATTCCTCGATAAGCTTATGGACGAGAAGTACCAGAAGCTCTTGTCATGGGGTGAAGAGGGTGTAGACTACCAAGTGAATGAAGAGGGAAGATTCTATCGTACACCAGAGCAACGGACAGAGCAGGATGATCCAGCATGGAGATTGGTTAACAAAGCTGAAGGTTTCTACGCTGCTGCACCGAAGCTTGAAGGAACATTTGAAGATGGCAATGCAATTGGAGCGATCAACCAACCTGAGGAATTCTATGACAACCTCAAACCGGAAGATAAAGAACTTCTGGATGCATACGGCTTCAAAACGTGGAGTGACTTCTTCTCTCCTGCACCAGAAAATCCAGTGTACTATCCAGCATGGCAGGTCGATCTGAAAGAAGGCTCTGATGCTGCGGTAGCGAACAAACAAATGACAGACACTTCATTGAAATTCTTGCCTAAAGCAATCATGTCAAAACCGAATGAGTTCGATAACATTTGGACTGAATATGTAGACGCTTACAAGAAGATCGATGTCAAATCCTATGAAGATCGAATTAATGATCAACTGAAATGGAGAATCGAGAACTGGTCTGTTAAATAAAAAAATGCGGCAATGATTCTCTCGGAAGGTATCAACCAAAGGATTACTCAGGCGAGTGCCTTCCGGGGACATCATGCTTAAAGTCGCTGCAAGCCAATAGGAGGAGTGAAAGATGGCGAACACGCCTGGAGCCATACCAGAGCAAACCACCCGTACAGTCGTTCCCAAAGCACCACTGTTAAAACGATTGCGCGGACAAAGACAACTCATGTTCATGTCATTGCCCATCGTTGCGTACATTCTCGTATTCTCGTATTATCCCATTTGGGGCTGGGTTATGGCCTTTCAGAATTACAGTCCTGCGAAGAGTTTCACGCAGCAGGAATGGGTCGGGCTCAAACACTTTAAGTTTTTGCTAACAGACGATGCATTTCTTAACGTGCTTCGTAATACCATTGCGATGAGCGTCATCAATATGGTGCTCGGATTTGCCACAGCAATTATATTTGCCATTTTACTTAATGAGATCAAACATAAGTTATATAAACGAACCATTCAAACAATATCGTATTTACCTCACTTTCTCTCATGGATTATTGTGACAGGTATCGTAGCAAGTTCACTATCTGTAGATGGTGGGATTGTGAATGTGGTACTCATGAAGCTGCATATCATTCAAGAACCTATCATGTGGCTTAGCGTTCCGGAATACTTCTGGGGCATTGTAGGCGCATCCCATGTATGGAAAGAAGTTGGCTGGAATGCCATTATTTATTTGGCGGCCATCACGTCTATCGATCCTTCCCTCTATGAAGCGGCAGAGATTGATGGTGCGAACCGATATAAGAAAATGCTGTATGTGACCTTACCCGGAATCAAATCCATTGTTATCATTTTGCTGATCATGAATATGGGCTGGATTTTGGAAGCTGGATTCGAGGTTCAGTATCTGTTAGGTAATGGTGTGGTTGTCGACTGGTCACAGACGATAGATATATTTGTCCTGAAGTACGGACTACAGATCGGGAATTATTCTTTGGCTACTGCGGCAGGTATCTTCAAAACAGTAGTTAGTATCACGCTGATCTTTGCGGCGAATTCAATTTCCAAACGGCTCGGGGAAGACCGATTAATATAAGGGGGACTAGAGATGGGAATCAATAAATCTCGGCTTGAACCGATTGTCTTCCATACGTTAAATGGTATACTGATGATCGCAATCGCGATTGTTACCCTGTATCCGTTTGTGAATACACTCGCCGTATCATTCAATGCCGGTAATGACACCATCCGGGGTGGGATTTATCTGTGGCCTCGGGTATGGACAGATCAAAACTACAGAGCAGTATTTGCAGGAGGGACCATCTTCAGCGCCTTTGGTATATCTGTGGCGAGAACGGTTTTGGGGACAGTTTTAAGTCTATTCTTAACCTCCATGCTGGCTTACACACTAAGCCGAAAAGATTATATATTACGAAAGCCCATTACCATTACAGTTGTTCTTACGATGTATTTTAGTGCAGGTCTTATTCCAACTTACTTCCTAATGAAAGATTTGCATTTGTTAAACAACTTCCTGGTGTACATTATTCCTGGGCTGATCAGTGCCTTTAATATGATTGTTATTAGAACTTATATCCAGACACTACCCGAGGGATTGATCGAATCCGCCAAAATCGATGGTGCTGGAGATTTCAGAACATTCATTTCCATTATTCTACCGCTGTGCCAACCGGTTCTTGCTACTGTTGCACTGTTCATTGCAGTCGGTCAATGGAATTCTTGGTTTGATACGTTTCTGTATGCATCTTCCAAACAAAACCTAAGCACGCTGCAATATGAGTTGATGAAACTATTATCATCTTCTATGAATTCCAACAGCAGTGCAGCCGTTGCCAATGGTGCAGATCTTGGTGCTGCGCGTAACATGGTCACACCTGTATCTATTCGGGCAGCGATTACGATTGTTGCGGCATTACCCATCTTAGTCGTATATCCATTTTTGCAGAAGTATTTCGTTCATGGCTTGCAGCTTGGAGGGGTAAAAGAGTAAACTTAATGCAGTTCCAGATAACCGATCAAAAACGGTCACTAGGTGACCGTTTTTTTATGTTTTTTTAAACGGCGGGCCGTAGTATGTCAATTGCACACGAATCTAACTTATTCAATAATGTTGTTGACAATTAAATTAAAGTTACTATAATTTATATTTACTTGATTCACCAGTCAGTCTCTTTTCAGGGTGCCACTGCGCGCGAAAGCCCTATATCAAGAACTGTCCACAGCGCCTGACCATCCCGAGCCCTTACCACTTTATCAAGGAGACTGAAGAGAAAATGAAAGTATTAATCGTGGAAGACTCCATTTTCGTACAGAAATTACTTACAAAGCTGATTGTTGATCATATTCCAGAATGCGAGATTCAGATTGCTAATAATGGAGAGCAAGGATACAACCTATTCAAGGAATTTCAACCTGATTTTATAACCACCGACCTGCTAATGCCTGGTTTGAACGGACAAGAAATGCTTCGAATGATTCGAGAAACGGATAGCAATGTCAAAATTATTATCTTATCCGCAGATATTCAGAAGACAACTAGGGATGAAGTTGAAATGTTAGGCATTTCTGGTTTTCTGAATAAACCGTTAACCGCAGAGAAGGCAACTACCATGATTCAACTGATTCAGGCGGCCTATCATGCTGAATGATTTACAGAAGGATTTGCTTACTGAACTAGTGAACGTTTACGTGGGACAAGCGGCTAACATGTTGTCAGAGATTGTAGACAAGCGTATCGTTTTGAATATTCCGGAAGTGGAACTAATCTCCATATCCGATGTTGATCCTGGAGATCGAAGATACAACATTTTCTTTAGTGAAGGTCACCTGTTTAGGTCATCCTTACAGTTCGGATACGAATTTCAGGGAAAAGCATTTCTGATGTTTCCTGTTGAGCAGGCTAAAGTATTGGCAAACATCTGTCTTGGAGAACTGGGTGAGAGCGTTATACCGAACGATCCGAACCTGATGGATACGGATTTGGACGTTTTGAAGGAAGTTAGCAATGTCCTGCTTAACGCGATTATTGGAGAATTCGGTAATTTCCTCGAGATCAAACTGGAATACGTCCTGCCTGATATTGAACTGATCTATGTCACCAATTCCGATCAACAAATATTGCTTCAGAATGAAGTTTATGTCCTGGTTTTACATACCTCGTTTTTACTTGCCGATACGGATGTGACAGGTATCATTGTCATAGCACTGAGTATGAACTCCATATCGAGCCTGCTGGCCAAAATGGACGCTTTGTTGGAGGCGGGCAATGGATAATCTTATTTCACAAGCTTTGAACAAAGCCCATATGGGAATAATGATCGTGGACAGGCATTTGAAAATTGTTGTGTGGAATGCCTGGTTGGAGCGCTTTACTGGCAAGAATGTAGAAGAGGTAGTAGGCTTGAATCTGCTTGAGGTCTGCCCACGGTTTAAGTCGAACATGTATTTAAATATTTTGCAAAATGCGCTGTATCATGGACAGAGCAGATTTTGCTCAAGCGCGTTACATAAGGCATTCATTCTTCCTAATGAAGGAGAGGATGAACAATTATTCAGACAAAATATGCATGTTGAACCGCTCTATCATGAAGATCGGAGTTATGCCCTTATTCAGATTACTGACATGACTAACACCAATACCAGGGTATATAAACTTAAAAATCTGATCAAAGAACTGGAGACGGAGTACGCCAAAATCAAAATCTCCGAGAAAATCAGCAAGCATTTGTCTTTGCATGATCCACTTACCGGTCTGCCTAATCGTCTTGCTTATAATGACCGTCTTGCCTGGGCCATCAGTAATGCCAAAAGAAACCATAACAAACTAGCCGTCATGTTTGTGGATGCTGATGGGTTTAAACAAGTGAATGATACATATGGACACCATGTTGGCGATCAAGTGTTGCTGGAAATGGCAAAGCGATTAAGTGAAACAATTCCAAGTGCGGACACTGTAGCTCGGCTTGGCGGGGACGAATTCATCATTTTAAGCCATCTGAAAGATGATCACGATGCTGAAGTCATCGCCAAAAGATTGGAAGCTGCATTCAGTACCCATTTCAAAATTGCCGGAAACTATATCAACCTTTCGATGAGTATTGGTATCAGCCTATTTCCCAAGCATGGACAGGAGCCTTCCGAACTTCTGAGACATGCGGATGGAGCTATGTACAAGATTAAAAAGAATGGCAAGAATGGTTACGGAATTTATGAACCTGAAAATGCTTAAGAAATCTAAAAATGTCTTTTAATAAAGTTGCTATAATAGCAACTTTATTTGTCTATACAATTAACATAAGAAAAAAATATGTTTTTTCCTCTATTACTGTACGGAATGCCGATTATCTTAATCATAGTGGGGTATTTCATATTTAAAGGGTACAAGAAGCGCAGGGGTATGAAGACGAACGATAAGTCGGTGGCTCCTGATGGTCAGCAAGCTAATATTAAACCATAGGATTAATAGTTGATATCACAATATTGAGCGGGACCAGAGTAAGGCCCGATGGAGAGCCGCTATATTAGCGGCTTTTTTGGATTTTATTAAATAAGAAGAAGTCTGAAAGAGGCGATAGTCAGAACAGTACCAAAAGCAAGGAGAAAAACGCCTCTAAACTTGATGCCCATCATATCGTATTCATGAAGTTCATCCTTCGTACGATTAAAAGGCCATGAATTGGGTCGTCTCAGTGCTCTAACTCCAAAGAATAAACCAATCATTCCAAGTAACAGAAAGAAAAAGAAGAAAAACATATCATCCCCCCTTTAACAAAGATAAGTAATATGGAAACCTATTGATTTGCCTATGCTGGCTGAGAATACATACTTTATGAAGGGTTACGTGGTTTGAACATTTTGTAGAAGATCAAACTGTATACATACGCCATCACCATAGGGATTAAAATACGAAGCGTAAGACCAGAGGAAGTTCCATCCATTAAAATACCACACTTTTCCGTAATCTTTGGCGATCCACTCTACAATAGTCAATATGAGAGCTGATACAACTGCTACTAACCATGGATGTGCTCGATGCCTGTTAATATAGTATATCATAAGACATCCAGCCATAAGGAAGATACCCACATCGAAAGGCAGAGCTGAAAAGGAGCGATTCGTGAATTCCGGAGCAAGGTGTCAAAAGTATTTCTTTGATGTTAAGGCAAGAAAACTAGCGAATTTATTTCAAAAAAACTGGAACAGTGCTATGATATAAAAGGAAAATAAATCTAATTATTACAATAAATTTAATATATTTACAGAGAGGGATTAAAGATTGAAACTATAATCCAAATATTTTTTATTATGAGGAGGATAAACTATGAATAAGAGAAAAACGAAGAAAGTTAGTACGGTAATGATTTGTATTCTATCGTTATTTTTGGCATCTTCAACAGTCCTGGCTAATACTGCATCTTCACCGTATAGTACACCCAAAATTAAGGGACACACGTACACTTTCACATCTGAAGTATGGACTCGAAATTTCACTACAGGTACGACTGCTGAAGCCGTTGCATCAGTGAAGGCTTCAGCAAGTGTTCCAAATGGATATATGGGAGCTATGGCTAGATTGTACACATCTGGCGGAAGCTTAACAGCTTCAAGTTCCATGACATATAATACGTCGAAAACCTCTAGTTTTTTTGTCTACTCTCCAAGAATAACGACTAAAACGACGTATTATGCTCAGAACGTTGGTGAATTCTATAATGGGAATGGATACACTCGGTATACTGGATACAAATCGCCAAACTTAAAGTTATCGAACGTAAATTCATCAAATGTTTTATTTGAAAACAACACTGAAACATCGGAAACGATTCACGAATTATTGCTTCAAACTAAATATGATGTCAATTCACAGGGCGATACCTATGGCTCAGCATTATCTGAACCAATCATTGGGGTTGAACCCGATTTGATTGCTGCAATTGGCACCAATGGAATCGAGGGTTATCTAAAAGCTGAAGATCTTACACCTAAAATCACTACCATCGAAGAAGCCTTGGCACAAACACAAGTGAATGGTACTGTTCGAACGATTCATTTGTATGATGTAGAAGGAGACAATATTATTGGAGAATTTGATGTAGTTACTGATTATAAAGTAGAATAAAAATTTCTCAGAGTAAAAGAGCCGCTAAATTGCGGCTTTTTTGGGTTAAGCTAGCCATTTCAATTAAGTGGTTTAGCCGTATTCTTTGCCAAAGTCCTCCATCTTTTCAAGGATCGGTAGTAACTTCATTCCCTTGTCTGTTAACGAATACTCAACTCGCGGAGGAACTTCCGGATATACAACACGTTGTATAACACCATCATTCTCCAACTCTTTAAGCTGCTTTGTAAGGGAGCCTTGAGACAGATCTCCAAGGAATTTTTTGATATCTGTATATCGCCGTGTTTCGTCTTTTAGGTACCATAAGATAAAATATTTCCAACGCCCAGAAAGGACATTCTGAGTAAAAGCTATGGCGTACATGTCACTTTTTCCATCTATAAACTCTTGTTCAAAACCTTCGTTGCAAACTCTCATTCATATCACTCCTGATCCAAAGGTACATAAAGATGTACTATGTTCATTTAAATTGCCCTCTTTGCTAATAAAACAAATACACCTATGATGGTGTCAACACCAAAACAATTTTAGTTTACCTAAAGTATGAAAGAATAATTAATGTTATCTCGATTGAATAGTTAGCAAGCTAAATAAATATATCATAGAAATGAGTGACTGATAAGGGCTGGAGCCAAACCGATATTCGATCATACTGTAAATTTTAACAAAGGAGATGTTTAACAATGAGTAAAAAAATTCGTACAGGTATCATAGGGGCATCCATTAATAACGGGTGGGCGAGTGGAACACATATTCCAGCTATTCAGCATTTGGATGAATTCGAGCTTACAGCGGTTGGGACAAGTAATATGGTGAGTGCAAAGAAAAGCGCAGAAGCTTTCTATGCAGATCACGGCTTTGATAATATGAAAGAGTTGGCTCAGCATCCTGATGTGGATATGGTCGTTGTCAGTATTAACGTCAAGGAACATTATAACGCCGTTAAAGCCGTTGTACCTGCTGGCAAACCAATCTATTGTGAATGGCCACTGGGTTCGAATACAAAGCAAGCCTTGGAAATGCAGGAATGGGTAGCGTCCGCACAACAGCCAAATGCGATTGGATTACAGGCTAGACAAGCCCCGGCCGTTCAATATGTAAAAGATTTATTGGCAGAAGGTTATGTGGGTAAAGTGTTATCTGCCAACCTGAAGATCGCCATTGATGGCATGGGTGGCGTTGGTGACAAGTCGAGTGCGTACTTGTATGACCGGAAAGTTGGAGGGAACTTGCTGACCATTGTAGGGGGCCATAATCTGGATGCCTTCACTTACATGCTTGGGGACTTTACAGAATTGTCTGCCACCACAGCTCAACAGTTTCCAGAAGTTGAATTGGTAGATATTCAGAAAGTCATCAAGAAAACAACGGATGATCAGATCATGATTACAGGAAAATTGACTAATGGTGCAGCAGCCAGTGTTCATATTCAAGGTGGAGTCAAACATCAGACAGGACTCACACTTGAAATTTTCGGAGACAATGGCACGATTGTGCTGAGCGCCCCGGCATCCATTCAATTCGGATCACACCAATTACGCGGTGCAGGATCTACGGACAACGAGCTTCGTGAACTACCCATTCCCGATGCCTATTACTCGGCTCCACATTCTTTATATAACGACTCCGGAATTGTTCTGAACATGGCTCAGGCTTATCGTAAGTTTGCCAAAGATATTCAAGAAGGTACTACCTTAGCACCTAATTTCGCGGATGCGGTGAAACTACATCAGTTACTGGATGCCGTCGAGAAATCAGCCCAGACCGGTGAACGTCAATATCTATAACCCTCACTAAACGGAACAAAATCTGATCCATCCATATACTTAGCATGCTAAATATATTCACGCTATAGTAAGGGCACAAATATCTGTGCCTGTCCAGAACGAAGGAGAAAATCGTTATGAAAAAAAGAAGTGAAATGCAACTGGCTTTACAGATGGTTTCGGGTTATGGAGCCGAATTTAGCGCATGGAGAATGCCTGGCACGGATCCTGCAGCTTACACCAATATGGATAGTTATGTAGAACGGGCTAAATTAGCTGAACAAGGAAAATTTCAAATGATTTTCATCGCTGACACTCCAGGCTTATCCAATAATTTAGGCCCACAGACACCTATGTTTCCTATGGACCCCATGTTGGCACTGATGGCAGTAGCAAGAGAGACACAACACATCGGGCTTGTGGCTACCCTCTCTACAACATTTAATTATCCCTACAACATTGCACGTCAGTTCAAAGCACTGGATGTTATCAGTCATGGACGTGTGGGATGGAATGCAGTTACCACATCCGATCCCCTAGCGGCTGCTAATTTCGGTGCCAGGGTTGAAAATCGCCAAGAGCGCTATGACAAGGCGCATGAAAGCATACAAATTGTTCAGTCCTTGTGGGGGAGTTGGGAACCAGACGCTTGGACGTTAGATGTAGAAGGAGGGGAATTTGCTGATATGGACAAAATCCAGCCTATTAACCTTCAGGGTCAATATTATGCATCTCGTGGTCCTTTGCCCATTCCGCCCTCTGAGCAAGGGCAGCCAGTGATTTTCCAGGCAGGGGGAGGAGGTGAAGGATTAGAATTAGCTGGGAAATATGCTTCGGGAGTGTACGCCAATCCTTATGATATTACGTCTGCCCGTGAACACAGACAAGCCATAAGGCAAAGTGCTGCCCGTTTCGGTCGAAACCCCGATGATATCAAAATGTTTGCTGGTTTTATGTTTTCTCTGGCTTCAACGGAGGAAGAAGCTCTGGATCGTCGGAAACAGCTTATGAGTTTTAATCCCCAGGAAATCCCTAGCAGGGTAAGTTACCTCGGCTCCATGGTTGGTTTACCCTTATCGGTAAACTCAGTAGATATAGATCAACCTTTAGCGCCAGACTTGTTGAAAAATGCATATGCCAACCCCATGGACCCACGTTCTCCGAGAGCCTTAAAGTTATTAAAAAAAGGACTCTCTGTAAGGGATGTTCTCGCTCACGGGGTCATCAACTATCATCCGGTTGTTGCAGGCACCCCGACACAGGTTGCTGACTTCTTGGAAGAATGGTTTTTGGCTGAAGCATGTGACGGATTCTCAGTCGTGCCCGATGTATCTTTTGATGGCGTTGCAGATTTTGTGAATCAGGTAGTACCTATCTTGCAGGAACGCGGTTTGTTCCATAAGGAATATGAAGGAAAAACACTACGCGAGAATATGGGCGTTCCTTACGAATACGGATTGCAGGAACATGGAATCAACGAATAAAGGAGAGCGTTTAATGAATAACACACTCGAATTGCTTCATAACCATACATCGTTTCGTTCTTACACATCTCAACCCCTAACTGAGGAACAAATAGATGCAATATTTCAGGCAACAAATCAAACTTCATCGTTCAGTCTTCTGCAGGCGGTATCCATTATACGCATCACAGATCCAGTACTTCGAAAAAAACTCAGACATCTGTGTGTCGATCAACCCTATATTGAAGAAGCGGCCGAATTCTGGATCTTCTGTGCAGATTTCAACCGAAATCATGAAATCGCTCCGGATGTGGATATTGAATATATTGAATTTCTGTTGATTGGTTCATTCGATGCTGGCCTGATGGCACAAAATGCGTTAACCGCGGCTGAATCGCTGGGACTTGGCGGAGTGTTCATTGGTGCGGTCAGAGCTAATATTAGCGAACTATCTGACGTATTGAATTTACCTAAATTTGTTATCCCTCTGGTGGGGTTATGTATCGGTAATCCAGCTGGAGATAAGCCGGAACTGAAACCTCGACTCCCTCAATCCATGGTATTGCTTGATAATCAATACCAACCAATGGATCAAGAGAAATTAGCAATCTATGATGAGACCATGCTGAAGTATTATGAAAATCGTCCGACGAGAGCCCCTTTCACCGTAAAAAAAGTAAAAGGATGGAGTGACCATATCCAGGATCACCTCGAGAGAAGTATTCAACCGCAAATGATGGCCTATTTGAACAAGCAAGGTTTTGCCAAAAAATAAGGACTAAACCAATCTTTCGGGTGAAACTTGGATAGGAAAAGGCCCTTAAAGACGACACTAAGGTGAATTGACACCTGTATATCTCCATGATACATTTAGTCTGCTAAATATAATTCGGATGTTAGGGAGGGATCGTTCATGACAGATACAGTAGATTGTGAAATTCGACAGTCTTTAGATCGAATTTCCTCCCAAATGCGTCGAAATTATAGTGAATCTCTTCGGGAACTTAATCTCTATGTAGGACAAGATAATCTGTTGTATCGGCTGTGGTTGGGTGATGGGGTAACCCAGATGCAACTAAGTGAACATATGAAATGCGAACCACCAACGGTTACAAACATGGTCAAATCACTGGAACAGAACGGATTTATATATCGCAAACGTGATGTACAGGATGCAAGGATCATGCGTATCTTTCTAACCGATAAGGGCAAAGAATTAGAAAAACCGGTTGAGCATAAATGGAGAGAGCAACAAGAGAAACTACTTCAATCCATTTCTTCGGAAGATCGGCTGATATTGAGGCAATTCATGCAACAAATGGAGCGAAATATTTTATAACTTATGCCAACATTCACGTAAGCTAAATAAATGAACGAAACAGAGCCGCTATAATAGCGGCTTTTTTTATTGCCAATAGCTATACTTTCTTGCCCAGAACAAAGAATTTGTACTGTCAGTTTCGGAATTCACGATTACACCTCTAATGTTGGGATAAGATTGTGATAATTCAAGTTAATTTTGTTCATTTAGATGCTTAAGAGATTACAGTACACTGAAAGAACATACAAACGGAACACACTAAACATGAAAATGTGAGGAATTATAATTCGTTGGAGGTTTTAACGTGAAGACCAAAAATATCTGGTTTAATCAACCTGCTGGGACATGGGAAGAGGCATTGCCTATCGGAAATGGAACTCTTGGAGGCATGATTTTTGGAAAAACACAGATCGAGAGAATTCAGCTTAATGAAGATAGTCTGTGGTATGGTGGGCCGATGCAGCGGAATAATCCTCAAGCACTTGAATCTTTATCTCAGATCAGAAGCCTGATTTTTGACGGTAAGATTAGGGAAGCAGAAGAACTCGCAGCAGATACTCTGGTAGGTGTTCCTGACGGGCAAAGGCATTATGAGCCATTAGGGGACTTCTATATCGCTATGGATCACAGTGAACATGAACCAAATGGATATCAAAGACATCTCGATCTGGAACAAGGCAAGGTAAACGTGAATTATACCGCAGATCAATCCATTTACAGCCGAGAATATTTTGCTAGCTACCCGGATCAAGTGCTCGTTGTTCATCTCAAATCTAGCGTGCCTGGAAAGTTATCTTTCTCCACTGTTTTTGGCAGGGGAACCGTTCTGGAATCAACATCCTATTCCGATATTCTTAAGCATCCTGTTGGTTTCCAATCCTATCTGGACCGGATCGAGAAGCGTGGAACGAATGACTTGATCATCCGGGGAAGAAGTGGGGGAGAAGAAGGAATCCGATTTTGTTGTGCGATTCGCCTTATATCTGAAGGAGGGCAGGTTCATTATTCAAGCGGCCAGCTTTCTCTGAAGGATGGTAATTCAGCGACTATTCTAATCACGGCTTGCACGGATTTCCGAGTACCTAAGGAACAACTCGAAGTGGAGTGCCTCCGCCGAATTGATGCTGCTTCCGCAAAACCATATAGCGAACTGCTCGCCGATCATGTCTCGGACTATCAATCCTTATTCGAAAAGATGGATATACATCTCGAAGATGAAAATAAAGATGTTGTATATTCCGAACTTCCAATCGATCAGCGCCTTGAGCGGCTTAGAGCTGGCAAGCATGATCCGGAACTGATGAGTCTATACTTTCAATTTGGTCGCTATCTGCTTATCTCAAGCAGTCGTCCAGGTTCTTTACCGGCAAACCTTCAAGGGATATGGAACAAAGACATGCTTCCTGTATGGGATAGCAAATATACGATTAATATTAATACACAGATGAACTACTGGCCTGCAGAAAGCTGCAATCTGTCTGAATGTCACGTTCCATTGTTTGATTTTATAGATCGACTGCAAGTCCGGGGAAAGGAAACCGCTAGAACCATGTATGGATGCAAGGGGTTCGTTGCTCATCACAATTCGGATATCTGGGCAGACGCTGCTCCGCAGGATGTATGCATGACATCGACCTTTTGGACTATGGGAGGAGCATGGCTTTCATTACATCTATGGGACCACTACGAATACAATAAGGATGTTCAATTTCTCAAAAAAGTTTACGCCACGATGAAAGATGCGGCTATGTTTATTCTGGATTATCTAATAGAGGATCCTACCGGCAATTGGGTGATATGTCCTTCGTCCTCACCGGAAAATCGCTATATATTAGATAATGGAGAGTCGGGGGCTTTATGTTTTGGTGCTTCAATGGACAATCAGATTATTAGAGAACTCTTCACGCGTTGCATTGAAAGTACCCGAATATTGCAAGAGGATCAGGAATTTGGAGAATTACTCCGTGGTGCTTTAACCAAAATACCGGAGACCTCCATTGGCAAACATGGCCAGATCCAAGAGTGGAGTAACGATTATGATGAATTGGAACCTGGTCACAGACATATTTCCCATTTATTCGCTTTGCATCCTGGAACGCAAATTACGTTGCAATCAACACCTGACCTGGCCAAGGCAGCTCGTGTAACACTCGACAGAAGACTGGAACACGGTGGTGGACACACAGGATGGAGCCGGGCGTGGATTCTCAACATGTGGGCACGATTAGAGGAGTCGGAACTTGCACACGATAACATCGTGGAACTTCTACGTTCCTCCACGTTACCCAATCTGTTTTGTGACCATCCTCCATTTCAAATTGATGGGAACTTTGGAGGTACTGCAGGGATAGCAGAGATGCTTCTTCAGAGTCATAACGAAGTAATCAGATTGTTACCTGCTTTGCCATCAGCTTGGCCAAAAGGATATATTCGTGGTATTCGGGCTCGTGGCGGATTTGAAATAGATCTGGAATGGAATAATGGTCGTCTATTCAATACCAGAATTCGCTCTATTGCAGAATCAAGAGTAACCGTATCCTATCTGGACCAAAAGATAGAATTAACCTTTCCTGGCCCCAATTCAATAATTGAACTAAGAGGATACGACTGGAATAACAAATAAGAACTTACTGATTACCTGAGCGAATGCCGGCTGACAAAACTGCCGGTCTTCGCTCTTTTTTTTGGCTGAGATAATATAAGATATAGGCAAGAGTTGGCGTGTTTTGCTTAATGCAATGTTTAAAGAAGACTTCCATATTTAACAAATTTACCAGGTGAAGTGCCTACCTGCTTGGTGAAGCTGCGAATAAAATTGGCATAATCTCCAAAACCGGATTGATAACAGGCCTCTGTAATACTTAAACCTTCGATTAAATAAGATTTCGACAGCTCTATACGGCGACTAAGAATGTATGCTCGAATCGTGAGTCCGGTATGCTTTTTAAATTGCCGACTAATATAGCTGCTATTCGTGAACATAGCCTCTGACAATTGTTCGAGCGTCAGTTGCCTCGTCAGATTACATTCAATGTAATCCATCGTGTTTCGAACTAGTTCAGGCATAATATCCGTTGCAACAAAATCCGTATTTTGAAAAGTTAGATTCGTTAGAAGAAGTAGCTGTGTAATCAAAATATTCCTCAGAATATCCGCTCCATAGTCACTTGATGAGAGACACTGTTCAAGCTCGCCAGCTAATTGTAGCACTCGTTGAAGTTCGTCCTCTTCAAGATGTACGATATTACCCTTACCCTTGGGACGGTAGTCGAAACATGCGGATAAGTTGGTGCTTGAAGTAGACAAGCGGTTCAGATATGACTTTTTCAGATTTATGGTGATTCTCTCATATTCGTTTTTGTCCAAGGCAAAGGAACGGTGCATCTCCTCCGGGTTAAGAACGAGCAGATCTCCACGTTGCAAATGGTAACAACGGTTCTCAATATAGAAGTTTACATTGCCACGAAGAAATAAGTAGAGTTCGTATGCATTATGTCGATGATAAAACGTTCCCATATTATACGTGGTGGTGCGATGAAGGTACAACAGCTCATTCTGGATTGGATCAAACAGGTATTCTGAAGTCTCATTCATATCAGATATATGACCTCCTTGTCGTTTCGCGCAATAAATATAGCCGTTTGTGCAATGAAATTGCAGACGTGAACCTATAAAATGTAACCATCCTAGCATGATGGATACATAATTGCAAGCGTTTCCACTCAGGTGTGTACAACGCGATTGGAGGAAAAGATGGATCTGATTTTCACGGCTAGAAGTAAAGTGCAGGACACCGTAGAATACACGGCACTGGACAAGCATGCTCTCAAAGCTAGCGTAAAAGTAATAAGCGGAAACGGCAGTGCAGAAGCTCCATGGCAAGCCGACATTCAGATTTACAACGAGGGCCAGAATGCCTGGGCAGGGGTTATTCATGTGGAAATACCGTTGGACAAACAGAATCCGAGGTTTTTTTTACCTGCATTTATGTATGGCCGCAACCGGGGCGAAGCACCTCAGAATGTTCCAAATGAGTTCCCCAGGCTAAGGGAGGGCAGTCCTTCTCGTCCTTCATCACCCTGGTGGATGGTAAGAAGTGATCGTCTGTCTCATCCAGCTGCACTTATCTATGATGAAGGTCGGATTGTTGGTCTAAGCGCAAGTCCCTACTGGATCAATACAGGAGGCCATAAGCAGCAATGGTATCCAGGAATGGAAGGAAACTTTGTGCAATATGGGGGATTCACATGTTCTATTGAAAAGGGTGCGGTCGGATATACGTTGGGATATGAGAATGCTCCGTTGTTATTTATCAAATCCAGACTTGTCCACGAGCGAGCTGCCCTTGGAGAAAACTGTTTTGAACTTGCTGCAGGTGAATCGGTTGGGCTCACACTTGAACTATATAACTACGAGTCTGAATCAGAACTGGGCATCAATCCAGCACTGGAAACAATCTATAAGAGGTATCACGAAAAACCAAGAGAAGGAAGTGACACTCAGACAACGGTAACGGATTTGTCCAATGCCATCTATGAGTATGCCTGGCTTCCGGAGGATCGTCATTACTCTACATTTGTATATGAAGATGCTGCTGAAACCGGTGGCTACCGATACAACAAAATTATCTCAATCAGTTGGACAAATGGTATGACCATCGCTGCACCAATGCTTATGGCCGCACTGCGCCTGAATAATGAGCCCATGCGACAGCAGGCGTTATCCTGTATTACCAATATTATCGAGAATGCCATGAATCCCGAATCTGGACTTCCGTATGACGCTTATCAGGATGGGATCTGGAGTGTTAAAGGCTGGTGGTTCGACGGCATGCGTACCCCAGGACATTCCTCTTACCTTGTAGCTCAAGCGATGTTCTACATTCTGAAAAGCTACGATTATGAGAAGCGCATTCGAAATGTGAGACACGATGATTGGCTTGCTTACGTCAAACAAATACTTGATCGTCTGGAGTGCACGAAAAATACGGATGGAGAATATCCCACCATTTTGTCAGAGCGGACCGGAGCAGGTCTTGAATATGATGCTTTTAGTGGAGTCTGGTGTCTTGCTGCCAAGGCATATCACTGTTGGTTAACCCATGATGAATCTTCTCTGGAAGAGCTCAGACGAAGTGAAGCCCACTATTACAACACCTATGTGCAACACATGGAATGTTACGGCGCTCCGCTGGATGCGGACAAGGCAGTTGATTCGGAAGGTATTCTGGCTTACATCAAAGCTGTTCGGTTTCTGCACGCGTTGACCGGTGACGAGCTGTATCTAGATCACATGAGAGATGCGATCAGTTATGAATTCAGCTTCAAATTTTGTTACAACTCACCTATTAAGATTCCGCCACTCAGTACATTAGGCTGGTCCAGTTCCGGAGGAAGTGTTACTTCAGTAGCTAATCCGCATATTCACCCTATGTCCAGCAATCTAGTGGATGAGCTATTGTATTATGTTGGACAGCGGGAAGAGAATTATGTTCGTCAACGTATGATGGATACCATCGGGTGGGGTTGTCAGACCTATAATCGTTATGATCAAGAATTCGGCTATGGCAAAAAAGGATGGATGTCTGAACGCTTCTGTCATTCGGAAGGACTGGTCACTGAAAAATATGCGGATGGTACACCAGCCAGCACCTGGTTTTGCTTGATGCCATGGGCTAGTGGATCGATCATCGAAGGCCTCGTAGGCGACTATTGGGATTATGCACGACATGAATGAATGTATTTTGCAATAACTACAACAGTCACCATATTAGATTCATTCCGCCGATAGGGAGAGACGCTACCGGCGGTTTATTTTCGTTGGAGGAAAGGGGACAAACGGATGTTAAAAGTATTACTGGTAGATGACGAGATGTATATACGAAAGGGGCTGTATGAACTCATAAATTGGATGGATCTTAATATGGAGATTATCGGAGAGGCAGAGAACGGTGTAGAGGCATTAAATCTGATTGAAAGCCTGCAACCAAACGTGATTATTACAGATATCCGTATGCCAATCCTGGATGGACTGGAACTGATACGTGCCGTAGAGAAAATACCACATCTGGAACCTGTGTTCATTATCATCAGTGGTTATCATGACTTCAAATATGCACAGCAGGCAATCAGGTACGGTGTTCATGACTATATCCTGAAGCCTATTGATGATGAAGAACTGACGGCGACGTTGCAGAAGTCAGCTAATCTGATTTGCAATAAAAGAAAACATATTCTTTTGACTGAGGGACAGGCCAGTAACATCATGCTGGAGGATGTGATCAAAGGCCATGTACAGAAGGAGGATGAACATCGATATGCCGAGATGCTTGGCATCAATCGTAACTCCAGTCTGCTCATAACTTTGATTGAACTTCAGACCGGATTAGATGCAATTAAAATTACGATTGAACAGCTACGTGAAGCAGTACATTCTCTGGAGAGTAATTTATGTAAAATGTTCATCAGTGAGCAACAACGCGGCACGTTTGCTTTATTACTGTTGTGGCCTGATCATCATCAAGGAGACTCGGCGTTACAGGATAACCTGCATAATATTCATATAACACTGAGCAAAAGGTTCAACCTGGATATCGGTCTTTACGCAGGAACACTCGTCAAAGAAATTGGTGATGTCACACAATCCCTTATGGCGGCTGAAGAAGCAGCCAAGCATAAATATGCTGAAACTGGTGGTGTCGTACGTTATACGGAAATCAAGGACAAACCACTGTTTGTTTTCAATGTATACCAGGACGAGGTGGATCAATTAATTCTGAGCCTGGAAGAGGGGAATAGGTCAGCTTACCACAAGATTGTAGAAGAGAAATTCAAATTGTTTCATATGAATCGATTTTCTTCTCAGGCTGTATCGGGTTCTCTTTTGCGTTATATAACGGGTATTCTCGCTGTAGTCCACGAAATGGGTGGTAATGATGAAGGGTTGCAACAACTGAAGGAGCTGGCACAACAAAGTCATGAAGGTTGGAATTTACGACTATTGAAAAATGCTTTTCTCATCGCGCTGGAGGAAGCCGAGGATTATGTCTCTCATCTGCGGATGGAACGATCCAAAGGGGATATCAGCAAGATCAAACGATATATTGATGCAAATTATACCGAGAACATCAATCTCAAAAGCATTGCTGCGCTCTTCTATATGAATCCCGTTTATCTTGGGCGATTATTCCGCAAAAGCTACAATCAATATTTCAATGACTATCTGCTCAACCTGCGGATTCATGAAGCGAAGAAGTTATTGCGCCAGACGGATCTGAGAATGTACGAGGTTGCTGCACGTGTAGGATTTCAGAATGCGGATTATTTTGTAACCCAGTTTGAGAAACTGGTTAAGTTATCGCCTACAGAGTATCGCAATCTCCTTATGGGAAATGAGCAGCGAGGTGCACAATGCCAAGATGGAACCTGAATTACATGAAGCTTCGAGATAAGTTACTGCTCATGTATGTCTTATCTGTGTTTATTCCCATCGTTGTTACCAATGTGGTGTTCTACAATGTCACATCCGCCAATATTCGCAGTCAGAAAACTCGTGATGCCGGCATGGCCTTGAACAATCTGAAGAACGACCTGCGGGTAACCATTGATCAGGGCGTCGGCCTCTCTTATTCGTTATATACTGACCCTGTATTCAATGACACCATCTCCCGTTCATTTCAAAGTCATTTTGAGTACATTGACGCTTATAATTCCTATCTAAAAGGGCAATTCTCCGGTCAATTGAATCAGGGAATTCGCTGGTATCAAGTGTATACCGATAATTCTACCATTCTATCTTCCGGTTATATTGATCGTTTAACTGACGTGGTCCGAAGCTCTAACTGGTACGTTCAATTTCAGGCATACACCGCCCCTTATCCAGCACTGATCTCATCGGATCAGATGTTAAGTCTGGTTCAACGGCTCGACAATCTGGACACAGGGGGGAGAGAGCAGTTACTTAAAATTGACCTGAATATGGATATGATCAAGCAGTATTTTCACAACAGCGGATTTGATGGAAAAGTGTATCTGCTTGATCCGGGGGGACACATCCAATTTTCAAATGATCCTACAGCAGAAGCTCAGATAGGGAAACGTTACAGCGAGATCCAGTTTCCGAACAAAATGATTCCCTTTGAACTTACGTATACAGGTATTAACTATCTGGAAGGGTGGTCCCTGCATGGAGTAATGGATGAAGAAATTGTGTTGAAGGAGGTACGAAAGTCCCGTTCCTTCGTCGTATGGCTGGCTTGCATTAATTTTGTCCTGCCTTCTATTATCATCGCGGCTATGTCCAGATCCATCCATGTCAGGCTGGTGCGTATTCTGAAACATATGAAAAAAGTAAAAACACAAAATTTCCAGACGATTCCGCCTGAAGATGCAAGAGATGAAATAGGTCAACTCACGATGGAATTTAATCGAATGACCGAGACGATCCATAACCTGATTCATGAGGTATATCTCGCTGACATCCAAAAGAAAGACCTGGAGTTAAAGCAGCAGCAAGCGCAGCTTCATGCACTT
The DNA here is from genome assembly GCF_002843485.1 of Paenibacillus sp. BGI2013. Taxonomy (NCBI): domain Bacteria; kingdom Bacillati; phylum Bacillota; class Bacilli; order Caryophanales; family Paenibacillaceae; genus Paenibacillus; species Paenibacillus sp. BGI2013. The sequence goes on from NZ_PJFA01000004.1 coordinate 199,194, forward strand.
CATAGTCAGATCAACCCTCATTTTTTGTTTAATACCCTTGAGTCGGTACGTATGCGGAGCCTCATCAAAGGTGAGAAAGAGACTGCCAAAATCGTGCATAACATGGCCAAGATGTTTCGCAAGTCGATTAGTTGGAATCAGAATGATGTGACAGTGAAGGAAGAATTGGAACTCATCGAGAGTTTTTTGCAAATTCAGAAATACCGCTTTGGAGAAAAACTCCAATATACCATTGAAGCAGATCCTGCGGTACTGATGTACCGAATCCCCAAGATGGTTATCCTTCCCTTTGTTGAGAATGCAAGTATTCATGGAATTGAGTCATCTCCGGGTGTAGGCATCATTCAACTCTTTGTTTCAATGGAAAATGAACAGCTCCATATCAGACTAACGGATAACGGTATAGGGATGTCACAAGCAAAATTAGAAGAGTTGTTAAGTTACCTGGATCAAAACACCGATATGGGAGAGCATGTTGGCATGAAAAATGCGTATAGTCGCTTAAAACTTTGTTATAAAAATCACTTTACATTCGACATCCAGACATGGGAAGGAGAAGGTACGCGTATCCAAATTAAGCTTCCACTTGATCCATCAGCCATGCCAGGCGACTAAATACGAGGGATATACTTTTCAAAGTAGGAGGTACACTTTCATGGGTAACTTTGAAAGCGCTATCTTGATATATTGAGAAGGCTTAAAGACACAAACAATACTTTAAGGGGGCATTTGCTACATGTTTAGAAAAAAAAACATTATAACAGGTCTGGCCATTTTACTGGCTGTAACCCTGGCAGGTTGTAATAAAGCCAGCCCGGAAGCCTCTTATCCTGACAGTAATGACAACACCCCGGTCACCTTTAAATATTTCACGTTTGGCGGTGGCAAGAAGGACATTCTGGCAAGCAGCACGACCATTGGCAAGAAGCTACAGGAGCAAACAGGCGTTGACTGGAAGATGGAATATCTGGTGGGCGACGGTGCAACCAAGGCAGGTGTAATGATTGCGAGTGGGGATTACCCCGACATCATCGACTCCAGTGGTGAAATGGCCAAATTGATGGATGCAGGTTCTTTTATCCCGCTGGATGAACTGATCGATCAATACGGGCCTAACATCAAGCGGGTATACGGGTCTTATATGGACAAATTCAGACAGGAGGATGGAAAGATATACTTCTTGCCATACACTGCCAACATCGGTTATGTGTCAGAGCCTAATTTTCAGACCGGCTTTTATATTCAGCGTGCTGTGCTGAAAGAGTTTAACTATCCCAAGATCAAAACGCTGGACGAATATTTTGACTTGATTGAGCAATACAAGCAAAAGCATCCGCAGATCGATGGAAAAGAAACCATCGGCTTCGCCACACTTGCTGGTGAATCGGGCAGCTTTTTCACCCTGCTAAATCCGGCTATGCATCTGGCAGGTTATCCAAACGATGGCAGTGTGATGGTGGATATGCAGAGTCATGAAGCCAAACTGGTAGCCGGATCTGATTATCAGAAACAATGGATTCAGAAGCTGAACGAGGTTAACGCACAGGGGATGTTTGATCCAGAATCCTTCACAATGAACCAGGATCAGTATCTCGCCAAGTTGACGTCCGGTCGGGTGCTGGGATATTTCAGTTACTCCTGGCAAGTTGGAGATGCAACGAACAACCTCAAGAAGGCTGGTATTGACGATAAACGATACGTATCTCTCCCGATCGTATTTGATGACAGTGTCAAAGACCAGTATGTGGACCCGCCAGGTTTTGTGAACAACTACGGTGTGGGAATTACCGTAAATGCTAAAGATCCCGTGCGAATTATTAAATATTTTGATAATTTGCTCAAGGAAGAAAACCAGATTCTGGTTCAATGGGGTGTTGAGAACGAGACGTATAGTGTGAATGATGAGGGTCGCTTTTACTTTGAAAATGATGACCAACGCAAGGCACATGAAGATCCAGAATTAAGTCGTAAATTCGGCTTTGACTATTTTAATTACAGCTGGCCTCGTTACGGGAATAACTCCGTGCTGGAGGATGGCAACGCCTATGGACCGGGCAACCAACCAGAAGTGGCTACCTTTAGTTACACGGACGGTGACAAGCTGTTGTTAGAGAAATATGGTGTGGAGACATTCACAGAACTATTCAGCACACCGGATGAGCGTCCTTGGTCTCCTGCTTGGTCTATTGCACTGGAGCAGGGCTCTCCTGAACAGATTTTTATCACCAAGGCAGAAGACCTCCAGAAGAAATATTTACCCAAAATGATTATGGATTCGCCTTCCACTTTCGAGAACACATGGAATGAATATATGAGTCAATTGAATCAACTCGACAATAAAACATACGAAGCTACGATAACACAGGCAGTTAAGGATCGTGTAGCTGGCAAATGGTGAGTGTAATCCACGAGAGAAAACACGGAACGGGGGAATATTCACATGTTAAAACCAAAATTTAGAACAGCGGGTTTAGCTGTATTACTAACAGCTTTGCTGGCTGGGTGCAGTCAGAACAGTTCGTCATCAGCGCCTTCAGCCACAGGTGATGATGAGAACAGTCCAGTCACGTTCTCGTATTACATGTTCTCTCCAGGCAAGAAGGATGTTCTGGCAAGCGAAACAACCATCGGTAAAGCGTTGCAAGAGCAGACGGGTGTGGACTGGAAGATGGAATATCTGGTAGGTGATAGTGCTACAAAAGCCGGCGTCATGATTGCCAGTGGAGACTATCCTGATGTCATTAGCTCCAGTGGTGAGATGTCCAAGTTACTGGATGCCGGGGCCTATATTCCGCTGGATGATCTGATTGAGGAATATGCTCCTAATATCAAAAGGGTGTATGGACCATATTTCGATAAAATGAAAAATGCCGAAGACGGTAAAATCTATGCCCTGCCTTATACGGCTAATCAGGGTGAGTATTCAGGTAGTCCAAATGTGGGCGGAGGAGCTTTCTGGATTCAACGATCTGTGCTCAAAGAGTTTGATTATCCCAAGATCACTACACTGGATGAATATTTTGATCTAATTCAGGATTATAAGGAAAAACATCCAACTGTCGACGGTGCAGACACAATCGGATTTGTGTCACTTGCGGGTGTGGCTAATAACTTCTTCACACTGCAAAATCCAGCGATGCATCTTGCCGGTTATCCGAACGATGGCAGTGTTATGGTGGACATGACTACCCATGAGGCAAAAGTTGTCGCCGGAACAGATGCCCAGAAAAAATGGATTCAGAAGTTAAATGAGATCAATGCTCAAGGTATGCTTGATCCGGAATCCTTTACGATGAACAAAGACCAGTATTTGGCCAAGCTGACTTCGGGTCGTGTGTTAGGATACTTCAATTATGGCTGGCAGGTTGGAGACGCGTCGAAAAACCTGCTCTCGGCAGGCATTGATGAGAAACGTTATGCACCACTTCCGATTGTGTTTGATGAAGGAATTAAGGATCAGTATGTTGATCCTCCGGGCTTTGTCAACAACTATGCAACAGGCATCTCGGTGAATGCCAAAGACCCTGTTCGTATCATCAAATATTTCGATAATTTGCTGAAGGAAGAGAATCAGGTTCTGGTGCAATGGGGAATCAAGGACGAGACGTACAGTGTGGATGAAAAGGGCCGATTCTATTATGCAAATGAAGATCAACGCAAGGCTCATGATGATCTGGAGCTCAGCCGTAAATTCGGGTTCACCTACTTTGGGACAGACTGGCCGAAATATGGCGGTGAATCTACACTAACCGATGGTAACGCTTATAGCCCTGGCAACCAGCCGGAAGTGGCCGCTGCATCTTACACCGAGGGAGATAAGAAATTCCTTGAAGCCTACGGTATCCAAACCTTTAGTGAATTGTTTAACAAACCGGAAGAGCGGCCTTGGTTCCCGGCATGGTCCATCGCATTGGAGCAAGGATCACCTGAACAGATCTTCACGACCAAATCGGATGATTTGCAACGTAAATACTTGCCGGAGATGATCTTGGGAGCGCCATCGAATTTTGATAAATTGTGGGATGCCTACATGGCTGAACTGAACAAATTGGATAAAGCTGGTTATGAAGCGACCATTACCAAAGTTGTGAAGGATCGTGTTGCAGGAAAATGGTAATACGAACACTTTAAGTGCGTGTTCAATAAGACCGGTTTTCAGTACCAAGAAGATGGGATGAAGCTAGAAATGGAGTAGCGGAGCGGAGGGAAAACTACGTGAGCAACGGACATTTCGGCTGAATTCCATATTCGATGCTGATGATGCCGCAAGGCGTCTTTCGTAATCAAAAGCGGACTTTTTGAACAACCTCTTTAAAACAAACTGTTACATGCGCAGGAGAAGACGAAAGAGCATAAACTCCGGCTTCTCCTCGCATGAATAACAGCACAGGAAAGGAGCAGGTTCACCGTGGAGAAACCTAATGTCTCCCTTAACTCGATGCCTCCGGCCTCGAGTCCGAAGGGAACCAGAGCACACTCGTTCTTTAAGCGACTTGTGCAGCAACGAACGCTTGCCTGGATGTGTATTCCTTTTGTCATCTGGGCTTTTATCTTCAAGTACCTGCCGTTATGGGGATGGACCATGGCTTTTCAGAATTTCAAACCGGCAAGGTCCTTCTCGGATCAGCAATGGGTAGGTTGGCAACATTTTAGTACGTTATTTGAAGACAATACCTTCTACCGGGTGCTGCGAAATACACTCGTTATGAGTTCCATTAAACTGGTGTTGGGATTTGTGACAGCAATTACGCTGGCTCTCTTGTTGAATGAGCTGAAAAATGTCATATTTAAACGTTTTGTGCAAACCGTCAGTTATCTGCCTCACTTTATCTCGTGGGTTGTTGCTTCCAGCATTGTATTAACAGTCCTGTCACCAGACGGAATTATCAATCTGCTGCTGATGAAGCTTCACCTGATTGACAGTCCGGTACTATGGATGGGGAAAGGAGAATACTTCTGGGGTATTCTGGGGGCAACTGAGGTCTGGAAAGATGTCGGTTGGAACACCATTATCTATCTGGCAGCAATTACGGCAATTGATCCGGCGCAATATGAGGCTGCCGAGATTGATGGAGCCAGTCGCTTCAAACGGATGTTATATATCACCCTGCCTGGCTTGAAACCGGTTATTGTGATCTTGTTGATCATGAACATGGGAAGTATTCTTGAATCCGGATTCGAACCGCAATATCTGCTGGGTAACGGGATGAATATGGACTATTCGGAGAATCTGGACATCTTTGTACTGAAATATGGATTAGGGATGGGGAACTTTTCCTTAGGTACAGCAGCTGGCATATTCAAAACGGTGGTCAGCTTCATCTTCCTTTTCTCAGCGAACTATATAGCGAAAAAAATGGGAGAGAGCAGACTATTCTAAAAGGAGGCCTATGCCATGCGAAAAGGAAACACATCCCGCTTGCGGAATAGCAGCACCGGGGATCGAGCGTTTGACACTTTTAACATCATCTTCATGGTATGTCTGATGATTGTGACGATCTATCCCTTTGTTAATATGATTGCCGTATCTTTCAATAATGCAAATGATGCCATTCGGGGTGGAATATATCTATGGCCTCGTGTATGGACACTGGACAACTACAAATACATTTTTGGCGAATCCGATATTTATCACGCAACTCTGATCTCGGCGCTGCGTACGATCATTGGAACCGTGGTGTCCGTCTTCTGTACAGCCATGCTCGCGTATACGGTTAGTCGTCAGGAATTTGTGCTTCGCAAGTTTGTTACGATGTTTTTTGTATTCACCATGTATTTCAGCGGGGGGTTGATCCCCGGTTATCTGCTGATTCGAGACCTTGGATTGATCGGTTCCTTCTGGGTATATATCATTCCGGGTGTAATCGGTGTCTTCAATATGATCGTCATCCGTTCATTTATTGAGGGTCTTCCTGAAGGCATTCTGGAGTCAGCCCGTATTGACGGGGCAGGGGAGTTCACGACATTTATCCGCGTTGTCCTGCCGCTAACGATTCCCGCAATGGCAACCGTATCACTCTTTGTAGCTGTGGGACAATGGAATTCCTGGTTCGATGTATTCCTGTACAACTCTTCCAATAAAGAATTAAGCACATTGCAATATGAGTTGATGAAGATTCTGCAAACTTCGACGACCTCAGCGACTTCATCAGCAAGTGATGCTTATCAGTCTGCCGAGAGCAATGCAACGGCGGTCACACCAACCTCGATTCGAGCGACCATGACCATTATTGCAAGTGTTCCTATTCTGATGGTGTATCCATTCTTACAGAAATACTTTGTCCAGGGTATGACGATTGGTGGCGTGAAGGGATAGTCATGACCTGAATATAATTTCATTGAACTTATGAAAACGCAACAAACTATACCGTAGTAACGTCTATTCATCCATAGAATACAACAGGAGTGAAACAAATGCATGTAAAATGGATGACGATTATTGGTGCCGTTGTTGGCTCTATGCTTATAGGGGTGGGAACGGCAGCTGCGGAAGAAACGTTTGTTGATCTAAAGTATTCAAAGTGGGCAGAGGATGGCATCACGTATATGGCGAAACGGGGAACAGTAGCCGGATACGGCAATGGGATCTTCAAGCCAGAGGCACTTGTGACAAGGGCACAAGCTGTCACTTTTATGGTGCGCGAGCTCTATTCAGATCAGCTTCAAAGAGCAGTGGAAGGCACAACTTATTCCGATGTTCCAACTACACATCCTTTCCATCGAGAAATCATGATAGCTGCTAAAAATGGACTTGCAAGTGGTTTTCCTAACGGAACTTTCCGTCCGGATGCACCACTTAGCCGCGCAGAGACTGCGGCCTTCCTTACACGGGCATATGCACTCGTGGAAGGTAAGAACGCCGCAAAATGGACAGACACGGACAGGCATTGGGCAGCAGCACCCATTCTTATTATGAGTTCAAACGGCTTGGTCGGCGGTTATTCAGATGCCACCTTCCGTCCGAACCAAGCTGTCACGCGCGCTGAATATGCCGTATTTATGGCGAGAGTAATTCGCTTCGAACGTGAAGTGGCCATTCGGACACAAGATTGGGACAAACTGATATCCTATATGACGGTGAGCGAGCAAGTTGGTCAGATGCTTATGCCTGACATTAGGCAATGGAATGGTAAAGCGACAACGACCGTTAATGAGGGGCTGAAACGAACTATCCATGATCAGGACTTGGGCGGACTTATTCTTTTTGACAAAAATATTGTAGACGTGACGCAGCTTACAACGTTCACACATGATATACAAAGAGAAGCAGGTGACATTCCTCTATTTCTTGGCATCGACCAAGAAGGAGGCGTTATTAAACGAATACCAGGAGGTACGAACCTTCCCGGTCAGATGGCGCTTGGCGCAACTGGAGATGCAACACTAGCCGAAGCAGCTGGTCAGCTGACAGGGGAGGAGCTGAAGGCACTGGGACTGCAGATTAATTTTGCGCCAGTGCTGGACATCAATAGCAATCCAGATAACCCCATCATTGGTATACGGTCGTTTGGCTCGGATGCGGATTTGGTGACACGGCTTGGTCTGGCAACAATAAAAGGGCTACAGCAATCAGGGGTGATGGCGGCAGTTAAGCATTTTCCGGGACATGGAGATACAACGGTAGATTCCCATCTTGGTATGCCTGTGCTTGCCCATAACCGAGAACGGCTTGATGCGGTCGAATTAAAACCGTTTCGGGCTGCAATCAAAAATGATGTAGAGATGATTATGACCGCACATATTGCTTTCCCTGCCATTGACAACGAACATGTTACTTCCCTCAAGGACGGTGAACGTGTGCCGATTCCTGCCACCTTATCGAAAAAGGTACTGACAGGACTGCTTCGCGGAGAGCTGGGATACAAAGGTCTCATTGTGTCGGATGCCTTTACCATGAATGCAATTGCAGAGCATTTTGGGGAGAATCAATCGGTAGAACGAGCCGTTTCCGCAGGTGTTGATATCATCCTTATGCCAAAAAATTCAGCAGCGGCCCATCAAACGCTGGTAAACGCGGTGAACAAAGGAACGATCAAGGATGAAACCATACATGCATCTGTGAAACGAATCTTGGAGATGAAAGCGAAATATGGTTTGTTTGAACGCAGTCAAACTCTTGCGCAAAAGCTAACTCAGCTTAACGGTATCATCGGATCAAAGGCACACAGAGCAGTGGAGCAGACAATCGCAGAGCGAGCAGTCACTGTACTCAGCAGTCGCGAAGGTGTGCTTCCTGATCCAATGAAGCAAGGTGACCGGGTTGTTATTGTCGCAGCCGAGCAGGAACAGGCGAAACAGCTTGAGAAACAACTGTTGCAAGCCGCTAATAACCTGTCGTTAAAGACTGAAATATCACTTGTTGGACAAGGCAACATGAATGAAACGCTCCAGGCGATTGGCAAAGCCAATTATGTCATTCTTGCTTCTTACCAATTCCGCAATGTGGCCAGCCAGTTCGGGTGGAGTGATTATCAAACCTTGATTAATGCAATGAACAAGAGTAATCAGCGATACACGCTGTTGTCTCTCGGTAACCCTTACGAAACGATCTATTTGCAGAACGTGCGCTCAGGAATTGCTGTGTATGGAAAGCAGGAACCAAATACGTCTGCCGGGATCAAAGTATTGCTTGGTCAACTGAAAGCTGGAGGACAATTACCCGTACTAACGGATTAACGCTTAATTAATGAAGAAAAAAACGGATTCCAGCATACGGAATCCGTTTTTTATTTCAAACTTTTGTTTTATCGATCCATGTACCATGCCATCACTCGGGTATTTCTTCGCTACAAACAAAATGAAGCAGCATCTTCACAAATTGCTCCGTCATCCGCATATCCAATGAATTATCATGAGCACCACGAATAGTTACCATGCGCTGGAGCATGCCCATCATCGTTGTGAAGATAAACTGAGCCAGATCCAGCGGAGGAGACGGATTCTTAATACTGCCGTCAACAACGCCTTGGGATAAAGCGTCCAACAGGAAATGATTCTCTTTCCCGTTCTGGTTGAACTTATCATACTCTTCTCTTAATTCAGGGCTAAAATCATACATCTCATAGTTGATATCAAACAATTGAATAAACCGGATGTAGTCTGGATGATTCTCGGCATAAACAACCCATGCATTCAACATAACCGTGAGTTGTTCCCGCCCGTTCAAGTCCTTCGTTGAAGCACGGCTAACCTCATCCGTTAAATGTTCGATCAGTTGCATCTGAATGGCTAGAAGAAGTTCATCCATAGACTGGAAATGTTTATAAAAGGTCACTCTACTAAGTTCAGCTTTCGTACATACATCCTTAATCTTCACCTGGAGCAATCCATATTTCAAAAAAAGCTCCTTACCTGCTGCAATCAAATCATCACGATGTTTATTTCCCAATTGTTGATGCCAGTTTTCATTCACTTGTATACAATTGTCCTTTCTTCGAACGAAATGCGTTTAAGGTCAGTCCGAGAGAAGCGAGCAGCATAATTGCACCAAAAATATACGGGAAGTTTATGTTTTTGTCAAACAATAGTCCTGCGATCAGCGGCCCAATCACCGTGCCGAGACTGGAAAATGTAGTATTCAGACCCGATGCATAACCTTGCCGATCTCCTGCATTTTTGGATATTAACGTGCTGACCGAAGGTCGCAAAAACGAATTAAAGGCAAAGAATAACGCAGAAGCGAACAACAGAAACACAAGGTTGACCTTAATTAACATTAACAATAAAGCTATGGGTGTGACTATTAAAGATAGACGGATCAACTTAACTTCACCGATTCTCTGTACGAACCAATCCAAAAGCCAGATCTGCACAACGATACCGATAATCGCGCCCAAAGTAATAATGATGGAGATTGTTGCAGCGTCGAATCCGTATTTTTGCTCTGCGAAAAGCGCGAATACTGTCTCATAACTCATGAGACCAAAGGTCATGACAAGCAACACAATCAAGTATTTGAAATAGGGGACTTTAAAAGAACTCCAGATTTTCTTGCCCAAGTGATCTCCTTTTTGAAGACGGATGGAGACCGTTCTTTTCTCGGGGGGAAGTGTCTCAGGCAATAGCAGCGTCATTAGGGCCGCAATCAGTCCCAGACCCGCTGCGAAGAAATAGGGCATGCGAATGCCCATCTCGGCGATGAGACCGCCCAGACCAGGTCCGAGAACCATCCCCAAATTCATAGCTGCGCCGAAATAGCCCATACCTTTTGCACGTGTCTCTGGCGTTGTAATATCGGCGACATATGCGAGGTTGGCAGGAACCATTAAACCGAGACTTATTCCACCGATAAACCGTGCGACATAGAGGAACGGCAATGACGTCGACAGCGCAAATATGATATCTGAAATGACAGACAGAAACATACCTGCAATGATCAACTTTTTGCGTCCAAATCGATCAGACAGTTGTCCCCCGAGAGGTGAAAAGAAGAATTGAGCCGCACCAAAGGCGGCAACTAAAAATCCTGCTACTGTGCCTCCCGCATGAAAAAGCTTCAAATACTCCGGCAATATGGGGATAAGCATCCCTTGCCCCAATAAAGCGATAAACAGATTTAACATCAGAATGAACAGTGGAAAGCGAACTGATTTTGGTAATGTACTCATGTACGTCATTAACCCCTTCGTTTACAACTTGTTAACCTTTACATTGTGTAAACCATTTTAAATGATTTGAAGGAAATATGTAAATCTTTTTTTTAGTGAAGCAGTCTAATGAGTAGAGTTATAATTGTCCATATATGGAGGTGAGAATACGTGAAATTAGAGGAATTGTTTACGGTACATGTGAACATTGAGAAATCATTTGATTTGCAAAATAGCGAAGATGATTCGGTTGTTATGATTACTTTTACAGGCAGCGTAACCGGAAAGTACTTTGAGGGAATTGTGCTGGGTGGAGGAGTGGATACGCAGATCATCGGGAAGAATGGTGGTCCGCATACTCTATCGGCAAGATACATGCTCCAAGGAACCGACAACTCAGGGCATTCATGCAAAATTTATATCGAAAATAACGGGAATATTGATAAAACGCTGAAAACTGCTTTATTTCGTACTTCCCCCAAAATGATTACAGACAGCAAAGCCTTATCCTTCTTGAACTGTGAGACACTTATTGGAGAAGGTCATCCGACGGAGTCAGGGATAGATATAAAAATATATAGAAAACCGCTGTAATGCGGGGCAAATAGCAATTATCTTTTTATTGTATGGCAGAGAAGATAGCTTTTTATAATGAAAAGTCAGAGTCGCTAAGGAGCGGCTCTTTTTGTCGTATGAGACTTTACGTCAATATTTATATGTACTCTTTTACAATTAATTAACATAGGATGGATACGGCGCAGACACTTCTCACCTATAGTATGATGAGCGAAAATAAACCAATATCAGGCGGAATAAGGAGAAAACTATTCATTATGATGATCAGAAAAATCGTAATTTCAGTAGCATCACTCGCCATCTTAACGTCTGTAAGTGTGTTTGACGTATATGGCGCAGGCTCCAAACGCATGATCGAAGTTTCTGAACAATCGGCTAATGTTGTTGTAAACGGTCAAAGGGTGGAAGGCGAATCATTTCTCTACAATGGGGTCACTTATGTACCTGCAAGAGCGATTGGTGAAGCCTTGGGGCAAGAGGTAGACTGGGATAACAACACCCAATCGGTGTTTGTTGGACAAAAAATGAGCGATCAGCAGGGGTACCGCGGTACCAAAACGCCATATCCTTTTAAGGAAACAAGTTATACAAAAGCTCCTATTGGATATGAACCCATATTTATTAACTACATAGGGAGACATGGTTCCAGACATCTATCCAGTTCCAAGTACGACAAGACGTTATTTGAACTGCTCGACATCGCTGAAAAGGACGGGCAGATCACTAATCTGGGCAAAGAGCTGAAGAAGGAAATTGGCAATCTGATGAAGGTTGAAAAAGATCATTATGGATTGTTATCCACTACGGGTGGAGAAGAACTGAAAGGAATAGGGGCCAGAGTTGGGCAGAATTTCAAAGAACTCTTTACATCGGATAAAAAAGTGATTGCACAAGCAACCTTCAAAGATCGAACGCCGCAGAGCAGAGATCAGTTTATTGACGGGTTAAAGGAAAGCTTGGGAGATAACAAGGTAGACATTCTGGCTTCAGCTTTTGAAGAAGGGAAAGACCCCTATCTACGGCCCTACGACTTGGCTACGAAGTATAACGAGTACGTAGAAGATGGAGACTGGGTTAAGTTATACGAGGATTATGTCACACAGAGCACTGGAACGCGTTATGCAAAAGAGGTCCTTCTGCAATTTTTCTCTGATGACTTCTATCAACGGCTGAACGCTGGAGAGTTTGAACTGAAAGATGAGAAGGGAAAAGTGAAGCTCAGCAACCCAACCGAGGCTGCTTCTAATCTATATGAACTCTACATCATATCTTCGAATATTAAAGGAGAAGGTGACTTCGAATTCGGGCGGTATTTCACGGCTAATCAGTTGAGATGGTACGAGAGCATTGACAATATCAATGACTTTTATGAAAAAGGTCCATCTTTAACGTCAACGGATCTGCCGCAAAATATCATTTCACCTCTGGTCAAAGAGTTGATCGTGTCTACCGAACAGTCCATTCAGCAGAAAGACACGGCTGGTATATTTCGTTTTGCTCACGCAGAAACAATTATTCCACTATCTTCATTCCTGGATATCGCCGGAGCTAATGTGAGTATCGACAAACCGCAGGACGTGACCCAAAACTGGAATGGCTCGGTTATCTCACCAATGGGAGCAAATATTCAATGGATTCTGTATTCCAATGGTAAGGATGTTCTCGTGAAAATGCTTAGAAATGAAGAAGAGATCGCCTTCCCGATCGAAACAAAGACCTATCCATACTATAAGTGGGAAGATGTAAAAGCATATTACCAAAACAAACTGCAGAAGGTAGGCGTAAGCTTGGACAGCAGTTTGGAAGACAATATCGAGCTTTTACAGAAGAAATTCTAATCGGTGAAACGATATGCATTTTATATGAAAATAAAGACGAAGATGAAGAAAGCAACTCCTTTTCATGGAGCTGCTTTCTTTTTTTGCATTTTGAATGAAATGGACCAGTAAAAAAATCCTAAAACAAAATGTGACCAAATGCCGTCCGTAAGAGTGTTAGAGGTATAAAGGAGGGCATAACAACCATGCAGCGATCAGTGCCCCAGCTGGGCGATCATGTGATGAAAGTCTATGAGACATACGCGGATACGCTGTTCCGGATTGCCATGGTGCACCTCGGCAGACGAGAAGACGCGGAGGAAGCCACTCAGGATACCTTCATCAAACTAATAGAAAAAGCCCCTACGTTCAACGATGCGGAGCATCAAAAAGCATGGTTGATTCGGGTCATCACCAATCATTGCAAATCCTTATTAGGCAGAGGCTGGCGCAAACGGGAGGTCAAGCTGGAGGGAGTCGATCCTCTTACAACAGACAACCCTGAAGATCACGCGCTGATCGAACTTGTGCTGTCACTGCCCGTCAAGTATAGATCGGTGGTTCATCTGTATTATTACGAAGATTATCCGATCCGAGAAATCAGCGAGATCCTGGAGATTAGCGAATCAGCAGTGAAAATGAGATTGAAACGAGGAAGACAGCTGTTAAAACTGGAGCTGGAAGGAGAGGAACTGTAATGAACGAAGAACAATTCAAACAAAACTACAAGAAAGCGGTGGATCATATGAAAACAAACGAGCAAATGAAAAAACGGGTAGAGCAATCCTTAAACACGCAACATCAGGGACCAAAACGTCAACGTAAACCACTATACATTGCAGCAAGTGTTGTTATCGCTGCCAGCATTGGATTGGCTGCGCCAAGTGTATGGCAACAATTCAATGGACCAGCCGCACCAACACCACAGGTGGCAGCGGTGACTCCAGGAGCATCGTTTGATCCGATCGTGATTCCGAAGATGGAGTTGCCGAGTTCACAGGGCAAAGGCGCGATGGCTGATATGATGCAACTGGTTGTATATGGAGGAAGCGTATATACACAGTCCCCAACATTGCTTGAAGGTGCAAATGCACTCAGCCTGCGGGGGGATAAACTGGGTACCACCACTGGCGGCATTGATGAGCTGAGCGGCCAGGATAAATATACGGAGCTTGCTTCCAACATTGGCGAAGCTGACATCTATGCTGTTAATGGCTACGATAAGGACTTCCGCATCATGTCCTACACCGAGATCGATGGTCAGGTGTATGCTCAGTTATTCGACAAGAACAACGGGATCACCATTGGTACTGGTGCCGACCTGATCGGCAAGCTTCATCTCGAAGGCAACATCGCCTCGGCGCAATGGGAGACGTTTAACAGCTGGAATAATGGATTGCAGCAGCTTCAACCGTTAGCAGCGGATGAATCACTGGAAAGCTTCATCTCATCGCTAAATGCTGCCAAACCAATCGCAACGAGCCCAGAGTTGGAAGAGAACCTCTACGGCAAGGAAGATCGCAAGATCATCTATCTCACGCTGGAAGATAAAACGCAGGTCCCACTGGTTCTATTCGGTGAAGGTCTGGTGCGTTATGGTAATGTTCCGGCATTCCTGGAAGTGGAGAAAGGCGCGTTCCAATCATTCTGGAACAGCTTGGGCGAGTAAGGTGAAGACAGTAATATGGCTGCACCAAGAAGAGCGAACAGGGCACGCAAGTGCTTTGTTCGCTTTTTTCATCAACAAACAATCATTTGATAGGATTAGGCAATAAAATGATATGAATAGGATATGGATTCTTTCCTCTTTCAATATAAAATGGGTACACCTAGTTTTAACTAAAAAGAAACAGGAGGTTAGATGAATATGAATCGAATCGAAAAGAGCCAGGAAACATATAAAAGGCTATTCGGCGAGGGAGTTCCAGCGGCATATGCTACAGATCCTGAATTTCAGGACATATTAAGTCGCTTCATATTTGGTGAAATTTTTGATCAAGGTACTCTTGACGATAAGCAACGAGAGCTTATTACTTTGGTCGTACTGGCTACTAATCAAACGTTGCCACAGCTCAAAGCACATACTCGTGCAGCGCTAAATGTTGGGTTGACTCCAACGGAGATCCAAGAAGCAATCTATCAATGCGCACCTTATTTGGGATTCCCCAAAACCTTAAATGCCATATCGGAAATGAATGAAGTGTTCAAAGAGCGAAATGTTGCACTGCCTCTTGAAAGTCAAAAACGGGTTGAAGAAGATAATCGCTTTGACAAAGGACTTGGTATTCAAAAAGAGCTTTTTGGCGATATTATTGAGAAAAACCGGGAAAATGCCCCGTCAAATCAGAAGCATATACAGGACTATCTTTCAGCATTTTGTTTTGGAGACTTCTATACCCGTGGTGGTCTGGATCTGAAAACACGAGAGCTGCTTACTCTTTGTATACTAAGTGCACTCGGAGGTGCGGATAGTCAAGTCAAAGCACATGTTCAGGGTAACATCAATGTTGGCAATAATAAAGAAACCATGATCACCGCTCTAACTCACTGCCTTCCCTACATGGGATTTCCTAGAACACTAAATGCTTTAGCCTGCGTTAATGAAATCATTCCAGAGAAATAATCTTCTTTATTTGAAACAACAGACAGTTGATTATCCCAATCAACTGTCTTCTTCTGGTTAACAGGAAGGTATAGTAAAGAAATGAATGATTCAGTAGACACTTAAATGAACGTAAATCAGGAGGAATTATGGAGTTAAGAGTACTTCGATATTTTTTGACAGTAGCTCGAGTAGAAAATATCACACATGCTGCAACGATCTTACATGTGACACAGCCAACGTTAAGCAGACAGTTGGCTGATCTGGAAAAAAATTTAGAAACTCAATTGTTTATACGCGGGAAAAGTAAAATAACACTGACAGATGCAGGCATGCTTTTACGTCAAAGAGCAGAAGAAATTCTCACACTTGCGGATAAAACAGAGAAAGAGTTTAAAGATCAGAACAACCTGGTTGGAGGAACCATATCGATCGGGAGTGTTGAATCATTAACGTCCAATGTTATTTTACAATTATTAAAAGACTTCAATATGGAGTATCCGCAGGTTAAATATCACATCTATAGTGGAACGGGGGATGATATAAAGGAGCGAATCGATAAAGGACTGCTCGATGTGGGCATTTTGTTAGAGCCCATTAACATTGAGAAATACGATTTCATCAGACTGCCCCAGAAGGAGCGCTGGGGAGTCCTTATGAAGACCTCATCACCTCTTGCACAAAAAGAATATGTCACTTCAACCGATTTAGCCGGAGTGCCTCTGCTCATATCCAGCCGATCTGTCGTACAGAATGAGATTGCAAGCTGGTTTGCCGATGAGTATGCACATTTAAACTTCGTTGCGACCTATAATTTAATATCTAACATACTTAACCTCGTAGAGGAGGGGTTAGGGACGGCCATCTGTATTGAGGGTGCGCTTGCAATGAAGCAGTCTGACACATTATGCTTCAGACCTTTTCAACCGGAACTTCAGTTTCCAACAGTGATTGTCTGGAAAAAACATAAGGTATTCAGTCAAACGGAGGTACGTTTTTTGGAACATATCAGGCATGCCTTTCAGGCATAATAAAGTATGAATTATAGGTATTGGCTATAGCTGTTTATCAGATGATATTTTAAAGGTGTAATGAATGCAGCCTTTATGTATTTCAGATAAATAGCTTTTTTTATTGCAAAGAGAAGTTATTTAGAGCGCTTTTGGTCTCATTCATTTAGATGGCAACAACAAGAGGGGGCATTATTGGATGAGCAAGAAATACGAGAAGTTGGCTCAAGATATTGTAGAGAAAGTGGGCGGTAGTGAGAATGTATCCACTCTGACTCACTGTATGACTAGGCTTAGATTTGCACTGAATGATACTAATAAAGCAGATCAAAAAGCGCTTAAATCGTTTGACGGTGTTATTGATGCGGTTGAGAGCGGCGGACAATTTCAAGTCGTCATCGGCACACATGTTGAAGACGTTTACAAAGAAGTGATCAAGCATCTTCAACCTAACGCGAGTTCATCGGGTGAACCAACTCAAGCTAGAAAAGTTAGTATTTTGGGGAAATTAATCGATTTCGTCTCGGGGACATTTAGTCCGATTGTCCCTGCTATAGCTGGGGCTGGTATGATCAAGGCATTACTCGCTCTACTTATTTTGTTCAACTGGATTTCAAAAGATTCCCAAACCTACTATGTCGTAAGTCTTATGTCAGATGCTATTTTCTACTTTTTACCATTCTTGTTGGCGTTTTCAGCCGCAAACAAACTAAAATGCAGTCCCGTCTTAGCACTCGTTTTAGCCGGTGTTTTACTCCATCCCAACTTGACACAATTGCGTTTGGATGGGTCTGACGTGAGTGTTTTTGGAATCCCGCTAACTCTTGTATCTTATAGTTCTTCTGTAGTTCCAATTCTCTTAATCGTTTGGTCACAATCATATATTGAATCGTTGTTTAAAAGGATCATTCCGAATGCAGTGAAAGTTATTTTTGTTCCCATGTGCACTATTTTAGTAACGGGAATTTTGGCTTTAACCGTATTGGGACCACTGGGGTCATTTTTTGGAACCTATTTAGCGATGGGTTTTGAATTCCTGGGTGCACATGGTAGCTGGCTGGTTATTTTCCTGGTAGCAACCTTCTGGCCAATACTGGTTATGTTTGGACTGCACCATAATATTGTTCCTCTATCCATTGCTCAAATCACCACATCAGGTTATGAGAATATCCTCGGTCCTGGAGCGATGATCAATTGTATAGGTCAAGGTGTTGCGGCATTAGTTGTAGGGATGAGAACCAAGGATAAAGCATTAAAACAAATTTCTGCTTCCAGTGGGATCACCGCGTTGATGGGAATCACGGAACCAGCTCTTTACGGCGTAAATTTACCGAAGAGATACCCACTTGTCGCGGGTATGATTGGAGCTGCCAGTGGGGGACTCTTTGCAGGGCTAATGGATGTTTCTCGTTACGCAACAGGCGCTTCAGGAATCCCGGCGATTCCTCTGTACATTGGTGAAAATATCTGGAATCTATATAACATTTTGATCGCACTTGTTATAACAACTGTCGTAACTGCTGTACTTACCTATTTGCTCAGTTTGAAATATGAAAAAGATGCACCTTCACAGAACACTGTTTCAAATGCGAACGAAGGGAGTGGGGTTGCGGATGAAGTCATTACAATTAAAGATTCTGTTATTGCAACGCCACTTAAAGGTCAGCTTATTCAACTTCAGGATGTACAAGATGCAGCGTTTGCATCAGAGGCAATGGGTAAAGGAATTGCTATTGAACCTAGCGAGGGGAAAGTCATTGCTCCATTTGATGGCATGATTGTATCTCTATTTCCTAAGAAACATGCTATTGGACTATTATCCGATGAAGGAGTCGAAATTCTTATTCATGTCGGCTTAAATACGGTAAAGCTGAACGGAAAATATTTTGAAGCGTTCGTTGAAGAAGGTCAGAGAATTACAAAAGGACAGACCTTGCTGACTTTTGATCTGGACAAAATCAGACAAGAAGGATATGTCACTCAAACGCCCGTTATTGTAACCAATTCGTATAGTTACTCGGATGTGATCGCAGAGACTAGTCCCAAAAATATTGATTTTAACAATACATTGTTGGTTGTCAAAGCTTAACAAAACTACAGGTTAGGAGTGTGTTTTAATGACTTTAAGAAAAGACTTTTTGTGGGGTGGGGCAGTTGCTGCTAACCAATGTGAAGGTGGATATGCAGAAGGCAACAAGGGGCTATCCACAGTTGATGTAATCCCGGCAGGGAAAGATCGTGTTCCTGTCATGCGAGGACAGTTAAAAATGTTGGAGTGTGATCAAGAACATTTTTATCCGAGTCATGAGGCTATTGATTTTTATCATCGGTATAAAGAAGACATTGCTTTATTTGCAGAGATGGGCTTTACGTGTTTCCGTTTATCTTTGGCATGGACTCGGATCTACCCTAATGGAGATGACGAGTTACCCAACGAAGAGGGTTTGAAATTCTATGAAAATGTATTTGACGAATGTTTGAAGTATGGCATTGAGCCGTTAGTCACCATTACCCATTTTGATGTCCCTATTCATTTGGTGAAAACTATTGGATCGTGGAGAAGTCGAAAAATGGTGGATTATTATGAGAGACTGTGTGAAACGATCTTCACCCGTTATAAAGATAAAGTGAAGTATTGGCTTACCTTTAATGAAATTAACATGCTGTTGCATCTACCTTTTGGCAGCTCTGGCCTAGTGTTTGAAGAAAGTGAGAATGAGGATGCTGTGAAGTATCAGGCGGCTCATCATCAATTGATCGCAAGTGCAAAAGCAACTGAAATTGCGCGTAGAATTAACCCGGAAATTAAGATTGGCTGTATGTTAGCAGGTGCCAACACTTATCCGTATACATGTGCACCAGATGATGTCTGGAAAGCCATGACAAGAGATCGCGAGCACTACTTCTTCGTCGATGTACAATCCCGAGGAGAATACCCAAACTATGCCAAGAAAATGTTAGAACGAATGAATATTCATTTAGCCATGGAAGACGGGGACGAGGAATGTTTGAAAAATAATACGGTTGATTTCGTTTCGTTCAGTTATTATGGTTCACGATTAACCAGTGCAGACCCGGAAGTAAACACACAAACGGCAGCTAACCTGTTTCCAACACTGCGCAATCCTCATTTGAAAACGAGTGAATGGGGATGGCAAATCGATCCTGAAGGTCTAAGAATTACAATGAATTCCTTGTATGACCGATATCAAAAGCCACTATTCATCGTTGAAAATGGCTTAGGAGCGATAGATACTCCTGATGAGACGGGATATATTGCGGATGATTATAGAATCGAGTATCTGCGTCAACACATCCAAGCTTTCATAACAGCAGTGGAAGAAGATGGCGTAGAGTTGTTGGGTTACACGTCCTGGGGTTGCATTGATCTAGTAAGCTCAAGTTCTGGAGAGATGAGTAAACGATACGGTTTCATACATGTCGACAAAGATGACGCTGGAAATGGTACGTTGAAACGCAGCAAGAAAAAATCCTTTGAATGGTTCAAAAAAGTTATTCAAAGTAACGGCAAAGAACTCTAATCGACAGAGCAGTAACGTATGAAGTCATCGACTTATGCGTTACTGCTTTATCCATTTATCGCAGCATTAAGGCTAACTATCGGCCATATGGAGCAAAAACAAACAGTTAGGAGTTGGTTTTTTATAATATCCATGGAGAAGCTTAGAACATATTCGTTATTGTCCGTTGCGTTATTAATTTCTTCAGGTCCAGTGATTGCCGCTAACATTCCTGCAATAACCAATGATTTTCCAGAGATATCGGTAACACACGTAGGATTATTAACAACCATACCTTCATTATTTGTCATTCTTGGTGTGTTAATTGCTAATCGACTTGAACTTCTTATTGGGAAGAAAGCAACTATACTAACTGGATTAGGGCTTGTTCTCATTGCGGGAGTATTCCCTGCATTGTATCATGACCTCTTTTCGTTGCTGTTCATTTCTCGCTGTTTGTTTGGGTTAGGTGTAGGTTTATTTAACCGGCTCATCATTCAGATGATCAGTGATATGTATCATAAGAATCCAGCTAAACAAGCAACCGTAATTGGCTTAGAAAGTGCCTTTGAGGGATTAGGAGGCATTTGTCTAACACTACTCGTTGGTCAACTATTGAAAATGGGCTGGCACACATCATTTTATGTCTACGCCCTGGCACTTCCTATTTTCATTGCATTCCTGATTTTCGTTCCTTCTGATAAAAAAGAGCTTAATATAAGAGAAGAGGTCACCACGAATCCAAGCCACACAAATAATAAAAAAGCCCTTCAAGTCATGATTGGCTATGGTCTCTTATTATTTGTAATAGTAGCTATTTTCATCAATTATAATTTACAGATTACTCCTTTGATTTTGGAAAAAAATATCGGAACTGCGACAAATGGAAGCAACATGATTGCATTTATAGGTTTGGGAGCTTTTGTTGCCGGCTTTTCTTTTGGGAAAGTATACAAAACACTCGGTAACTATATTGTTCCATTATCGATTCTGTTACTTGGAAGCTCGATGTTCGTTACGACGATCTCGCAAAGTATCATGCTTACTACCGTGTGCTCAATGATCATCGGGTTTTCATTCCGCTGTATAATGCCCTATTTATTGCATACTTTTGCACAACAAATCGCCAAAATGGCAAAGCTGGGTACGACCATTGTTCTGATCGCGTATAACTTGGGAGCCACACTTTCACCGTATGAAGGAAGGTTAATTACGCAATTATTACGACTAGATACAGTGCAATCATTAGTCTCAAGTAATGCAATAATCCTATTATCGATTTCAGCAGTTAGTTTGGGAGTAGTAACCCTTCATCGCAAAAAGAAGAATATTCAACAAACATAGAAAACAGGGAACTTCTTGATATGGAGTTCCCTTGTTTTAGAATGAGTTGTATGAACCGTTTAATTATAATTTTTGTAATACACCAAGTGATCGGTCCATTCATTATTTTCGTGTATAAACCCTTTACGTAGACATTCAAATTCCATACCAACACTCTCTGCCAGTTTCATGGAAGGGGTGTTATCCACATTGATATGAGCCTCTATGCGGTGGAATTTCAGATGTTCGAATGGACTCCTCTGGACTGAATTTATGCTCGTGGCATAGCATTGAAATAGTCCATAACTACGCTGCGAAACTCTAAAGCGGCTTTGGAAATATACCTGTTTTTGTGCGAAAGTAGAGCGATTTCCCGAACGAGCTGGTGTTCCTCTACCTGAAGATATTTAATGCGCTCGTGCGGGTTTCTGGCTGTGCTAGGTATAAAAGCGAGACCGATCTCCGCCTCCACAAGGGCTGTTAATCTTGCAGGCTCATCCCCTTCATATACATACTTCGGTAGGAAACCAGCGGATTGACATACGGAATCCACCATATCACGAACCCCATACCCTTGCTTCACCCCAACAAACCACTCGTCCTTAAGCTCTGTCAATTGAATGCTGCTTCGGTCTGCATATCGATGACCCATAGGAACAGCGACTACAATCGGATCGTCATATAGTATCTGACATTCGATATCGTCACCTTCAATCGGAGGGGAGGAGAGACAAAAGTCCACCTCGCCCCGATGCAGAAGTCTGGACATGTTTTCTAACGAAACCATTAGCACATGGAACTGAATATCCGGCTTGTTTTTCCGGAATTCCCGCAGTATACCTGGCAATGTGCTCGCCGTAGTCACCGCCAATTGCAGTGTACCCTGATCCGGATTGGAGAGGTCAGCAATTTCCCGCTTTCCTTGTTCCAATTCAAATAAGGCTTTTTCAGTTCGCTGAAGAAATGTTCTTCCAAAGTCGTTTAGTCGCAGCTTTCTCCCGATTCGATCAAATAAAGGGACTCCAAGGTCGTCCTCTAATCGTTGTATCGTTTTGCTCAGGGAGGATTGCGTGACATGCAGCTTTCCCGCAGCTTCCGTAACATGCTCGCATCGGGCCACCGTCAGGAAATATTTTAGTTGAAGAAGCTCCATTTACACCATTCCTTCATTCCTTCTAGTTCATCAAATCATAACATACAATGCGTTGGAATATATGAATGATTTCAAGTAAGATGACAGCAGAAGAAGGAGAGGTGTACCATTGAACATTCAGAAAAAAGGATTGATGTTAGCTGTTGGGCTCGGAATCATGTTAAATCCGTTAAATTCCTCCATGATCTCTGTGGCTATCTCAAGATTACAACTCGTGTATCAGCTTGATTTTACAGCCGTTTCGTGGATTATTTTATCGTTTTACATTGCGAGTGCTGTTGCTCAACCCGTTGTGGGGAAGTGTAGTGATTTGTTTGGTCGAAGGAAGATCTTCCTTCTGGGTCTTGTTATTGTTTTCGTTTCATCCATGTTAGCTCCATGGTCTCCCAGCTTTTCGTGGCTAATCGTATTCCGGATCGTTCAATCGATTGGCACAAGTATGATGGTGGCCGTCGGAATGGCGATTTTAAGAATTAACGTGACTGACAAGCAAGCATCTGCCTTGTCCACCTTGGCGATATTCCTCTCCGGAGCAGCTGCAATTGGACCTTTTATTGGTGGGGTATTGATTCATTGGTGGGACTGGCACAGCATATTCTTCGTTAATATTCCGTTTGTCATGGCAAGCTTTTGGTTCGCCTGGAAAACAATCCCGAAGGACGATCAATCTCCGTCTATCTCTGGTCACATGTCCATTCGGCAATGGCTTGCGTTAATTGACGCACCAGGTATCCTGATGTTTACGGTAGCTTTGGTGACTCTGCTCATCGGTTTACTTTCAGTAAGTTCCACAGGAGATATTTCAACATGGCATCTGCTGACAGGGGGGATCGGGTTAATCGCACTCGTCATGTTCATCCGACATGAATTAAAAGCAGCCACGCCTTTTATCCCTCTGCGAACGTTTGCCTCATATCCCGAGATGACTTGGGTGAATGTGCAATACATGCTGGTGAACATCCTGTTTTACGCACTTTTTTTTGGAGTTCCTACGTATTTGAAGCAGGTACGTCATCTCAACGAAGTTCATACAGGAATGAGTATGCTAGCTTTGGGGTTATGTTCAGTCATTATTGCTCCAATCGCAGGGCGCTGGATTGACAGATCAGGATCACGGCCAGCTCTGATCGTATCCGCTTCTTTAATGACATTTGGCTCTATATTGATCGTTGTTATGAATGAAACTTCTCCAATCTTCATAATCATTGTTGCCTTAGCTTTATTTGGCATAAGTAACGGCCTAAACGCGGTCGGCATGCAAGCAGCACTGTTCAAAAGCACACCCAAAGAAATGATTGGAGTCGCATCGGGTATTTTTAATACATCACGCTATCTGGGGACCATCTTATCGTCGTTATTAATTGGGATTGTCATGGGAGATACATTTAATGTGACAGGATTTCAGATGCTTGGAATCATCCTTACGATATTAGCTGCATCAATGTTCATCATGAGCGTACGTCGCGAGGCAGGTGCGGTGAGTCCAGAGCAAGTAAGCAAGTAAAATAGAGAATCTGCCGTGCAATAACACGTTTACACCCAATGAATCAATAGCTCCATTGGGTGTATTTTTTGATTTTCACCAAGTTGTCAGAAAGAGTTGATCCTTTCTTGAACGTTTAGGGTAGAAGACGTGTCTTTGATTGAATTAGGTAAAAATAAAGATATAATAATTTTGATTAATAGGTTTCGTTAGTACTTTAAGTGCATCAATATCAGATTTTAATAGGCATCCAATGATTGTTATTATCGGGGGCCTACAGGAGTAAACGCATTATAGGTGTGGCAAGATATCGTCATACCTAACTTTGTGAAATTTTTCGCAATTCTGCATTGAGCTTGGCCAAATCTGATATTGAATGTTTCTAAATTGAACAGAGTTTGAAAGGAGGCAACACAAAGAATGGCTATTGATACGGTTTTATGGAGCAGGCTAGTGACTGGTTTGACGCTCGGGTTCCACGTGATTTTTGCAACGCTTGGTGTCGGCGTACCTTTGATGATTGCTATTGCAGAGTTCATCGGCATTCGGAAGAAGGATCACCATTACATACTTATGGCAAAGAGGTGGTCCAGAGGGTTTGTCATTTCTGTCGCGGTTGGTGTCGTGACAGGCACAGCGATCTCACTACAGTTGGCCTTGGTATGGCCGAATTTTATGAAGCTGGCCGGGAATGTCATTGCACTGCCACTATTTATGGAAGTATTTGCATTCTTTTTTGAAGCCATCTTCCTGGGAATTTACTTGTATACGTGGGATCGGTTCAAAAATCCGTATATCCACTGGTTGCTGACTATTCCGATTGTCGCCGGGGCAGGCATGTCAGCTGTTTTTATTACAACAGTGAACGGATTCATGAACCAGCCTGAAGGTTTTGTCATGGAAGCAGGTCAATTCATGGCAGTGAACCCCGTACAAGCGATGCTGAATACGGCGACCTTCTCCAAAGTATTCCACGTATTAAGCTCGGCTTATCTGACAGGAGCTGCCCTGTTGGCAGGAATAGCAGCCTTTGCGATGCTGAGAAAAGGGGTGTCGGCCTACCACAAAAAAGGCTTGAATCTCATGATGGCCGTTGTGCTGGTATTCAGTTTATTAAATTCCTTAGCTGGAGATGTGTCTGCCAAATTTTTGGCTGAGCATCAGCCGGAGAAGCTCGCAGCTGCCGAGTGGCATTTCGAGACGGAAAGCGGCGCGGATTTGATTTTTTTGGGATGGCTGAATGCAGAACATGAAATTATAGGCGCTCTTCATTTGCCGAAACTGCTCAGTTTCCTTGCCTTTGGAGACTTTAACGCCGAGGTAACCGGGCTGAACGAATTTCCACCAGATGAACACCCGCCCTTACTTGTTCATTATTTGTTTGATCTAATGGCTGGTATTGGATTCGCTCTGCTTGCTATATCAAGTCTGTACTTCCTGTTTGTATTCTGGAAGAAACGTAATCAGTTTAACAAGTGGATGCTTCGTATGGTTGCACTGAGTGCACCGCTTGCTTTTCTGGCCGTTGAGATGGGTTGGTTCTATGCAGAGATCGGGCGGCAGCCATGGATCATCCGAGGTTATATGCGGGTAGAAGAGGCCGCTACTTCTTCACCGAGTGTGAGAATTTTATTTTTCGTCTTCTTGCTTCTCTACATCCTGCTAGGCGTTATGTGTGTCGTCGTACTGAGACGGTTGTTCAATAACAATCCTGCTGAACTCGAGATGGAGAAATGGTTGAAGGAGAAGCATGATCAATCAGCCAAGAAAGGGGATCAGGCCTGATGAGTTATGAATTAATTGGTATTTCGGTACTCTGGCTGTTCTTGTACGGCTATCTTATTGTAGCTTCCATTGATTTTGGAGCAGGTTTCTTTGCCTTCTATGCACGCCTGACAAAGCAGGATCATCTGATTAATCGTCTGATCTCCCGTTATCTATCACCTGTCTGGGAGATCACCAATGTATTTTTTGTCTTTTTCTATATTGGTATCGTCGGATTTTTCCCGGACACGGCCTATTATTATGGCTCCGCGCTACTTGTTCCAGGAAGTATTGCCGTCATTCTACTTGCCATTCGTGGGTCGTTCTATGCTTTCGAAAATTATGGTTCCAAAAAAAGTATCGTGTATTTGTTCTTATATGGAGCTACAGGGTTGCTTATTCCAGCGTCATTGTCAGTGGCACTGACCCTGTCTGAAGGTGGCTTTATTTTGAAGCAGGGAGATACCGTTTCCCTGGATTACTGGGCACTATTTACGAATCCATTATCGTGGAGCATCGTTGGACTGGCGATCGTGTCCGTATTGTTCATTAGTGGGTCATTTCTCACATTTTACGCTTCTCGGGCAGAGGATCATTCGGCATTGAAGCTCATGCGGAACTATGCTTTGTTCTGGAGCACACCGACCATTATTCTCGCGCTGACTGCATTTATATATTTGGGTCAACACAATGAGCGTCATTTTCAAAATATGATGGATTTATGGTGGCTGCTGGCGCTTTCCGTTGCGTTTTTCATGATTGCCATGTGGCTGTTGTATAACGGACGCCGTTATGGTTTAGCTTTTATATGCATCATGCTGCAATTTCTCACAGCCTTTTTTGCTTACGGGATTGGGCAATATCCTTACATTCTCGATCCATACATCACCATTCAGAGTAGCGCCACATCACCTGCAATGGGCTTTGCACTCGTCGTTGTGTTTATCGGTGGTCTGTGCTTGTTAATTCCTTCTCTAATCCTGGTCTTCAAACTGTTCCTGTTTGATGCGGATTATGTGAAAGGGAAAAAATAAAGGAGGAGCGTTCAATGAAAAGGAGAGGCAAATCCAATCTGATCTCGCAGCAAATGTCTTTACAACCAAAAAACAGACTTCTCCTTGCGATCATTTCGCTGGCCCTTGGTGTAGCTATTATAAGCCAGGCCACCTTGGTGGCTGAAGCAGTCCAGCGAATCTTTGTAGAGAAAGCTTCCTTTTCATCAGTGATGCTGTTGCTTGTCCTATTACTGGTTGTTATGGCTGTACGCTCACTGTTGTCGTATGGCAATGGGAAAGTGGGCTTGCATATGGCAGTACGCGCCAAGACAAATATGCGAGCATCTGTGTTGCAGAACCTGACCCGCGCTTCCATGCCTTCAACCCTGAGTGGACAGACGGGAGGAAAGGTCAGTGTTGCTTTGGATGCTGTAGATGAGGCTGACAGTTATTTCAGTCAATATATGCCTCGAATGATGGAAGCTGCGATGATCCCGATTCTGATTCTGGTTGTTACGTTTACGCAGCACTCTAACACAGGCTGGATTATGCTGTTTACGGCACCGTTTATCCCGCTGTTCATGATCTTGGTTGGGCTCAAGACAAAGAACAAATCAGAAGAAAAATACGCGCAACTGGCTGAGTTTTCCGGTACATTTCTGGATTCGCTTCAAGGGCTGGTTACGTTAAAAATATTCGGACGGGCTAAACGTCAACAGCAGGAGATTGAACGCAGCAGTCTGGGGTATCGTGATGCCACCATGGGCATTTTGAAGATTGCATTTACAAATACGTTTATGCTGGAATCGATCGTGATGTTAAGCATTGGTATTGTCGCGCTTGAACTGGCTATTCAATTACTGGTTTTCAAATCGATGAGCTTCCACACGGCCTTTCTCGTGTTGTTACTCGTCCCTGAGTTTTACAGTCTGTTGAAGAATACAGGAACGGCTTTCCACAGCGGGCGAACCAGTATGGGGGCCATTCGCAAGGTGGAACAGATGCTCGCGGACACTAGTGTCAAGAGCACACAAACGAAGCCTGAAGAAGGACCGGATCAAAGCGAATTAACCGATGTCGATGCAATTGCAAAGATGGAAGAGCTTCGTACAGCTCGTGCCGAGTTGATAACAATGCCACCAACCATTGAACTGAACGATGTCCGATTCCAGTACACACCTGATTCCTTTGGACTTGAGACAGGACAGATCTCGATTGGACCGGGAGAACAGATTGCTATTGTAGGCAAAAGTGGCTCAGGTAAAACCACGCTGCTTCATCTCATTGCCGGTTTACTGAAACCAGATTCGGGAGCGGTTCTGGTTAACGGAAGCCAGCTTTCGCAACAGGATGAGGCTGCATGGTTTGAACGTGTTAGCTATATTACACAGCATCCGTATATTTTTGCAGGTACATTTGCCGAAAATATCGCGATTGGCGCGGGTCGGAACGTCTCCAAAGCTGAAATTGAGCAGGCGGCAGAGGAAGCAGGACTTGCTGGCGTTGTCGCTCAATTGGAGCAGGGACTGGACACATTTGTTGGTGAAGGTGGCCGGGGGCTGTCTGGTGGGGAAAAGCAGCGACTTGCCTTAGCACGTGCTTTTCTGAAGAGACCATACGTCATTTTGTTCGACGAACCCACCGTAGGACTGGATCTACACACCGAGCGGGTATTGCAACAATCCATTGCGGCATTAGCGAAAACGGCAACGATGATTACGGTGGCACACCGTTTATATACAATTCAACATGCGGACAACATTTTGTTTATGGATAGTGGGGTATTGGTGGATTCAGGACACCATGAAGCACTTCTGGCGCGTCTGCCTCAATATGCGGAGATGGTTGATGTACAACGGAAAGGAGGGTTAGCATGAATGAGCTGACGATTCTGTCAAAAGCGATGATTCAGGAGCGCAAGGATATCTTGCTTTCGATATTGGGCGGATTTATCGCCGGCATAGCAGGGGTAGCTCTCTTTTCCGCGAGTGGTTATATGATATCTCAAACAGTATTTGCGCCACCGCTGTACACCTTAATTGTACTCACCTCCATGGTCAAACTACTTGGTTTCCTTCGAGCGGCAAGTCGCTACGGGGAACGCTTGTATTCGCACAGGGCGACATTCTCCATGCTGAGCCGTTTGCGGACGTCCTTTTTTGCCAAACTGATCCCGGTAACGCCAGGTATATTGAACAAAAACCGAAGCGGGGATCTGCTTGCGCGGATCGTGGGTGATGTGGAAAGTTTGCAAAATTACTTTTTGCGGGTCGCGTATCCACCCATCATGGTCGTTATGGTGTTTTTGGCTACCATGCTGTTCACTTCGGCCTTTTCGATCTGGATTGCGTGTTTGTTAGTACTAGGTATGCTGATTACGGCATTTGTTGTACCAGGTATTGTCTTGTTAGGTCAGCGAAAAATACACGGACGTGTCCGCCAGCAACGGGCCTTGCTGTCCACGGAAGTGACCGAAGTGTTGTATGGTTTCAGGGATTTGAAAGTATACGGCCAATTGGAACAGCGTGAGCAACAGCTTCAGCAGGCTTCCGCTGCATTGGCAACGGAGCAGAAACAAGCCGCTTCGCACCTGTTGCGCGGGCAGTCCATGCACGTTTTTGTGACGTATCTCGTTACATGGGGAGTGCTAGCACTCAGCGCTTTCTTAATTGTGAATGGAGCATTTGCCGGTGTATTTCTCGCCATGCTGATCCTGGCCACGCAGACCGTGTTCGAAGAAGCTGCCGCAATGGCTATATTGCCTCTATATAAGCAGGACAGCGAACACGCCGCTCAGCGACTGGCGGAAACGGTGCCGACCTCCGATGTACAACCTGTACAGCCAAGCGGTGAAGTTTCAGCCGATCAGGCGGTTTCGATTGACCTATCCGGTGTTAACTTTCAATATGAAGGGGAATGGAGACCGGCGCTGAGGGAGCTATCTCTGCAACTTGCAGCAGGCTCCAAAACAGCGATTGTCGGGCCGAGCGGGTCAGGCAAGTCAACGATTATTGATTTGTTACTCAAGTTGCGCGCACCAACGTCTGGCGATATACGATTAAACGATGTTTCGGTGAAGGAACTGAATGAAGAGAGCATTTGGCAAGGAACGAATGTCGTGTTGCAGCAAAGCCACTTCTTCCGGGGAACCATCCGGGACAACCTGTTGCTGAATGGAGAAGAACATTCGGATGAACAACTGTCGGCTGTGCTGGATAAAGTCCAACTGCCGAATAAGTTGTTGACCGACATGGTCTATGAAAAAGGGGAGAACCTGTCGGATGGTGAGAAGCAGCGGCTGGCTCTCGCACGGGCCATGCTGCGCAAAGGACGGTTATGGCTTCTGGACGAACCAACTTCTTCGTTGGATTACGTCACAGAGAAACATGTGCTCCAGCATCTTCTTGCACAAGCATCCGAAGATACATTTCTTCTGATTTGCCATCGGCTGACGGGATTGGAAGAGATGGATCGGATTGTGGTCATGGACCAAGGCAAGATTGTAGAATCGGGTTCTTTCACTGAGCTGATGGAGCAAAAAGGTTATTTTTATGAAATGAAACAAATTGAACGACAAATGGTTGGAGACGCCGGGGCGTGAAAGGAATTTCAGTCTACTCAAGGTGTCGATAGTACTTCATAAAAGACTAAAGAACGTTACTGATGTTATCATCAATTAATCGTTCTTTAGTCTTTTTGTCTTTCTATTGAGAAGACTCGTTAAGCAGCAATGTTAATTTACCTTTACATAACAACAGATGATTCAGCCGTTTTATTTTTCTTCGCAAGCGGCTTTTTCCTTAGTGTCCTATCATACAAATATGGTTTTCCGTGATAATCCCGTGCATGCTTTTGTTTCTGCTTTTTATGTATATCAACCTTGATCTCCAGATTGGCAACGTTATTCTGGAATTCAGAAGCAATTCGTTTGCACCATTTCAAACCACTTTCTTCAGATGCACTGAAATGAACACGTAATAGATATCCGTTCACCGTTAATTCAAACTTGTATAAATTCATGATATGTATCCTTTCCAGACGGTCATGTTATGCTACACCAAATACGATAATCTGATTATAACAGGAACGTATGTTCTGTAAAAGTGTTATTTATGATACCCGCAATTCAATAAGGTTCGCTAGACATCTTTGCAACAGTCCGTTTAATGGTAAAATATCTAAAAATGGTTCATGTTGGGGGATACGCATGTATAAACTGATGATCGTAGATGATGAATTGCTCATGCGGGTTGGAATTCGTTCCATGCTGAATTGGGAAGAGTACAATTTCTATGTTGTTGGTGAGGCGGGAAATGGAAAAGAGGCATTAAGCCTTGCGCTTGAAGTGATGCCTGATCTAATTATTACAGATATTAAGATGCCGATTATGGATGGGCTACAGCTTATACAAGAGGCCTCCTGCGTACTGAAAACCTGTAAGTATGTCATCCTGAGTAATTTTGACGAATTTCATTATGTGAAAGAGGCGCTAAAACTTGGCGCTTCAGATTACTTGATTAAAAGTGAGATCACCGAATCCTCCCTTATTGACCTCCTGAGCACGGTTGGACAGAAACTGCAAAGTGAACATGTTCACCCAACCAACACACCCTCTATAACACAGGACTATTCCAAGAGCCTAAGATATCTAAAGGATAGTTTCTTCCAAGATATTGTAAGCGGATTCATTAGTGAGGAGGATATCGTCACCAAAGCGGAAGAACTGCATTTTCGTATACGTTCAGACCAGTTGGTTGTCATGAAGTTCATCGTGAACTATTACGAGGATGCAAAGCGGAAATATGTTGAGAAGGGGGAAAAGCTGCTCCGATTTTCGATTCTTAATATTATGGAAGAGATCATTCCATCGAAGTGGGAGAAAGAGATTTTTGTTGAAAGTTCCTCTGAATATTGGGTGATCGTCAATGTACTTCCTGAGAGCCAATCTGTACACGCCGACTTGAATAAACTATGTAATAAATTGCTGTCTTCCATCAAGGATTTTATGAATCTATCACTCACGGCTGGGGTAAGTAGAATGACTTCCGGTTTCCTTCACATCAGGACGGCCTGCCAAGAGGCAGAAACGGCCCTACAACAGAGTTTCTTCACAGGAAGCAACCAGGTGTTGTATTACGATGATATGGTTCAATCCCCAGATCGACATGAAGTTAAGGGGGCTTTAAGCCCGCAACAAGAACGAGATTTGTTGAAGTTGTGGGTAAGCAAAGACAACCAAATGGCGGAAAAGTTCCTTGAAGGAATCCGATCCAATCTGGAACAGCTACGAGCAGATGAGAATAGCATTCGCAAGCAATATATCATGGTAATGGAAACGATACATTCCCATCTATCCCGAGCTACGGAAAGAGGTGCCCCTTCTTTAACAGAAAAATCACCCTATGAAATCGTTCTAAAGGGGGAGTATTGGGAGGATATCCACCAAGATATGCTTGCTCATATTGCATATTACTTCCAAACCGATTCCCAAATCAAACAGGAAAGCACTTACACCGATCTCGCCACCGAATTGATCGACAAGTATTATGCGGAAGATATCTCACTGCAAAGTATCGCTAGCCAAATTAGTGTGAATCCGTCGTATCTCAGCCGTGTGTTCAAACAGGAACGAGGAGAGAATTTTATCACGTACTTGACCCGAGTTCGAATTGAACATGCCAAGGCGTATCTATTGAGCAGAGGAATGAGAGTGTATGAAATCGCAGAAAAGGTGGGTTACCATAATTACACGTACTTCAGTAAGATTTTCAAAAAATCGGTAGGTGTCACTCCTGAGGAATATCGAGAATTACAGCAGGGATGAATGTAATCGGTGAATAGAGGTGCAGCATATGAAGCATGTTCGGCCCTTCCGAATCAAGTACAAAATTATGGTGATCTGTATGACGGTCATTATCCTTCCGGTATTGGTGATGACAATCAATTCGTATTACTCATCAGAGCGTTTATTGGCACAGAACTATACAACGTTGCTAAACGATCTGGCCAAACAGACGAATATCCGCATTGACGAGTTCCTCAAGGAGATTGAGAAAATTTCGCTGCTAGCCAGCAATGGGCTTAGTGACAATCTATCTGCGACCCATGAAGGGAGTTTTCCGATCCAGGATTTCCTGCGAGAGGGTGATGAACAACATGAGATTGCCGCATACAATATTCTGATGAATTACATCATGATGAAAGATCGCGTATTCTCCATCTACCTCTACAATATGAACGGGGGGCAAGACCTTTTTGTCAGTCCACATCAACCCATTGATCCAAACTTCAAAGTAGCAAACGAATTGTGGTTTAAAAAGTTCATGCATGATAATGATCGAACCATTACCCTCACAACACGAATCGACGAGCAATTGGAGAATAAAATACTGGCAGTGTCACACGCTCGCAAAATTCATGATGTGACTAGTGGAAAACTGCTTGGCGTGATTGTTGTCAGCATTGATATCAAATTCATTGAAATCGTCAATCGAAACTTGCAGGAAGGGCTGCGCTCCAGATTCATGATCGTTGATGAGGATGACAAGATCGTTTATAACGTGAACGAACGATTGATCGGGACACTGTTCCGGGACAACGTTCGTCCGCCTGAATCACTAAATGTCGTGGTGACCAGTCCCCTTAGTCAGCAAAAATGGACAACTTACTTATATATGCCTTTGGATGAGCTGACTGCTGATGGCAAAATATTGGGTCGTAATCTGGTGACGCTTGCCATTGTCATTGTTCTTTTTGCTGCCGTCATATCCATCTTTTTATCTCATGTCATCACAACTCCCATTAAAAAACTGCTACGGAATATTGCTCTAGTCGAGAAAGGTCAGTTTGAACAAGTTGAACCTATTGGATCAAAAGACGAGATTGGACATTTATCCATTCGATTTAACAGAATGTCTCATGAATTGAAGCGGTTGGTCGAACGGATGCAGCAGGAAGAAATAGAGAAAGCCAAGGCCGAGATGCGTGCGCTCCATGACCAGATCAAGCCTCATTTTCTGTATAACACCCTTGGGTCGGTTAAATGGATTGCCTCGATGCAGCAGGCAGACAAAATCGTGGAAATGACCGATGCACTAATCTCGATGCTTCGCTATGCAACAAAATCTGATGGAACCCTCGTAACCATTCGTGAGGAACTTGATAATATAACGAATTACGTAACGATCCAGAATGTCAGGTACTACGATTGTATTCAGATGAGATACGAGATTGAGGATAGACTGCTGGATTATCGCATGCCCAAAATGATTCTACAGCCCATTGTGGAGAATGCAATATTTCATGGACTCGCTGAACTCGAAGAAGACGGAATCATCACCATTCGGATTCAATCACAGCTGGATGAAGTTGTGATCGAGGTCTGCGATAATGGTGTTGGTATGGATCATCATACGATGCAGAATCTATTGGAAGAAAAGTCCGGTGCAAGTAGGGGAACGAATGGGATTGGATTGCATAATGTGCAGCGGCGGATTCAACTTCATTTTGGTAAACCTTATGGAATTCAGGTGGAGAGTAAAATAGGTGAAGGTACCATTTTCTCCATTCTGCTGCCTGCCATCCTAGAACCCAAATAGTCATACAAGCTTTCATTTATGCATCTCATAATGCGGTACAGCGATCATAAAAAATAAGTTTAGATATAAACAAAGGGCTCGCAGTATGAACTGCAAGCCCTTTTGTTCACCCTTTGACGCTACCTAACACCAAACCTTTGGTGAAATATTTCTGTAAAAACGGATACACAAGTAAAATCGGAATGGCACCCAAGAACATCTGAGCGGCGCGCCCCGTTCTGGCGTTCATCATGGACAACAGCTGCGTATAATCTGACCCAGATTTCAGCATGATTTGCTCAAAACTTTGCAGAAGGGTCTGGAGGTAACTTTGTAATGGATAATTGGCTGGATTGTTCATATAGATAATGCCATCGAACCACGAATTCCAGTGGGCAACGATACTGAACAAACCAACCGTAGCGAGAGCGGGCTTGAGAAGTGGGAGTAGAATACGAAGCAATACCTGTACAGGCCCGGCACCATCGATAATGGCTGATTCTTCAATCTCCTCGGGCAGCCCCCGAATGAAATTCATGAGGATAATCATACTGAATACGGGGAGGGCCCCAGGCAGGATCAGAGACCAGATGGAATCGATCAGTCCCATTTTGACAACCACGAGATAGGTTGGAATTAGTCCTCCACTGAATAACATGGTTATTATGAAAAATCCCATATAGATATTACGCCCCATCAATTTTTGTTTTGATTTGGAGAGGGGATAAGCCGTGAGTACGATCAGAACCAGATTCACCACCGTTCCGATAACGGTTCGTTGAATGGCTACCCAGAGAGAGGAGAAAAATGATCCTCCAGTTAATGCAAATTCATAGGCTTTTGTCGTAAATTCCACAGGCCAGAACGTGACACTCCCCGCAGATACAGCTGAGCTGCTGCTGAATGAAACAGCCAGCAGGTTGATAAACGGCAGAATACATAGGAGAGAGATTAGAAGCAGTATGGTGTAGTTTAAGATAAGAAACACACGTCTGCTCATACTTTTATCATAGATCATAATGTGAGTTCCTCCTTCTTAGAAGATACGATAACCAGCCACTCTGTAAGCCAGGATGTACGATACAGCAACGAGGACACTGGAAATGATCGATTTGAATAACCCAACAGCGGTACCAATTGAATACTGTGCTTGTTGAATTCCTAAACGGTAGACATAGGTATCAATAATATCACCCGTCTGATAGACAACAGGGGAGTAGAGATTATAGATTTGGTCAAAGCCAGCATTGAGTACGTTTCCAAGTGAAAGTACGGTCATTAAAACAATGGTTGGCATGAGTAGAGGCAACGTAATGTAGATGGTTTGTTTCCACCGTTTCGCTCCGTCGATCACGGCGGCTTCGTAAAGTCCCGGATCAATACTGGTCAGGGCTGCCAAATAAACAACCGTGCCAAACCCGAATCCTTTCCATATGTCACTCACAATCATCGTCCAAGGAAAAATAGAAGGTGTGCCAAGAAAGGAGATCGGTGCAATCCCAAATACACTTAGAAATGTATTGATAATGCCGTCGGAGCTAAGGATATCCAGCATGATACCAGCCATAATGACCCAAGAGAGGAAGTTCGGAATGTAGACAAGGGTTTGAAATGTACGTTTGATTCCACTATGCAGTACCTCGTTAAGCAGTAATGCAAAAATTACGGGTACGATTATACCACCGATAATCTTAAAGACAGACATGTACAATGTATTCCAGATCGTTCTTACAAAGTTCGGCTGATTAAATATGTGGGTGAAATTATCCCATCCTACCCATGGCGAGTTAAAGCCAAGGCCCGGATTGTACTTCTGAAACGCAATAATAAGTCCGTAGAAAGGGATGTAACAAAAGATGAAGACCAAGACCAGGCTTGGAATCAACATGAGATGGTAAGGACTCTGCTGCTTCCATTTTCTCAACATACATATTCCTCCGTTCCTTGTACGCCAAATGTAATCGCTATCAAATAAAGGGGAGAGATAACCCTCGTCCCCTCTTTGTGACAAACGAAATTATTTCTTCCCGTAGGCTTCATTAACTGCCTGAGTTGCGTCATCGCCCCCGGCTGCAAGCCAATTCTGGACAATAACATCGAAATAATCGATACTTTCGCTACCCATAATGATCTTGGTGAAACCTTCAGTCAGGATATCATCCAAGGTTGTTCCGTAGCTTGAAAGTATTTCTGGCGTAACACCCCATAAGGCCGTCTTTGTATAGTTCTCGCTGTCCAGTACTTTCTTGGCAAGACCATACGCATTCTTTGGAGCCCCTTGTTGCAAATAATCACCAACTGCTCCTGGGGTTGCATTCTCCATGAATTCCACACTGTTGTTATATTTTTGCCACATACCCGAAGTTGTGAGTCCACTGGTATCCTTGGATTGAAGGGCAGCGGAGACCGCCTCAAATTGCTCGTAATCGGAATTCGGATTAAGTACACGGAACGCTCCAACAACATGGGCAATATCGTTGTCCAGCAAGGCGGATAACGTTTCTGTGGATTCCTTGCCATTGCCTTCATCCACAATATAAGCGTAGTCGTTCAAAATTTTGATCACTTCTTCAGGGCTCTTAAATCCCTTTTTCATAACGATATAATTGTTGTTAGCGAAAAAGATGGATTGTTTGGCTTCTTTCCCATCAACGGTAGGGATGATATAAGGGTAGAAGATGGCGTCCTTACCCAGATTGGATACCGTATCGACACCCGGATTATAACCCCACCATTGGTAATAAGGCTGCATTCCCACTTTGCCGGCTACGATATCCGCGTTCATCGCATTAAAGTCTTTGATTGCAAATTCCGGATCAATGATGCCTCGCTTGTACCATTCTGACCACTCAGCCAGCGCATTTTTCATCTCAGGCTGCACGGAGCCGTACACGAGTTTTCCAGTGCTATCCTCCATCCACATATCCGGATGCGCATTCCATGCAATGGCCAGCAGGTTGAGGTAATCCAACGATTGGTCTACCGCTATACCATAACCACCGTGTTTTTCCATGAATTTTAGTGCGATATTTTTGATGTCTTCCACAGATTTTGGATCTTGGACTCCCAATTCTTCTTTCCAGTCGTTCCGAATCCAGATGAAGTCTGGTTGTTCAATTAATCCCCAGTGCATCTGTGGTATCCCGTATAGCTTACCGTCTTTCTTTCCAGATTCGTAACTGTCTGCATCTGCTTCCATGTAACCTTTGAGACGATCTGAAGCGTGTTGATCAAATACCTCGGTAAGGTCCATGACCATATCTGCTTCGACTAACTGTCTCAGTTGTGATGGATTAACTCTGAATACGTCAGGAAGATCGTTCGATGCGATAGCCAAATTGAGTTTTGTATCGTACTCATCGCTAACCCAGTCTGTTTTGACGTTGATATTAAACTTCTCTTTGTATCGCTTAATCCATACATTGTTGGTGATATCGTCGCCCTTTGGATATTTTGCTGAAGTGTATTCTGATGTTACGGTGTGAATGGTTGTCGTTCCAGCCTCGTTGGAATCCGTGTCCGTCGTTGAACCTTTATCGGCACCGCTTCCATTGCTACAGGCTGCGAGTAATAAGGTTGACATGCACACAGACAAGACTAAGGCTTTCGTTTTCTTGTTCATTTCTTTTCCCCCTTATCAGTCATATTTCAATAACGCTTACTTGAAAATATTCTAAACGAGAAAGGGGGAACGTGATATAAAGGTTATTGACGAGAACTGGTATCTTTTTTTACTTTTGAGTTGTAGCGGAGAAAAGAATAATGAGCTTTGTGCACTTTTTTTACTTTGTGCTCCTTCTTTTTTTACTCATGACTCCAAAAATTGCTTTAGATGACGATCGATAACGAGTGAATCCTCTTCGTTTGCTCCGATTCCAAAGCAGTGTCCCCACTTGGACTCTATAGGTTGATACACCGCGTTTGGCATATGCTGAGCATCATACGAACTGTCTTCTGGCGTGAAGAACAAGTCACTTGATCCTGGCATAACGAGTGCAGGAGCAGTGATCTTGCTTAACGCCTGTTCGAAGTTGCCGTCATCTACGGGATTATCGCTAATGTCTCCATAGATTCCTGTACGTAACATGGTAATCAAGTCGTTAGCATCGAAGGGAAGAAATACTTGATCCCAGTAATCTTCTACATAAGATTTCAAGGAGTCGTACCCCTCAGATTGGTACAATTTCTCCAAATAGTATGCCTGCGAGAACCCCCATGGAGCATAAGCTCTTCCCATCGCTGCGAGACCGGCAACCGGAGGGCGTTCATATCTACCATTTTTATAAACTGAATCTGCCTGTAACGCCGCGATCATTGCTTTGAATACCAACTGTGTATGGGGTCTGCTCTTTGCCGTCCCGCCAAAGGGGGCAATACGCTCGACCATCTCAGGATAACTGGTTCCCCATTGATAAACCTGCATGGCTCCCAGAGACCAGCCCACAACAAGTTTGATTTTGGAGATACCGAATTTTTGAGTGATGAGTTTTTGTTGGGCATGCACATTGTCATACATGGAGATGATAGGGAAGTTGTTCTTATCATATGGGGCAGGGGTATTACTTGGAGAAGACGATAATCCGTTACCCAACATATTGGGCACAATGATAAAATAACGACTGGGGTCCAGTGCTTTGTCCGTTCCAATTAACCATTCATTATCTGTGTGAATTCCAGCAAACCATGTTGGGACAACAATAACATTGTCCTTTGCCGTATTTAAGTTTCCATAGGTCTTGTAAGCGATAAAGGCTTGAGGGAGCTGTTGTCCCGATTGAAGTAATGTATCTCCAAGGTTATATGTTTCATAATCGTTCATAGATTGATTCTCCTTATAAAATAGTAATAACTTGATTTCACTCTACAATACGTCTATTATCAATTCAACGAAACGTTATCGAACATATCATTCATTTATTTTGAACTTAGGAGGTGCCTGACTCATGGAAATACGCCAGCTAAAAACCTTTTGGACACTTGCATCGACCTGCAGCTTTAGTCAAACTGCTGAATTATTGAGCTATGTACCGTCTACCATAACCATGCAAATCAAATCGCTGGAAGAAGAGCTCGGGGTGAAATTGCTGGATCGATTAGGCAAAAAGGTTGTGTTAACGGATGCTGGCCAACAGTTTCTGCCGTACGCCACTAAGATATTAAACGATGTAGAGGAAGCAAAGTGTATATCCAGTCAGCACGGAGAATTGGCGGGAACGGTTGTGATCGGAGCAGATGAAGTGCTGTGTGCATATCTTCTTCCAGCCTTGTTCAAACGCTTCCGAGCGGACTATCCTGGTGTGCGGTTATTGTTCCGCCCCCTGTCTGGGCAAGAGCTTAAATCGAGTCTGAGAGAAGGGCATGCCGATGTCGTCTTTGTATTGGATGAGCAAATTAATTCCAAAGACCTTCATTCAGAGTTTTTAAAGGATGAGACCTTTCAAATGGTGGCTTCTCCCGATCATATGTTAGCATCGCGTTCCGTGTTAGTTATCGATGACTTCCACAAACAGCATTTTTTGCTGACCGAAAAGAACTGTTCGTATCGCACTTATTTTGACCAATCCATAACGAAGAAAGGTGCAGATGCTCTGACAGAGCTGGAGTTTCATAGTGTAGAAGCCATTAAACAATGTGTTGTGGCTGGTCTAGGGATCGCTTTATTACCTGAAATGGCTTTGAAGAAAGAGTTGAGCGATGGGGAAGTGGTTGCACTACCGTGGGATTTATCAGATGTATCCTTTTCTGCGCAAATGCTCTGGCATCGGGAAAAATGGATCTCTCCGTCTATGGCTGCTTTCATGGAGGTCGCCAAGAGTGAGTTGATTTGATTGTTCAGAATTTGTTTAGAGGTATGTGTTAAAATATTCTTCATGGAGATCGTGAGGTTAAATGGAATCAACCTTCAACAACATGATACAGATATATATGGGGGATTAGCAATGGAGAGAAAGATTAGAAATTCTGCAAAAGCATTGATCATTAAAGACGGGAGAATGCTTGCAATGAAGCAGGATGATAATGATGAAGTCATCTACATTCTGCCTGGTGGGAGCCAGAATGCAGGTGAAACCCTGACGGATGCTGTGAAGCGTGAAGTTGCGGAAGAAATCGGAATAGATGTAGAACCGTTATCACTGGAATTTGTCATTGAAGGTGTATACGGTGAGGCTCTTCATCGTGTAGATTTTGTTTTTTTATGCGAGTACATAGGTTTGATGGACCAAGATAGTTCTATTCTGCCAAATGACGAAAATCAGGTGGAATATGAATGGCTTGAAATTAAAAATATAAACGAACTACCTTTATTTCCTTCAAAATTACGAAAGCAGATCATTAGATTGGTTGAGGGAGAAAAAACGGTTATGTATTTAGGAAATGAGGAAGATGACGACCTGAATAGTTAGATGTGTACACGTTGTAAACAAGCGGCCGTCTTGTATTTATAAAGGAAAGGCTATTTCAAAGGACATGATGATCCAGTGAAATAGCCTTTTTGTCGTTGAACAAAGTGTACAGAGCGATTCAAAAATGAACATCTATGATAAGGGGTTACAATAGGCCAGGAGTTATATATCTTGTTGCTTCACGCCTGCTGTCATATTTTTCTGACCCCATATTACCATGGATTCAATTAAAGGAACCAATTCCTTGCCTGATTCTGTGAGTGAATACTCCACTCTCGGTGGCACCTCGTTATATTGCTCCCGATGCACGATGCCGGAATGAATCAAATCCTTCAAACAGTTCGTTAACATCGTTCCGGTAATGCCAGGCAGTCTTCTTTTTAATTCATTGTAACGTATACAGTCATTTTCACTGAGGATTGCCAGGATCGGAAGATTCCACTTGCCTCCAATGACCTGAAATGCATAAGTCGCTGGACATAACTGATCAAAATTAAACTCGTATTTCACTTGATACCCTCCAATAGTATACTTTTTGATACTAAGTCAGAAAAAGAATCGTACTTGTTCAGAAGATTGTAGACATTATAATCAAACTAACACAAGAAAATCAATTCATAAGACAATATAAAGGCGGGATACACGTGAGTAACGAATCTATGATGTGTGATCTGGAAACAGGCGTATGTGGTGTGAGCGAAGAAGAGGCGATGCAAGAAATCAATCTGAATCATGTTGAGAAAAGGATAACTCTATATTACGCAACAGATCCGATCTGCTCTCACTGCTGGGCACTTGAGCCTGTGCTTCATCGGTTTATTGAGGAATACGGCCATTATTTTACGCTACAAATCAAAATGGGTGGGCTACTGGCTAACTGGAATGGTTTCTCGGATGGCGCTAACGGGATTCAGAAACCTTCGGACGTTGCAGCGCATTGGAAGGAAGTGGGTGAACATTCACGCATGCCCATCGACGGTTCCTTATGGCACGATAATCCAATACTTTCTTCCTATCCGCCATCTCGCGTATTTAAGGTCATTCAGAGTACACATCCTGGGAAAGAGCAGGACTTCTTAAGACGTGCGCGTGAAGCCGTGTTTGTATTTAATCGAAATATTGGAGAAGATGATGTGCTGACGGATATCGTCAATCAACTGGGCTTGAATGGAAAAGAAGTGGTTGAGGCGGCTGCACAGCAATCTGCACAAGATTTATTAGAGGAAGACTTTGAGAGTGTCGCTGGTTTGGGAGTTAGAGGTTTCCCATCCATTATCATTGTGAATGAAGAGAATCAGGGTATAAAAATTGTCGGAGCGCGTTCTCTTGAAACATATGTGCAAGCACTTCAGCAGGTGCTCGGTAGTGATCTGAAACCCAAACAGATAACCTCGTTGGAGCAGAAAATCAATGAAGGACACCTTCTTTTTTCTAAAGAAATTGAGGTCTTGTACAATATCGAAAAGAGTGATATTGAATCATATGTGAAATCTGAATTGGCAGAGCACACATATCGTATGGGTCATATTTTGAATGAGATGTATATTGAGCATATCTGAGGCAGGAGCCGTGTTAGAATCTTCCTGCTTTCGGCACACGGATGTGTTATTCGCACAGGCAAGTCGTCCACCCATTGCGTAGACTGAAGTAGATCAAGTCAAGTGAGGTGAAATCCATGGCTACAACCAATGAAATACACGTCCGGGTGAAACGGCTCAAGGATCGCCCAGTCTGCGTGACTCTTCATAATGGCGAGACGTACGTCGGGTACATCTCTGGCGTTAACAGCGAAGGCGTAGTGCTTACCGGGGGCGGAAAGCTTACTCAGGCCGCAATCACAGCACCCTCATCTGAAGGCAGTGCTCGCAAAACCAAACCTAAAGCAGGGGCTACGAGAAAAACAGCATCCTCTCGAAACCGTAAACGGGTGAACAGCACACGTAAGTCGCAAGTACGATCCCGGTCGATGTCTCGTTCAACGTCTAGGCAAGCCCAGGTATCCTCTTTCATGCCTATGCTAGGCTCATTGTTAGGTGGCTTTGGCGGTGCAGGCTCGATTGGAGGTATGTTAGGCGGGGGTATGCGGTTGTTTGGCATGATCCAGCGGTTTACACCTGTGGTCAAAATGGGGTATGGCATGATTAAGCAGATTCAGCCATTTATGGGGGCAGTTCAAGGGCTGATGACTCCAGCAAGCCAAGCAGCTCAGGCTGAAACCGAAGTTGAAGAGGAAGCACAACAAGGATAATACTTGAAATGAAAATCGTGAAATAGAACACAACCTTCGTTGCATTTGGGAAGGAAGCATTGCTAGTATGTTGGGTGATTTGATCTCTTTCTGGTCTGGTCTGTTCCTTATCTTCTTCTCTGTTCTGTTTCAGCTTCTTCGCTAGATGCTTCACTGCAAGCTGCTCTCCGTACGCCAAACGGAGGGTGGCTTATTTGCTTATGCTGTAAATGGGGTTCGAACCAGCTCGATTTAGCATGCTTGCTTAGCGCTAACGAACCTCAGAAACCGTATTCGAGTCAATATCAAGCCATTAAAATTCTAACGAATATGACAAACCCTATTTGCTGCAAAATGTAGGACATAGTATGAAAAAGGGGCTGATTCTGCAGCATAACTTCTCCTGTGTTCGTTAAATTCGTTCGTTGCGAGGAATAAAAACTGAGGTTTCAAATACGAGTCTAAAATCTAACTTTGATACCATGTACTTCGACCGACCACTGTCATACAGCAAAAAGCACCGCGCGCAGGGAGCTGCACGCGGTGCGGAAAACAATGCTGATGTTGCAGAGTAGAAACTGATTCTATTCCGCTGTTATTAAGCCTCTATGCCTGTTTGGTTTTGAGGCGAATCACGTTCCATGATGCTTTGTTCAAGACTGCTTGCACTTTACCCTGGTCAACCGTTGTATATCCGCCGTTGTGAGGAACAACGTTACGTGGGTTTTCTTTAGTATTGGTTGCTTTCAAGTCGTTGTTCTCCAATACGATATGCTCCACAAATGTGGTTTCTCCGAAGGAACGCAGATCCACATTCAGTTCCAACTTCTCATCCAGATGTCTGTTCACCGCAAAGATTGTGATCGTGCCGTTTTCTTCATCATGCACACTGATTGCTTCGAGATAAGGCACATCTGTAAAGTCTTTGGAATCATATTTAGGTGAAGTTGTGATGGATCGCAACACCGTACCACGACCGAAGTTGGATGCATGCATGAATGGGAAATACGTCGTCTGGAACCAGATTGCTCCGTTATTTTCCGTCATGATTGGTGCAATGGTGTTAATCAACTGAGCAAGGCAAGCCATTTTTACACGGTCGGCGTGCTTGAGTATGGTAATCAGATAACAGCCCACAGCCAGTGCATCTTCATGTGTATACACATCTTCAAACTCTGGAGGCGCAATCTGCCACCGTTCTTCCATACGGCTTGTGCCGATGGATTTCCAGACATTCCATTCATCCAGAGACAGCATTAATTTCTTTTTGCTGCGTTTCTTGGCTTGTACAAAATCACAGATTGAAGCCACACTATCAATAAATTGATCGAGATCCAGCGATGTCGCCAGGAAGTCATACGTGTTGTCTTTATTATTGTTGTAATACTGATGCAGGGACAAGTAGTCCACATTTTCATAGGTGAGATCCAGCACGGTTGCTTCCCAATCTGCAAATGTACTCATGTCACGGCTGGAACTGCCGCAAGCCACAAGCTCGATATCCGGGTCTACCCATTTCATCGCTTTAGCGGTCTCATTGGCAATACGCCCATATTCATATGCAGTCATTGCACCAATCTGCCAAGGGCCGTCCATTTCGTTGCCTAGACACCAGGTTTTGAATTTATGCGGGTCCTTGTAACCGTGAGAGATACGCAGATCACTCCAGTATGTGCCAGATGGGTGGTTGCAGTATTCGATCAGGTTTCTGGCCGCATCAATGCCGCGAGTACCCAGGTTTACAGCCATCATGACTTCGGTTCCAACCAGTTTGGCCCAATCTGCAAATTCGTTTGTTCCTACCGCATTTGTTTCAATCGTCCACCAAGCGAGTTCAAGTCTGCGTTTACGCTCCGCTACCGGACCAACGCCGTCCTCCCAATTGTAACCGGATACGAAATTGCCGCCCGGATAACGAACAATT
Organism: Paenibacillus sp. BGI2013; assembly: GCF_002843485.1. Classification (NCBI taxonomy): domain Bacteria; kingdom Bacillati; phylum Bacillota; class Bacilli; order Caryophanales; family Paenibacillaceae; genus Paenibacillus; species Paenibacillus sp. BGI2013. The sequence goes on from NZ_PJFA01000004.1 coordinate 244,156, forward strand.
GGCACATTCAAAGCTTTAATCGCTTCAATGGCATCCTGACGGAAACCTTGAGCATCTGCCGTAGGATGACCTGGATCATAAATACCGCCGTATACGGCCCGTCCCAGATGTTCTATAAATGAACCATAGACACGCGGATCTACTTCAGCAATCTGAAAGTCTTTATCGATAAGCATTTTGGATGTAAGCATGGTAAGTACCTCCATTGGATGAATTCATATTTTTAAAAGAATTAACAGTGGTATTGAATTCGCTTAAAAGCAAAATCAAATCATTGATTTGTTATCTAATATGTATCATAATGCTTATATATTGAGCAAGTTCATTTTTATGAGTTCGCTAAATAACGAATCCTGAAATTGAAATAGATCGATTTTACTCAAAAAGGAAGTGGACATCATGATGCTTGGGACAGATGCAGCTTCATTGCTAATTTACGAGGCACTGGCAAGTGAAGCCCGTTTAAACATTGTGCGCCTGCTGCTACAAAACAGGGAAATGCATATCAATGCGCTTGCCCAAGAGCTTTTTCTGAGCAAAGCTATTGTAAGTACACATGTAAGCAAGCTGCAAAAAGCAGGAATTGTCGGTAGCCGAATGAAACGGGAGAACGGTGGAACCTATAAATACTGTTTTATCGTACGAGAATTCATGACTATTAACCTGTCACCAGAGCCTGTTGATGCTCCTTACCATGAAATATCCATACCGGTAGGTCAGTATACAGATTATGAAGCGTGGCCGACCTGCGGGATTGCGACAACTACGCAGATGATTGGACAGTACGACACGCCTGCCTGCTTTATGGACCCGGATCGGGTGAACGCGGGAATCCTTTGGATGGCACGAGGTTTTCTTGAATATAAGATTCCCAATTATCTGAATACAGAACAGCATCTCCAGGAAATTGAAATTTCACTCGAACTCAGTTCGGAAGCACCCCAAGTTAATGAAAACTGGCCTTCTGACATCCGTTTTTCCCTTAATGGTCATCACCTCGGAACTTGGACAAGCCCAGGGGATTTTGGAGATCGGAAGGGCAAACATACACCGCTATGGTGGAAATTGGACGTCAACCAGTATGGTGTACTGAAGGTGCTGCGTATTAACGGAGAAGGGACGTTTATGGATAGCCAGCGCATCTCAGATGTGCGTATCCATGATCTGGAGCTGGATTCATCCACTTACTGGACGTTTGGATTAAGACCGGAAGAAGGGGTGCCCGGTCGAGGCGGACTTACGTTGTTCGGGAAAGGGTTCGGCAACTACGATCAGGACATTTTGATAAGGTACTATTACGAGGCTGCTGAGTTATAAATTTGGCTAGTAAAATGTGGAATATTAGGATAAGATGTAACCATCTGAACAAAAAGGAGCGTTTTTAAATGTCTAACAAGGTGATTTTGCTTTAGGTTCACAGAAGGATATTTGCGTTACAGAGATTCCTTTTGTGGACATTGCAGTGCGGGAAACCGTCCAAACAATGTTTACTGGAGGAGATTATTATTAATTTTAACGAAGCTGTTAACATCAGCAATACGCATGTACTGGCATTGGTATCCGAGTTGTTTGACCTGGAGGGTTACAATATTCAGCTTATTCCGCCTCATGAGGGTGGACGTAATGTGGTTTACACTTGCGAGCAAGAGGGGCGTGAATCGCTAATTCTACGGGTGTCTTTTTTGCCTGACAGAAAGCGGGAAGATTACATTGCCGAACTGGAGTATGTCCGGTATCTGTTTGAGCACGGTGCAAGTGTCTCGAATGTAGTCAGCTCGAAAAAGGGCGATCTGTTAGAAGAGGTCACTTATGGTGAGCATACGTTCTTTATCTGTATGTTTGTGAAGGCCACAGGGAAGTTGCTGGTAGAGAACCATTATCAGTACCGGGAAGGCGTTCCACTTAGCGAATACTATTATAATAGCGGTAAAGTTCTGGGCAGAATGCATCAGCTATCGAAAGGGTACACTCCCGTCCATCGCCGGCATCATTTGATTGACAATTACAGCGGTGAATATATCGATAACCTAGTACCTGAATCATTTCCTCTACTTAAGGAGAAGATGGTTGAGCTTCTGAATACCTTAGAAGGTTTGGATACAAACCAAGAGACATTTGGCATGATCCATTTTGATTATAATGACGGGAATTACTCGATCGATTTTGATACCGGTCAGATCGCCGTGTATGATTTTGATAATTCATGCTTCGGTTGGTATATGTATGATCTGGCCGATCTATGGACACATGGAGTCGGCTGGGTTCAATTTGAGTCGGATGCGGATAAACGCAGACAGTTCATGGATGACTATTTTCAAAATGCCCTCGCTGGATATACTTCCGAGACCAAGATCGAAGATTCGATGTTGGAGAAGCTGCCTTTATTTATTCAAGTTACTCTCTTGGAGAATATTCTAGGTCAATTTGAGGAAATGCAGCGTGCTGGCGAAGAACCGGAAACTGACGAAGCACTGTTGTATCTCATTAAATGTCTGGAAGAGGATATACCATATAAGGGATTTTTCCATGACATTTATTCGAGTGAAGCTCCGTTTGAGTATGAGGGACGCTGAAGGGACCTGTACGTAAACTAAACCCTGAATAACCAAGGATTCATCAAGTTATTAGGCAGCCGGATCGACCGGTTGCCTCTTTGTTTGTCTGCAGCATGTTATTCAAATTTGGAAGGAGGCACATTGTAAAATTTTTTGAAGGCTTTGGAGAACGTAAAGGGATCGGGATAACCCAGAAATCCAGCAATTTGCTGAATCGTATATTTTTTCTCGTACAGATAGTCTCTGGCCCGATTCATTTTGATCTGATTGATGTACTGTCCTGGTGTAATACCTAGAATTTTCTTGAACAACGAAATAAAGTATTTCTCGGAGACGCCAGCAATATCTGCAAGTTCGTTAACTCGGATGGCACGATGCAAATTCGCATCCACGTATGGGAACACGTTCTGCAGAACTTCAAGACTTCCTTCAATTTTCCTCGGCTTTCGATCGTTCAGAAACTCACCGTGATATAGGCCCTGCCCGTGTAATTCCAAAATTTTGGCAATGACGAGAAGCAGAGAGGCTTTCAAGTAGAGTGGACTTCCGGAAGGGCTGCTAATCTGCTTGAACCTTCGATAGGACGAAGTGAATAGCGTTGATTCTTCTTGAATCAGATTGCCAGGTACGATGCCAGGGAGTTGAAACTCGACGAGAATTCGCTTTTGCTCAGCGATGCTGAAATCAAAGTGCATGTATACAAATCGGCACAGCTCTCCGGTCGTGGAAGCAGTGTAGGGCATATCCGGATAAAAAAACACGACGTCACCCAGGCCCGCCATATGTTCGATTCCATCGATGGTAATCTTGACAGAGCCTGCTGTAATGAACCACAGATCATAATCGGAATGAGACTTGTGTTCCATCCAATCGCTGTCGTGCGTTTGTTCCAGATAAGAGCTCATGCGAAGTGTGACATACTCCGAAAGTTCGTTGATTATACTCATATTTACAGTTCCTGAATGCATCTAATCCAACCTAATCCTCTCTACTTTATGACATCCTTCATGTTATAACTATTATAATAAAGGATTTATCCCTTGTTAACTATCGTACGATATGACATGTTTTGAAAACTATCACACATTCCGATTCCAGCCCGCTCCCCTATAATGAACTTATATCGTTACGAGGAGGGGTTATTGATGAATGCTACAAGTACACAACATCCAAAGGTAGTTGTTATTGGGGCGGGCAGCCTGTTTTTTGGTCGGCAGTCCATCTGGCAGATGGTTCAATCCCCATATTTGAATCAGGGAACGCTGGCTTTGGTGGATACGGACGAGGAACGTCTCTCGAAAATGGTAACACTGGCGGAGAAGGTCGCGAGAGAGAACAACGTATCCTTAAAGATTGAGGGCTCGGTGGATCGAAGACAGGTGCTTCCGGGAGCCGACTTTGTTGTGCTCAGCTTTGCGGAAGAATCGGTGAAATATCGGGGCATCGACTGTCAGATTTCTCTAAAGTATGGGATTCGCATGTGTTCTGGCGATACGATTGGCCCGGGCGGAATCTTTCGCGCGATGCGGGAACTGCCGGTTATTATGGAATGCGCCACAGACATTGAGGAGTTATGTCCGGATGCTTGGGTGATCAATTATATTAATCCATCTACCGTTCACGGCATTGCATTACATCGTTATGCACCGAAACTTAAATCTTTTGCGCTGTGTGATAGTCATCATATGCCGCATAAAAAAGCCTATTACGCCGTAAGAGCGGGTATCATTGGGGACAATAGCCAGTTCACTGAGGAGATCAACCAGAAATTCGATTTTCGAATCGCTGGTGTCAATCATTTCACTTGGCTGCTCAAAGCCGAGTATGAAGGAAAAAATGTGATGCCCACGATCGCAGAAGCCATGCGCAAGATGGCAGGTGACGAGAATAACGGCGGTGATCGCGGCGCAAAAGCTCTTTTTAACGATGCGATCACCTATGAACTGTATGATATTTTTGGAATCATTCCCACTTGTACGGCGCATACGAAGGAATACGTTCGGTATTGGCAGGGTCTTGGTAAAACTGCGGACACCATCCCGCCATTATCGATCTGGGAGACAGAGGACAGATATGAGCGTCACGATGAAATGTGGCAGCAAGTCGATGACTTCCTTACAGGACACATCCCGATTGCCAATTACATGAGCACCTTCGGACCGGATCATGCGACAGATATCATCGAAAATATGGTGGGGAATTTGGGCAAAAAGTTCTTTATCAATACGCTCAATCAAGGCGCTGTAACCAATATGAATAACGATTCGTTCCTGGAGCTACTGTGCGATGTAGATATGGATGGGGTGAAGCCACTCCATGTAGGCGAGATGCCACGTGGAATTAGAGGTATGCAAGAACTTGTACTGGATACGCATGAGCTCACAGTTGAAGCTGTTCTGGAACAGAGCTACGAGAAGCTGAGAAGGGCGATGCTCACTGACCCGCTCGTGAGTTCCATCAGTGACGCAGACAAGATCATCCATGAATTGTTGGAACTGGAGCGTAAGATGATTCCGGACGTTTGGTATAAGGACAGACTGCAGTATAGCTAAGAACGATAACGACAAAAGACCATGTCGGTTCCTTCCAAGGAACAAACCTGGTCTTTGTTTTTATCGTTTGTCATGTATAAAGAAATCCTATTCCACTTTAAACAAGCCAGCATGGTCTTCATAATACGAAGTAATAAAATTACGAAATTCTCTTACAGCAGGAGATAACCATTTTTGTTTGACCCAGGATAGGCTAATGGGATATATAGCTGAATCAACTGCAATTTTTACATAACGTAACCCTAGTTTTCTACATACGGAGATCGGAATTAATGCAACACCCTGATTAAGCCTGATAATTTCAAGCAGGGTATGAGAATCGACCTCAAATGCATGATTGGGGAGGAAGCCTGCTTTTTCACAGAGCATGGTGGTAAATTGGCTGTACTCCTTATTATCGGCAAGGGAAATAAAGGGCTCATTTGCAACAACACTTAATGAAATGCTTGTCTCTCCGCCGTATGCATGATCCGTGGGCACAACAAGAACAATGTCCTCCTCAACAAGAACAACACTCTCAATCTCCTCATCCTGAATCGGATGCCCCGTAATGCCCAGATGCATGTCGCCTTTCTTCAATTCTGTAATAATTTCACTGCGTGTCCCAATACCCTGATGAAGCTTGGTTTCGGGGGTACCGTTGATATAGTCACTAATGAGACCTGTGAGGAATCGGGTATTCGTAATTGAGATCCTGATTGTATTGAATATTTGCTGTTCCTCCGCTTTAATCTCCATCTCTGCATTTTCAATTTCAATAAAAATCCTGTTTACGTGCTTCAATAAAATTTCACCTGAGGAATTCAATTGAATGTTTCGTCCTCTTCTGTGGAATAAGGGGGTGCCCAGTTCATCCTCAAGTCTTTTAATCGTCAAGCTTAGGGAAGGTTGAGCAATATTCAATTGCGCAGCTGCCTTGGAGATATGTTCGGTATAGGCAACGGTCTGAAAGTATTTAAGCTGAAGCAATTCCATTTATCTGCACTCCTTATTTATTTTGATAAATATATATAGTACTTATTATGTATTATATTAAATTTAAATATTGATGTAGAATTTTTTTATGAGATACAGATCAAATTTTTATATAACAAAACTTAACTAAATTTATGAGGTAGGTGTCTTTGATGAAAATCGATGTGAATAACATAGCTAAAAATCTGAATACACCACTAACGGCACCGGCATACCCGATGCCACCGTACAAATTCGTGAATCGTGAATATTTGAATATTATTTACCGAACCGATGAAAAGGCGTTGCGGGCAGCCGTACCAGAACCACTGGAAATTACAGAACCATTGGTTAAATTCGAAGTGATGTGGATGCCGGATGTTTCTGGACTGGGTGCTTATACAGAAGCTGGACAAGTTATCCCTGTTCAATTTAATGGGGAGGAAGGTGATTATGTGCATTCGATGTACGTAGACAATTTCCCCGCGATTGCGAGTGGTCGAGAGCTCACCGCCTATCCGAAAAAACTGGGTGCGCCTAAGTTGTATACCGATTCAGATACACTTGTCGGCACACTTGATTATGGAACGCTGCGTGTAGCCACGGCAACGATGGGATATAAACATGTGGAGATGGATAAAGAGTTCGCCAAACGTGAAATATGCCGACCTAATTTTATGATTAAGATGGCTACCGACTATACCGGGAATTTAAGAATATGTGATCTGATCCGTACTCAAATTACGGACATCGAAGTGAAGGAGGCTTGGACAGGACCTGCCCGGCTTCAATTGTTCGAACATGCGTTAGCACCTCTTGCAGATCTGCCTGTGTTGGAAGTGGTATCCGCTTCTCATATCCTTACCAACCTAACCTTAAACGCTGCACAACCTGTATATAACTACCTGGAAGAAAAATAAGGAGGAAAAATAAAATGAGAATTGCAATTGTAGGAGCAGGATCTTTGGGAACCATCGTAGGTGCATACCTTGCGGATGGTGGACTGGACGTTGAGTTAATTGATGCATATCAAGAACATGTAAATGCTTTAAATCAGACCGGTGCTAAAGTGACGGGTACCACAGAGTTTCAGGCCAAAGTAAAAGCAATTACTCCTGATCAAAAATCAGGACAGTATGACCTCGTGTTACTTTTAACCAAACAACTCTACAACGATTCCATCCTTCAGGAACTACTTCCATTCTTGAATGAAGACAGTATGGTGTGTTCCTTGCAGAACGGGATTCCGGAAGAAAAAGTGGCGTCCATTGTGGGTGAAAAACGTGTCATTGCTGGCTCCGTTGAATTTGGCGCTACGCTCATTGAACCGGGTGTGTCGAGCCTGACCATCGAGTACACTCAATTTAAGCAGTATGCTTTTCAGATTGGTGAATTAAATGGTGAAATCACCGAACGAATTCAGCGCGTGAAATCGGTGTTGGACCTTGTAGGTGGAACACACATTTCCGATAACCTGGTTGGAACCAAATGGTCCAAATTGCTGATCAACAATGCATTTAGTGGTTTATCAGCTGCTTTGAATGGGGAATATGGGGACATTCTTGATCAAGAAGCCGGCATTGTGAGTGCAGCCCATATTGCGGACGAGACAATTAAAGTTGCTCGCGCCAATGGGGTTACCTTGGTTAAAATGAATGGATTCGACATCGCTTCACTCGAACTGAACAGCAAAGAAGATATCCCTGAACGGGTGAAAACATTACGTTACGTGATGGAGCCCTCCAGATTGCTCAAAGCAAGCATGCTTCAAGATCTGGAGAAGAACCGCAAAACGGAAATTGATTACATTAACGGAGTTGTTTCAAGCAGGGCAGAAGGTACGGGAATTGTCACACCTTATAATGATTTAGTAGTAAAACTGGTCAAATCTGCTGAAGAAACTCAAACCGTTCCTGATTTTGACACGAACATAAAAGCTTTTGAAGAACTATTAAGTGCACATTAATAAATTCAATTATTTCAACTGAAAGTCGCTAATATAGCGGCTTTTTTGTTGTATCAGTAAATCCTGTCAGGTTTAAATTTAAGACGAGGAGACTGTTTTTCGTATTTTTTATTTCCTAACATTATACAAAAAGGGGAATTAATTTTGATATAATATAACTTGCTTGTTATTTTACTATTCGAAGGAGATTCATAATGAGGTACTCTTGGTGGGAATTCACGTTTTATTTGGTTGTATTGATGTTTGTCTTGTTTATGCAAATAAACGAATATCCTCTATTTCTGATTGTGGGGGTTGTAGTCGTTACCATTCTTATCGCCTTTATTAAGCATGTTTTTTATCCTTTAGTATTTGATAAGCGTATAGATCGTTTAGAGTCCTTTTTATCAAAGCAGCAAAATACACCTGGGACATACATTATTTATGTTCTTGCAAACAGACTTGATGATGAGGTAGAACTAGTTATGGAGCAAATTATGCAGAAATATAAGCGAAGAACAACAAGCACAGTTCAAGGCAGCTTACGGATTATATCGCAAGGATATGTTTGCCATTCGGCAAGCTGTACCTCATATCGGCTTATCGGACTACCGTACATATTACGAAACCATTCTACTCTTGGAAGACGGGAAAAGTGAAGATGCGCGTGAAAGACTTCAATCCATTAAAAAACAGTGGATGCGATCAACATTGCTCGTGTATTGAACTCAAAGCAGAAAACCGCGATACCGCTATTCAGCACGCGCATGAAGCACTTAACTCTTCCAGAGGTGTTAATCGTTATGTTTTATATAAGGAATATGAAAGAGTATTACCAGAGGTAGTTGGACACATATCGTAAGATGGTGAAAATCTTTCGAAAAAATAAACCGTGCTTCACGGTTTATTTTTTTTCATTTGCTAGCAGAGGTGTGAGTCCATCCTTAGCAAAAATAGAGGGTAGAATCGTCAATAACCTCTCACGGGTAAGGGGATCATCGTAGTTCCAGCCAGCTTCTACTATATGTACTTTACTGGGTAACAACATGCCAACCAAACTTTGGAGCGGAGAAGGTATATTTACATTCATCTCCTCCTGAGGTACCATCACGAAGTTTCGGTCTCCACCGTATTGTGTGATTTTATTGTGATCGATTTGTATCCAAGGTCTGCCATTAATGATCAGTTGATTTACGGATTCGGTGGGTCGAAAGCCAAGTGATTCATACACGGTAGCGGCAAATCCCGTCTGTCCCATAACATATATGTTCTTACCCAGCACCAGATAGACAGTTGCTTGTTCTCCTGCAATATAATCATCCGCCAATTGTCGCCGGATCCTCCTGACACTTTCCTCATAGCGGTCGATCCACTGTTCAGCCGTTCTGCTTCGACCGAAAAGATCCGCAATATAACGAAGACGCTCAAAAGTGCTGGTTGATTCGCGATAAACGATGGTAGGTGCAATGGCATCCAGTCGAGGTAACTGTTGCTCACTATAGTTGCCTAGCAGAATAAGATCAGGCTTCAGCAGGCAGACTTGTTCCGGTGCGGCTTGCAGTCCAATGTCAGGGATCTGAAGCAGTTTGTTCCGATATATGACTTGTGATTTCATTGTAGTTATACCCGCACCGACTGGACGGATACCGATAGCAAGCAACTCACCAAGGGTATTGGTACCTGTGGCCACGATTCGTATAGCCGCATCAGGGAGCGAAATCTGCCTGCCGAGGGAATCGGTTATCGTTCTTTGCCTGGTACGTCTTAGTATATTGGCGTATTCCCGTGGAGGGTGTCCTGTGAGCTGATGAAAGCGCCGACTGAAATAATACTCATCCTTAAAACCGACTTGTCTGGATATTTCACGCAAGGTATCGCTAGAACTGGACAATAGCTTTTTGGCATGCTTGACTCTAAGCTCTGCCAGGTAATCGGTCGGCTTCTTGCCAGTAATCACTTTAAACAATTTGCTATATTGCCATCGAACCATGCCGGCCATTTCCGCCAAAAGCTCTACGGTCAGATCTTCGTTGTAGTGCTGCTCCATATAGCTGAGTGTACGCTGTACCGCTTGATCATTTTGCACTGGCGGAGCAGCGCTTTCTAGCTGAGCCATCAGGCTAAGTAGCAGTTGCAGCCGGGCCTGAGTAACTGCTGATTTTGAATGATGCGTAGGCGTGAATTTCTTCTCCTGCAACCGATTTTGCTTGTTGGATTGCAAAGGCAGCGGAGAAATCCAGTCTTCACTTGCAAACGCAAGTTTTATAGTAGAAAGAGACAGCCTGTAAGGAAAGCCCAGAATAAGAGGAGGGCAAGCCGGAAGCAGAGTCAACTGATCCACTTGAAAAGAAAGAAAGGTCAACCGGGCTACATGCGCTTGCTCTTTTATCGTTTTGAGAATGTAGGATTGCTGAGTAGGGAGCAGAATACAACTGCCTTGGCTCAGATCTTGGGAGATGTTGTTTGTTAACACCCGAATTCCATGATCCAGAGCAATAAGCAATGTATATTCATTGGCAGCGTTGCTCTTGATTGACGGATTATGATGATTGGTTTCCTGCAGTGGTGTGAGCTGAAGCAGATCATGCTGCTGCAGTTGGATGTAAAGGGAAGCCATTTGCATTCTGGAGCACTCCGATCTAGTGATAATAATTCTCAATTACTAGTTTACCACATTTTACACGTTAGATAATGTTTCGTTGCAGACATTATTACACGTAGCAGAAGTTTACAAAATCCAAAAATCCTCCATAACCCAAAGGGGTTGGAGGATTTTTGACGTTATCTATGCGATATTATTGATTCATCCATTTCGGTAGTTCATCAAGCAATTGCTCCAGTGCCAGCAGGTTGTCGGTATTCCAATCGGCTGATGCTGTGTAAACGTGTCCTTGCTGAACGGCCGGCAATGTTTTCCATAGTGTGCTCTGTAACAACCGATCAGATTCAGCTCGACTTTCGTCATTATCCAGCGTTAGGACAAAGAGATGATCTCCTGCATAGTCCGGCATTAGTTCTTCCGAAAGTTCGACGAATGTTAGCTCCTTGTCGATAATGTTTTGCTGAATTGCTGGTAGAATTGCAAATCCGTGCTCTTGATACAAGACTACACCCAATGAACGATTGCCCATCACATAGAGCTGTTTACCCAACTGCAAGAAGATGGTCGCTGTCTCGCCCTCTGCCACATTCAGCTTGTCCCACATCGCTTCCGCTTTTGTATCAAATCTGCTGATCCATTGCTCCGCCTCATCCTGTTTGCCAAAAATGTTGCCAAGTTCGCGTACGCGTTCCGTAAATGGTAACGCCGAGTTGAACGGAATGGTAGGCGCAATCTTCGAAAAAGCGGTGTTTCGGTCAGCATCTTGGTTATAACCATTCAAAATCAAGGCAGGCTGCAAGGCTGTTATTGCCTCCAAATCACCAGGATTTCCGACATCATCAATACCTTCTAATCGGTCTACAATATAGCTTTCGGAAGCATGAATCAGATTGGCTCCAACGACGGAAATATCCATGGCCAGGAGATCTCCAAGTGTTGAACCAAGATAGATCACCCGTTGCGGCTGAGTGGGTATTTCAATCACTTCGCCTGTTTGGGTTGTATAGCTTTTTGTCGTTTGTTCGTTGGTCTTCACAGCTTCTTGTGAAGGAGCGCTTTCCGAACGGCTACATGCTGCAAGGACGGATAGAAGAAGGAAGCATGCTCCCCATATGAATAGGTGTTTCTTAATTGTACTGTTCATCATTGTTTCCCCCTGAGTTCTCTTTTTCTCATTGATAACCATTATCAATTACAACGTAATTATAGGTGCCTTTTCAGCGGCTTACAATGAAAAAAACGCAGTGAATTTATTTGTACAAATGTCAATGCGTGCATCTATTTGTTCGTTGCTTTGTTTTCAATCCGCAGGTGTGTTGTCATCGGAGTATGCGTGATCAAAAACAGCTTGCTGTATAAGGAATTAATAACCTTTGGATAATAATGACATTGACAACTGCAGGTTTTTCCAAAATAATAGTATGTAATTGAATACTGGTACCTTTAATTCAGTCCAGAGAGGCTGGCAAGGGCAGCGGATTTCATAATCACGCGAGAATCAGGGCTTATCCCGTCATGGGATGCTCTGTGTCTTCGCGCGGATTATGATGCAAAAAGAGGCTACTTGTCAGTGTATAACTTGACGAGTAGCCTCTTTTTTCTGCTTTTTTTGGTATCAGATACACTTTACGTTGGGGGTATTCTGATGAGCAAACAAGATCAAGAGTTTTCATGGCAAGCTGTGCCGAAATCACAAAGAAACCACTTTTGGAAGACGTTATCCGTCATGCTCGGTTTCACATTTTTCTCAGCAAGCATGCTGGCAGGAGGCACGTTGGGCGTAAGCTTGACGTTCATGGAGTTCATTGGCATCGTGCTTGCGGGTAATCTGGTGCTCGGTATCTACACAGGGGCACTGGCACATATCGCTGCCAAAACGGGCCTGTCAACACATTTGCTCGCTAAATATGCGTTCGGTGCGAAAGGGTCGTATCTGCCTTCATTCCTGCTAGGCTTCACACAAGTCGGATGGTTCGGAGTAGGCGTAGCCATGTTCGCGATTCCAGTCGCCAAAGCCATGGATTGGAACGTGTACCTGCTAATTATCGTGTTCGGACTTGCAATGACGGCATCAGCCATCTTTGGCATGAAGTCACTCGTCATTCTCGGATATATCGCGGTTCCTGCGATTGCCATTCTCGGTGGTTACTCCATGTTCGAAGGTGCAGGTTCGCTGGGTGGTCTGCAAGGGTTGCTTGATTACATGCCGACTCAATCGCTTACCGCGGCGGCAGCATTAACGATCTGTATCGGATCATTCATAAGCGGCGGAACGCTGACACCCGATTTTGCCCGATTTTCCCGGACATCGAAACAGGCAGTTACCGCAACAGTGATTGCATTCTTCCTGGGTAACTCACTCATGTTTCTGTTTGGTGCAGTTGGTGCAATGGCATATAACTTGGCCGATATCTCGGAGGTCATGTTCCTGCAAGGATTGATCATACCGGCAATCATCGTTCTAGGCTTGAATATCTGGACAACCAACGATAATGCACTGTACGCTTCGGGTCTTGGTTTTGCGAACATCACCAAAATCTCAAAGAAATTCTTCGTCGTCGTAAACGGTATCGTGGGTACCGTATTCGCCATGTGGATGTACAACAACTTCGTCAGTTTTCTGAACGTACTGGGCGCGGCGGTACCATCGATCGGGGCTATTATTATCGCAGATTACTTCATTGTGAAACGTAGAAACTATAAGCCATTTGCCGACATGTCATTCAAAAATGTAAACTGGGTAGCGATGGTGGCTTGGGCCATCGGCGTGGCATTCGCTCAACTGGCTCCTGGCGTAACACCATTGAATGCACTACTTGGTACAGCAGTGGCCTATATCGTCTTGATGCTGATTGTTCCTGCCAAAGAAACCAAAGAAATGGGGAAAATAAATGATTATACAGAACGCAAAATTGCGGGGTAAAGAAGGACTATGGAATATCGTTGTGAAGAACGGAAAGTTTGAACGAATTACACAATCACTGGAAGTGACCGAGAATGAAGAGATCCTGGATGTTAACGGATCGCTTGTGCTGCCACCGTTTATTGAGCCGCATATTCATCTCGATACAACGCTCACTGCAGGCGAGCCGGAATGGAATCTAAGCGGAACGCTGTTCGAAGGCATCCAACGCTGGTCAGAGCGCAAGGCTTTCTTGACACATGAAGATGTTAAAACACGTTCCAAAACGGCACTGAAATGGCAATTGGCACAAGGTATCCAGCATGTACGGACCCATGTGGACGTTACCGATCCAAGCTTGATTGCTGTTAAAGCGATGCTTGAAGTAAAAGAAGAAATGGCTCCATATATGGACATTCAGCTTGTTGCTTTCCCACAGGAAGGCATTCACTCTTATCCAAACGGGGCAGAATTGCTGGAAGAGTCACTGAAAATGGGCGTTGACGTGGTCGGCGGCATTCCACACTTCGAATTCACACGGGAATACGGCGTTGATTCAATGAAAGTTGCGTTTGATCTGGCCGAAAAATACGACCGTCTGATCGATATCCATTGCGATGAAATCGATGACGAGCAATCCCGTTTTGTTGAAGTTGTTGCCAAGGAAGCTTACGAACGTGGACTGGGTTCACGAACAACGGCAAGCCACACAACAGCGATGGGGTCATATAATGACGCTTATACGTACAAATTGTTCCGTTTGCTGAAGATGGCTGATCTGAACTTTGTCTCCAATCCGCTGGTTAACATTCACCTGCAAGGACGCTTCGACACGTATCCGAAGAGAAGAGGGCTGACGCGTGTCAAAGAGTTGCAGGAAGCAGGTCTGAATGTGTGCTTTGGTCACGATGACATCTTCGATCCATGGTATCCGCTCGGTACAGGCAACATGCTGCAAGTACTGCACATGGGGATTCATGCTTCGCAGTTGCTTGGTTACGACCAGATCGTGAATTCGATCGACCTCATTACAAAAAACAGCGCAAGAACGTTACACATTGAGGATGTATACGGTATTGAAGAAGGTAAACCTGCTAACTTCATCGTACTTGAAGCAGAGAACGAATATGAGGCTGTTCGCAAACAAGCTGGCGTACTTTATTCCTACAGAGGCGGCCGTAAAATTGCGGAATCGAAGCCGCGGGACACATCCATCATTTTTGAAGGTGGTACAGAAAAGGTTACTTTTAATAAATAATGAAGAAAATATACTCCCATTAAAGTCGCTATTTTAGCGGCTTTTTTCTTTTTTTACTGTCTACATACAATAAGAACCAAACATTCAGCTTGTCTTAAGTGCTTCACTAGAAGCCTGCTTCCCGCCTTTTTTACGAACAAAACTAATTATTAGCAGTAGCAGTGGTAACAAGCCAAATAAAAAAATGGACATATTGCCAAGAAAATCACCCAAAGCTAACGTTTCCTCCAGGTTTTTAGGCAAGTAAGCAATTACATACAAGACTGGCAACATGGCGAATTGTATGCTCGTAATATTTTTGAGACGAAACAAATCTCGGATCCCGATTGCCGCAAAATAGTGTTTAAAAGCATAGGTTGCAAAGATCTGCATCAGCCAAAACACAATGAACAGCGATTCATATCGCTCAAAAAGAAACCCCTCAATTTCAAAACTTCGAACCATGTCGAACGTTGGCCACATTCGTGTTTGAATTCCTGGCAAAGATAAGTTTCCTACAACGGTAACAATCGTGACCAAATATATGATCGTACAACTAAGTATGCTGTATATAGCAGCTTTATTGCTCGCTTTCACGTCCACCATGTAAGCTGTGATGATGAGTAATACTTCATATCCAGAATAGGAGAGACACGAAGGTTTAAGACCTTTAAACACAGGCATGAATCCATCGCCCAGGAGTGGTCTGAGGTTATTAATTTCAAACATCTTGCTGCTTAAAAGGAAAACCAACGCTAACAACACAAGCGTAACGGGCAACACGATTGAAAAGACCCGGATGATGACCTTAAGACCACCCGTTAACATATAAATACCAATCCACAGACTGACCATAATGGTGACCCAAGTAGGCGTGCGCTCAAGGATGTACATACTTGTAATTTCGGCCATGACTCTAACTTCGAATGAACAAAGAACAACAAAATACACGATAATTAAAAGTCCCAATAGATAAGCAATCCACTGACCTGTGATTTCGGGTATAAATTCGAATACCGTTTTACCGGGGAATCTACGACACAAGGTTACAAGAAGAATGCTGATTGTGGTTACAATTAATCCTGATAAAATGACAGAAATCCATACATCTGGTGTCCCTACTGCTTTACTAATTGTGCGAGGGAGTGTTAGAATTCCAGCTCCGAGTATTGAATTGATAACTACAATAATGACCTCGGAGGTATTAATATTAGTTGTGGATTTCTTCATTGGCCTTCGCTCCAAACCGGAGAATATATTTCTAGGTAGTATCGCCCAACGAAGTTGTTTTATGTAAAATATGCTGTACTGATATAATGTAGAGATATCCAATAATGAACTGAAGATGAGGATGCAGGTTATGCCAAAGAACGATAATATGTTAGCCATTCTATGGATGCTGAATTCAGGCACCAAAGTAACTGCAAAACAGATGTCCGAAAAGTTAGAAATCAATATAAGAACCGTATATCGATATATTGATGCATTATGTGCCAGTGGAGTACCGATCATTTCCGATACGGGTCACAACGGCGGGTATAGCTTGCTGAATCAGCATATCAAGGCACCTCTGTTATTTGATATTGATGAAAAAAAGGCACTTCTCCAAGCTGCTGTGTTTGCAAAAGAAGCTGGATACCCTTTAAGTGAGGCATTGGACAATGCCACATCCAAATTGAAAATGTATACAAATCAGGATCAGGAAAACACACTTCGCCGTCATTTAGACGGGTTTAACGTTATCAATCGCATGGGAGATCCATCGGTTCAGCCGATCTTGGCGGAATTGGAGCAAGCCGTGGCTAATCATTGCTCTGTCGAAATTGATTATCTCAGAAGCCGTGAGGAACAACCCAAGAATAGAGTAATAGACCCATATGGAATGGTTTACTGGAATAATAAATGGTATACCATTGCGTTTTGCCACTTGAGAAATGAATTTCGCAGCTTTCGGGCAGATCGTATTCTGCGAATCAAGCTTACTCCGCTCCGCTTTAAGCGTTCGGAAGCTTTTTCAGCCCGTGAATTTTTTCTGCAAAATTTATTACCTGATGTAGGGGGCAAAGAGGGGTTAATCTCCTTGGTTATCGAAGGCCGATCAGAGGCATTGGATGACTTGGGGCTGCATTGGTTTATGGGACATTATCTGAAAGAGCGGACTTCTAATCAAGCCATCTTTTTATTTGATGAAAAATCAATTGATACATACGTCCCCTATTTTCTCCTATCCTATGGGAGATCCATTCAAGTCATCGAACCACAGCGCTTGAAGGACAGACTTGTTGCTGTTGTATCCGAGTTAATGGAGTACTATCAACTTTAACAGCTTCACTGACAGTAGATGTCAGTGAAGTTGTTTTATAATGATGACAATCTCGGATTACTGAGAAGGAAGGCGGAGTAGACATATGAGTGAACAGACAAAACACAAGGCAGTTTCAGGAAAATATACAAAGAAGGGTACACCTAACGGCGTTACATCGATTACCCCATTTATAACAGTGAAAGACCCTTCTGAAGCAATAGAGTTCTACAAAGTTGTTTTCAATGCAAGGGTGAAAGATATCACTGAGCATCCAGATGGAAATCGTAATAAGATTATTGTTCATGCCGAATTAGATTTTGGAAATGGTTTTTTACAGCTGGGGGCTGCAAACCCGGCATATCAATTGGCTTTGCCCCCAGATCAAGATCATGCATGTTATTCTTTAGGGATTTATGTCATTAATGTGGATGAAACCATTGCAACCGCCGTATCCAGAGGGGCGAAAGTAAGAGAAGAGATTATTAACTTTGCGTCTGGTGATCGATTCGGAAGTATACTAGACCCTTTTGGCGTACGCTGGTCTATTCTTACCCGGATTGAAGATTTATCGGAAGAAGAAAGTAGTCGAAGAGTCGCTGAGTGGGCCAAAAGCGATTTTTCCATGAACAGCTAGTTCGGAGCGCATCCTAAACATGGATGCGCTCGTTTTCTACTGTCCGTAATCCTATTCGTCTGTATCGGTCGAAGTATCCTCATTGAGCTTTTTATAATCCATTCCCCATGTTTCCATCACACTAATGAAAGGAGGGAACATGTTTAAGCTAAGGAAAACACGGAAGATGTTAAAGTTGTTATTGTTAAAGTTAACTTGGATGACAATGTGGAAATCCCGTCACGTTTTCAGATTATGAGCATTCCTGCAACCATTTTATTCAAAGATGGTAAGCCTGTTGAGCAAGAAATCGGTATGTTGTCATCAGAGCGTTTAAAGAAACGGTTGCTGTTATTAACGTGGACACAAGATCCGCTTGGCCTCCTTTATTCTGATTTGATTGATGAATGGGTGCTCGATAAGCATTTTTGCATAAATATCACTTTTTTGAAGCCTGCCTTCGCAGTGAACGGGCCCGATTTCAGTTCTTTTTTAAGCATATAACCGAACCGCTCATATAATTTTTGTGCTGAAGGATTCGTATCGACGACCTCTAGATTGATTATAGTAATTTGCTTATTTCTTGCGACTTGCTCCAACTTACTTAATAGCAATTTACCTATGCCATGACCACGTGCTTCTTCAGATACGGCAATAGGGTCAATATGCAATACATGTTCGTGATACAAATGAAATTTCAAATAAAACGCATAAAATAAAAATCGCCAAGTCGCTACCACTGGGGAGTACACGTTCCGAAAAGCTGCATAATTGGCAGGTGTGAACGCTTTTTTTCCTAAATTGTAACCGAGAAATCCTACTACTTCATCATATCTTAATGCGTAAATGCCCTGTTCAAATTGAATAGACTGAGCTAATAGTTCTACTGCTTGTTTTTTCGTTTTTGCATAAAACCAAAGATGTGTTACTTTCAATGGAAAAGCTTCGTAAAATAAATGAGCAACTTGTTCTTGTTGTTGTGCATTAAGTTGCTGTGTGATTTGAATTTGGTTCATTCATATCTCCCCAATCCTTCATTTAAGATTTTGTTGATGTTCTATCATTTATTTTCCTAAAATGCAGAAGCGTGGACAATTCACATTTCTTTGAGTTGTGGGTTCATTTCTTAGATTTCCTTTGTATGTTGCTTACGACTCGTTGGATTGGAGTGGAAGGAGGAGATCACAAGATGAGTGGTAGGGGTTATTTCACCGACAGTTCTCCCATGAACGTACAGTTTCTAAAGTTCAAAGATGAACCGTTCCGATGGCATAATTCCATTGAAGTGGTGATTATATTGGAAGGTAGCATTCATGTTGCCATTGCAGATGAGAAAAAAACATTAGGTGCTGGTACAATAGAAATTTTCAATATCAATCAAGTTCACCGTCTATGGCAGACCGATGAAAACAATGTCGTCCTCCAAATAAATATCGATGCTGCATTTGCAAAGGAATATTACCCTGATTTATCCTATGTCTGGTTTGCGCATGAATTTAGCCCTGGAGCATATCTAGGTTTAGAACGAGCAGAAGGAATCATTGAGGCCATATGCATGTTAATAACTCCAATTGTAACTAAGAGTGAGATGCCATTTTTCACGTTAAAGAATACAGTCGAACAGTTATTGGACCTGCTTATTATGAATTTTGATGCGAAAAGATTGTTCGAAGGGAACCCAACCAAGCTGCAACGAATAGGAAGAATATATGATTACTTATTCAATAATAGGGGGTTTATTAACAAGGCATCTTTGAATGATATCGCCAAGCACACAGAGGAGTATTTGAATTTGGATTATTTATCATCACAATTCAAGTTATTAATAGGAGATACGCTGCAAAACTTGCTTCATTACTTGCGCATTGAGCACGCAATCAAACAATTATTGACGACAGATCGAAGTCTGGTAGAAATATCAATTGAGAGTGGTTTTTCTTCACCCAGATATTTTTATCAACGATTTAATAAGATTTTCCCGGAAGGACCGAAAGCATTTCGTGAACAACATAAAAAGAAACAGGAGATGAAAGATCACTGTAGGGAAATCATCGATCCAGCATTAGTTTTTGCAAGACATCGTAGATTATTTGAAATTCCTGAGACGATAAACAGCGAACTAAATAAATGGATTCACATCGATATATTTGGACATGATGAACAAAATTCAACTTCTCCATATTTGATCAAGCTATCTGAATTAGTAAAAGGTGATTCACATGCGTATCTTAAGAAGATCCTTCAGGAAAATAACGTAAGCCCCAACAACATTTTTCGATTTGAAGAAACTTTGGATAATGCAAACCGTGACGATTTTCAAGTTTTGACATGGCTGCTCAACCAATTCAGGGAAAACGATATCTTGCCTGTATTTATCGTCAGGACTAGTAGTAACTCTATTCTAGAACAGATAACCACCATACAAGGACTACTTCAAAACTATACGCTCACTTATGGCGCAGAATATATGAAGGGATGGAGAATTGAACTTCAATAATACGAAGGTACAAGAGAATAACCACACTCATAATGTTGATAAAAAAGTTGCGAAGCTTTGCTGCTTTGGATATGATTATCTAATGTGCAATCAAAGATAACACTTATGTAATCAATTAATGATAAAAGATAGTGAGGTAAGAAAAAATGATCGCAAGAACAGAAGAAGATTTTAATGGCTTGAAGGAAATTGGCAAAATTGTAGCTTCTATTCGAGATGAATTGGTTCAAAGAACCATCCCAGGCGTAACGACTAAAGAACTTGATGATTTGGCAGGAGAGCTTTTTGAGAAAGCTGGCGCAGTTTCTGCTCCAAAAAGTGAATATAATTTCCCGGGATTTACTTGTATTAGTGTTAATGAAGAAGTGGCACATGGTATTCCGGGAGACCGGGTTATTCAAGAAGGGGACATCGTCAATATTGATGTGTCTGGCTCCAAGAACAGTTATTTTGCAGATACGGGACTCTCGTTTGTCGTAGGCGAAGGTGCAGAAGTGTTAACGAAAATATGCGACGTTGTTAAATTGGCATTTGAAGCAGGTCTAAAAAAAGCAAAACCGGGCTCCAAAAAAAGCGGGATCGGAAAAGCCGTATTCCAAACTGCTAGACAGCATGAATTAACGGTTATCAAAAACCTTACAGGACATGGTGTTGGACGTGGAATACACGAAGCACCTGACCACATCTATAATTATAATGATCCATCGGATGATGAATTGTTAAAAGAAGGTATGGTTATCGCATTCGAGCCATTTATTTCAACTTCAGAAGAAGAAGTAGTCCAAACTGGAGATGGCTGGACCTTTGTTACTAAAAACAGCTATGTAGCTCAAATAGAACATACCATTATCCTTACTAAAAATGGTCCGATTATTGTCACTCTTTAAGGTGTTCAAACTGAAAGTCGCTAAATTTAGCGACTTTTTTTGTTTTTGTTTTATTGGTACGTCAAAGTAAATCAAAATATAAACGTTCGCTTATTAATTTATGTTGAAATTATGGAAGGATTTAACGTATATTTAGATCTGATCTTTATGTTATAGACAGAGGTGATTGATTGAGCACATCAAAAAAGCGCGTTCAAGTCATTGATGGACTGCGTGGATTCAGTTTGGTCGGCATTGTGCTGGCGAATATGCTGGCTTTCCAATATGGAATGTATGGCCAGAGCAAACCCCAACTGTTCGGGATTGGCGGAGCAGATCAGGCTTTCCTCTCATTCCTGCTGATCACTGTGGTGGGAAGTTTTATGCCGATTTTTGCATTTATGTTTGGCTTTGGAATGGTTAAGCTCTCGGAAAGCCTAAAATCACGAGATTTACGACCAAAGTGTCATCTGGCACGCCGTTTTCTACTACTGTTTGGAATCGGATTACTGCACATCATCTATCTGTGGGAAGGGGATATCCTTACATTTTATGGTGTACTCGGTTTCTTCTTGCTCATGTTCCTTAATCGGAAGCCCAAAACGTTGCTCATATGGGCGGTACTGCTACTCATGGGAGCGGGCATACTTGGTCTCCCGGCATCTAATCCGATGAACCCGCTGGCGATTGAGTCCATTCATATGGAGAACTACATCATTCAAAGTCAGGATGTATACGGCAACGGCACATACGCGGAAATCAGGAATTTCAGTAATAACGGCGATCCATTCGGCGGGGATTTGGAGCTGTCATTTGCCCTGATAGCCCTGATGTTAGCACCACTCATGACGGTGCCGATGTTCCTGCTCGGCATGCACGCTGCCAGAATAGGCACGTTTAGCGATCCCCAAACGATGCGAGCTATATATCTTCGCCGGGCATCATTATTGATTCCGGTAGGTTTGATACTCAAAGCATACGGTGTATTGGCACCACAATTGGGTGCGGAAGGTTGGCTCGGAATCGGAATCGGGGGGACGCTTGGAGGAGCGTTGCTTGCACTCGGATACATATACGCATTCGCGCTGTTGTATGCTGGAAACCGCCGTTTCAGCCTGATGGGCAGGTTCGAGGCGGTCGGCCGTCTCTCGTTGACGAATTATCTGATGCAGAGCGTAATCTGTACAACAATTTTCTATGGATATGGCCTGGGACTGTTTGGAAGTGCTGGCGTGTTTATCGGAGCACTTATTGCGCTTGCTGTCTACGTTATTCAATTGTGGCTCAGTCCGCTATATCTTAAGAAATTTAGCAATGGACCTGTCGAGTATATCCTACGGATTTGGACTTATCTGTCCTGGAAAGGGCAGCCAAGAAAGAAGAAAAGATCGAATTTAACTACGAATGAAAACGCGCCTGGTGTTCAGTAAGCATAAAGTGTTATCGTGAAACGCAAAAAGAAGCTCGTTCCACCAAAAGAAAGGGCTTCTTTATGCCGTAACGATCATCTCCCTAATGTTTCCTGTTATAATTAGTAATTATTTATAGTTTCAACATATCAACCCTAATACATAAGCTAACTAATATAGTGCGGGCAGTGGTAACGTAATGCGAAATGAAAGATGAAGCATATACATTCAACTGTTTCCACTCAAGCTTGAAAGGATCATTATAGTGCTAAAAATAATTAATTTTCTTCTTTTCTTGCTGATCATTTGGGTAGTCATCTTTTATCCTTTTCGTTTTGCTTGGTTTGAAGGTTTGAAACAGATTCCTGCAGATCTTCATGTTATTTATTTACTTTTCTTGTTCTTTGGGTATCTGATCTGTTCATCGGCTATGGGACTTATGGTTGGCAAGATGTTTTTTAAACGAAAAGAACAGTGATTATGTGTAAGTATGGAGGTTGGAGAATTATGAAGTTACATACTAAAAGACTTTCTCAAGAAATAGAAGATCTGCACTCAGGGAAATATTTTTCATAGGATACTCTGCTGGAGATTAGGTATGCAAGAGTTTAAATCGTTGGTTTTATAATATCATTCAAAGTCGCTAAAGCAGCGGCTTTTTTTTTGTTTATTCATGTAATTGCCTATCTAAAAGGTTGAGGGGAAAGAACTTATTACAATGATCGATTAGATAATTTTTGCTTTGAATAGGTCTCCATTCGCATCAACTAGTGGGGTGGAAGCAATGAAGGAGTTTGCTACATTACAGCCTTACGCCTGTCCTGCCCAGATTATTGACTTGGGTAGTGACTCAACCAATCTGGAAAAGATTATGGATGCGAGACCTGATGTCATCCTAACCTTTAATGGTTCGGTCGATACCCATATATTATGAGTTGATGTCGAGGGACAAGAACATTGTGTCATTTCGGATTAGATTGAAGCGTGGTTGACCACTTTCTTGAATATGCCTTGGATGATTTTATGATTTGTATATTTTTTCCTATTAGATAAGTTGATACATTTACCTGAGGATTTGAGCCCCAGCGCTAATAAATGTTCTATCGTCGTTGATATTTAAAAATTCCTACTCAAAAATGTGAAAATGAAACACTTATTTTTAGTAGATATCCCAAGATTTTTTGAGTAAGGAGTTTCTATTATGCACATAATAATAAGCCAGCTATTATATTTAATAGCTGACTTTCTTTTTATTCAAAAGTGAGCTATTCCCAATTAGCTGCGTGTTTTTGAATTAGATTAATCATCTGTTTCATTGCAGGTGAAATCCACTTATCTTTGTGATATGCCAAATATGTGGATATTGTAGGGCGGTCAGACCCAACTTCTTCGCCTTGAAATTTTTTGGATTTTAATTCTTCTTTGACAGAAAAGTAAGGAACCATCGAAATGCCTAGTCCGTTTTTCACACATTGCTTAATCGCTTCGATACTTTGGAACTCTATACTGTTCATAACATCGACTTTTTTATAATTGATGTAATCCTTGAATACAGATTTGTAACTGCAGCTACGTTCCGTATATAACACAGTTCCTTTTGCATGGTTTTTCTCATGAGGGGGACTAATAAGGACCATTTTTTCTCTCACCAAACGTTCGCAGTGTAGTTCGGGAGCCCCCCATCCCTCTTTTTCTAAGGCAACAAGAAGGTCAATCTCACCATTTTGAACAGCTTGAGAGACATCTTGGTAGTCAAGTGATTTGAGCGAAAGATTAACTTGCGGATATTTCTCACCATACTCAACCAATAAAGAAGGGATGCGACAGATCATTAAGGATTCCGAAATACCTAGTGTCAAATTTCCCGAGGGCTCATCATTTGAAGTAAGTGCTTGCGTATACAACTCAATAATTTTATGAGCATACGGCAGAAATTGATGTCCGTATTGTGTGAGCACAACTTGTTTACCTAAGCGATCAAAAATAGGCTTACCGAACTCTTCCTCCAATTCTTTAATATGTGTCGTGACAGAAGATTGAGCATAACCGAGATGTTCAGCTGCTTTCTTAAATCCTCCTTTTTCAACAATAGTTTTTAATGTAATCAAATGGCGGAGTTCCATAGATACCCTCCTAAAGTGAGTTCATTTTTAATGAACTAAAGATTCAATAACATCAATTTTACTGTTCATTTCATTCATTTTATAATGTTCATATTCTGAAAGATATATAAACATAATTGTTAAAGGTGGATGGTTAACTTGGTACCAAAAAATAAATTGTTTGAACCTGTCAACGTTGGTTATAACTTTCTAAAAAATCGTGTAGGAGTAGCTCCAATGACTCGTACGAGTGCTACTCCGGAAGGTCTTGCCACGGAGCAGATGGCTGAATATTATGCGTCTTTTGCTCGTGGAGGTTTTGGATTTGTCATTACAGAAGGAACATACACAGATCAATTGTACAGTCAATGTTACTTTAACCAACCTGGCTTGATAAATGAAGAACAAGCTATTGCTTGGAAAAAAGTCGTGGATACTGTACATGAAGCGGATGCTGCAATTATAGTTCAGCTTGAGCATGCAGGAGCACTTTCTCAAGGAAATCGCTTCAGTTCCCATAACCTAGCTCCTTCAGAAGTGCAACCTAAAGGAGATCCTTTGGCGTTCTATGGTGGAGTTGATAAATTTCCTACTCCGATAGCTGCAACAAAGCAAGATACCGAACAAGTGATTCAGGGATTTGTGGAATCAGCAATCCGGGCAAAAGCAGTAGGGTTTGATGGTGTTGAAATTCATGGAGCCAATGGTTACTTGCTTGATCAATTCTTGACCGACTACACTAATGAACGATCAGATGAGTATGGCGGTTCGACCGAAAATCGGGTACGGCTTTTAATTGAAGTTTCATCTGCAGTCCGTAAAGCCGTTGGACCGAATTTTACAGTAGGTATTCGAATTTCTCAAGCCAAAGTCAATGACTATATCCATAAATGGGGTGGAGGTGAAGCAGATGCTAAAGTCATTTTCGGTGGATTAGGGCAAACCGGGCTTGATTACATTCATGTGACTGAATATAAGGCATGGAAGCCTGCTTTCGAAGAGAACGGGCCTTCATTGGTACAACTAGCTAAAAGATTTTCAGGTAAAATTGTCATTGCCAACGGTCAACTTGAAGATCCATTAAAAGCATCTGAAATCATCACTGATGATAAGGCTGATCTCGTGACATTAGGAAAGGGAGCTCTAGCTAACCACGATTGGGTTACTAAAGTTAAAGAAGGTAAGCTACTAGCTGAGATGAGAGAGGATAAGATACTGCGACCAGATGCAACGATCAAAAATTTTGAAATCCTTTAATGGGAACAGACAAAAGTATTTTACTCAATTATTTCAAACTGAGGATGTCATACTATCTGTGTAGAGCTCTCAATCAGTGGTATGCATTCTCGACACCAAATAAATGGCTTTCAGAACTTATTGAGCAATAATAATATTGCCATAGGTCGTTTTAAACGGATGACCTGTGGCAATTAAGGTAGAAAACAGACATTCAATTAGTGGGTTGCAATTATATACTAATTAATATTGGAAAATATCCATTTCAAAGTGATTTTAACGTTATTATTCAGATAACAACGAAAGATGTTTGTATCTTTGATACCGCCTGTGGAATTCATCTATAAGTTACACACTATCTTTTTGGAAAGTAACTATCATAAAAGTGCGTACTATTCATAATATGTGACTCATGTATACTAAATTGTACCCTCGATGTAAAGGAGAAAAGATCATGAAAAGCAAAGAAAATTCGACAACGTTGCGTATGTTAATGCCTCAATGGCAAGGGGGAGATAATCCTAATTACTCCTTTGGAGCTGAGCTTCTTGAATGGCTAGCTCCAGAGAATAATAAGCATATAACCGTTAAAGTACCTGTTTCAATGAGCGATGATACCCCCTTGGAAAAAGAGGAAGGTATTATAGGTGATATTGTGGGAAAAGAGCAATTATTAAATCAACTTGATGCGGCAAATCATTTAATCAAAGCATATCAACCAGACCGAATTGTCATGTTTGGAGGAGACTGTTTAGTGGAGCAAGCCCCATTCGCTTATTTAAACGAACGTTACAGTGGTGAGTTGGGATTACTTTGGATTGATGCGCATCCTGATATAACAACACCAAAAGAATACTACAATGGTCATACTTATGTATTGGGTAATCTATTAGGTGAGGGAGCTCCTGAATTCGCTGCTAAAGTAGATAAGCCTTTTCGTCCAGAGAACGTAATGATCGCGGGAATAGATCAACCGACTGGCCAAGAATCGGAACTAATTTCAAGATTATCAATTAAATCAGCGTCCAGTTCTCAATTAAAAGAAAGTAGCAAAACTGTGTTGGATTGGATCGAAACGAATAGGATTAAATATTTGGTGATTCATTTGGATCTGGACGTTCTTGACCCGAAAATTTTCAGATCATTGCTCTTTGCAAATCCGTTATCAGACTTAGAGATTGATTTTCCTATGGGCAAAATGCAACTTTTTGAGGTAGCAAAATTGATCAATGAAGTTAGTGATGTCACTGATGTAGTTGGTCTCGGGATAACCGAACATCTTCCATGGGATGCAATAAACTTAAAACAACTACTTCAGAAAATGCCTATCCTTAACGATTAAGATACTAATGCTTCAAAAGTATGCGCTTAATGAAAGGGACCATCGATATTAAGGAACAGAAGCACTTTCTTCATATAGTTAGTCTCCTTAGTAGCATTCATAAGAACTACATCTGTATTAGATAGGAGAACAAACAAGTGACTGATAATAAAACTGTTAAAACGTTACGCATGCTAATGCCCCAGTGGCAGGGAGGAAACAAACCAAGTTATATTCTTGGAGCTGAGCTCCTAGCATGGTTAGCTCCAGAAAACAATAATCATACGACAGTTAAAGTACCTGTATCCTATAGTGAAGATATGACTCTCCACACAGAGGAAGGTATTTTAGGAGGAATCGTAGGTAAGAACCAATTGTTGAATCAACTGGATGCAGCAACTCATTTAATTGAAGCTTATAAACCCGATCGAATTGTTATGTTTGGCGGGGATTGTTTGGTTGAACAAGCGCCATTCGCCTATTTAAATGAGCGTTATAATAGTGAAGTTGGACTATTATGGATCGATGCACATCCTGACGTGGCAACCCCAGAGGTGACGCCCAACGGGCATGCTCATATATTAGGAAATCTGTTAGGTGAGGGAGCGCCAGAATTTTCTCAAAAGGTTAAAAAGCCTTTCTTACCGAAGAACGTTATGTTAGCGGGACTTGTTCAAACAACTGAACATGAATCGGAACTTATTTCTAGGTTATCTATTAGTTCAGCAACTAGCGCCGAATTAAAGGATAATAATAAACCAATATTGGACTGGATTTCAGAAAATCAAATCAAATACGTAGTAATTCATTTGGATTTGGATGTACTTGATCCGAAGATTTTCAGGTCATTGTCATTTGCTAAGCCGCTGTCTGACAAAATTCATACTCGTATGGGTACGATGCAACTTACAGAGCTGATAACTTTAATACAAGAAGTTAGCTTGTTAACTACGGTTGTTGGACTAGGTATCACAGAACATCTTCCATGGGATGCTATAAACTTAAAAAATTTACTTAAGGATATGCCAATTCTAAAAAACTAAAAGAGAGTTTTTGAAAATTGGTAGATGTACTGATGATTATATATACTTGAGCAATTTTAGCTAATCGCTCATATAGATTAGAAATGTAAAAATCACAACAAAACTGCTTCGTCTTCATGAAACAAGGCGTTTGGTATTATCTAGTTAAGCGTGGAGTCAGAGATGCCTACTGGTCCAAGAGTTTCATCCGACATCGTGATTGGCAAACCGAAAACTTCCATGGGAATTTACAATTGTAGCTGATAAATAAACGGAAAGTGCTATCCAGAGAAAAACCACTCCTTTGCCGGAGTGGCTTCTTTGGATCATACGGAATAAGTGAATTAGTAGACAGTTATATAACCTGAAAATAGTTCAATTACCGACAGGTAATCCATCTCCAATCGTTAGACTACCGCCGACATTAGATAATCGCCTTGCTTCACTTCCTGTTCGGTAGTTTTTAACACGTCCAAGTAGTTGGCAGAGTTGGTAACGATGACTGAGGTGGCAGTGATGTAACCCGCTGTCCGGATTTGCTCCGCGTCAAACTCTACAAGCAGTTGCCCGCAAGAAACCCGATCGCCCTCTTTAACTTTTTTCTCAAAAAATTGTCCTTTTAGCTTTACCGTATTCACTCCAATATGGATCAGAAGCTCCATGCCACTGTCCGTGGTCAGACCGAGCGCATGACCGGTAGGGAATACGGTGGTTACGACACCATTGATTGGCGATACCAAAATTCCATCAGTGGGTTCAATGACAAGCCCCTGTCCCATGGCACCTGAAGAGAAGGCGGGATCAGGCAAATCTTCAAGTAGCTGAACACTGCCTTTCAGCGGACTCACAATGATTTCCTTGTTTAACCGAGATTCACTTGGCTCAATCGCTTGTTTTTCCTGTCCAGAAGTTTCAGTCTGCGGCTCCTCAACAGTAGCCTCAAGATCCTTGAATCCAAGCAGCAACGTGAGTAGAAAAGCCAGGACAAAAGATACGGAAACACCGATCACAACCGAGGCGAACCCCGTTGTTACGTAAGTAGGAAAAGCGAGCAGGCTGGGAAGTGAGTAAGCGACTGCCCGACCACCCCCGACTCCGATAATTGCTCCCCCTATCGCTGCGGAAATACATGCGTAAATGAACGGTTTTTTCAATCGTAAAGTAACCCCGTAAATGCCTGGTTCCGTAATTCCGAAAATTGCAGTAATCGTAGCAGATCCGGAAAGGGTTTTAAGCTGTGAATTGCGGGTTTTCAGCATAACGGCGAGCAAAGCACCGGCTTGAGCCAGCACGGCTACGGTCAACATCGGCCGCATTAAGTCATAGCCTATTGTCGCCAGATTATTAAGTGTAATTGGAAGAAAAGCCCAGTGAAGTCCAAAGATAACAATGACCTGCCAGAAACCACCAGTGACTGCTCCTGCCAACATTGGGCTGAATTGCATGAGTGAGGTAAAACCGCTAGCTAACCCCTGACTAACACTGTTGCCGATCGGTCCAAAAGCAAGAATGGTAAGCGGGACGACAATTAGAAGCGACAGCATCGGCACAAGAATATTGCGGATAGACTGGTGAATAATCGAGTTGAACCATTTTTCTATATGAGATTGAACCCACACCGCCAGAAGGATTGGAAACACGGTGGAAGTGTACATCACAAGCACTATGGGGATGCCTAAGAAATCATAAGTTTGACCGCTATTAAACGCAGCGGAAATGGTCGGAAAGACCAGGGCTCCTGCAATAGCCAAGGATACGTTCATATTAGCTTTGAATTTCCTTGCGGCAGTAACTGCCAAAAATATGGGCAAAAAGGTGAATACACTGCTTGATGCCGCGTTTAAAATTAGATAAGTTCCGGAGGTGTCATCTAGCCAGCCGAGCGCCACAGACAAAACAACCAGACCTTTGAGCAATCCAGCGCCAGCTAGCGCACTGAGCAACGGGGAAAAAACACTGGAAATAAGATCTACGGTTTTTCCGAATATTCCTGTTTTTTCTGCA
This sequence comes from Paenibacillus sp. BGI2013, assembly GCF_002843485.1. Taxonomy (NCBI): domain Bacteria; kingdom Bacillati; phylum Bacillota; class Bacilli; order Caryophanales; family Paenibacillaceae; genus Paenibacillus; species Paenibacillus sp. BGI2013. The sequence goes on from NZ_PJFA01000004.1 coordinate 274,278, forward strand.
TTCTCTTTAGTATCCGTTTTGCTGCCGCCATCTTGAAGGTTGGTGTGCTCCATGATTCCTTCATAAACTGTGGACACGTTATTGCCGATGACGACTTGAAATTGACCGCCGCTTTTCACAACGGTGATGACTCCAGCTGTATTTTTCAACGCCTGTTCATCCGCTTTTGTATGATCTTTCAGGGTGAATCTAAGCCTGGTTGCACAGTGATATACATCATTCACATTAGATTCACCGCCAACAAGTTCAATAACACGTATGGACAGTTCTTTGTCTTTATTACTCATAGCATATTGCCTCCTTCATGATGGGTAATTGATCTCAGGTTGTGAGCTGTTCGTTCCTGATGTGCCGGCTTACATCGTTTCACTTCCAAAAAGCAGCAAAACCTGAACTCGTGGCAAAATAAAAAGAAAAATCATTTTGCCATCAGTCCAGGTTTTGCCTGCTTTACCAGTCACAATCCTTTATCCTAATGTGTTGTATATGAAGTTTTAGCTTGAAAGAAATAGGGCTATAAAGTGCTTCGTTCAGTAAGCCGCTGGATATGAATGGTTAAGTAAACGAATTCATCTTTGTTTAAGGACTGTACATACGTTTTTTCTAAGTACTCGTTGATCTTGCAAGTGCAAGAAAAGGCTCTGACATAAGTCTTTTTCACCTGCTGATATAAAAAATCTTCGCCGCTTTGGTGAATCTCGTGGCGCAATAAGCGCATGGCGAAATATTGAAGGTGTGTTAAAAAACGTGAATAATTTAAGCTCGATTCATCAAGAACAGTGCCGTAATGGTACGTGACGATTTTCAAAATTTCGTTGACAATTTCAGTCATCTTTATCGTCAATTTCATTTCAGTGCCGTCAAGTCGGGCATTGACTACATGTAAGGCGATAAAACCAGCCTCATCTTCGCCGAGCGAAACTCCAATCATGTCGCTGATTAACTGCAGTGCATCCAATCCGATACTGAATTCCGTTTTATAGAAACGTTTAATTTCGAACAGCATGGCATTTTTAATCTCCATACCTTTGTTCTTACGTTGGATGGCAAAACTGATATGGTCGGTTAACGACAGATAAATATTGTCGCTGAGTTCAGTACCAAGTGCATGGTTGGCGTGTTTTACGATCTCGTTCACAACTTCGAAATGAACGGCGGGTAATTCATGTATCAGTTCAGCCATTTTTACAGCAAATGCATGCTCGGCTAAATGGAAGATTTTATCGATCTTGTGTTCATCGACCTCATCACCTGCACTTTTTTGGAAGGAGATGCCTTTACCCATAACGATGACTTCCTTCCCCTTTGTATTGCGGGTCAGCAGAAGGTTATTGTTTAATACTTTTTCAATAATCATGTGCATCGGCTCCTTGTTTTCTGCAATATGCATAAAAAAAACCTAAGATAGTTCAAACGCCGCCAATTGGTTAACGGCATTCAAACTTTCTTAGGTATTGCCCGAATCAACGGTCACAATCCTTATTTGAGGTAACTATAGCACAAGTGATAAAGCGGTTTCAAGTTACAAATTAATCCCATTTAATTCCATTAAAAAAGTTCTTGACATGTAATGCATTACACAAGATAGAGTCCAAATTGAGAACACAATAGAACAAGGAGGACTTCAAAATGAAAAAGGGATTAAAAATTGTGACGATTGGCGGCGGATCGAGTTACACCCCAGAATTGATCGAAGGTTTTATCAAACGGCATCATGAACTTCCAATACGTGAATTGTGGCTTGTAGATATTGAAGCAGGAAGAGAGAAACTTGAAATTGTAGGAGCCATGGCTAAACGGATGGTAAAAGCGGCGGGAATCGACTGTGATATTCACTTGACGCTTAATCGAAGAGAAGCGTTGGCCGATGCCGATTTTGTCACCACCCAATTCCGGGTCGGCCTTTTGGAAGCTCGTATTAAGGACGAAACGATTCCGATTAGCCATGGGATGATTGGTCAGGAAACCAACGGAGCAGGTGGGATGTTCAAAGCATTCCGTACCATTCCGGTCGTTCTTGGAATTGTTGAGGACATGAAGGAACTTTGCCCAGATGCTTGGTTAATCAATTTCACGAACCCTGCGGGAATGGTAACGGAAGCTGTGCTCCAATATGGTAAATGGGAGAAGGTCATTGGTTTGTGCAATGTTCCGATTATCTCCTCCAAGAATGAAGCTGCTGTTCTGGAAAAAAATGAAGAGGAACTGTTCTTCAAATTTGCCGGTATTAATCACCTTCACTGGCACAAAATTTATGACCGAGATGGTAAAGAGCTAACTAAACAGGCCATCGAAAAGCTCTACGGTCCTGATGCCGAGCCAGAAAAAATGGTCGAAAATATAAAAAGCATGCGTTTCTTGTATGAGCAAATTCTCCAACTGGGTATGCTGCCTTGTCCTTATCACCGGTACTATTACATGACCGACAGCATGCTTGAAGAGGAAGTAGAAGCGGTCAATGGCGAAGGAACTCGCGGGCAGGTTGTGAAACGCCTGGAGGAAAGTTTGTTTGAACTTTATAAAGATCCTAACCTGAATTACAAGCCTAAGGAATTGGAAAAACGCGGAGGTGCTTATTACAGCGACGCAGCTTGTGAAGTTATTAATTCCGTATATAACAACAAGGGAACGCATATGGTAGTCAACACACAGAACCGCGGAGCAATTAGTGATCTACCATATAACAGTGCCATCGAAGTTACAAGTATCATTACAGCCCATGGTGCAGAGCCTGTTCACTTTGGCGCATTCCCGTCCGCACAAAAAGGGCTATTGCAGGTGATGAAGGCAATGGAGGAACTGACGATCGAAGCAGCGGTCACAGGAGATTATGCAACTGCTCTACAAGCATTCACACTTAATCCGCTCGTTACCAGCGGTGACATTGCTAAGGTAGTTTTAGATGAAATGTTGGAAGCGCATAAAGAACATCTTCCGCAATTTCACAAATAATTTATTTAGAGATTGAAGTCATTCAGGCCTGTCCCTCATATAGGGACAGGCCTGAATGTTGTTCGTTCATGAAGTTTAACGGGATGGAAGAGAAAAGAACTCATGATCTCAAATGGGCTCTTTTTTTCTTTTAAAAGGATGGATGTTGTTTTATGTAGATTTTCGTTCAATCAGTCTAAACTGAAGAGGATTAAGATTGGATGCCGAATTTTCCAGCATACTCATAATAATATTAAAGGCATTCTCTGCTTGTTTATCCACGGGGTAATGGATCGTTGTCAGATCCAGCAGGTGAGCGCTGTCTGTATTATCAAATCCCATGATTCCCACATCATCCGGAACCGAAAACCCCGAGCGTTGAATCTCCGTTAAAATACCTGCTGCTACCTCATCAGTCGAACAGGAAATGGCATCCGGCTTGTCCGTTTGTTCTATCCACCATCGCGCTATTTCCTCACCATCATGAATGGTGACTTTGTTATGAAATTGCGGAAAGCCGGTGTTCTTCAACCCATGCTTTTCAACAAAATCCTCATAAGCTCTTATTCGCTCCAAGGTATTTTGTCCTTTGGACGAATATACGTTCAAAATTTTACGATAACCTCTGGCATACAGATATTCGAGACCCAGCGTATAACCTTGATATTGGTCCATAAATACGGACGGTATGGTGTCGCTGGTAAGACGCTGCCATGTTACAATTGGCCCATATTTTGTATAGGATTCGATGATATCCCACTCAATCGTCCGAACCAGACAAAGAAGGGCATCCACCTGTTTACTGCGTAACATTTCAAGCGCCACAAGCTCCTTATCACGATCTCCGTCTGTCATAAAAAGCATAATGTTGAATCCGTATTTTTGGGATATCATGTGAAATGAACGGACAAGTGACATCAAAAGGGGATTGTAAGTAACACCCATAACACCGATGACTTTTGTCGCTCCATTTTTTAAGGACTTTGCATTCGAATTAGGGACATAATCCAATTGCTCAATGATGTTCAAGACTTTTTCTCTTGTTAAATCGCTTACATAAGGATGTCTATTAATTACCCTTGAAACGGTTGCTGTAGAAACGCCTGCAAGACGTGCAATCTCTTGAATATTTGCCATCTGATCCACCTCATCATAAGGATAGCACGATTTTAATTGTTTACAAGGTAGAGGCCATCATCTCGATTTGTGACCAGATAATGGCATGTTAGATGTTGAGAACAAAAACTTAAATCCTCACAAAGTGACACGTATTTTTCATATACCTTCTACGTTGGTTGACAAACCGAAACCACGTTTGTTAGAAGCTCACCTTTAACAAACGTGGTCGAGACGGCGGCTAGATAAGACGCTAAGAGCTTGAGTTTGTCCTTTCCGCCAGTTTAGTAATCAACTCGATATCTTGTTCGGTTAATTGTTCAAAAAAATGTTTGCGTATTGCCTTGGAGAGGAAGGGACGGGCATCATCTAACATTGATTTTCCAGAAGATGTGATACTAACTTGTACTCCACGATCGTTGTCTAATGGTTTCTTCATCACGAGTCCACGTTTTTCCATACGCTTCAGATGATGAGATAACCGACTTTTATCCCAGTCCATAGAGTCGGCTAATTCCTGTTGGCGAAGGCTACCATCCCCAAAAAGGACTAATCGGTCCAATACTCCAAAATCACCCTCTGACAGTCCTGAGTGATCGGCCATATCTTTGACGATGCGACCGAAGATGGTCTGAAAGGAACCTTTCCACATATGCCATATTCGCATTTCTTCTTCGTTAAGTTCATTTTTATCCATAGGAGCATAATAACATGGTTGACGCGTCAACTTCAATGTGCTAAATTTGATCCGAGGTTGACACGTCAACTTAGTTCATATGGACCCACCAATCACAAAATAAAGGAGATTATAACTATGCAAAATAAACCTGTCGCTCTGGTCACCGGGGCTAATAAAGGTATCGGCCTTCAAATTGCGAAGGATCTCACGAAACAAGGATTCACCGTGCTCGTCGGATCTCGCAGCCTGGAGAATGGAGAAACTGCCTCAAAAAGCATCGGTTCGAATTCACACGCTCTCCAGCTCGACGTTACAGATGAAAATTCCATCGCTGCTGCTGCAGAACGTATTCGGGACGAATTTGGTCGTCTCGATGTACTCGTGAACAATGCGGGGATCTCGCACGCAGGCAGATCGGGTGAACCATTTCCGAACGGTGGCGCAGCGAGTGGTCTTTTGACCGTTGCTTCGCTTGAAGATATTCGTACAGTTTATGAGACTAATGTTTTTGGAGTTATTGCTGTTACGCAGGCGATGTTGCCACTTTTGCGGGAGGCCCCGGCAGCACGTATCGTCAACATAGGCAGTACCGGCGGCTCCCTTAGCTGGAACTCTATTCCCGAAAACTCGCATCGTGCGATGTTTGGTGCCTAGCATCAAAATCAGCTGTTCATGCGATGACACTTGCCTTTGCATTTGCGCTTGAATCAACAAACATCAAGGTCAATGCGGCATGTCCAGGCTTCACATCCACTGCGCTTAATAATTTTGCTGGTACTCGTAGTGTTGAACAAGGGGCTCGTGAAGCGGTCCGGCTGGCGATGATTGGAGCGGATGGCCCAACAGGAACATTTTCAGATGAGGATGGACCCATTGCTTGGTGATCATAGTTATACAATGAGGGTGAGTAACTTAAGGAGGATTTCATGATGCGCGTTTTCGTAACAGGAGCAACAGGCTACATCGGTTCCGCTGTCACCAGCGAACTTATTGAAAGGGGGCATCAGGTCATCGGTCTCGTGCGTTCAGACAGTAGTGCTGCGAAACTAGAAGAGTCCGGGGCCGAAGTACACCGCGGAGACATCAACGATCTTGACAGCCTCCGTAGTGGTGCAGCTGCTGCGGATGGCGTCATTCATCTGGCATTCCATCACGACTTCTCGAACTTCGCTGGAGCACTCACAACAGATCTGCATGCCGTAGAAGCGATGGGGGCGGCACTTGAAGGATCTGGCAAGCCGTTCGTAATCACCACACATGTGAATGCAGTGGCAACGGAGAACATAGTGTTAGCGCTGGCAGGGCGTGGAGTGCGTACATCGATTGTAGAGCTTTGTCCATCGGTACACGGTGAGGGTGACACAGGATTTGTGCCGAGCCTGATCAATATTGCCAAGACTAAGGGCTTCTCAGCCTATGTGGGAGAGGGGAACAACCGCTGGCCGGCTGTGCATCGCCTTGATGCCGCGCATCTATATTGCCTGGCGTTAGAAAAGGCACCCGCTGGTTCACGACTAGATGGGGTCGCAGATGAAGGAGTGCCATTTTGCGACATCGCGAGTGCTATTGGTGAGCAGCTGAACGTACCTGTAGTCAGCATTTCACGCGAAGAGGCAGATGCCCATTTTGGCTTTCTCAGTACACTCGCATCGCTCGATATCCCGAGATCAAGCATTGCAACTCAGGAACTTATGGGATGGCGGCCAGTGCAACCTGCACTGATTCCCGACCTTAAACAGTCTCATTACTTCAACAACTGATTGGAATTTTCATGCCTTTTAAAAAAAATAACAACTATTAATAGAAGCCACTCCATTCGTCAGGGGTGGCTTCTTCTTTTGCTAATGTATTCTTAAGACATGGGAAAAATAGGTTCTTGAATTTCTTTCCCGATGTACAGCCGAATCCGAGATTGTGATAGGCTGTATCTACAAAAGTATTACACATTCTAAATGGAAGGGGATGATTTACCTGGATCAGGAACTTGCGACCACGATTGCTATCGAATTTAAGAACAATCAGAAGGTGTTGAATGCGATCGGAGACGAGACCCGGCAAGCCATCCTCATAGCCTTGATTCAAGGGCCGCAAAAACCCGGCATGCGCGTAGGAGAGATCAGGATGAAAACTCATCTTTCCCGACCGACCGTATCACATCATCTGAAAATATTGAAAGAATCACAGATAATAAGTGTTCGTAAAGAAGGAACTCTCAACTATTACAGCCTTGACTCCGGTAGCAAGTTGAAATTGTTGAAAAACCTGGTGAACGAGATAGAAAAGTTGCTAACGCAATGTGAAGAACAAGCATCGGAACAACAATTAGAAAAAACGGGGAGGGGGAGTTGCGAATGAATCAGACAGTCGCAGCGGCAAACGGAGTGGACATTCCTCAACTCGGGTTCGGCCTATATAAGATCAAAGACGGGGGGACCTTCGAAAGGACTGTCGAGGAGGCTATTCGAATGGGTTATCGCCATTTCGATACGGCCAAAATTTACGGTAATGAAGCGGCGCTAGGTCGGGTCATCCAAAACAGCGGCATTCCCAGGGAGGAGTTCTTCATTACCTCCAAGGTATGGACGACAGACCTGGGGTACCGTGCGACGAAAAAGGCGTTTGAGCAGACTTGCCAGAAGCTGAACGTAACATATCTCGATATGTATTTGATTCATTTTGCCGGTCCTCAATACGTGAACGCCTGGAAGGCGATGGAAGAGTTATACGACGCAGGTAAAATCAAAGTTATAGGTGTAGCCAATTTCGAGATCCGGCATCTGGAGCATCTGAAGAAACATTCCCGGATTTCGCCGATGGTAAATCAGATCGAGACCCATCCGGAATTTCCGCAACACGAATTGCATGATTACATGGTTCGACATCGGATTCTGCATGAGGCTTGGGGACCGTTGGGGCAGGGAAGCAAAGCGCTGCTGGAGCATCCGGAGCTGGTGGCAATTGCCCTTTGCCATCAGAAATCGGTTGCGCAAGTCATTTTGCGCTGGCATCTGCAACGCGGAATTATTGTCATCCCCAAATCATCGAATCCTCAACGGATAAAAGAGAACAAAGAAACATTCGACTTTGAGTTGAATGAGAAGGAAATGGAACAAATACGACGGTTGGACACGGGTAAAAGATATTCCGTAAGTCCAAATGGCTACATGGTCAACCCGATTTATATCAATTTGATGAAATTATTTATTCGTTCTCATTGATGGATCATATTTCTGCGGTACTGGTAGGGCGTAACTCCATATTCGACTTTGAACAACTGGATAAAATATTGATTTTTTCGGTAACCAACCATCTGCGCTATATCGGCTACACGGAGTTCCGAATCTTGAAGCAATTGAGAAGCCTTCTCCAACCTTTTCCTGGAAATGTAGTTTGACACATTTTCGCCCGTTTCTTGTTTGAATAGTTTGGAAAAATAAACAGGATGGAGATGTGCAACTTTCCCCAGTTCATCCAGGCTAAGGCCATGTGACAGATGGTCTTCGATATACGTTTGTACTTTGTCAACGATAGTTTGAATGGACATCTGTTTGTTGTTTCTGATTCGACTGACCCGATCCATGAGAGTTGAGGATAGTTCATCAGGATACCGTAACTGGTTGAATATCCACTCCACGGTTTCAGAGGGATCGCGATCCTTATCCGTTAGATATACATATAGAATGGTCTCCATGAGAAAGATTATTTTTTGTTTATGGAGATGGAAGTGATCATATTTTTTAATGATATTTCCCGCGGACTCCCAATCACCGCATGACGGAGAATGGTTGAATATGCCATTGAAGTCGTCTGAGTATACGTCCTCATTAAGAAAGAACCTGTAGAACATCTGTCGGGTCAAATTTCGATCAGTCAACAAAAATGGAGGAGACGCGACCGATTGCTCCAGTTTGATGGTCAGTTCTGCAGCAGCTTCTTCCGGAACAAGACCGAACAGTCCCGTTCCCGCAGCCCACACGAGACGATCCAATTTGTCTCCGACAGCATGTTTTATAGCATCCTCATGTTCCTGTGTGAAACCCTCCAGCTTGAAGCAGCACATACGACGATGACCTAAAAATTCAGTATACGCATCATATTGCTTCCTTAATGTCTCATTGTGAACAAGCAAGGAAAGCAGATACTCCAATCCATCGAAGTTCTCCCATGCAACAGATTGAGCGGGCTTAGTCTTTGTAATATTGTTGATGGCTTTGGACATGGCTTTCTCCACATCATCTTTGTCGACAGGTTTGAGCAAGTAGTCCAGCGCACCTAAACGGATTCCTTGTTGCGCATATTCGAACTCGGAGTAGCCAGAAAGGATGATCACTTTGGTTGGCAAGTTATGTTGGTGGATATGTTGAAGCAGATCAATACCGGAAACCTCAGGCATTCGTATGTCAGTGATCAGAATATCGATGTGGTTTTGAGTCAACATCTCTCGGGCTTCAATCGAATTGGTCATCGTCTCGATCTGATCAATGCCAAAGGTGTTCCAATCGAGCAAGTGCTTCATATACTCAACGACATAATGTCCGTCATCCACAATTAATAATCGCATTAGTTATCTCCTTTCACCACGGGAATGCTGATGAGCAGCAGCACGGACAAGCCGCCCCAATCATTAGTAGTAAAATGTAACCCGCTACGTTCGCCGTACGTATTTTTCAGACGTTGATTTACATTCCAGAGCCCTACGCCTTTAATTCCTTCAGGCGGGGTATCACTCTCAAGCCGAGCCTCCAGACTGCGGATAGCATCCAGTGAAAGACCTTTACCGTCATCGGAGACCTTGATCGTTATCGCAGTCTCCGTCTGTTTTACTTCAATCGTCACCCGATGGGCACCTTGTTGTCCTTCAATGCCATGTTGAATCGCATTTTCAACCACTGGCTGGATTATCAGCGGCATGAGGTGAAGGGAGGACAGTTCTGGCGGCAGATCAATACTGTACTCCATTTTTTTGCTAAGAGCCATAATGATCAAGAAATGTTCCGCAAACTGAAGCTCGCTTTCCAGCGTGACTTCATGCCGGTCCAACTTGGTTAAATAACGATAATATTCAGCTAGATGTTTGCTCATGCGCATGACAGAATCAGGTGAGAATTGAGCCACCGACATGATGAAAAACAAACTGTTGTACAAAAAATGGGGATTGATCTGAGCCTGGAGTTGTTGAAGTTCCGCACTTCGTCTTAGTTCCGTTTCAGTCTTCAAGGATACGAACAGATCCTGGATCTCGGTAACCATATGATTAAAACTTCTGAACAGGCTGTAAAACTCTCTATCCGTATTTTCGGTAATACGAGTATTATGATTGCCTTGTTCAACCTGTGAAAACTTCCGCTCCAACAAACGAATATTACGGTAATAGTTCCGGTAAAACGTAAAGATCACAAACAGACCAAGCGTGAAAACGGCTAAAATGCTGGCAAAAAAAACTTTGCGGTTGCGGTCAATCGGTTGCAGAAAATCATTCGTCTGTGTATATGTAATCAGGTAGGCGTCGATTGATTCAATATATCGGGAAAGAACATAGTAATCGTCCGACTTGGTGTGATAATCATATTTCAACGTGATCTCCGGCTGTGGAGAAAGCATATCGGTAACCGCTTTCAATAGATCGTTGTCGACTTCTTTCTCACTCCATAACTGATGGGAATTAAACCAAAAAAAAGCGTTTGAGCTGTCGTTGTTCACAGCCTTTTTCAGCAGATTTTTCAAATAATCGGTATTCAGCTTTACACCAACGACGTACTGAGTCGGTTCATTTTGTCCGGATTTTTGGATGTAAGGGTAGAGGGCAAAGTAATACAAGCGATTGCCGACGATTTGCCATCCCCGTTGATGAACATCCTTGAACGGAAGTCTCGCCTCCGGCGTACTGTTGGTGGACAGAAATGTTTCTTCAGACTTCCAGTAAATGCCGATCGATTCAATCGATCGACTGGATAGTAGCGTTTGCCGCAAGCGATCAACGATATCGTTTTTCTTCATTTGGGAATCGTAATTGCTCAGCTCGATAACATGCCTCTGATAAAACCGGACATCACTGTCTGCCGCATACTGAACCCCGTACATATTAGCCTCGTATATAATCCCGTCAAGAATGCCTTTCACATAATCAAGCTGGTTTTTGGAAGCACTAATCAGATTTTCTTCAAGTGTCTTGGAGCTTAATCGGTTCATCACGAAAAACAAACTTAACGTCAGCAGCAGAAAAAAAACAAAGAAATAGATGAATCGCTTCATATACATTTTTCTGATCATATATGTTTCCTTTCATATCGCCAAACGCAGAAGTTTAAAATCCATATCGAATTAACTTTAATATAAGCCAAACCTTCAAAAAGCGGAAGGGTAGCAACGACGATAAATGAAAGCGGTTTTAAAGTGCTTCAGGGTGGGGTGATGATCTTGAGATTTTGGCATTTTGGAGTGAAAGCGCTTTTGTTAAGCTTATCTTCAAGGATCGCTTTCGAAGAACCATCATAGAGGAGGTATGCAACATTAACGAGATTGTACCCGCCAGATCCGCGAAAAAAACAAAAACAAAGCTATCCCAGCGGACTTCATTCAAAAAGGAAATCAAGAAAAGCTGGCCTTTGTACGTACTGTGTATTCCCGCATTTGTGTTTGTCTGCATCTTTTCTTATGGCCCGATGGTAGGTTTGCTCATGGCATTTCAGGACTACAAACCATGGCTGGGCATCACAGGTTCACGGTGGATCGGGTTAGATAATTTCGAACGAATTTTCCAGTATAAAGAAGCCACACAAGCGATTGTTAATACGTTAATTATCGCCGTTTCTAAAATTATCGTTGGTATTATCGTTCCAATCGTCATGGCTATCCTGCTGAGCGAGATTCGAAATATGGGCATTAAGAAAAGTGTTCAGACACTGGTGTATCTGCCGCATTTCTTGTCCTGGGTAACGGTCGCGGGGTTGATGATCGACATTCTGGGATTAGACGGAGGAATCAATCACATCTTGACACGTATTTTCGGGAACGATCCCATTTACTTCTTGGGTGATCCTGATCTGTTTCGATTTACGGTTGTGATCAGCGATGTGTGGAAGAGCTTTGGCTTTGGCATGATTGTTTATCTGGCGACCATTGCGGGAATTAATCCATCTTATTACGAAGCGGCCGAGATCGATGGTGCCACACGCCGGCAGCAAATTCGATACGTAACTTTGCCTAGCATGTTGCCCATGATTATCGTCATTTCTACGCTGAGTCTGGGCAATATTCTGGACGCGGGCTTTGATCAGGTTTTCAATCTGTACAATCCGCTTGTCTACAGTACGGGAGATATCATTGACACCTATGTCTACCGTTCATCCTTGTTAAACGGGCAATACGGCTTCGGGACCGCTGTAGGACTGTTCAAATCGGGAATTAGCTTGATCTTGATCGTTGTCTCTTACAGGCTGGCCTATAAGTATGCCAATTACAAAATATTCTAACAAGGAGGGAGAGGGATCATGTACCATAAAACGACAGGTTATAGAGTATTCTCCTATTTTAATTACGCGTTCATGATACTGGCGGGTCTGGCGTGTTTTCTTCCACTGCTTCATCTGTTGGCGCAATCTCTAAGCAGTAAAGCGGCCATTAGCGGTAATATGGTTTCATTTTGGCCGGTGGGGTTCAACGTGGATGCCTATGTAAAAACGTTCAACAATTCTAATTTCAACGGTGCCATGCTGACATCCATCACTCGAACCGTATTGGGTACAACCATCAGCATGTTTATCCTTACCTGTGCAGGATATGCCTTGTCCAAGGAATTCCGGGGACGCAATGTGCTCATGTGGTTTTTTATCTTTACCATGCTCTTCTCGGGGGGATTGATACCTTCTTACATATTGATCACAGCCCTTGGATTAAAGGATACCATATGGGCTCTTGTGTTACCGGGCGCTTTCGGTGCTTATAATTTGATTCTTCTCGTCAATTTTTTCAAAACGATTCCAAAAGCCCTGGAAGAAGCAGCTTTCATTGACGGAGCTTCCTTTTTCGTAATTCTCAGCAAAATATATTTACCATTATCTCTGCCTGGCATAGCGACCGTATCCTTGTTCATTATGGTGGGGCACTGGAACTCCTGGTTTGACGGGATTTTGTACATGTCGGATGCAAGTAAGTATCCGCTGGCTTCGTTCTTACAGACTGTTGTCGTGCAGAGCAATATGCAAAATATGGCGATGAGCCAATCTGAAGTTGCAGCCATGTCGGAGCAAAGCATCAAAGCAGCGCAAATTTTTGTAAGCACGCTACCGATCATTTTGGTCTATCCTTTTTTACAACGATATTTCGTGAAGGGAATTGTACTAGGAGCCGTCAAAGAATAATTAGGATGACGACAAACAAATTGAGTATGAGTGAAGGGGGCATGTTTCCATGAAGAAAAGAACTGATTTATGGAAAATGGTAAGTATGGTTATGCTGTCGGCTGTTCTTATGGCTGGCTGTAGCAAAGGGGAGAGTGCTTCCGAGACCGCACCGGCATCGGTGCTTAAGGACGGAAAATATGACCCACCGTTTACAATTACCATCGCCAAACAACAGGATGAAAATGCTGGAAAGTACATCAACGGTGAGACGTTGAATGACAATGTATTGACCCGTTGGGGCGAACAAAACCTGGGTATCAAAATCCAAACCACCCTGCTGGGAGGTGATGCTTCACAATATAATACCAAGCTGCGGCTGGCACTGACGGGTTCCGAGAAACTACCAGACGTTCTGCCTGTCTATGATACCATGCTGGTCAATGATCTGATCGAGTCGGGGCAGGTCAAGGAGATTACAGAAGACATCTCAACCTACATGCCTGACCGGATAAAAGAAATATACAAACAATACCCAACCACCTTCAATCCAGTGGTTAGGGAGGGTAAGGTCTACGGAATGGCGATCGCGCCGAATTTGACGGAAGGCGAAGTCATGTTGATCCGCCAGGACTGGTTGGACAGATTGAATTTGAAAGCGCCAACAACGATTGATGAGTTTGAACAAGTCATCGCGGCGTTCACTAATGAGGACCCAGATGGGAACGGCAAGAAAGACACATACGGCTTTACTTTTTCAGGTAAAGATTCCTACAACACGGGCTGGGTCAGCGATCCAGTCATGATATTCAGCGCATACACGGGCAAACATCTTCCAAGGCAATGGCATAACGACAATGGCAAACTCACCTATGGATCTGTGGCTCCTGGCAACAAAGAGGCACTTGCCAAGTTACGCGATTGGTATGCACAAGGGTACTTGAACAAAGAATTGGCCACCCAAGGTGCCTGGGATGCACTGTCTGATTTTACGGAGGGGAAAGCTGGTATCATCATTGGTCGTCCTTGGCTGTACGACAGTGTGAAGGACGTAGAGAAAAATGTGGAGGGTGCAAAAATCAGCGCTTATCCGACCATTCAAGGTGTGAACGGTGATAAGACCTACCAATCCGCCCAGTTGAACGATGGTGTGTTCATGTTTAACAAGGATTTTCAGAACATGGAAGCCTTCTTCCTGTACTACGATAAAATGTACGACGCAGCGTTCAGCACGGGAGAGTTCAAATACGGCTACGCTCAAGGATACGATTACGATATCGTTAACGATGAAGTCACTTTTGATCCAACGAAATTCAATACGCCATTAGAGGCTGTGCAGGGTGTTGGGAAAATGGCATTTACCAAAAATACACCGAGTGTTGATGGCCCCGGCCAATCCTACTACGATCTGGCGAATGGGGTTAAAGCCGACACGGGTGTCCTCATTCAGAGCGCCTCGAAGGATCAAACGACGCAGGACGGATACCGGATTTCGTATGAAAACAGAGATGTTTTACTGCCAAATGAGTTTAACGGTCCACCAACGCCAACGATGCAAAATGTGTGGGAACAGTTGACCACCATGGAACAAGAGACGTTCACCAAAATCATATATGGCAATGAGCCGCTTGAAGTATTTGATACCTTTGTGAAACAGTGGCATGAAAAAGGCGGAGACACCGTGATCGAAGAAGTTAATGAATGGTACAACCAAGCCAGCGAGACGGATGTAATGACACTGATGAATTTGAAATAAAATCTAGTTTCACCTGAACCAGCCTTCCGGCAACAGGAAGGTTGGTCTTCTAAAAAAAGGAGATGATGAGACATGATCAAAGGTAAATCGTGGATGGCTATCGTCATTGCATTGATGTTGTTAACAGTTCATTTAACGTCCTCAGCTCAAACCGTTCACGCTGCTGGTGAAGAGACCCATGTTGCTGCAACATTGTTTGTGCTAAAGAATGAATCCGAAGTATCCAATGCCAAAATCCATTGGGCACCTGTCCAGGGAACTACTGCATACGAGTTATATAGATCCGAGAACAATGAGCCCTATGATTTATTACAGACCCTAACCGGTACAACGACGGATGATTATGACCTCAACATAGGTAGTACGTACAAATACCAAGTGAAGGCATATGGCGGAACTTCCTTGTTAACCTCCGCTGTCTCGCCAGAATATACCCCTTACAGCCTTCCAGAAAACCTCACAACTTTTGATAACACAACGCAATCAACGCTTATGCTCCCGAATGAACTTAAAGTGGGAGACACCTACTACAGATTCAATTTCGTGCAAAAGTCATCAGGCGGTTTTGGCGAAATGATTCAACAGACGTCAACGGATGACATCACCTACGGTAACGACAAAGTGGTCCTGTCCTACACGGATCATCCCGATCTGGCCAACTCTAAATTTGAAGGGATCAATATCCTATATCACGCGCCCACGAACAAATTTGTTTTTTGGGCTCACTATGAGAACAGTACAGACTACACACTTGCCAGAGTATCGGTGGCTTCGGCCACGCCTGGAGAAGACTTTACATTTCACAAAAGCTTTCGACCGGAAGGGAACCAATCCCGGGATATCTCCATTTTCAAAGATGATGATGATTCGGCGTATCTGATCTCTACGGCCAATAATAATTCGGACACCATCTTATATAAGTTAACCTCCGATTGGTTGGATGTGGATCATCAAGTTTCTGTTATTTATCAAAATCAACACAGGGAACTGCCCAAGATGATCAAAAAAGATGGCATTTATTATTTGTTCTCTTCCCAAGCGGCAGGTTGGTATCCGAGTATACCCTTGTATTCATCAGCAACAAGCATAGACGGAGATTGGTCTGAATTGCGGACGATTGGCAACACGTCAACCTTCTCGGCGCAGTCGGGTTCCGTCATGCGGGTGAAGCCAAATACGGGCAACAACGTGGTTATGGTTGCGTATCGCTGGATGTTCGGCTGGGCAGGTACGCAAAATGGAACAACAGAGGAACGACTGCTTCCCGTTTGGTTCTCTGATGGTTACGCATTTTATGATTATTTTGATCAAGTCCTGTACAACACAAGCGATGATGTTGTCGTTCCCGTTCAGAATGGAAAACTGCTGTCACAAGGTAAACCGGCAACAGCCCAAACGGTTACTGGAACAAATCCGGCAAGTTATGCTAATGATGGCAACTATCAAACCGAATGGGTAGGCACAGGCAGTTCCTGGCCACATTGGTGGAAGGTCGATCTCGGCTCTGTTCAACAGTTGAATAATGTGCAAATCTCCTGGTGGATGCAAAAAGGCTCCGAAGGTTATTACAAATACAAAATCGAGACCAGTACGGATAATATAAACTGGACCGTGGCATTGGATCGAACTAATAATACATCTTACGGTTTCACATCAGATACGCTATCGAGCACTGCTGCCAGGTATGTACGAATTAATATGCAAAATGCGGCACTTCATAACAACCCCAACAATTGGTACACGCCAAGACTATGGGAAGTGAAGGTATTTGGATCGGACACCAATTAACGATGTTCTTAAAAGAAGAGAGGTAACGGTGTGAATAATCAATTAACCAATGGTGGCATCTGGAATGATTCAAGCGGTAATCCAATCCATGCTCATGGTGGACATATGTTATTCCATGATGACTATTATTACTGGTATGGCGAAGATCGGAGAGACGATATATATGTGAGTTGTTACCGTTCCAAAGATCTATTCAACTGGGAGTTTCGAAACCATATCTTGACCACCTCTACACCAGCTGCACCCATTCGAGTTCGGACGAATCTGGCATTAGTGAACGATAAAGGTGGAAAAGTAAATCTCGAACGGCCTAAAGTGCTTTTCAACGCGGTGACCAAAAAGTTTGTACTCTGGGCTCACTATGAGAATGGTAACAATTACAACGATGCCGCATGCGCCATTGCCACATCGGATTCTCCGGATAGTCATTTCGTGTATCATGGCAGCTTTAATCCGTACGGGTATATGTCGCGTGACTGCACGCTCTTTCAGGACGAAGACGGGGCAACGTATTTTATTTCAGCTGCCAGAGACAATGCAGACCTGCACATCTATCGTCTGCAGGAAGATTACCTTAATGTCGAAAGTCTTATCGGAAAGGTGTGGCAGGGGGAGTATCGGGAGGCGCCAGCCGTCTTCAAACGGAAAGGGAAGTATTATATGGTGACCTCATTTTGCACGGGTTGGGCTCCCAATCAAGGGAAATACGCGATGGCTAATACGATGGATGGTCCATGGGGGATGCTCAGCGATTTTGGCGATGAAACGACGTACCAAACGCAACCAGCGTTTGTGCTGAAACGATCAGCGGAGGAGTATCTGTATTTTGCAGATCGCTGGAACGGATCGGATTATTTTCAGTCCAGCTATGTGGTACTGCCCATTGAATTCAATGGGGACATTCCGATTCTAAATGATTATTCCACATTATCTTTGCGAGAGGACGCACATCGGATTCATTTTGAACGATAATTTGAACGATAAAACGACTGATGAGAAAAGACTTTGATCCTACAGCGAATGCAGGTTCAAAGTCTTTTTGGATGAATTTTATAATTTCAAATCCAACGAATAGCGATCGCGAAGTACTGAACAATGGTGGAGCTCATGTCCAGCCATAACAAATGCAATCGATCGAGCTGAAGCAGTGTTATCACTGACGATCCCTCTACAGAGCCATGCTTCCGGGGTGAGGCGACGAAGCATAAGAATGGTTGAGCGGCGTGTGACGGCATATTCTTCGCTCAAATCGGCCAGGGTATACGCATTGAAAGGGTGGGTCTGCATAAGCACGTCCTGGTCGTAGCCGGGATGATTCGCTTGCTCACCTCTGGCGATGCGAAGCAATCGGCTGCTCATGATGCGTTCGTTATCCAAAAGGTGACCGATGACCTCTTTCACGCTCCATTTGCCTTCGGCGTACCGATAATTTGCTTGCTCCTCTGTCAATGAAGAGAGCAAAGTTGGTATGATATTGGCTTGCAGCTCTAAGCGTTCGATGATGTTCCCTTCAGGAACAAGCTGGATGTACCCTTTATAATAAGCTGCATATTCCTCTGTAGTTGGTCTTTCAACCATAGTAATGCCTCCTTTGGGATTCGTAGATCTGGAATATATTGTAGCATAAATCTTACTTCCAGCATTTAAATTGGCCCTTCCGCTTGATAGGTGGAAGGGCTGCTTCATGTAATTTAGGCAGTTTTTCAAGGTTACGTGTTATTCCACTTCTAATCCGTACGTCGTATTCCTTTATTTTGGACAAACTTCTCCAAAACCGCAAAATCCTCTGTCAGTTTTTTGAACGGTAACGTGTCCAGCACCTGTTCCCGATAACTCTTTTTGGCCGCTGCGCTGAGACGAGAGTCAAGTATGCTGAGTATGCCGAGGTCCGTTTCACTTCGAATCAAACGACCCGTTCCTTGCCGTAACCGAAGAAGCATGTCCGGTACAAATACCTCCATGAACGAATTCTCCGTTACAGATGCCTTATATTCATATACAGGATCCGATGGAACAGGGAAGGGCAGACGGAAAATAATGACCTGCGACAGGTCAGACCCCTCGATATTCACGCCTTCCCAGAATACACCAGTACCCAGGAGGACACCTTTGCTTTTCCTGAAATCGGCGATGACACTGTCCTGTGATGATCCCTCTTTTTGAACATGGAGTGCCCACGTATATTCATTAGCCCTTGAGATCAACTTTTTGTGAATGTATTTCATGTCCTCTTTTGCTGAAAAAAGGACGATTGTTCTTCCTTGAGTTAGATTACAGAGTTGAACCAATTCCTTATAAGCTGCTTCAAGATAGATTTCGCGCTGGTCATGTTGGTAATATGGAATTTTGTTCGAAATGTACATCGTGGCATGGTTGGTGTAGTCAAAAGGGGAGGGTTGGCGCTCTAAGAAATCTCCCTTATAACCAAGGGAGTGCGTCATATAAGAATATTGTTCCTCCAGCGTATCCCCGCCTTGGCACAGCGTTGCTGATGTTAGGATTACAGGTACCTTACCATTAAATAAAGCGTATTTCAGAAATTGGCTTATATCTTTGGGACAGATGCTGATTGTGGTTACTCTAAGGGGGCTGCTTGCCCATAAAAGATAGTTGTCCTCAATTTCAGATAAGACACGAATGAGGGTAATAAGCCCGTTGATGGCTTCAAAAGCGTCATCGATCTCCCGCTCGTGGCGTGAGGTCAAAATGGAAAGTCGCAGACTGAGATCTTTTAAATCGTTTAAGACTTGGTTTAACGGTATTCCTTTGATTTCCGACACTTTGATTCGGTCGTTATCCTGCTTGGCATGGTGGAGCAGATCCGCGTTTACCTGTTTGAAGATGCGCTCAGCGCAGTTTTTGATGAACTTGGATTGTGAGAAGAGACTTTTATCCCCGGACTGCTTCGTTAGAAGCTGCACCGTGTTATCCAGAATGCGGCAGATTCCCCGATAAGTGAACTCGAGTGTTCTGGCATCCCGAACTTTTGCTTCCAGATTATGCGCTTCATCAATGACGATCAGAGCAGGCTGTTCTGAGATGATGCTCTTGGTTCCTTCTTTTTTCTTCATCAAATCTCGTATGAGCAAGTCCTGGTTCACGATAATAAAATCAATCTCGTGAGCTTTTGCATTTAATTTCGCTCTCATATCGTAAAACAAACATGCAGTTTTATGATGACAACGTTCAAATTTGCAATCATTCACGGAAACGTGGGACCATTCGGCATCACTAACCCCAGCTTTAATATCGGCTCTTTCATCAATTTCATAATCTAATATGCGCTGCGCAAGGGTAGACACGGAGGAGTTTGCATCATCAAGATTGATCCATTCCGCTGCTCTACTTCGGCAGGCATACTGACCCATGCCTTTTCCCACGACGGAGCGAACCGTTGAGAATCCCAATCGACTACCAATAATCCTTAAATCTTTATGTATCTGTTCCGAGAGCTGAATGGAGGATGTCGCTATAATGACTGGTTTCTGAGACATTTGATTCGTGAGCAGACTTGGGATCAGGTACGCAAAAGACTTACCGATTCCGACACCAGCTTCAATCATGGCATTATGCCCATGGATATAAGCATCGGCGATATCGAGAGACATTTCTTGCTGTCCGATCCGCTCTCTAAGGCCAATTCGGGGGAACCGGTCATATATTCGGAAGATGGCGTTAACCAAAGAACGTTCGATTTCCTTGTCCGGTTCCTGCTTATTTATTTTATAAAGTTCATTTAACCAATTCATAACGATCGCCCCTCTTCCGAATGATGATCTTCTTGTACTACATTTTGGAGACGATTTACCTCACAATGCAGTTGTAACGGCATTTTTTAATCTGGATACGCCTTCCTGTAATTGTTCATCTGACAAATGTGCAAAAGACAAATAGATACCATACTTCGTACCAACAGACGTTGAACTGCTGACTTCTGAGTATACCACACCTTGTGACCGAGCTGATTCCCGAAAGGCCTCATAAGTGGTCACATTACCTCGCCACCAGCCAAACACGTGGAGACCCGCTTCATTCTCCACCCAATCAAACCATGTAGAGAGCTGCTTGTTCAAAAGTTTGAGTAACAGATGGAATTTCCGACTGTATAATCGATTCATTCTGCGCAGATGACGTTCATATTGACCACTTGTCATGAATGCAGCTAATGCCCGTTGTTCGATCAGGTTGACGGGTCTTGGCTCGTATAATGCCTGTGCCTTTCTAAAGGTATCTGCTAAGGTAGGGGGAAGAACCACATAACCAAGTCGTACTTCTAAAGGCAAGGTTTTGGTAAAGCTACCCAGGTAGATTACACGTCCTGCTTTATCGAGTGTTTTCAGTGGTTCAACATGCATTCCGCGATATCGGAATTCACTATCATAATCATCCTCAACAATCATGGCATCATTTCGCTGTGCCCAGTCCAGCAAGGTTTGTCTGCGTTCCAGACTGAGCATTTCACCAGTAGGAAATTGTCGTGACGGCGTGACAAACATCATACGTGCTTCCCAGTCCTGGGGCACAACGCCCTGACCATCGAGATTAGCTTCAATCAACTTTGCACCCGCAGCCAATATGGCTTTAGAAATCCCGACATAACAAGGACTCTCTGTCACTACATAATCCCCAGGATCTGCAAGTAATTGAGTGAGTAGAGCTATAGCTTGCATGGAGCCTGCAGTTACTGCAATATGATCCGGATCAACTTGAATGCCCCGCATCCTCCGAAGATAGGCAGCAATGGCTTCTCTCAATTTCGGATCCCCGGTTGAACTAACCATGGCAGAGGTTGTTTTCAGGTGATGCTCACGCTGCCTTATCTCTGCATACAATCGATTATTCCATTCATCGTAAGGAAACTTGGAGAAATCAGGTTGATATTTGCTAAAGTCGATCACTTCGTCGCTATTCATTCTGGAATCAAGTGTATGAGCATTGGACGGTGTATTTGTTTGAATCGACTGCTGTTCAAACTGCTGAATACGATTTCCCCAGGCGGATAAGTGATGCGTACAAGCTTTCTCGGTGGATGCATCATTGCTTAAGTCCAACTGATAAGCAACAAAGGTTCCTCTTCCATGCTCTGAATGAATGTAACCTTGAGCAGTCAACGTATCATAGACCTGATTCACGGTTCCTCTGGAAATGTGATACGTCGCGGCTAACTCTCGAGTAGAGGGTAACTTCTCGCCATGTATAAGATTACCTTCATGAATTGCATCACGAATGGCATGATAGAGGGCCTTCATCTTGGTATATTTTCGGTTCAAATATGAACTGTAAGCTACATGAAATTGCATAGGACCTCCAGAGTTATCATTGAAGTGGTACAATAAAAACCAAAAATATTGGATCTTTTTATATGACCATTCTCATTCTATACTAAATCATAGATTAGAGCGATGCCTTTATTGAAAACCACCCAAAAGTTACTTAGGAGGATTACAATCATGCAAACAGGTACAGATCGTGTAAAAAGAGGAATGGCTGAGATGCAAAAAGGTGGCGTCATCATGGACGTTATGAATGCAGAGCAAGCTAAAATTGCTGAGGCGGCAGGGGCAACAGCTGTTATGGCTCTTGAACGGGTACCTTCCGATATTCGCGCTGCTGGCGGTGTAGCTCGTATGGCAGATCCAACCATCGTTGAAGAGGTTATGAAGGTTGTATCTATCCCAGTTATGGCCAAAGCACGTATCGGTCATTACATAGAAGCCAAAGTGCTTGAATCCCTAGGTGTGGACTATCTCGATGAAAGTGAAGTTCTTACGCCTGCAGACGAAGTGTTCCATATCGATAAACATGAGTTTACTGTACCATTTGTATGTGGAGCCAAAGATTTGGGAGAAGCTCTTCGCCGTATTGGTGAGGGTGCATCGATGATTCGTACAAAAGGTGAGCCTGGAACGGGCAACATTGTTGAGGCAGTTCGTCATATGCGTCTAATTAACAGCCAGCTCCGCAAAGTGCAAAATATGTCCAAAGACGAGCTGTACGCTGAAGCCAAAAATCTGGGTGTAGCTTATGAGTTGCTGCGCGAAGTTCATGAAAATGGAAAACTTCCTGTCGTTAACTTTGCAGCAGGCGGTGTAGCTACTCCGGCGGACGCAGCATTAATGATGCACCTGGGAGCAGACGGTGTGTTTGTAGGATCAGGTATTTTCAAATCTGATAGCCCTGAGAAATTCGCTCGTGCAATCGTTGAAGCTACAACACATTACACCGATTACAAACTGATTGCTGAAGTATCCAAAAACTTGGGCGCCCCGATGAAAGGGATCGAAATTTCTAAATTGGCTCCAGAAGATCGCATGTCCAACCGCGGTTGGTAAGAGCAGATAGAGCAACTGGAGTATGAATAGTGTCAAGCAAAGCCGATCATAAATTGGATCGGCTTTTTTGTTATTGTTGACGAAAGCAATAGAAAAAAACGGAGAGGAGAATGTCCTATTTTCATCAATTGAGAATGATTATAATTATCATTTACGAGATTCGACATTTGCTGTATACTGACAATAACTATTTTACATAATGCATAAATAGAAAATTAAGGATTCAAAAGGGAGAGAATTAAATGTCTACACACTTTAAAAAAGGAATGTTATTTTGTTTTATTGCTGCACTTGTTGTTGTACTTGCAGCCTGCTCCAATAATAGTGATGGTAGCGATCAGGCAAACAATAACTCGCAACAAGCAGCGAAAAATGTTGCAACAGATGAGAAGACATCGGATGCAGAGACTTCAGCACCTGCTGAAACAACTTACCCGGTAACCGTTTCAAATTATACAACAGAGAACGGCACATGGGTGAAGAAGGATCAAACGTTTGACAAGGCACCTGAACGAGTAGTTGCCAATACCCAAGGTGCAGCCGAGCTGATGATTCGCCTTGGTTTGACAGACAAACTTGTAGGTGTAGCTGCGTTGTTTGGTAGTGTACCTGAAGATATTGCTGACGAGTTTAAACAAATTCCTGTGCTTGCTGAAGGCTATGTAGGTAAGGAAGTGACGATAGGGGCTACGCCTGACCTGGTTGTAGGGCGTGGTGGATTGTTTGAGGATGCGGACTGGGGTGTTGGTACAGTAAGCAGCTTGAATGATATGGGGATTAAAACGTACGTACAAAGCACCAGTGTTCCTGATGCATCGTTAGATAGTCTGTATCAGGATATTACTGAATTAGGTGAGATATTCAACGTACAAGCCAATGCAGCGGCATATATTGAGACGCTTAAAGCACGCGAGAATGCCTTGTCGGCCCGAGCTAGCTCTGAAACGATCAACTATGCATCATTTTCGGATAATGGTGATGGAACCATTGGAATTTACAACGGAAATGGTGATACGTTTATTGAAAGTGCAATGTCATTAATCAATATGCATAATATGCTGATTAATGAAACTGGCACACTCAGTCTGGAGAAGTTAATCGAGATTAATCCAGATGCAATGATTATTTCGAGGTATGCAGGTGGTATTGATCCAGAAGAAACGATTAAAAAGCTGCTTGCCAACAAGCAGGTGCAAAACATTAACGCAGTTAAAAACAAAAAAATCTACATTATCGATTTCAACAACTTCTGGGGTTACGGGGATTCCATCTTCACAGGTGTTGAAGGACTCGCTGATGATCTCGAGTTGTAATGAAGCCAAGGACAAAAACATAGTACCATTAAAAGTCGCTATTTTAGCGGCTTTTTTTGTTTATCAGGGACCGAATTCCTGTCTAAAGCTGATCAAACTTTTATTGGAACATAACGTTACTATTGTAAGATTAAAAATTACATGAAGTGGGTGAATCGCTGTGAGAATGAAGCATTTGAAAAAAGTAGTTGTCGTTGCATTAGTGATGTCGGTGTTATTACCATTGGGGGCGCAAAAATCTGAAGCAGCATCCAAATATGTTGATTTGGAAATTCAGTGGGCAGACGGTCGTATTAACCATGTTCAGACGTTAATCAAGGATGGAGTCACTTACGGAAGTTTTTTCTCACTCGGTATTAAGGCAGGCCTAGTGTGGGGGATGGAAGATGATAATACGGCCGTACTGAAGAGCAGTCAGAAGCATATTGTTGTGCACTTGGGAAGCAGCATTGCCGAGGTAGATGGTCAAAAAGTAGATATGGGCACAGAACCTGTGTCGTATATTAGTCACCTTTATGTACCCATTAGATTTCTTGCATCTGCTTTGGACGGGGAAGTGACTCATCAAGATATGAAAACGAACAAGGTAACCGTGACTGGATTGAGCAATTATACTGATACTTTTTATGGCAGCAACATGGGTTACACCTATGTCATTCGCACTGCAAAAGGAGACCTTGAGATTACGAATGCTTCTACTGGACAAAAGAGTTTGATACCCTTAGGGATCAAGGACATGAATGTGAATACTCATGATCTTAAAATAAATTTCAAGAGGAGTCCCCAAAATCTACTTATTGTCATCATTGAACACACTAATCGAAAAACGGAAGACTACGATCTTTACACCTTGGTATTCAAAAATAAAGGTCTGATTCGCAAATCCATTGCTCACGGGGTAACGGACCAGCAGGAAATTTTGAATTCAGATAGTACCATTCAACTCATCGATGACAACAGTATACGTATTATTGAAGATGGAAGTGGTAAAGTACTTGAAGTCCTTTCTCGTTGAATAGATATCTGATCCGATATTCATGAATTTCATCCCTCACCAACTGATTTTAATACAAACATCTCAAAGAGCCGCTGATCAGAGTGATCAGCGGCTCTTGCATATTTCTTCCCGAATCTTTTCAAAACTAGTTGACTTGTGAATTTATTATCAGTATAGTGTGAATCAGTTCACACTATACATTAAGGAGTAGTCTATGCCAAAAAATACTTTCTTTCGTTTAGACGAAGCAAGGCGCGAGGAAATATCGAATAGCGCTATGCATCTTTTTGTTGATAATCTTTACGAGGATATAACTATGAAGATGGTTTTGGATAGTTTGTCCATGCACCCCGGAACATTTTATCGGTATTTTGAAGACAAAGATGACCTTTATTGTCACTTAATACGTATTGTGACCCAGAAAAGAGCTACATACTTCAGTAACAGTAATGAAGATTCCCTTTACAGCTATTTCCTTACTGGCTTATTTGGTAACGTTAATGGCATGGTGACCGAGCCACTGAATGAGTTGGAAATCAAACTGACTAAAACATTTTCATATATTCCTGAGGACATTTTGCTGAAAGTATATGTGAATGTGTTAAAGGGCGAGTCATTCCCCATGATCAAGGACATTTTACGCCGAATGAGGGTTGATGGATATCTCCGACCGGATGTTGACGACGATCTGATCTCTTTTATGTTTGAGTCAATGCAGCTTAATTTAATCTTGTTTTTTAGGGAATTCGATATTAAGGACTCTGAGCTGCAACATAAGATCAGCAAGTACTTTGCTGAATTTATGGGTCATGGGCTGCTTGAAGATCATAAATATTCTGAAATGGTTAGCGATCTTAAGGGGGAAAGAAAATGAAAACCTATGACGCATTTCCAGAACCAATTGGGGGCTATACTGTCGGTCGAACCCAGATGGATTTTGAGTACACGGCATCAGATTACTCCAAAAGAGAACTGACCGCTTTTGTGTACTATCCGTCTGACAGTAGCGAAGGTAAGACTACATCAACGTACATGTTTCCTGAAGTCTACGAGATGTTTAATGAGCAGCCACTTGTCAATGCGTTGAAGGATGTTTTCTCTATAGATATCAAGACCCAGTGTTACGACGACCTTGCTCTTTCCGGGAAGGAAAAGCGCTATCCAGTGTTATTCTATGTTTGCGGCGGGGGCGGATCTCCAGAATGGGGGACAGTGCTCTGTACAGACTTGGCAAGCATGGGGTATGTTGTGGTAAGCATCGGCCATCAGAATAGCACGATGTATAAACGTAAAGATGGGCGCCTGTTTAATGTATCAAAGGACTTTTCGGATGTCATTACAGCGTTTGGTGAAGATCCGGAGATGCTGGCGTTGGCTGGTAAGATGGAGATGCGTCCTGACGATGAAACTGCCATTGAGATGTGCCGTAACGTGCTTGCACTACCGATACTTTCCAAGATAACAGAGTATAGTGAATTACAGGCAGAAGATGTAAGGTATGTAGCCGATTATCTTTACAAACTGGACTCTGGAGAGCTGAATTCCATCTTTAAGGGCAGATTGTTGCTTGACATCGGCATGGGTATAGTCGGACATTCCTATGGAGGGCCTACGACGGCGATGGTTTGCCGTGATGATGACCGGTTCACCTGCGGGATTGGTTTGGATAGCGGTGCGTTTGGACTTCTTGACAGCGATCTTAAGAAACCTTTCTTGTTCCTGTTTTGTGAACCTAACTATAATATGAATGCGATTATTGGCGCTAACAATAGCATGGAAACCTATTATTTCTCAGTTGATCGTGTTGCACATTTGGATTACTGTGACATCGTGTTTACCAGTGTTAATGAGGAACTCAGAGGTGAACGGGATGTTATGGAGATGCGAAATATTGTTACAGACTATGCGAAGAACTTTTTTGATCATTACATACTGCAGAAGGCAGCAAGTGTGGAAATTCTGGCATACGATGGTGTGGAATTGATCAGGAAGACCAGCAACAAGTGACATAACCGAGAGTTTGCTGATTAATGTATGTCGAAGAGCTAGCCGTACAGACGCAGAGCCGATAACCCCATTACGGGGTTATCGGCTCTCTGATATTGCAAATTAACTTCCTGGTTCCAATAACTGACGCTTATTCGGCCTTAGTCCCGCCAGTGTTTACTTCGCTTCTAGGCTCCATCAACATGATATGACATTCCTTTTCGGCGGAAGGTTTGATCTCGACTCCCTTAGGGACAATATACATCTCGCCCTTGGAAATCTTCACTTGCCCATCACGAAAATCAATTATCATTTCCCCCTCGAGCACAAAAAATAACTTGTCAGTCTCCTCATGAACATGCCACTCAAAATCTCCAGCAATCTTAACGATCTTAAATTGATAGTCATTCATTTCACCAATGAGTTTCGGAGACCAAAGATCGTTTAATTTCGAAAATTCCTCATTTAATTTAATAGCTTGATAGTGCATCGTCATTCCTCCTGTGTATTAATCCTATATGTTCAGTATACTGATTTAAGCTTTGGTATAACATGGATGCCTATTGAAATCAGGATGGATTATTGATGAACTTCAGACGATACTCCGTAGGAGAAATACCATATTGTTTCTTGAACACTCTGCTAAAATAAAAGGGGTCAGCAATGCCAACGGTCTCGGCAATCTGTTGTACAGACGCATCACTTGCCAATAACATTTGTTGTGCCATGTTTATACGATATTTCAATACATATTCTGCTGGACCCATACCTGCATGTCTTCTAAACACGTAGGAAAGTCGATTTCGATTAATATTATTTTGTTCTGCAAGCGATCCGACAGTCAGATTTTGATCATAGTATTCTTGGATATAGGTAGAGATCCGTTCGAATAAAACATCTGTTTCACAACTGTTTTGCCTATGATCAACACATATTAAGGTCTCATTCAGTACATCGCGAAACAGCATTTCGGTCTGAAACTTTGAAATACCTCCACGCTGGTTATACACATGCCAAAGACGCATGATTAATTCGATCAGACGTGGAGACTGACCCGTTGATAATTCAAAATGCTGATGGGAAAAGCTTGTCTCTTCGAGGTCCGAACTACATATTCGGTATAAAACGAGGATATATTCCCAGTCCGTTCTATGAAACACGGTTTGATCCAGTTTCATTTTCGCGCCCCCATGTACAACTTTTCCTGGTGAAAAAATATAGGGTGTACCATCAAATTGAAATTGTATTTTTCCTGTAAGAGGAAATACAAATCCAGGAAAAGAATCGGTATAGTCAGCCTGGGGAACCCCTGGATTTCTAGCATATCGATATACGCCTTCTACTTGAAAAGGAATGTGTGCAAAATGCGCTGCTAACTGATTAACGTCTACTTTCACATTACGTACCTCATTTCAAAAGTGTTTGCCGGTCATTCTAAGATAAATCGTTGTGCACCTTACTCCAACATTATTGATAACGATTATCACTGTCAACATATATAATGAAAAAGAAAGCTCTTTTTTACATATGGGCAATAGAATCCATCTTGTGTTAACATGTGCACTAACTAATCCAATTGTTTGCTTGAGAAGGGGAACCCATGTCAATTCGAATAAAAATGCTGCTGTCCTTCACGGGCATGCTTGTTATAAGTCTACTGTTCATCCTGCTTACGGCAAGTCTGTATACGATTGCGGCTACAGGGGATCTACAGAGTTTCCGCGATATTTACAAGGTACATTATCAGATCAACCCCCTGACTGAACAGGGAGAATCGATCTTTCAAGAGATGAAGTTTCTGGCCAAAAATGACCCGGATGACCTGCAGAACAAGGTTTTGCTGCGTGAATATGATATGAAGCTTCGAGCTGAGAAGTCAGGGCTCTACATCAGACGAGAGAATAGTCAGATCTTCGAATCACTGACCTTCAACCAGCAAGAACTGAAGCAAGCACTGCCTGCCTATGATCTTAACAATTATCAGATTCGGAGCACCTTCAATATTGGTGAGCGATTTTACGCGTATGCAAAATTTGATTTTCAATATTCAGATGGGGAACGGGGGAGTATCTTTGTCATTCGCGAGAGAAGCCCCTTTGCGGAGCTTACTCGCAAGTTGCTGCCTGTGATGTCATTCCTGCTTATTGGTGTCCTCATCATTGCAAATCTGCTCTTGTTCCGCTGGATCACGCGCAGCTTCATTAAACCCTTGAATCAACTACGAAGTTCAGCCGAACATATCAAGGATGGTAATCTATCCTTTAAACTTCAGCTAAACTCTAATGACGAGGTTGGTCAACTCAGCGAAGCGTTTGAGAGCATGCGGAATCAATTACAGCTCTCCTATGCGTTACGACAGCAGGACGAAGTGAACCGCAAAGAGCTTATCTCCAACATTTCGCATGATCTCCGTACACCGATTACCAATATCAAAGGGTATATTGAGGGTATTCGTGACGGCGTGGCTAATACTCCAGAGAAAATGGAGAGTTATGTTAATATCATTCACTCCAAAGCAGTTAGCATGGATAAGCTGGTGGATGAACTGTTTTTGTATTCCAAGCTCGACTTGAACCAAGAGCCGTTCCTGTTCAAGACAGTTGATCTCGCTGATTTCCTTGAAGATAGCATAGAAGAGCTGAGATATGATCTGGAGGATAAAGGCGTTGCCCTGGATTGGAATAACCAGGTGTCTGGTCCCGCTATGGCTGCTGTGGATCCGGAGAAGTTAAAACGTACCGTTGTTAATGTGGTGGATAATGCACTCAAATACATGGAGAATGAACATAAACGATTCGAGATCACACTTCAAGCTGATGAGAACTGGATTACGATGGGCTTTAAAGATAATGGCAGGGGAATACCTGAAGAGGCACTGCCTTATATATTTGAACGCTTCTATCGTGCAGAACAATCTCGGAATTCCTCAACGGGCGGAAGTGGGCTCGGGCTAGCAATTGCCTGCCAAATCATTGATGGACATGGGGGCTTTATCTGGGCAGAAAGCCAGCCCAATGATGGCACGAGCATATATATCAAGCTGAAACGGCTGAATGAAGAGAGGAACTAATGAGTAATGGCAAACATTTTGATCATTGAAGACGAAACAACGATTGCGGAACTGGAACGGGATTATTTTGAGCTCAACGGATTTTCCGTGGATCTCTGCCATACTGGAGATGAAGGTCTGAAGCAGGCACTGGAGGGGGACTATAATTTGATCATTGTTGATCTGATGCTTCCGGGACTTGACGGATTCGAATGTTGCAGGCGCATTCGCGAGGTAAAAGAGGTGCCCATCCTTGTCGTTTCCGCAAAAAAGGAAGAAATCGATAAGATCCGGACATTTAATCTGGGAGTGGATGATTTTATTACAAAACCGTTTAGCCCAAGTGAGTTGGTTGCACGAGCAAAGGCTCATTTGACCCGATACGAGAGACTACTTGGCAAAAACAAACCAGCTGAGCAGGATGAAATCCACATTCGCGGGCTTCACATTGATAAAGGATCACGGCGTGTTTTTGTTAATGGAGAAGAGGTGGCGATTACAACCAAGGAGTTCGAGTTACTTGTATTTCTTGCGAGTCATCCCAACCGTGTATTTAGCAAATCCGATCTGTTCGAGCGGATCTGGGGCATGGATTCCACCGGAGACATTGCAACGGTTACTGTCCATATTCGCAAACTGCGCGGCAAGCTGGAGACAGACCCCAAAAATCCGGAGTATATTGAAACCGTCTGGGGTGCAGGCTACCGGTTTACTGCATAAGTTTCGTGAAAATTTAGAGCCAGTTTATATTTTGTTAATAACTTTAGCCTTGGGAGTTTCTTTTTGTCCTCTATTCTATAGATACAGGCAACTACAACCTATAGAGGAGGAATTCAACTATGAATTCTACAACCCGCAAAATCGCTACATTTCTAACCATAACTGCATTAGGTACAGCAGTGTTCCCGTTAACTGCGAATCAAGTACATGCAGCTACATACGTTACTAACATTGCAGCAACAACCGCACAGCTTACCCAACAACAGATTGAAGCTGCTATCAAGGATCTGAATAGCTTGAAGATCATGAACGGGTATGCAGATCAATCTATGGGTGAACATCGAGCCATTACGCGTGCGGAGTTAGCTTCATTGGTTTTCAAAACGTTTAATTTGGAGAGCAAGACGGGAGAAATCGTAGAACTATCAGATGTGAATCCGAATGCATGGTATGCGCCATATGCGTCAAAGCTTGTTGAACTTGGCATCATGCAGGCTAACGATGGACAATTCAATCCGCAAAGTCAAGTGTCGGATGCTGAACTCGAACAGGTCGTATCCAAAGCGATGCAACGTGATGTTAAGTCCGTTCACCATTGGATGAGCGAGTTCTACTCCGAGAACGGTACAGCAACGCGTGGCGAAACAGCAGTGTTGTTACAAACCGCACACCAAGCTATTCCTTCGGAGCAAGCTCAAATCAAGAGCGTTAGATCACTGAATGCATTACGTTAATTGTAACTTTTGACAAACCGCTGACAGCAGCGAATGAAGCTTTTGCCAAGGCACAAACGGACTTTGCGTTTAGTGGCGGATTGACGTTAACCAATATGCCCCGTTTGAAAACAGGGTCGATTGCGACTTACATCGTTCCAACGTCCGTACAAGATGCTGGTGAAGTGTACAACCTGACTTACAAAGGGCAAGACGCTGATTCCTTTGAAGGCAGTGCCACGAAAATAAACATGACAACGGCTAGTCAAGTAACGAATGATACATTCGAGATTGAAGCACTGCAAGTGAATGGTGTAGTGGATTACGGTTACATCATTTCGGCTTACAGCGGTGGTCGAGGAGCTAATGCATTTGTGCTGAATGATCAAGAGCAAGCAGGAGGCAAAACATATCAAATCATTTCTTCCATGCAGGCAAGACAAGTTGTAATTACGCCAGAAGGTGGCGAGCCTATCGTTGCCAGATATGTCCCGTTCACGCAATCCACAGACGGTAAACAAGAACCGAAGTTCCGTTTGCCTGAAGGTCAAACGCTGAAATCAGGTGTCACATATACGGTTACTTCGGATTGGGCGAACCTAGAAAATGCTTCATTTACAGCGAAATCGTTTGATTCGTTGGTGGTTGCAAGTGCTCAAGCAGTGAGCGAAACCTCCATTGAAGTTACGCTTGACCAGGACCCTGGGGATGAACTGTTCTCTGGTCGAAGTGTAACGTTAACTTCACCTAGCGGGGATGTTCTGACGGCCACTTATAAATATTCAAGTCGAAAAGGTGCGACGGGTGTATTCGACCTAACAAATGATGGAAAGTTGACTCCGGGTACTACGTATACAATAAACCCAGTTGGGGATTGGAGTATCGCTTCTTCGGTCACCTTGACACTGGAGTAAAGGAGGCAGTATGAGTAAAACGCTGATTATCGTTGTCCTGATAAGCAGTATGTTGATCGTTCAAGGTTGCGTGCCTGAAATGAGAAACGACTCTAACGTGGAGGAAAAGGCCATGACTTCAGCAGATGAACAGCTGTTCAAGGCAGTAGAGGACAGCGATACTGAACGCATCGAACAAATGATTCAAGCAGGTGCCAATATCAATGCTCAAGATCAGAGTGGACGAACCGCTACAATGATTGCAACTTACAATAATGATCTAACATCGGCTAAAGTGTTAATTGAAGCGGGGGCAGATGTGAATATACAGGACGATATGAAAAATACCCCGTTTCTGTATGCTGGTGCTGAAGGATACTTGGATATTTTGAAGCTGACAATCGAGGCGGGAGCGGACCCAGCGATAACAAATCGATATGGAGGGACAGCACTTATTCCAGCTTCGGAGCATGGATATGTGGATGTAGTGCAAGAACTACTCACTCAAACTTCGGTGGATGTGGACCATGTGAATCAATTGGGATGGACAGCACTACTCGAAGCGATCATTCTTAACGATGGCAATGCTCGGCAGCAGGAGACGATACAATTACTCATTAATCATGGAGCAGACGTAAACATATCGGACCGTGATGGGGTGTCACCACTCAGTCATGCGAAGAATAATGGCTTCAAAGAAATTGAAGACATTTTGGTACGAGCTGGTGCGAAATAGAACCCTTTTAGGGTGAATAAAGAAACAAACATGTTGAGATATATGTAAAAATGGTTTTCATGGAGCGCCTGATTCCTTCTATGCTGAAGGGCAGGCGCTTCATTCAATCCATCTTACGTGTATGAAACTGGCATAGTCTTAACATAACATGATTAGATACAAGAACGAGGATCTTAAAAATTGAATATCTCTGCTTTAAAGTTTGCTATAGTTTACCACCATGCTTCCGGATAAAATGGAAATACCAACCATGTAAGCGCTATCTATTATTGCGCTGATTATACATGTTGGAATCATTCATGGAGGTGTGTGATGAAGAGGAAGTCTTGGTATACTTTGGCGGTAACTGGTGTCATCTCTTTGTTTTTTTCGGTAAGCGCTTTCGCGGGTTATGTGTTCTGGGAACCTCTAACCTATTTTAACGCAAGTACATGGCAAAAAGCGGATGGGTATTCCAATGGGAACATGTTTAACTGTACGTGGAGGGCTAACAATGTTAATTTTACAAGTGACGGCAAGCTTAAGCTTGGTTTGACCAGCTCTGCACAGAACAAGTTTGATTGCGGAGAGTATCGTACCACGAATACGTATGGGTACGGCTTATATGAAGTCAGTATGAAACCTGCCAAGAACACAGGTGTAGTTTCCTCATTTTTCACATACACAGGGCCCGCACATGGCACCCAATGGGATGAGATTGATATCGAATTTTTAGGAAAAGACACAACCAAAGTTCAGTTTAATTATTATACCAATGGGGTTGGTAATCATGAGAAGATTATCAATCTAGGTTTTGATGCATCCCAAGGTTTCCATACGTACGCATTTGACTGGCAGCCGGGACATATCAAATGGTATGTTGATGGTGTATTGAAACACACGGCAACCAGCAATATTCCTAAAACACCCGGAAAAATCATGATGAACTTGTGGAATGGAACAGGAGTAGATAGCTGGCTCGGTCCTTATAACGGGGCTAATCCGCTCTATGCTGAGTACGATTGGGTTAAATATACGAGTAATTAAGCAGACTGAAGCAGCCGTTAGCGGCTGCTTTTTTCTATTTTCTGGTATTGTATTTATTCAATATATGTATTCAATATCCAATATCCTAAATTAATGCAATAAATGTTGCAATATTAGTATGGGCATAAATATCAAAAATTCATTATGATTAACCTGTAAGCAACATTACATAGACTGGGGGAACGAAGTTGGACACAAGTAAAAAGAGACGAGTAGGCAGTTTGGTCATGATCGGTGTATTGGCCCTATCTGCAGCCTTGAGTGGGTGTAGTAACGGGAGCGATAAGAAAACTGAATCGAGTACACCAGCGACAACGTTGGAGCTCAAAAATGGGAAGTATGATCCACCAGTATCCATTACGTATTTACGACCATGGGGTCCAGACGTGAAGTTTAAGTCAGGCGAGGATCAGGATAACAACGTCCATACAAAATGGGCCAAGGAGAAACTCGGAATTGAGTTGAAAAACCAGTGGATATCTCCATCCACCAATAATGCATTTGAGACAAAACTGCGTCTATCGCTTGCTTCCAATGCGGACATGCCGGACATTATTTCGTATCGCGGCGAATTCAATCTGGTGCGTGAATTGATTGAGTCCGGAAAATTTGTCGATGCGGGCGAGTTGTTTGACAAATATGCCAGCGACACATGGAAAGCAGCCGTAAACGAAGATCCTTCCGTATGGTATCCATACATGCAAGATGGCAAAAAGATCGGTATTCCGATTCTGGACTATTCCTATAATGGTGATCCTGTCATGTGGATCCGTGAAGACTGGATGAAGAAATTCAATCTGGAAGCACCTAAAACGATAGATGATCTTGAAGTCATTATGGAAACGTTTACGAATCAAGATCCGGATGGCAATGGGAAGCAGGACACTTACGGACTCACCATTGGCTTCAAGAACTGGCTGAACACATGGATGTCAGAAGCTGGGTGGGTATTTGGCGCTTATGGTACAATGCCAAACCAATGGAATCTGACGGCAGATGGAAAACTTGAATACGGTTCCGTTACACCTGGTGCAAAGCAGGCTTTGGCCAAATTACAGAGCTGGATGAGCAAAGGGTATATCCCGGAAGAAGCCGGCGTGTATGATGAGACAAAAGCAGCTGAAGAATTTACTGCCGGAAAAGCAGGTATTGTGGTTGGTCCTCACTGGATGCCATCCTGGCCGCTGGAGGATGTGAAGAAAAACAATCCGGAGGCTGAATACAAGGCGTATCCAATTCCTTCTGGTCCAAACGGTCAAGCAGGAAGACACGGTACGTCAAACGGAAACGGCGTAGTTCTGATTAACAAAGACATGAAAAATCCGGAAGCCTTTTTCACCTATCAGAACTATCTCTTTGATCACTATGCAAATCCTAAAGAGGGCGATGAGTTTGAGCATGGATTTGCGGAAGGATACGATTGGGTTATGGTAGATGGGAAACCATCAACCGATGCAAGTCTTACGGGGGGTTATGCTCCCGAGAAGTACACGTTGACTTTTGATGGAGCGCGTATTCCCAATCTAAGTATGACAACACTTGCCAAGCTGGCAAGCGGTGAAGAAGCAACTACACCATTTGAGAAAAAAATCAAATCA
Organism: Paenibacillus sp. BGI2013; assembly: GCF_002843485.1. Lineage (NCBI taxonomy): Bacteria > Bacillati > Bacillota > Bacilli > Caryophanales > Paenibacillaceae > Paenibacillus > Paenibacillus sp. BGI2013. Next base: position 310,250 of record NZ_PJFA01000004.1, read on the forward strand.
GGTGTACCAGTACCTATGCTTGATGCAGCCAAGATTGTTTTGGATCAAAAGGATATCGTGTTCAATCAAATGTTTACCGGTGCACCTTCAATGACGATGCAGATGAACAATGACATTTTGACGAAGATGGAGAAGGATACCTTCTCTCAAATTGTATATGGCAAAACCTCTGTGGACGCGTTCGACTCATTTGTTGAGAAGTGGAAGTCTTCAGGCGGAGATCAGATTACGAAAGAAGTTAACGAGTGGTATGATTCCGTGAAAAGCGGAAAATAGGATGACAAAGGGCTGGCTGAAATGATTCATCCCGGCCACATAAGCACCAAAAAGGCATTGCAGGAGAAGATCTCCGGCAATGCCTTTTTGTATTTGATATGGAGAAGGGGAAACCGGAGAGATTACTAGAACGTCAAGTCTGGTCTGTGTACTCTCTTAAACCGGCAGATTTTCCCGATATTCCTGCGGTGTAAGATCATAAAATTTCTTGAAAACTCGAATGAAATATGCGGTATTGTTGTAACCGACAAGTTCTGCAATCTCAAACACTTTGGCGGTTGATGTTCGCAAATGATAGGCTGCTTTCTCCATTCTTAACCGGTACACATAGGCAGTAAGTGCTTCACCTGTCTCCGCCTTGTATACCTTGGACAAGTACACTGGATGCAGATGCACATGGTCAGCAATTGCAGGCAGTGATACATCACCAGCCAGATGAAGGTCGACAAAACTTTTGACGCTGCGCACAATGGTGCTGTGATTGTCTCTAAGCTCTTGTTCAGCATCATCTCGTATGTAATGAAGTGTACGGACGGACCAGTCCTGTAGCTGCTGCGCAGTGGAATAGCTGGGAGCTTGAAAGTAACGATAGGACTCTGCTGGAATCAAAGAAGAGATTTGTTTGCCATTTTTATGAATGATGTACGCAAACGCGCCCGCTATAGCAAAATACACCTCAAAGGTTGACTCGGCAATATCATGATGTTCATTGGAATGCAGCAGTTCCGCAAAAATGTGTTCGATTTTCTGTTCCACATCCTCAAAGCGACCAGCTTCGAGCAGGCTAATCAACGTTGGTGGCTGATACAGCGACCTGATCGTATGTAGAGGGTTAGCATCCGTTTCATCGGAAGCGGTGACAAACAAACCTTGCACCTGACCCATCCGTTTACGCATGGACATAACCGTTCGCTCATAGAGTTCTCCAATTTCATGGGGAAACTTGCCCCAACTGGAGACCGAAATGGAGATAGCACCTTTCAAGTATAACTGAACATTGGTTTGAATCTGGGCAGCATACTGCTCAAGCAATGTCTGAGGCGTCTCACTCCTGCTGTAACTCATCGTTGTGGAATGTTTCATGCTTACCAGAACAACAATGTAATCATGCACGTCTCGTGTGTGCCAGATATGAAAATGATTATGCATCACTTCACTTATGATATTACATATCGCATATTCCATTAAAGCCAGGTCGCCGTGTGCCATATCGGATAGATGTTTCTCCATACGAATAATCAGCATGCCGAGATCTTCTCCTACGGAGTAGGGAAGCTCCAGCAGATCAAGCTTGTCTGCCAGCGTCTTCTGATCATAGACTTTTCCAGTCAGCAACTCATGCAGCATCGTGGATTGAAGCAATGGCAGATGATCCTGAAAGGCGTGTAAGGCTCTTTGATGAGATGCTGCGGTTTCCCACTTTTCTTTAATTCGATGAACAAGACGTTGCACGGATTCGATGAGATCTTCATCACTAACAGGTTTCAGCAAGTAATCAAAGCTTTCCTGTGCAATGGCCTGTTTCGCATATTCAAAGTCGGCGTGACCTGATAAAAGAATTGTCTGCACATGCGGCCACTTTTCATGAATCGCTGTAATTAGTGCAATGCCTGACATTTCGGGCATACGTATATCCGTAATTACAATGTCAATATCGTGGTTGTCCATAATTTCCAGCGCTACTGCACCGGATAAGGCTTCATGAACTGTACCGATCCCGCAGCTTTCCCACGGAATGGTCTCTGCCAGCGTTTCCACGACGGAACGTTCATCGTCAACTAGTAATATTTGCAGCATGGGTCGTTCACCTACTTGTCTGTATTGTCGTGCCATGTGATGTTAACTTTAATTCCACCCATTGAAGACTGTTCATAGGATAGTCCAGATCCTTCACCGTACAGAAAAGACAAACGCTGATGGACATTCCATGTACCACATCCCATATTCTCATCCAGCGGTTTAAGAAGATTATCCCTCAGATGATCAAGCTGTTTCTCAGACATACCAAGCCCGCTGTCCTCCACGATAATCGTGTACACATCATCCTCGCAGTCCGCATAGATTTTAATCTTACCATCCACCGATTTGGGCTCCAGACCATGAATAATAGCGTTCTCAATAATAGGCTGAAGGGTTAGTCTGGGAACTGTTTTATCTAAAATATCATGGGGCACGTCGATTGTAAAATGCATTCGTTCCAGACGAAGTGACTGGATTTCCAAATAATTTTTGACCATCGTCAGTTCTTCACGAAGCGTGGCTTGATCCTTTTCGGACCTGGTTATGTATCGGTAATACTCCCCCAGATTCAGTGCCATGGCTACCACGGCCTTTTCATTTTTCATTCGGGCCATGTTCTTGATATAGAACAGGCAGTTATATAGAAAATGCGGATTAATCTGCGATTGTAACTGTTTGAGCGTGGCTTCCCGACTTCTTAATTTCTCCTCATATACATTCTCGATTAATTCTTGAATTCGTTGAGCCATGATGTTGAAACGTGCAAATAACAGGCTGAACTCATTGCGTGCAGAATGATGCAGCCGAACGGAAAAGTCCCCGGTTGACAAGCGATTCGTCCCTTTCACCAACTGTAAGAGTGGAAGCTGCACACTTCGGTAGAGTGTATATAATACAACAACGCTCATCACGATCAGAACGGCAATTGAAGCGTAAAAAAGATTTCGGCTGCTCGTAATCGGTTTCAAAATCTGCTGCATCGGCACATAGTCAACATAATACCAGCCCAGGCTCTTGGATTGAATATAGGAGACGTAATATTCCGTTTTGTTCAACGTTGTGCTGAATCCGCCGCTGGCTTGCAGTGTTGCTTCTTTCAGAGAGGGCAGGATGGCATTCAGGGTTTCCTTTCCAGAGCTATTGCTGATTAAACCATAGTCGGGATGGAACATGAATGGATCGCCCTTATTGTTTAACTTGTTTTGATTAAGAAGTGCAGTTAAGTGATGAACTGGAAAACTGATTTTGGTAATCAATCTGGCTTTGCCAGGTCTCGCCATCGCTGTCGTTGGATCGGTAGTGTACCAGATAAACTGATTGTCAGCATAGGTCCAGGATTGCGAGAGAGGCTCCTTAAATTCATCATCCCTGTACGGAATGTAAGCATAATAATCCGTTGATATCACTTTTTGCATCCTTGGGAAGTATAGTGTGATGGTCGAATGCCATTTGCTTGCTGCGTTGTACAGATTCATTTTCTCCAGAATGGCACTTCCAACTTTCACACGTTCATAGGGAATGTCCTTGTAGTCGGGACGTTGATATTCCTGAATACTCGAATCTTGCCCAATAGACATCCCATACAATGACAGTTGGTAAATGTTGGATTCTACTGAATCAGCAAATGTCGAGAGATGATTCATCGTATTGTTCTGAATCTCGTGTTCGATAACACGCACGCTTTCCCGGTTCGAGTATGTATAGAGAAACAGCACCAGAATAAGCAGCATCACAAACAACAGTGTAATTTTGGTAAAGACATTCAAGCGTGTGAACAAAGTCCAACCTCCTTAATCTTATTAAAATATTGATATCGTTGTTGCAATATTAGGATATAGATCACAAATTTCCATTGCTATAATTTTAATATACAAGTTCACGATGACTTGTAAAATACAAAATTTAGAACATGGGGGATGCAGGAGTGAAGGAACATACGTTAGAAACGCCGCATAAACGGCGCTCCACCAGGGTTAAACAGCGCTGGAATATGCAACGGAACTGGACCTTGCATATGATGCTCATTCCAGCTGTATTGCTGGCACTGGTGTTTCAGTACATACCGATGGGCGGCATTGTAATTGCTTTTCAGGATTTCAAACCATACTTGGGATTTTCTGAATCCAAATGGGTGGGTTGGGACAATTTCCGATATTTATTTTTATATCCGGACGTAGGTCAGGTGATCTGGAATACGTTGGTCATTGCATTTTTCAAAATCATCGCAGGACTATTCGCTCCATTCCTGTTTGCCATTTTGCTCAATGAAGTACGCTTGACGGCATTCAAGAGAGTAAGTCAAACGCTTGTGTATCTACCGCATTTCCTATCATGGGTTATTCTCGGTGGTATTCTGCTCGATATCCTGTCTCCTCAGGGCGGCATGGTCAACCAGCTTGTCGTAGCCTTTGGAGGAGAACCGATCTTCTTCCTGGGAGACGGTACATGGTTCCGGATAACGCTGATCCTCAGTGATGTGTGGAAAGAATTTGGTTTTGGTACGATCGTATTTCTGGCTTCTCTCTCAGGAATTAATCCTGCGCTCTACGAGGCTGCCGAGGTGGATGGGGCCAACCGATTTAAACAGACGCTGCACATTACGATTCCGGCATTAATGCCGATTACAATCGTACTGATGACACTCTCTATCGGCAATATCCTGAACGCCGGTTTTGATCAGGTATTCAACTTGTACAATCCACTTGTGTATGACAAAGGCGACATCATTGACACCTTTGTATATCGACTCGGAATTCTGAACGGGAAGATGAGTTTTGCCACAGCAGTAGGGTTGTTCAAATCTGTGGTTGCTACCATTTTGATTGTTATATCTTACAGAATGGCTTACAAACTAGCTAATTATCGAGTTTTCTAGAGAGGAGAAAAGGGCTTGTATTATAAAACAAAAGGATACCGCATATTCAGCATCGCTAACTATACTTTTCTTGGGATATTATCGATACTCTGCATTTTACCAATTATTCATATATTGGCTGTTTCATTCAGCAGTATGGCGCCAGCATCATCAAACCTGGTTACCTTCTGGCCCATCGGGTTCACAACGGACGCATATGTGAAAACATTCGGGAATTCGAACTTCATCAACTCCTTGATCGTATCACTTAAACGGACTGTAATTGCAACGATCATTGGTATGGTCATCATGCTCTTAACCGCATTTCCGTTGTCGAAGGAAGATATCAGTTTTAAAGGTCGCTCCTTATATACGTGGTTTTTCGTATTTACCATTTTGTTCAGCGGCGGTTTGATTCCAAGTTACATTCTGATCCAGAAGCTTGGCTTGATGAATACAATCTGGGCGCTTATTCTGCCTGGCGCACTGTCCGTGTGGAACGTTATTCTCATGATGAACTTCTTCCGCGGTCTGCCTAAAGAACTTGAGGAAGCAGCTTATTTGGATGGAGCAGGTCATATCAAAACGTTGATTCTGGTCTACGTACCGCTTTCACTTCCAGCTATCGCAACCTTGTCCTTATTTACGATGGTGTATCAGTGGAACTCCTGGTTCGACGGCATGATCTATATGTCTGATATTAAAAATTATCCACTTGCTTCTCTATTACAGACCATTATTGTTCAGCAAGATCTCAGCAAAATCAACGTCGATCCTTCCATGTTGGAGAATATCTCGCAGCGAACCGTACGCGCAGCACAGATCTTTATCGGCGCGCTTCCGATCCTGATGGTATACCCGTTTTTACAACGATTCTTCGTTAAGGGGATCGTTATTGGAGCAGTCAAGGAATAGGCTATGCAAATGCAAGGATAACTGAGCTGAGGGAGGAAGAAGGATGAGAAAAGGACTGGCATGTATGGTGGCATGGAGTTTAATGGCTTCTCTCGTTTATCCAGCAACTGCTGGAGCAGAAAGTGTACAGGGTCAAGCGGAGGTGGGAAATGTGCAGGCAAAAAGCCTGCACTTCTCTGTTCCCTATACAGACCTGACGGGGCATTGGTCACAATCTGCAGTTACACGTTTGCAAGACTTGAATTTATTGAAAGGTTATACGGACGGTACGTTCAAGCCCAGTCAGGTCATTAGCCGAGCTGAATTCGTCATGATTCTGGATCGGGCCTTTGGTTTCACCGGTAATGCGGCGACTGGTTCATATGCGGATATGACTTCAGACGATTGGTACTATGACGTGATGGTACGAGCGAATGGTTCTGGCATCATCGAAGGGACAGACCGTGAACATCTGTCACCACAACAACCGATTACACGCCAAGATGCAGCGGTTATGGTAGATCGAGCTTTTCAACTTTCAGCGGTTACAAATGAAGATAGTGAACAATTGAAATTTCAGGATGCAGATGATATTTCCGGTTATGCAAAGAAAGCGCTTACCTATCTGGTGAACGAAAATATTCTTAAAGGTTTCCAAGGCAAATTAAATCCTAAAACCTCGATTACACGAGCGGAGACGGCAGAGTTACTGTCAGCGATGATTGCAGATGTAAAAAGCACTCCTGGAGCATATGAGTCCCGGGTAGATGGCAACTTGATTATTAAATCAACGGATATCACGTTGAAAAATATGGTTGTCAATGGAAATCTGCTACTGGCAGAAGGCATAGGCGAGGGATCTGTTGTTCTTCAGGGCGTAACTGTTACAGGAAGTGTCATCATTAAAGGCGGAGGCAGTCATTCCATCAACATTAACAACTCCAAGCTGAAGCGAGTAGTCGTTGACAAACGTGGGGAACCCGTCAGAATTGCCATTACGGAAGAAAGCAACATTCAGGAGATGCATGTAAAGCAGAAATCCATTCTGGAGATCTCTTCAAACAGCCTGATTGATTCCATGAATATTCATGCAGAAGCGAGTCAGACTCAAATGGATACCAAAGGTACAATCCAAAAATTGAGTGTAGATGCCGATGATGTTGTGATCAACGGAGAGAAAGTAAAACAAGGATTGCGCACATCCATGGTGGGTGAAGCCCAACCACCTGCTTCATCGCAGCCTGGTGGTTCAACAAATGTGACAAGTACACCCACACCATCTTCTCCAGACGGGCAATCACCGTCTACACCATCGACACCAAGCAATCCGGCGGGCGAAAAACCGGTTCCAGCAACAACGATTCCGCATGATCAATGGGAACTGGTCTGGAATGATGAGTTTAACGGACCTTCGATTGATTCTTCCAAATGGACCGTGCAGGATACAGGACTCGTTTATAACAATGAAATGCAATATTACAGCCCGGACAACACTCGCATTACGAAAGATCAGAATCGAAGCGTGTTGCAGATTGAAGCAAAAAAGGGTCCGAAAAACGGTAAAGATTACAGCTCTGGCAAACTGATCTCCATGGGAAAAGGCGACTGGACCTACGGTAAAGTAGTTGTACGTGCGAAGCTTCCGATCGAAAAAGGCATGTGGCCTGCCATATGGATGATGCCAACAGATGAAGCACATTATGGTGGATGGCCTGCCTCTGGAGAAATCGATATTATGGAGCTAATTGGTGGCAAAGAGAGTAATAACAAGGTATATAGCACATTGCATTATGACAGTGTGAAGCCTGACGGTTCCCATGGACATGATCAGGGAAGCCTTACTCTTCCGAAGGGAGAAACTTTCGCTGACGATTATCATGATTTCCAGGTGGAATGGTTGCCGGGTATGATTCGTTTCTATGTGGATGGAAAGCTGCATCATGAAGTGACCAACTGGCAAACGAAGGCCGCCGGCCAACCCGAGTATTATACGTTCCCTGCACCATTTGATCGTCCATTCTATCTGATTCTGAATCTGGCAGTTGGAGGAGACTGGCCGGGGGCACCTGAAAGCAACTTCACTTCCGAAAAGATGAATGTTGATTTTGTGCGAGTATATTCTTACAAAAATCTAGACACATGGCCTGATGTAACAACAAATCCCATCGAGCCTGTGCAACAGCGTGACCCACAAGCCGATGGCAATCAAATATACAATGAACGTTTTGCGGAAGGGGCTGCAGACAATGGAGTGCCTCTGCAGTGGAAATTCATCACAAATGCTGATGGAGCTGGCAGTGTCAAAGTTGTAACAGATGAGCAGAAAGGGAAAGCAGCAGAAGTTACCATTGATGCATCGGGTACTGAAAACTACTCGGTTCAACTCACTCAGATGCCGATGTACATCAAGAAAAACAAAAAGTACAAGATACAATTTGATGCGAAAGCATCTGCTAACCGTACGATCATGTCCAAACTGAACCAATTCGAAAAAAGTTGGACCAATTATTCGGGTGATAACACCTTTGCACTCACGACAGATTGGCAATCCTATGACTATACCTTTAATATGCGGGATGGCACGGATAACAATGCCAGATTTGAATTTAATCTGGGGCTGGATGATACAACGGTTTGGCTTGCCAATGTCAGACTGATTGAGGTGGGTGAGGCTGATCCAATAACGGTTGAACGGAACGCGCTGCCTGATGGTAATTTCATTTACAATGGTACATTTGATCAAGGTAAGGAACGCCTCGGTTTCTGGACCACCAGCGTCCAGGAGAATGCTGAAGCCAATATAAGTGTAAATAACTTTTCGAAATTCCCAATTATGGAGCGTCAGCTGGTTGTTGATGTTACTCAAACGAATAATGACCCACAACAAGTTTCGGTGAACCAACCCGATTTGAAACTGGAAGCGAATACAACGTATGGTTTCTCCTTAGATGCCAAGGCAGACACACCGCGAAGTATCGACATTGATGTTGTCAGCAGTAATGGGCATACGGTACAGGTTCATCAAGGACAAAACCTCTCCTTGAACCAAGAAATGAAAACATACACCGGAGAAATCATCATTGGAGATGGAGCATCAATCGCACAATCCGAGCTAAAACTGTTATTCGGCAGTTCTAAAGGTAAGGTATATGTGGACAATGTTCGTCTGACGAAACGCGGCAAACCTCTGTCAGTGAATGGCTACGCACATGTTCCTGCAACCGAAGCCTGGATGATGCAGGGCTTACAACTGGAGGACTCCGTAGAAGGAGGAAAACATGTCAGTTACATGGATCAGGGAGATCTGCTGCAATATAAAATCGATGTAGCTCACGACGGAGTATATGTTCTGTCTGCCCGAATGGCCAGTGGAAAAAGTGATTCCAAGGTTCAGTTCAGCATTCAGGATGAACAAGGTACAACCGTTGCACAATCAGACCTGAGTCTCGGAGACACGGGTGGATGGCAAGCATATAAAACGGTGTATTTTCCAGGGGTCAACTTGACAGCAGGCAAACCCTATTATGTGAATTTTGAAGGAGCAGATTATAATACACGTTGGGTGGATATTTCACAAAACAAAATTCAGAACAGTGAGCTAACAGCTGATCTGAATCATTGGGAGCTAACTCCTAATGATCTGACAGCCTCACATGACGAGGGTGAAGGATTAATGGTTAAATTGCCTGGTACAAGTGAACATTGGTGGGATGCTTTATTGCAACAAGGTCAGATCAAACTGGATGCAAACAAAACGTACCGACTTACCTTCGAGGCATCTGCTTCAAGTCCTAAATCCATGCAAGCGGTTCTTTCTCAGAATGCAGGCGATTTTGTGAAGTATTTTGAAGAAGAAGTGGAATTAACCGCAGATCAAAAGTCGTATACTTACACCTTCACTATGGGGGATACCTCCGATTCGGCAGCTATGCTTGCATTTGGATTAGGATATCCGCTATCTACAGGTGAACACTCGATTCACATCAATAACGTCCAATTATATGAAGTTAATCCGAATGCAGATCAAGGAGGTCAGCCAGCTCATGTTAACCTTATTCCCAATGGGGACTTCTCCAAAGGTGCAGAAGGTTGGTTTACCCACGCGGATGGTAATGCAGCGGACCTTGAGATGCAAGTTAGCAATCAACAGCTTCAAGCCAAGATTGGTCATGCAGGACAGCATCCATGGGATCGTCAAGTCATCAATGAAGGATTCGGCATACAGCAAGGTTTTAAATATAAATTAACGTTTAAAGCCAAAGCGGAGAAGTCCAGGAAATTGGGTTTGGGGATTGGATGGGTCGATGCAGCTGCCAACTATGAATGGCATGGGTTCTTTGGGGCACGAGTTGATTTGACCCCAGAAGAACAGGAGTTCACGTTTACATTTGATGCAACAGAAGACAGCTATGCGAATACTCGAATTTCATTTGATCTGGGTAACATTGATGGTGAGCAAGATGGCAACACAACCGTCTCATTATCCGAGGTCAGCTTGATTAATCTGGGTCCTGCCAATTAACTTCTGAATTCTCTATAATTTGTCTTATATGCTTGCCTAATTCTCTTATTACCTATACAAGCAGAATAAAGTTGTTCAGGAATGACATCATCCCCATGGCAAAATCAAATCGCTAAAAGAATTATCCAGCGAATATGAAGAGAAACCTACTACGAATTAAGCAAGAGACTGTCAGTGAACATTGCTGGCAGTCTTTTCTTCATATATCGCAGACATTGAGCGATACGTACTTACTCTATCCTAAAAACGAATGAACAAAAGAGATGATGTCTGTATAGTTCGTAAATAACTGTGAACAAATCGTTAATTCATTGACATTGCATGTAATTTTAATTAGAATACGAAATGGACTTCAGGTTGAAAACAGATATGAGTATCTTTATGTTTAGTTTAGAGCTTAGCTGTTGAATCTTTAAATCCTAACAACGAATATAGGAGCGACAATATTACAATCCTATATGAAGATTAGGATTTTTTGTTTTTAGCTTTGGAGTATAATTTGAAAGTTGGAGGCTGGCTTTACCATGGACAAATGGTTCAAACTTAAAGAACGAGGCACGACCATCCCCACAGAAATTATCGCAGGGGTTACAACATTTTTCACAATGGTATACATAGTTATCGTAAACCCAGGAATACTCAGCAGCACGGGCATGGACTTTAACGGAGTATTCATAGCAACGGTACTGGCAAGTATTGTGGGAACTCTGATTATGGGAATATGGTCCAATTATCCAATCGTCATCGCGCCGGGTATGGGGCTGAATGCATTCTTTGCCTATAGCGTAGTTGCCGGGTATGGCGTATCTTGGCAGGTTGCACTGGGAGCCGTATTTATAGCAGGGATTTTGTTTATTATTTTATCACTGACTTCATTCCGTTACATGTTGCTAGATGCAATTCCTGCTAGCTTAAAACATGCCATAACCGCAGGGATCGGATTGTTTATTACAACGGTAGGTTTGCAAAATGCCGGGATTATTGCCGATTCAGAATCGAATTTGATTACGATCGGAAACTTGGCTGAGCCGATGGCTTATCTGACCATTATCGGATTGATTATTACCGTTGTGCTGATGGCTTATAATGTGAAAGGTTACCTGTTCATCGGAATGGTGGTAACAGCGATACTTGCCTGGATTATGGGACTATTCCAAATGCCGGAATCGATTGTATCCATGCCGCAAGGCCTCGCGTCAACGGCTTTGCAACTGGATCTGGCAGGGGTATTCTCGAATGGCTTATATACAATCATATTTACCTTCTTGTTGATCACGCTGTTTGATACGACAGGCACGATGCTCGGCGTTGCTGAACAAGCAGGATTGCTTAAGGATGGTAAATTCCCACGCTCGCGTGGCGCATTATTGGCAGATGCCGTAGGAACAACCTCAGGTGCTTTGCTCGGAACAAGTCCAACATCGGCTTACATCGAATCCAGCACAGGGGTAGCTGCAGGAGGAAGAACGGGACTGACAGCGGTAACGGTAAGTGTACTGCTTGCGCTGACCTTGTTCTTCACACCGATCGTAAGTGTAATATCAAGCATTCCGGCGATTACTTCTCCGGCACTGATCATTGTTGGATACTTTATGATTAACGTTATCAGCAAAATCAAATGGGATGATCTCGAAGAAGCATTTCCTGCCTTCCTGATTATCATTCTTACTCCATTGACGCATAGTATTGCAACAGGCATCGGCGTAGGTTTCATCTTTTATCCGGTACTCAAGCTGCTTCGTGGAAAAGGTAAAGATGTTCATCCAATCTTCTACATTTTTGCGGTATTGTTCTTCATTCAGCTTGTGTTCCTGGACCACTAAAACTGTCTTATCCTATGGAGAACTGCTCTCAACAAGCAGCTCTCTTTTTTTTGTAGTTCATACTCCGTTCATATTCCCGTCACGAAGGGGACATCTTTCATGGTTACACTATACCTATGTCGCAAGAGCGGCTCTACAGATATAAACGACAGGAGAAGATGGAAATGGCAGAAGCAGTGGATGTAACAACAACGGGGACTAAGGGCCGTAAAAAACGGTACTTATGGTTGAAAATAATAGGTGGTATTGTCGGCGCGCTGGTGCTGTTCATGGGCATCACGTTTGTCGTTCATACGATAAGTAATGGGGCCGAGAAAAAGAAAATCGAATCGTACGGCCAATATGTCAATATTGATGGGAAGAATATGAATGTATCCATTCAAGGTAGCGGCGAACAAACCATCGTGCTACTTCCCGGACAAGGAACACCGTCACCAGTACTTGATTTCAAATTGTTAATCGATGAATTAACTTCTGATTACAAAGTTGTGGCGATTGAGCCTTTCGGTTATGGGTTAAGCGACCAAACCGAAAAGGAGAGAACCACCGAGAATATTGTTAGTGAAATTCATGAAGCTGTACAGCAGCTCGGTATAGATCGTTATATTCTGATGGGGCATTCCATCACGGGACTGTACGCGGCGACTTATGTGAACACGTATCCGGATGAAGTCTCTGCTTTTGTCGGGATCGATAGCAGTGTTCCGAATCAACCTGGCATGGATGTTAAATTACCTTTGAACTTAATGAAATTCTTTCAAAAATCAGGCTTAATGAGAGTACTCAATAAAGTGAGTGGTGATTCATATGCATCACTTGACTATGATGAACATACCAAAGAACAGATGAAGTTGATTTCGAATCAAGTCTCGACAAATCCGACATTAGTAAATGAGCTTAAACATCTGGGTTCCAATTTCAAAAATGGAGAAAAACTCACGTATCCTAGTGATCTGCCAGTGCTTCTCTTTGTTCAATCCAATAACGAGAAAAACCCGCAGTGGATTCCGCTACATGAAGAACAAGCCAAACAATCCGCACAGGGTAAGATGATCCCAATGGAAGGTTCACATTACCTGCATCATACCAAATACAAAGAAATTGCTGAGGAATTCAAATCTTACATGAAACAAATCCAATAGGATGATTGATTAATAAACTGCGGTACCGAATCTGGTGCCGTGGTTTTTTTGTTATCAGGAGAGGCTAAAATAAAACTTGACCTTAGGTCAGACCTAAGGTTTATGCTTGTAATATGAAAAACAGCAAAGGTGGTGAATTGGTTGAGTGATGAAATTACGATTAGTGAGCTGGCAAAGCTGATGAAAGTCTCTGTACATCAAATTCGATACTTCGAAGAAAAAGGGGTGTTACACCCTGCTTATATAGCAGAAAACCAATACAGGATGTATGGGGTAGATGAAATTTACCGTCTATCTCATATTTTGTTGCTTCGCAAAATGGGACTGTCTGTTCAAATGATCAAGGAATGTTTGAGTAATCTGACAACCGTTCAAATCACATCATTATTTCGCCAAGCGTTGGCAGACACGGAAGAAGCCATCACTCAGCTTCAGCAAACAAAGCACCTTATCAGCAAGTTGTTGCATGAGCAAGAGCATATTCCGCTTGAGGATCAAGTGACTTATTATATTGTTACTCGTGAGGAGATTCACTTATCACTGTGGTTCCATATGGAAGCGCAAGGGTACTTGCAAGCAAGGCAACTGACCCAACATAAAGGAAACATTCCCAATTTATTTGAAGCCGACATCCATTATGCGTACGACGAGACGGACACCGTAGGAATTTATACACAAAAGGAGGGAGCAAACGATTTAGTTTTGCCTAGAGGAAAATACCTTTCTCGTCATGTATATGTACAAATTGAAGCTGAACTCAAAGAACATATCAACGAATTTTATGCTTATGCAGAACACCAGGGCTATCCGTATCACGGTCCACTTATTATGGTAGAAAAATCTTATTTATCTTTATTCACACCAGAAAAGCTTCATTATGAGCTATTGTTACAAATGATCGAGTAGGGGAGGCACACAGTGACAACTTCCATTCAGATAGAACCCGTTTGTCCCCAGTTTCATCAAGCTGTTGCTGAACTCATGGCTTATGGTTTTGGACACAAATTTCAAAAGATCACTTCATTGTCCATAACTGATCTGGCTTACGCATTTGAACAGTTGCTCAATCATCCGCCCATGGAACAAAGTACTCTTCGAGTCATTGCTCGTGAAAATGAGGAAATTGTTGGCACCATGTGCTTGAAATGGAAGGAAGCAGATAACAGAGCAGCAATAACAAGCGTTCGTGCCAATCCTCATTGGTGGGGCCAGTGCAATAGGGTTGGCATGTGGAAACTGCTTCAGTTAATAACTGGTTTACATCTGCTGAAGCATACTCCTACATTAGGTGAATGTTATGTGGAAGATCTGGTTGTACATCCACAGCACCAAGGCAAGGGAATTGGTACGCAGTTGCTTCAATGGGCACAGAAATATATGTTGCAATCCAAATCAATATCATCTCTTAGCTTGCATGTGGCAAGTCAGAATCATCAAGCGATACAGTTATATGAACGCTATCAATTTCGCAAGCAGTATAGCACAAACAGCTTTCTGACCGGCCTGCTCTTAGGCGAAAACCAATGGTATTATATGATTTACAAAGGAGATAGTTATGTTTAATTGGAAAAAACGATACATCTCAGTTATTGTGGCAATCTTACTGATGGTTGGTGCAGGACTGTACATAGTCGATCAAAGTGATTTTGACATGGAGGAACAAACCATTGAAATTCAATCTCCACAGGGTAAGTTAACAGGTACGCTCACGTTACCCAGAAACCATTCAGACAAGCTAGGTCTAGTACTGTTTATTCACGGTGACGGTCCGATAGACTCTACTCATGGTGAGGGATACAAACCGTTATGGGAGCGACTGGCATCGATCGGGTATGCATCCTTGTCGCTAGATAAACGGGGAATCGGGGGTTCAGAGGGAAACTGGCTAGATCAAAGCATGGATGATCGTGTTGTGGAGGCACAACAAGCAATTGCATGGGCGAAAGAACAATCCATCATTGATGATTCCAAAATAGGCGTATGGGGTGCCAGCCAAGCAGGCTGGGTGATTCCTAAGCTTGCTGGGAAAGAACATCTTGCCTTCAGTATTTTGGTATCACCAGCGATAAACTGGTTGGAACAGGGAGAATACAACACACGCGGCCAAATGGCGAAAGATAGTTATTCCACGGAGGAGATTCAAAATCAGGTCGATTATGAAAACCAGATTAAAGAGATTTTAAAGAAACAAGGCACATATGAAGAGTACACCAAGATTGCTCGAGAGGATGATCTGATTTCCAAAGAACGCTGGAACTTCATAAAGAAAAATTTTGCTTCAGATGCCACGGCGGATTTGCATCATTTCAAAACCCCTGTACTACTTCTGCTTGGAGAAGATGATGTGAATGTGGACATTGTTGATACAGAGCAAGCATACCGTAAAGGAATTCAGCCATCTTCCTTGCTTCATGTGAAAATCTTCTCTAATACAGAACATTCGATGTTACCAACCTCTATTGCAGGCTCGGAATGGAAACAATCACTATTATTTCTGTTTGCTCCGAGAAGCATTACAGTGGAAGGGTATATGGATGAAATAGAACATATGTTGACCAAGCTCTCCTTATAACAGTTACAGTTATAGTTTCCTAGTATCGTTAGATAAATAATTGTCATTTGGAAATGAAAGAGCAGGGTCAGGGAGCGGGAGCGCCCTTATCCTGCCTTCTTGCGTGTTATATGTTATCTACTGTGCTAAATGTTCCAGATCCGGCTGCAATTTGGTCCGCAAAACATATAACATGATGGCCCCAACTAGGAACGCCACGGCATCCGCAATAACGAGCGACCAGATCACTCCATGAAAGCCGTTCATTTGATTAGCAATATACAATACAGGAATTAGTGTAATTCCTTGAATGATGGACATAACAAACGCGGCGGTTCCTTGGGCTGTTGCTTGGAAGATCCCCATAAACAAAGAAGTCATTCCTGTAATGAACAAGGATAAAAAGGTTACATGAAGAATGTAGCTACCCATTTCAATTAATTGCGGGTCAGTCGTAAATAAACCAATCAAGTGGTCGGAAATCAGATAGACGACAACCCCAAACAGGATGGCTAAACCCAAAATAGATTTTATCGTGAATCCAATCGTTTGTTTCATGCGTAATTTGTTCGCTGTGAATGAGAAGGCAATCAACGGCACAACTCCCTCGCACAAACCCATCAGAATAAACTCAGGAAATTGTAATAAACGTGATGAGATTCCATACCCAGCAACGGCCTGATCCCCATATTCGACAAGAAAAAGGTTAAGAATAAGCGACATTGCACCCAAGAAGACACTCATAACAAAGACGGGAACACCGATTTTGAACACATTACTCAGGATGTCCTTCGTCACCTTGAACCATTTCAGGGAGACGGTTAAGAATTGACTCTTATAACTCATATGGAATGCGTAAAATGCACTCGCAACCAAGTTGGAGATGACGGTAGCAGATGCAACGCCAATCACGCCCCAATGGAAGACAAAAATGAATAGTGCATCGAGGATAATATTTATAACAACACTGAGAATCATACCGGTCATAGAAGTCATTGCTGAACCTTCTGAGCGCACGATATTCTCCAGGGTGAAGAATAAGATGACGAAGGGTGAACCTATAAGCATAATCGTGACATACTCTTTTGTAAATCCGAAGGACTCTGGCGTTGCCCCCAGCCCATGAACGATTGGTTCAATCAGCGGGAGCCCAACGGCCATCACAATAATTCCGAGAACTAAACTGCTGTAAAAGGCAAATGAAGATACATGCTTCAGATCATCTACTTTTTTCTCTCCCAGCAAACGGGAGATGAATGTACCGCTGCCTATACCAATTAAATTACCAAGGGCCATGATGACCGCGAATAAAGGTAAAGTTAATGCGAGTGCGGTTAACATTGCCGTATTACCAAGTGTGCCAAGGAAATAGGCATTCAAGATGGAGTAAATAACACTCATTGACGTGCCTAGCATCATTGGGACAGCAAAGTGAGCTACGGCTTTGGCGATTGGTGCTTTTTCAAAGTAATGGAGGTTTTCTGCATCCATGTGGGTCACTACTTTCTTCGTTAATATTGATCTAATCTAACAGCGTTAGATTGAACCTTACAGTGTTAGATGTTATCATGAACTTATGAACCTGTAAAGCATAAACTTACACTGTTAGATAAAAGGGCGGATACCGATGAAAAAACAACAGCCTCAGATTTCGGAAGATAAGATTTTGGAAACTTCGTGGGAACTTCTTGGAGAAGAGGGCATCGAGAAATTCAGCATGAGACGCTTGGCAGACAAGTTGGGGATTCAGGCTCCATCTCTATACTGGTACTTCAAGAGCAAGCAGACGCTCTACCAGCGTCTGGCCAACCAGATATCGAAAATTATTCTGGACGAGTTTCATACTGAAGGGGACTGGAAGGAGCAGATGGAGGGGCTTGCGGTGACGGTACGGAGTGTGCTCAGCAGATACCCGTGCTCCACACAGCTCATGATGATGACGCTGCCCCATGAACCGGACATGATCCGCTTCACCAACCGCATGTTGCTCTGTATGGAATCAACGCCACTAGAGCAAGAACAGAAATTACAGGCCGTTCTCACGCTTGTGAACTATGTATTCTACTTCGTCCTGGATGATTATCAGCATCAGCGCAATATATCTGCTGTTCTTAAGGATCAGGAAGCACTTCAGGGTGAAGAGATGATCCAACTTCTGGATTCTATGAGTGAGAAGGAAGCTGGACTTTTCAGCAGGATGTATAAGAACGGTCTGTTTGAGGTGATGGGAACCGACGGAGCTTTCGAGTTCGGCTTGAAGCTTATTTTACTCGGGATTGAACAAGTCATAAAGAAACCCACCGAGAATTAAACTCCGGTGGGTTTCTTCTTATACTCACGTTAATCCCTTTATCAGTCTAAAATTTAGCCTGAATGTCTTTTAAAAACAAATCCGCAGCAGTCGAAAAGACCTGATGTTTTTTCCAAACGATATTTAACCCAGATTCAAGTCTTGGCTCTAGAGGTCTGAAACAAAGATCGCTTTCACTGGACGTATTCACTATTTTATCAAGTGTTAATGCATAACCAATGCCTTCTTCAACCATAATGGCAGCATTATATGCAAGATTGTATGTAGTTACGACGTTTAATTTGTCAAAATCTTCACCAAACCAATCCGCAAACTCATTTTTCGAAAATGTTTGCTTCATCGACTGTCGTGAACAGATCAGTGGAACATGTAATAAGTCTGTAGATCGAATCGTATCTTTGGAGGCGAGCGGACTTTCTTTTCTCATCACCACTCCCCAAACATCTTTGTCCGAGAAATTGATATAGTTATATTTGGAGACATCCGCTGGCTGGATTAGAATACCGAAGTCAAGGAGTCCCTTGTCAAGCCGCTCAGTTACATCATCTTCGTTACCGCTGTATAGGTGATAGCGTATATCGGGATATTTATTCTGAACTTCTTTTGCCACTCTTGCAATCTGTTTCATGGCTTCCGTTTCTCCACCGCCAATATAAATATCTCCACTTATGGTTTCTTCCATGGATTCAAATTCTGCCTCTAATTTATCAACCATACCTACAATTTCTTCAGCTCTATTCCTTAAAAGCATACCTTCATCTGTGAGAATAATACTGTAACTACTGCGAATAAATAATTTCTTTCCCAACTCTTGTTCAAGGTCTTTCAATTGTCTGGACAAGGTGGGCTGCGTAACATGCAAGAAATCAGCAGCGCGTGTAATGCTTCCTTCTCTGGCGACCGTAAGAAAATAACGCAATACTCTAATCTCCATCGTAACTCCTCCTTTATCCCTTATATTCTACAATAAACCTTACAGAAATGCCTTTCAAGCATAACTTGTTATAAGATATGAGTATTTGCTATGTGGTGTATAAACGCTAAACTAAAAAGCAAGGCAACTGGAGAAGAAATTGAAAGGAATGAATGATATGGATAAGACAAAAGTATGGTTTATCAATGGCGCTGGTCGAGGTATGGGCACAACTATTGCTAAGGCTGCTTTAACTGCTGATGCAGAGCAGAAAATTGCCAACCTTCAGACAGAGATCAATGCTTACCGGGATCTCTCTAAATCCATGGCATATGACAACTAAACGAAATCACCTGCTTGTATTCATTCTGACCTTTGGGGTATTCAGTATTTTAAATACGGAGATGGGCGTAATCGGAATCTTGCCTTTGATTGCAGAACATTACGAGGTCAGTATCTCAACCGCTGGTTTGATTGTGAGTCTTTTTGCGCTTGCGGTTGCTGTATCTGGCCCCATTTTGCCCTTATTATTTTCGGGCATGAACCGCAAGCATGTCATGTTATTTGTACTTGGCATTTTTATTGTGGGCAGCCTGGTCTCCGCCATCACATCAAACTTTACGGTATTGGTCATTGCACGTGTCGTTCCGGCTTTTTTCCATCCTGTCTATTGCTCATTGGCATTTACGGTCGCAGCGGCGTCAGTCCCCAAGGAAGAAGCGCCCAAGGCAGTCGCTAAAGTATTTGTAGGCGTGTCGGCAGGCATGGTACTTGGAGTACCCCTTTCGAGCTTGATTGCCACCAGCACATCGTTGTTCTATGCGATGTTGTTCTTTGCTGCCGTAACAATCGTCGCATTTGTAGCAACACTTCTTTTTGTGCCCTCAATGCCAGTTACGAAAAGAATCTCTATGGGTACTCATCTGTATGTATTGAGAAGATCCGTGATGTGGCTATCCATTGCTGGCGTGATTTTCATGAACGGAGCTGTATTTGGGGTCTATAGTTACCTTGCCGAGTTTCTGAAAACCGTGACAAGTTATGACTGGAACACCGTCAGTGTGTTGTTATTTCTATATGGCTTGGCCAATATGGTTGGGAACATGATAGCAGGGAAACTGCTCGCTAATTTCCCTTTAAGAACGATCAAGATGTATCCCATTGCATTAATAACGATATACATCTTGTTGTTCACCTTCGGACAATTCAGTGTGCCAACAGCCTTCCTTATTTTCATTTGGGGGATCATAGGAGGCATAGGGGGCAATATCACTCAATATTGGGTGGTAGCGGCAGCACCAGAGGCACCCGAATTGTCGAATGGGATCTTTCTAACCTCTTCCAACCTGGGAACAACACTTGGTGCTAGTGTATGTGGACTAATCGTAACTGGAATAAGTACACAATATATTGTAGTTGGAGGAATCGTGTTCCTTATCTTTAGTATCGTAACGAATTACTTCAGAATCTCCATGACTGGCCGATTCGAGGGTTCCAAAATTGGAGGATAAGAGGCGGACGTAGTGATAGGCGTTATACATCACCGTTTCGGCATTTTGCTCTCATCCATATACAACAGGTTCCAGCGGTGACCGTCCAGGTCGGCAAATCCAGCGCCGTACATCCAGCCGTCTATTTCACCAGGCTTGCCAAAGATGGTTCCTCCAGCAATCTCTACTTTTTGAATAAAAGCATCAACTTCTTCTCTGCTGTCAGCACCAATGGAAAATATCACTTCTGCGCTATGGGAAGTATCTGCGGTTTTGGCACCTGTAAATTTCTCGAAGGTTGCTTCCGGAAACAGTAGAATCGTTGTTGAGCCTATGACAAGCTGGGCTCTCTCGTTGCCAACATTCTCCCCATGGAATCCAATCTCATTGAAAAAGGTAGTGGATTTCACAACATCTTTCACCGGCAGGTTCATCCAGATTTTTTGTGACATGGCAGTAGCCTCCTAGAGTATATTTTCGACACTCTTACTATACTCTACCTCAATTCAAAATTACATAATCAGTTCAAAAACCAAACCAAAAGAGCAATCTCCAATGAGGTTGCTCTTTTGGTCATGGCTTATTATGCCTAACGGTGTATACGCAGTTTCTTCCTCCGGCTAGAATGTATTCTCCCCGTTCAATATGAACATTATCGCCTAGAACTGTTTTGAATAAATGTAACTCATTCTTGCATAACCCGGTACATACCGCGGCCGCTTCACAGATCGGACAATGCTTCTCAATGAATAGGAGACTGCCATCATCCTGCTCCTTAACCTCGGCCATATAACCTTCATTCGTACGAATTTCGGCCAATTTCTCCAATCTCTCTCTAACTCCTGATGAATCGCCAAGATGCTGAAGATATTGTTCTTGCATATTTTTATTTCGAACATCCAGCAGCTTGTCCAGCCCTTCAGTACCAAAAGCCTCTTTCATTGAATTGATGAGGCTGACGGATAGATCCGAATATCCACTTGGAAAAAAACGATTAGCCGCGGGAGTTAATATCCATAACTTGGTGGGACGACCCATGGGACGGGCCTCTTCCACAGTGGTGACCAATCCTTCTCCTTTTAGCGCATTCAGATGTTGACGAATAGCCATTCCGGATAACGAAAACTGAGAGGAGAGAGTGACAACATCCATTCCCCCGCGCTCTTTTAACAGATTAATAATTGCTCTCCGGGTACTGGTCGAGACATCCTTTTTAGTTTGATTTCCGCTCATGGTGCACCTCCTTGTGACGCAACTGAGTCTACATGACTAACTACATTTTAAACAAAAATGTTGACAAAGTCAAAGCCGGACTGTAGCTTAGACATTATAAACAAAAATGTTTACTAAGTATCCGGATACGATGTATACATACCAATTTTCTTGGAGGTCACATTTCATGTCGTCTAATCATCAAAGTATTTTCAGTCCGCGTTATTTTGCACTAACCATAGGGATTATTTTATCAGTGATGGCCGTTGGATTCGAAGGTCTATCCGTCACCACCATTGCTCCTTCGATTGCTGGAGACTTGAACGGCCTTAGCCTGTTCGGATGGATATTCAGTACCTATCTGCTTGCGCAGATTATCGGAACGCTGGTCGTCGGTCGAATCATTGATAAAAGAGGACCTGCAGCACCGTTCACTTTTGCACTTCTGTTATTTATCGTAGGGCTGATCGCTGCCGCAACCGCAGGCGACATGTATACCATGATAGGATCACGGGCTCTACAGGGTTTGGGTGCCGGAGCTATGATGACTTGTGTGTATACAGCTATATCGTTAAGTTACCCGGATGAGTTGCGTGCCAAAATTCTTGGAGCATTTGGTACTGCCTATGTTCTTCCGTCCATGCTCGGTCCATATGTAGCAGGAGTTATCGCAGATCAGTGGTCCTGGCGCTTTGTTTTCTGGGGGATCTTACCTGTGCTGGTGGTTTCAGCATTGCTTAGTTTACCTGCCTTTAGGAAATTGAAAGTGCAGAAGACAGGAGGGGATAGCGGATCTTCATCCACTTGGATGGCGTTACTCTTAACGTTAGGTACAGGGATTTTCCTGGTTGGTCTAAGTAGGCTTCCGAGCATTATGGGATTTGTTTTAGTCGTGATTGGCCTAGTATTGATGATATTTCCTCTGCGTAAATTGCTACCGAAGGGAACACTTACGTTGCGCAGAGGAATGCCAGCTATTTTGGCAACACGTGGATTGTTCTTCGCTGCCTATACTAGTACACAGAATTTCCTGGTATTGGCTCTAATCGATGTGAAAGGAATTACACCTTCTCAGGCCGGATTAATTGTGGCGAGTGCTGCATTAAGTTGGTGTATCATTGCGTATCTGCAAGGACGGTGGGATGCGGCAGATCAGGGCAGTGGACGTCATATGAGAATTATTCTTGGCGTATTGTTACTTGCCATAGGGATTGCCATCGTATTTTGGGTACCTGTTGTGACCGTTACCATCGCAGTTATTGGGCAGATCATTGCAGGAGTTGGTATTGGATTGGCGCATCCGATTAGTGGTGTTGTCGCATTCTCCCAAACGGGGGAAGAAGGCGTGGGCCAAACCTCGGCAAATCTGCAATTTGCAGATTCTTTTACACCTGGTGTAGTGATTGGCATTGGTGGTTCCATACTTGTCGTGTGTCAGGCTGGCGGTATGTCACTTCAATCCGGCTTAATTGTAGCCATGGGTTTCCATCTCTTGTTGATCGTCACGAGTATCATTGCCAGTACTCGGATCTCACCACGCAGATGAATAAGAAAGTGGGTGTACAGACCATTGCTCACTGAGGATCCGAATAAACTATTTACAGCTTATCGCATCATCGGAACGAAATGGACGATCCATATTTTATGTGCTCTGTCTCAAGGCCCGAAGAGATTCGGTGAAATATTCGATAACATTCCTTCCATTTCCGAAATGATCCTCTCCAGACGTTTAAAGGGTCTTCAACATGATCATTTGGTCAAAAGAACAATACGGACACGCCCTACACAAATTATTTATGAACTTACGCCAAAAGGAGCTGCTCTTGCAGCATTCATACCCTGTCTAATGGACTGGGATACCAAATTTCAAAATGATACCACCGGGAGGAATAAAGATGATCATTGAGGTCAGTGATACAGCATCGGACAAAATCGTTGAGATCTTATCAAGTGCGGATATCCAAAATGCCTTTCTTAGAGTAGGCGTTGATGAAGGGGGATGCAGTGGTTTGTCTTATACTCTTATCGTGGATGAACAGCAGGCAGAAGAAGACATTGTGTTAAATAAAAAGCAATTTAAAATATTGGTTCACGCAAACAGTATTCCATATATTGATGGTCTTGAGATTGACTATGAAGAGAGCGGAATGTTAGGTGGATTCACCATGAATAATCCAAATGCCAAAGTTTCGTGTGGATGCGGAGCCAGTTTCAGAATGGCCAATTATCGTGGCGAAGTGAAAAAATGTGATTAATGAAGGAAGGAGTGCAGAGCAATGATCTCATTTGTAGTATCTGAACAAGCAATCGATTCATTTAAGAATGAATGGGAATTGGAAGAGGACCAATATGTAAGGATTTACGCAAAATATATCGGAGGAGGCTCCGATGCTTTTACAATTGGCATAAATGCGAGTGCTACACCGGTCGATCCCGCATTGGTTCAATCCATTGGAGGATTTCATTTCTTTGTTGAAAAAACAGATGCCTGGATCCTGGAGGATGAACTTCTCCAAATTGACTGTAATGAACATGGCATATTTTCAAGCAAAATCTCCTATTGAACATGGGGAACCCTATTCTAGACCATAATCTTACTTTTTAAACATTTAACTTTACAAAGTATAACACTTCATGTATATTCAGGAAGTAAAAAGGTTTATTTTACCATAATACCCATCAAATTATGGAGGTGTGGAAGACAAACAACAATCAGATTGGGAT
This sequence comes from Paenibacillus sp. BGI2013, assembly GCF_002843485.1. Lineage (NCBI taxonomy): Bacteria > Bacillati > Bacillota > Bacilli > Caryophanales > Paenibacillaceae > Paenibacillus > Paenibacillus sp. BGI2013. The sequence goes on from NZ_PJFA01000004.1 coordinate 334,702, forward strand.
TTTTGATGCTCAGTACAGGGCGCCTACAATTGGGATTATGCTGGTTCTGGCAACCGTAGCTTTTGAAGGACTGGCTATCACAACGATTGCCGCGAAAATGGCACAAAGTTTAGAGGGTATTCATTTATACGGTTGGATTTTTAGCGCATTTTTGTTATCTCAGCTTATTGGAACTTTGGTTATGGGTCAGCAGATTGACAAGCGCGGCGTTTTTACATCCATGCTGATATCTTTTAGTGTTTTTGTGTTAGGAACTGTGGTCTCCGCTATTTCTTTCGATATGCACATGCTTATTGCCGGAAGAGCCCTTCAAGGTTTTGGAGCGGGGGCCCTGATCACATGTGTTTATACCTGTGTGACGTTACATTATCCAGATACACTTCGTACTCAAATCCTGGCCGCATTCTCTATGGCATTTGTCCTACCAACCTTAATCGGACCTTATGCAGCAGGCCTTATTGCTTCCTACATCTCGTGGCGATATGTTTTCTGGATCGTTCTACCCTTGATTGGAATAGCGTTGAGTCTCACATTCCGTTCTTTCCGTAATTTGCAGCTTCAGCAAGATCTGTCAGGTCCAGCGCGAGCAACTGACTCAAAGATTATGTATGCGATTCTGCTTGCGGTTGGAACGGGGCTGTTACTCACAGGACTTGGTATGATAACCGATTGGAAAGGCATAGTACTCACTTTGGCTGGATTAGTCGTCATGATCCAACCAATGCGTAAATTGCTGCCTGTGGGCACTTTTTCGGTAAAAAAAGGATTGCCTGCTACTTTGGTATCGAGGGGTCTATATGTTGCTTGTTATTTTACAACGGAAAGTTTTGTGATCTTGGCACTAACCGAAGTGAAGGGGTTATCAGCTGACCTTGCTGGCCTCATTGTAGCAGCAGGTTCTCTGAGCTGGTCCGCCGCAGCGTGGTTACAAGCCAAGCTTGATGCACGAGATCAAGGTCGGGCCCGAAAGGGTAGGGTCATGACGGGCATTGGGATTATGATCGTTGGAACTGCGCTTGTGATCCTGGCTCTTATTTTGACGGACGGTGGGATTATACTCATCCTTCTCTCACAAATGATTACAGGGTTCGGTGTTGGATTGGCCAACCCTACAACAGCAGCCATTGCTTTACAACATGCCTTGCCCAGGAAAGAGGGAGAAATGTCCGCGAATCTGCAATTTGTGGATTCCTTCTACATGGGCGTAAGCATTGGAGTTGGTGGCGCTCTGATTGCCTTGTCCGAAACGTTACAGTGGGGCATATCGACAGGTGTTTTGATCGTGTTAACACTGCAATTATTATGGGTCTTGTTAAGTTTCTTGGCATCACTACGAATTACCAAACTCGTTCATCAAGAACATCATCCAATCAACCAAGTGAAGGATAACATCTCCATGTAACGGATGACGACCGCGTCGTTAAATACATCACGAAGAACGGGGGGACTAATTGCATTGGGAGGTGGGTAAGATGGCACGTGTATTAGTAGTCATTACTCCAGCTGAAGGACATGTGAATCCATCGTTAGGATTAGTTACTCAGTTGATAGACAATGGTGAGGAAGTCATCTATGTGTGCACGGAGGAGTATCGTTCCCGAATTGAACAAACCGGTGCCCAGATCATTACCTATCCGTTTCCACAAGATGCCTTCTCTCATGATCCGGTGTTGAAACCCCAGGAATACAAGCATTCTTATCAGTTCATTTATATGATGGTAAGCGGTATTATCCGGAGGATCATCCCCAATGTGCTACAGGTGATCGAGGATCAAAAGTTTGATTATATGATCTTTGATTCCCTGATGGGATGGGGAGGGACTATTCTTGCAGAAAAACTGGGAATTCCTGCGGTGTGCTCGATTGCGTCCTTTGCTTTTGTGGAGCCTCTGGGATCTAGCTCAGTTCTGAATGAGACGGAGACGAAGGAGCTTTATGAGGCTACGATGAAGATCACAACGGAGTTAGCTGAAGAGCTTCAAGTGAGTATTCCAGCTATGGAAGAGATTCCGGCACATACAGGTCAGTTAAAGCTCGTGTACACCAGCCGTTATTTTCAGCCGCAGGCAGAAAAGCTGGATGATCGTTTTATTTTCACGGGTCCTTCGATCATAACACGCCAAGATGCTCCGACCTTCTCGTTTGAGTTGCTTCGTGAACGGTACCCGCAAACCGTGTACATTGCTATGGGTACGATTTTAAATAAAAATTTGGATTTCTATCAGCTTTGTTTTGAAGCATTAGGGGATCTACCCGTGAATGTTGTTTTATCTTCAGGAAAATACACGGATATGGAGCCGCTGGCTGATCAAATACCACCTAATTTTATCGTCAAGCCATACATTGCCCAGTTGGACATGCTGCAGCATACCGATGTTTTTATTACACACGCTGGAATGAACAGCACAAGTGAGGCGTTATATTATAACGTTCCAATGGTGATGATTCCATTAACATCGGATCAGCCTCTTGTCGCCAATCGGGTACAGGAGCTCGGCGCGGGTATTACTTTAAATAAACATAACCTCAGTGCAACTAATTTGAGAGAGGCATTAACAGAAGTGCTACACAATTCACTTTATAGACGGCAGGCTTACCTCATTGGTGAATCTCTAAGGCAGGCTGGCGGTTACAAGCGAGCTGCCGAAATGATCATGAGTCATATGGGTTCAGGCCGGGGGAGTTACACAATTTAAATAGTTTTCCATTCAAAGTCGCTTAATAAGCGGCTTTTTTTTGGTTTTAATAGTCTTAAGACTTGACCTACAGTTAACTCTATGTCTTATACTCGATTAGGCTTGCAAATTATATAAGGAATTGGAGATTTTATTTATTATGGCGAAGAGCACGAATTGGAATGTTTTTGGACTGGCAATACTACTAGGTTTATTTTCTACATTAGGTCCATTTACGATTGATATGTATTTACCGGCTTTTCCGGAGATTGCACAAAATATGAATACAACGGCATCACTTGTACAATTTAGCCTTACTGCCTGTTTATTAGGACTTGGTGTAGGACAACTCGTTATGGGTCCTTTGAGTGACGCGTACGGTAGACGTAGACCATTGTTGATCTGTATGGCAGCCTACATTATTTGTTCCTTGGCATGTGCTTTTGCTCCGAATATCGGACTATTGATTTTGTTTCGTTTCACGCAAGGATTTGCGGCTTCAGCTGGAATTGTCATTTCCCGTGCGATAGCTAGAGATCTATACAGTGGACATGAACTCACTAAATTTTTCTCTTTGCTGTTGCTTGTAGGGAATTTGGGGCCTTTGGCAGCACCCATCGCGGGAAGTGGGGTTCTTTCATTCACAACCTGGATTGGCGTGTTTATCTGCCTTTCATTCTTGGGAATTTTCTTATTAATCATGACAAAGTGGAGCTTAAAAGAAACACACCCTATCGAAAGACGTATAGTTCCTGACTTCAAACAGCAATTGGGTAATTACAGAATGCTTCTGCGTGACCGTAAGTTTGTAGGCTACATGCTGGCACAGGGAATTATGACAGCAGGGGTCTTTGCTTATGTGGCGGGAACACCATTTATTTACCAAAATATATATGGCGTCACACCCACTGTATTTGCTATATTATTTGCTTCGAACGGCATCAGCTTGATCATCGGATCTCAAATCGTGGGTCGACTAGCTAAACGTATCCCTGAGCAGACGCTGCTATTATCGGGACTATGGCTTGCTATAATAGCAAGTGTGGCTGCTTTGGTCGTCACCCTGGCTCATGGTCCACTTTTCGCATTGGTGATTCCATTGTTCTTCTTTGTATGCTCGATCGGCATTACGTCTACAGCGGCATTCCCACTTGCCATGGAGAGTCAAGCTAAGATGGCCGGAAGTGCAGCAGCACTGCTCGGCGTTGTTCCTTTTCTTCTGGGTGCACTGGTTGCTCCTCTGGTCGGCATCGCGGGTGAGGACACTGCCGTCCCGTTAGGACTCACTTTGTTAATGACCAGTATCATTGCCATTGTTACTTATTTCCTACTCGTTAAAAACGTCCCGCAGCATACACCTAATCATGCCCAGTCTAATGCTGACTTTTAGTATTGAAGGAACAGCTCGCCAAACATTGGCGTAAGACATGAATGAATATGAATATGATTCCATCACAAGTCGCTGCAATAGCGGCTTTTTTTGGTTTTCCGTGCTGAACCCTCAGCCTGAATTCAGGTAAGGTATTGTTAGATAATGGAGAGACTAGGTAGGAGGGGGCTGCTCACTGCTTCATTTGGTATAAGCTTAATCTCTCTTGTACAGCATTCAGGACTTCTTCCGGAATCTCCTTCACCTTGATATCTTCTCCTAGAAAAAGCAACCAATTGGTGATTTCGGTTAACTCTTCTGAGTTATGAACATTCATAAATGCCTTTAGGAGAGCCGTAGTCTGGTATGGATTTGTATAGGCAATTGAAAACTTTAAAGGATGGTATTTTTTGAATTGCGCAATTGCCTTTGGACCAAGTTCCAGAACAAGGTTGATAACTTCTTCCTGTGTATTTCGTTTGAGTTGTTCTACAATCTTTTTTGTACTCAGTCTTTTTTTCGCCGGGTATGCTTCGACATGGATGAGGTTGTCAACGGATACGATTCGTCTTTTTTCTTCCTCCAAGTCAAAACCTTCAATGATCCAATGGCCTTTTTGATGATGAAGGTGCAAGAGAACAATGGGATAGGACTTGGTTTTCTTCTCTTCTTGGACAGTGACTAACAAATAACGTTCTATAAGAAGAATTTGGATGAGTTTTTCCAAGGTAGGGTGAGGCAGGTCTGATAGATCAAGCAAGTCTGGATTATGGGGATTGGTTCCTTCAAAAAGCAATATTTGATTCAAATGTACAAGGTCATCTTGCTGATGTTCTGAGATAAGGCCCAATAACTTTTCAGCCAAAGATTGACGACTCTTCAGATAAGGAAGCTGTTGATTTCTTGTCGCCATAAAAGCAATGAATAACGCTTTGATTTCATTATCGGTAAACCGTACCGTGGGCAGGAGGGAGTTGTTCATGACAAAATAACCCCCGTCCCGCCCAACTTCAGCGACAAGTGGCATTCCCATGGCTTCAATTTCTCTGATATCTCGAATGGCTGTCGAACGAGAAATATTAAATTCTCGCATGATTTCAGAGATGGTAAAGTGTGCACGGTTATTGATATACCGCGTGATGGTATTAATGCGTTCAACTTTTTTCATTGGGCCCCCTAAACAGTATCATATTCTGACATGATTTAAGGTTATTATAAACCTATCAAGTGAAAACACAAATCAATTGAAAATTTAAAGAGGACGGTGTAAACCATGAGTAATTATCATTTCGAAGAAAAAGAGAGCTTTATCGTGTTAGGTATTGGAACGGATCTTAAGAGCGACTATACAGACTATGTTGGCATCAGCAAGGAGAAGGCGGATTTTTGGTCCACGGTGAAAGAGGATGGAAGCCTGGACAAACTAAAGTCTCTGGCAACAAACGACTACATTTTTGCCGTAAACGAAGCAGTAAATAACCAGATGATGCATTATGCTGGTGTCATGACAGCAGAAACTTTGCCAGAAGCAACGAGAGTAATCCAATTTCCTAAGGGAGAATACCTGGTTGTGAAGGGCGAAGCTGCAACGGCTGATGCGCTCAATAATATGCTTACTGGCATTGCCTTTGGTCAAGCCCTCCCCGTAGAAAAAGATTATGCCTATGTTGGCGGTCCAAATACAACAGTTGAAATGGGAGAGAAAAACGGTTTGGTATATGGTGAAATGTGGATTCCTGTTGTAAGGAACTAACGAGCAGGGGAGATTGGATAGTCGGTCGTATATCGTTTAAAGTCACGAACATAGTACTATTAAAAGCCGCTAATGTAGCGGTTTTTTTGTTGTTCATTAGGAGCATAATCATACATGAAAACAGCAGATCACTAATAAAATAAATGAAAGGAAGAATTATGGAAGGGAGCAGTCTGAGTGAATACTCGTCTCGCTGAAACAACTATTTGTGGGGAGTTCCATATAAATTCAGCAAACATAACAGAGGTTTTAACGCTGTGGTCAGCATCTTCAGCCTTAAAAGTACATGGTACAGTAAGTATTTATAATCATAAACAAAGTAATTCATCTGTCTTTTTGAACATAATACATAATGAAGGAACGTGTTCGCTTCCTGTTCTACCGGGTAACACCTGTGCTTTTAGCTGTGCCGGAATGCATCATATTGAAGTGGAGATTGAAAAGAGCTTAAACAATATTGCAAGCGGCACATTTGGAATAGATATATACTATCAAGTTCTAAATGAAGAAGAGGATGAGGAATAAATGGAAACAAAGTTGGAATAGCCCGAACCACTACTATCTCCCCACATATATTTATAGAAAGAGCATTTTTAAGGAGGTTCACAAATGGCTCAAATTGGTAATTGTAATAATACGGTTTCTCCAGCGGTGGTGAACGATGCCGTATGTACTACGATAAATTTGTCAGATACGGGAGGGACACCAACAATTATATACGAAAATTCCTCAACGTTTCTGATAAACGGAACTATTCTAATTGAGAATAACGGAGTGGGGGTTTCACCCACCGCTGCTTTGCTTATTGACGGTGTTCAAATTCCTGGTTTTGTCGTAGCCCCAGGTAGCAGTAGATCTTATACTGCACCAACAATTAATTCTATAAGTCTCATTGGAGCCGGTGCGGGAACAACAAGTATCAAAATTGCGTTCTCTTTGAATTACAGATTCTAAGTATAGGATATTCAATGTGAAAGAATCCCTTCTTTTATAGGAAGTGGATTCTTTTTTGGTTCGATGTCTAGTGATTATCATTTAATAGATTTAGTATTCCTCAAGTATGTTATCATATTCTTTGTGATGGCGGCTTCATTCGAGAACAGCTAAGTAATAAGCACTTTTTATTATTTACATAAAGTCAATGGAAGGCAGGAGATATAGCAGTATGGTCACGCTGATACTTTCGCTCGTTATGATTATAAACATATTACTCTCAGCGGTATTTTTGTTTTTTGAAAGGAGAGACATTGGTTATACTTGGGCCTGGCTCATGATATTTTACTTCATTCCTATTTTAGGTTTTATCGTTTATCTCTTTTTGGGACGTAACCTTAAAAAGAAAAATTTCTACGGACTTTCAGTTGAAGAGAGAAACTCCCTAAAGTTAATTGTCGAGAACCAGTTAGTGACATTGAAGCAGCAACGTAAGGAAAACAACCCCCTGCTCATGAAATATGCTGACTTGATTCAATTGAATCTCACATCATCCAATGCAATCCTAACCAATGACAATGAGATATTCATCTTCGATGATGGACAAGAGAAATTTGATTCATTATTTGCAGATATCAAGGAAGCCAAGAAAGAGATTAACATCCAATATTACATTATTCAACCGGATTCCTTAGGGAAGAAATTACGAGATGAATTAACTATAAAAGCTAAAGAAGGCGTAAAAGTGCGAGTTCTCTATGACGAAATTGGTTCAAAGAAACTTTCATTGAAGTTTTTCAGAGAACTGATCTCTGCCGGTGGAGAAGTAGAGGTCTTTTTCCCGTCACTGATTAGGCCATTAAATTTCCGTATGAATAATCGAAATCATCGAAAACTTTGTATTATTGATGGGGAGATTGCTTATATTGGCGGATTTAATCTGGGAAATGAGTATCTAGGCATGGATAAAAAGTTTGGATACTGGCGTGATACACATTTTAAATTGCACGGGGATGCCGTTAATCATATTCAAGGAAGGTTTATTTTGGATTGGAAACACGCCAGCAAATCCGATCAAGTAAGTTACGAACAATTCTCCTTCAACACAGCAAGGCTTGATGGTTCAAGTCCAGTTCAGATTGTGTCTAGTGGTCCTAACTCACAGGTGGAACACCTGAAGAATATGTACATCAAGCTTATAGTAAATGCCAAAAAGAGTGTGTATATTCAAACGCCTTACTTTATTCCTGACAGCACTTTTATGGATGCATGTAAAATCGCACTGCTATCCGGGGTGGATCTGCGCATTATGATTCCCAATAAGCCCGATCACCCGTTTGTATATTGGGCGACTTGGGCGTATGCTGGTGAATTGCTGGACTATGGAGCCAAGATTCTGTTGTATGATAATGGATTCTTACACGCAAAGACCATTGTAGTAGACGAAGAAGTCGCTTCAGTAGGGACGATGAATATTGATTCCCGGAGCTTTAGGTTGAATTTTGAGGTGAATGCAATTGTATATGACGAGCGAGTTGCGAAACAACTTCAAGAATTGTTTCATCAAGATAGCCAGTTAAGTACAGAACTTACTTCTGATCGTTATAGAAACAGGTCCCTTATTATCAAATTTAAAGAAGGAATATCACGTCTTCTTTCACCTATTTTATAGGTCAGCTTCACTGCCGAAGTTATACTCAACCAGGCACGATAAAACTTTCCACTGAAGTGCTTCTTAACGACTAAAGATATTAGGAAATCCTTCTTTTTAAGTCAACAGTCAAAAGCTCTCTTCCAAATGGAAGAGAGCTTTCCCAATTGCACGACAGCATGTTATCAATTTAAAACGCCGCTGCCGACTATTGTAACCTTTACTTCCGGGTGAAAACGAACTTGGGCATATTCTTTATTCCAGTCTAGGCTTTTCCATAAGTTCGGGTAATGGGCAATTAAATGTCTGCCAATACCGAAGGAATCACAACCACTTTGCTGAAGTGTCTTGATAATTTGTTCTGCGTCCTGAGTCATGTCATCGGTTAACTTGCGGTTCAGACGTTCAATTGTGTCTTTTTCCTGAAGATGATTCATTGCATACTCAACGATCGTTACTGGAAGTTCGATACGGAGGTTCACATCAATTTGGCTATCACTTGCCACCTTTACCGCAAGTTTGCGCTTAATTTGTGCGATATTTGCTTCATAAGTGACATAGTTCCGCGGGTTGCTGGAAGGCCCTGGGTGGACCTTTTTGACAAAACGCGCTGTTTTATTCCATTTCCCACTCATAATAATGTATAGAGGAGCCTGTTCGGTCGTAAGACTCCCATTGAACCTTTGCCCATGAAACAGGGCGATTCCCCGAGCATCAATCTCCTCTCCATCCTTATATAGATAAGGCAGTGTAAAATCCTGTCCCGGATCCAGCATGGGAGGGAGAAGGGTCTCTAACGTCATTTCCGGAAAAATACATAATTCCTCCAGACTCTTAATTTTTTTCGTAATAAAATCACCAATCAATATGCTACCAACTTTTTTTTGGTGTAACAGATCTCCGGCATCGCCATCCACAATCGCAATTTTCACATGTGAGGTTGGGTAATCGGGTTCCCGATATAAGACGTCCAGGTAGGGATAGATATCATTTTGTGCGAGTTTGTTGCCGTATAAGATCATCCCATATTTAAAAAACCGGATATCACCAGTCACTTTAGCGCGAATTCTATCCGTACTTTGACGGACGGATCTCCCGGTGCCTGAGTGGACTTCATTACCGTTGCTCCCTTGTTGACTCTCAGAATCATCGACAATTTCAAGCGTCTGTTTAATTTCACCCTCTGAGGTGATGTCAAACGCCGAAGCATTAGCCAGTCTTGCATCTTTTAAACTATCCTGATCCCAACATCCCGTCATCACCATGAGGAGGGTCAGTAGGATGAGGATTTTCCCCCGTTTACTCATATCATCTTCTCTTTTCGTTTCATTATATAAGATAGAATCAACAGGAGCAGAGGCAGGATCATGAGAAAAAAGTATGCCGATCTGTTGGCTATCGTACTAATTAACTCAAGTTTTTCCTTCTGTTGTGGCAGATAGGCAATTATGCAAGAAGCAAGAACGACATAAGGCACCGCTTTTTTATGGTGTTTTTGTTTGAAGAGATAACTTATACCATAGGATGCCGTATAGTAATAGCCACATATGGCCCCAAAAATGGAAATTAACCAGATAGGGAGGAACAGGAAATCGGCCCGATCCATTGTTCCAAGTGGGATAGAGCGGAGCAGATATATGACCGGTTCAGGCATTAAGTCAAGTTGCTGGGGGCTGAACGCCGTTGAACAAATGAACACGGTGAATGCATACAACACCACGACTACAGCACTTGCTAAAGCAACAGACTTGAGTTTGCCACCGTTGCTACCTTCAACCATAGGAAACACAACGAGAAAAAACTCGAATCCAAACATAGCCATTAATGTTTCGGTTGATCCACTAATGATATTGGGCCATCCCGCTTCGGTTAACGGCAAAAGATATAACAGATTAACTTCCTTGAGTCCATAACTGATCAATACCATCATGGGCAAGACCAAAAAGGAGATGAGTACAAGTACTCGCGCAATGATTCGTAATTTTTGCCGAACCAAATAGATACTGCTGAACAAGAAGAGGGCTAATATAGCCCATCGAGGCGTATCCTGCAGCATCCAGCGGTTAATCACACTGTAGGCGTTCACCAGAACAGAAGTACCCATTAACAGGAAATATCCAACGTAGGCAATGATCAGCAACTTGCCAATCCATTTCCCCGTAATCAGCGTTACAATGTCATAAATGGATGAACTCGGGAATCTTCGCATCAAAAGCCAGCACAACAGTATGACAAGTTGGATCAGGAACCCTCCAAGAAAAACAGAAATCCATCCTCCGCCTTTAGAGATAAGGTGTATACGGTAAGGGAGGGACAGAATATCTACACCGATCTCAAATTTCAAAATGAGCAAGAATAGTTGTCCCCGAGTGATTGTTGTTTCCTTATTCACGTTTTTTCCAACTCCTAGAGAACTTCTGCTGATTCAGCCGCTGCGGGCGGGCATCATGAGGACGCCCGCGAAGCGCCCAGATGGGAAATCGAATCCATACATCCTTCATGTCAGCTAATCGGAAAGGGGCCACTGGAGCAAAATAAGGCGATCCGAAGTTTTCCATCTTACAGAGGTGAATGGTTAGAATCACCAGACCAAATGCGATGCCGATATATCCAAAAAGCGCCGCTCCAATCATCATTGGAAAGCGGAGAATACGGACTGCCGAACTCATCTCATGTGAAGGCACCAAAAACGACGAGATAGCGGTTAGTGAAACCACAATAATCATTGTATAGGATACAAGACCCGCACGAACGATAGCATCTCCGATAACCAAACCGCCAACGATGCCGATGGTCTGGCCCACTCGGCTGGGAAGTCGGACCCCGGCTTCTCTTAATACTTCAAAGATCAGTTCAAGCAACATTGCCTCTACAAGTGCAGGAAAGGGGATGTTCTGCAATGATTTCTTGATTGTGTGTGCCAGTTCGATCGGTAAAATAGCGGAGTGAAAAGAGATGGTTGCAATATAAACAGCAGGTAATGTAAAAGCAATGACAAAACTCATCATGCGAATTAAACGTAAAAAGGAACTGACAATCCAGCGACCATGATAATCATCCGGACTTTGATAAAAAGCAAAAAACGTAACTGGAGCAATAAGAGCTGAAGGACTTCCTTCGGCAAGTATGGCGACACGTCCTTCCATCAAGTTGGCAATAACCCGGTCAGGTCTTTCTGTATTGAGCTGCTGGGGAAACAGAGAGAAGGGGTTATCCTCCATAAACTCTTCAATAAAACCTGGAGCGAGCACCATATCTGAAGATATGGACGTGATTCGCTCTTTTACTTCGTTCACCAACTCCGGATTGGCCAAGTCCTGAAGATATACAACTGCAATTTTGGTATGTGTCTTCTCGCCGACGTTAAAATATCGAACGATTAGGGATGGACTAATAATTTGTCTACGGATCAGATTCAAATTAACCGAAAGTTGCTCTACGAATCCATTGTGCGGCCCTCGAATAACGCCTTCATTCTCCGGTTCGGTTGTGCTTCGGACATACATTTTCTCGGTAGAAAGAATGTAAAACTCCGGGTACCCATCGATTATGTAAAGACTTTTCCCTTGAATAAGTGAATCTATTCCACGTTGCAGATCCGTATCTTTTCGACTTTCTAAAGTGGTGAACGATGGGTAGATTTCCGAATGAGCTTGGCCATTCAGTGCTGTTAAGACATGTGTTTGAATGATCTCCTGATCTACAAGTGAATCGATATAGAGAAGCACACTCTGTACACCATTAAGTAGAAGCTGTTGTTGTTTCAAATCGTCAGTACAGTAGAGGGACTGTTCAACATAAGAAATATTCATTTTTAATACAGAGAAAGCCTGATTGGTTGGGGTCATTGATCCACCTCTTTATAAAATGCGACATGAATTATCTTGTGCAAAATCAAGACTATTATGCAACAGGCGCTTCTTATTCAAAGAACTTATAACCAAACATTGAAAAAATAGTTGCACATAAATCCATAATTTACAATTCAATTAGAAACTTTTTCCTAAATCTAGCGTCTAATATTATGACTTTTTGAGGGGTTATACATTACTAGAGAGTAGAAGGAGCCAAAGACAACACATGAATATGAAGAAGAAATTATCCATTTTTACCGCTTTAGCCGTTTTTCAAGCATTTGCAGTTGGTTCTGTGAGTGCGCAATCAGCACCGCAAGGTGACACCGCGTCAGTAAACACAGCCAATGTAGAATCAGTTGAGGTGTTACAGCAAGAGCAGCCGATTGCAGAGCGTGAAGTGAAGACGGAGAGCAATAACAAATCTATCAATACTCCGCCCACTGAAGCCAAGGACACTCAAACCTCAACCGGCACTGAGGCAACACCCAAAACAGATAGCGAGAAACCTGCATTGGATGGGGGAGAGACCCCTGCAAACGAAACGGGTACAAAACCTGTAGTTCAAGAGGAAACCCCTGAGAAGGTTGAAACGCCAGCTACGCCTGCTCAGATAGAGCAACCATCCGTTGATGGGACGTCTCCTGCAGTAGCAGGTGGAAATCTGACGTTGTACATGAATAGCAACAAAATGGAGCAGGATGGAAAAACGTATCTTGCTGGACAGCCAATGGCTGTAAAAAACGGTGTATCCTATGTTGCAATCCGTGCGCTGGTTGACCGTGTGGGATATGGCGTCAAATATGATAACAAAACCAAGGAAACCATCATTATTAGTGGTGAAGATGAACTCCGATTCAAAACTAACAGCAAGGACTATACGGTAAATGGAGAGACCAGAACGATGAAAGGCCCTGCTTATCAGCAAAAAAGTACATTCATGGTGCCGTTAACTTCCATTACTCAAGCTCTGAACATCACCTATAAAGTGAATCAGTCGGCTAAAACGGTTGTGTTGAATCTTAATACAAAACCTGTTGCAAGCTTTACCATTTCCCAAAAGGAAATCTTTGCGGGTGATCAAGTAGACTACGTGACTTCTTCCAGTTCACCTAATGGAATGGATATCGTTGACGAACGCTGGACTGGTCGCCAGGATTCATTTGATCAAGCAGGTACATATACGATTTCATATCAAGTACAGGATTCCAATGGTCAATGGAGCGATCCCTATTCAACTACGATTGAAGTTTTGGCTCCTAATCTTCCTCCTGTAGCCATGTTCGCCACGGATAAAGAAGAGTATAAAATGGGCGAAAAAATAACATACACAGACCAAAGTACAGATGATGAAAATAATATTGTTAAAGCGGCGTGGGAGAACAATTCACTTGCGTTCTTTGAACCGGGTCCAAAAACGGTGACTCTTACGGTAACTGACAATCACGGTGCTACGAACACGTACTCCAAAGTCATCACCATAACCAATGAGACCTTATATTCATTTACCGATTTTAATTTACTCTTCACGCCGGTAGGACAGAAATTCACCTTTAACGGCGGCGAAGTGACTACGATGGAGAAAGTGCCTTATACGTACATGGATGAGCCAAGTTTGCTGATCCGCAGTAACAGTCCGGAAACTGTGAATACGGAAGGCATTGTATATAAAGAATCATCTTCGGGACAGACCCGTTTCATGATTCACCACGTGAACAATACAGGCAAAAGAGTAAAAATGTATGTGATTGCAACCAATAACAATCCGAATCCAGCCGTATTTGAACAACAGAATATGGGCTTTGCCGGACCTACACCGTATGCTACCGTAGCTGGGAAATTGTCTATTGATAAATGGTTCAAGTCGATTCAGACTGGAGCGGATCAAAAGAAAGAGTACCTTCAACCTGGGGAAAGCAAACTGATTTTGACAGAACTTAATAAAACGCCGATGAAAGAAGGACAAGTAATCTCCCTCTATTCGGACGCTTATAGTGATTATTCCTTAGACTATAACGTTATCCTGGTGGAAGAAAATAAAGATCCTTTCGAGGCTTTGTCATTGCTACCTGTGCTGGATCGTGACGGAGTACACAACCGGGGTACGTACCCGAATGCGACTCGCATTATAAAGTACGATGAGCACGTGGGAATCAAACCTGCCCGTCTGCCACTTGGTGACAATTCAAGCGATCCCAATCTGGTAGGAACAGATCCGATGGCTTACACAGACGCATCCAATGCGGGTAATTTCGGCGTATTGTACAAAATCACGCTGACCAATGTTGCACCGCGTACACTTATCTCCTTTAACCCTCGTGGAGGGAAGTACTCCGGAGTAGCTCTGGTGAACAATCAGTTGGTATCGATTGCCGATGGTAACGTTGCGGTTGCCAATTCAAGTGAACAAAGCGTGCTTTACCGCACCGGTTCAACTGGAGAGAGCGTAACCATTCTATTCTCTGCCGCGCCGGGAAGCAACCTGCCGGTCAATCTGCTCTTTACACCACTCCCATCGGAGAAGTAAAGGTATATAAAGTTTTATATCTAAATCAAAGGCAACCGAACAGGAATGATTCGGTTGCCTTTTTTTGCGTTGGAAGAAATCAGACTATAGTTGGGAATGAATCATCTTTGTTTAGGAGAGGTTATTTTCCAATAACATTCCCACTTGTTTTCCCATAACTTGAGGTGAATAGGGCATGTCATTAATAAACCACCATTCTACAATTCCTACATAAGCTGGTGAGATAAATTGAATAAGAAGCTCTTCATCTATTCCTTGTTTTTTTCCCTCGGACATATCCCAACCATTCTTAATATCGTCTGTGACAAAATCGAGGAACCTGCTACGGAAAAAAGGAGCTCCTTTACTAGTTAACATTGCTGAAAAGAATGAATAATGTTGTTCAAAATATAAAAACCATGTTGCACTACCCTCTAATGTATCCGTTTCAGCTTCCAATTCACACAATCTCTTTAATTCCTCAATATGCTCTTCAATAAGCTTATCCAGTAGATCGTACTTATCCAAGTAATGCAGATAGATCGTTCTACGATTAACATTAGCTTGATCAGCAATATCCTGAATCGTAATGTCATCAAAACTTTTTTCAGACATGAGTTCTATCACTGCTTTTTTGATAGCTTCTTGAGATTTCAAACTTCTTCTGTCCACTTTAAGCATGTACATCCACCTAACTTTCTTGAAAAGTAATTCACAATTTGAGTCGCGTTGTGTATTAATGCACGAATCCTGATGTTTTGTGGTTGTTGATACATTTTATTTATATATAATAATACACAAATGAGTATTAAGCCCTCAATGTGAATTTGAATTAAAATAGATGATTACAGCCAAAAGGAGGAGAGTTTGGTTTCAATCATTTGAATATCATCTTGGGCGGAGTACAGCATGAGAAAGAGAATATGGAGCAACGGTGGGGGTAATAATCATGTTTAAACGAAATAATTTATTTATATTTATATTAACTTTGGGTGTCTTCGGAATCTTAAATACTGAAATGGGCGTTATTGGGATATTGCCTCAAATTGCTGAACAGTTCAATGTTAGCGTGTCTCAAGCAGGATTGCTAGTAAGTCTGTTTGCACTTGCAGTTGCGATATCGGGTCCCATTCTGCCTTTAGTGTTTTCGCGTTTTAATCGCAGAGGGGTAATGCTACTTGTACTCGGTGTGTTCGTGATTAGTAATATTTTCTCTATATTTGCAACAAACTTTACATTCGCAATAATTGCTCGTGTTATCCCGGCATTTTTACATCCCGTCTATATCTCGATCGCTCTGACAGCAGCAGCTAGTTCGGTTAGTGAGAAAGAGATCCCTAGAGCAGTGTCAAAAGTCATTATGGGCGTGTCTGCTGGCATTGTGCTAGGTGTACCCATCACAACTTTTATTGCCAGTATCGCTTCAATTGATGCTGCTATGACTTTTTTTGCTATCGTGAATGCAGTAGCATTCATTGGTGTATTGCTATTTGTTCCATCCATGCCTGTCAGAGAAAGGCTTTCATACGGATCTCAACTACGTGTATTGAAGAAAGCAATAACTTGGCAATCTATTGTTGCCGTTATATTTGTAAATGCAGCAACGGCTGGAGTGTATAGTTACTTCGCCGAATATCTTGCGACCATTACTCATATTTCTGGGAAAGGCCTCAGTCTAATGTTAGTTATATTTGGTGCAGCCAGTTTGTTTGGTAACGTATTAGGAGGAAGATTGCTTTCCAAAAATGCAATTAAGTCCGTAATGATCTATCCATTTGTATTTGGAGTAGTCTACATCTTCCTGTTCTTTATGGGCCAATTCACTGTCCCTATGTTCATTATTGTTGTTATATGGGGAGTGCTGTATGCAATCGCAAGCAATATTAGTCAGTATTGGATTACGTCAGCAGCTCCGGAAGCCCCTGAATTCGCGAATGGATTATTTCTAACATCTGGTAACCTGGGCGTAACCATTGGAACAACTGTCGGAGGGTTGTTTATATCAGGAATGGGGGTTCGGTACATTGTAGTAGGTGGACTGTTATTTTTGATATTGAGCCTGGCGTTTATCCTATTAAGAATTTATATGTATACTCCTAAAAAACAAATCTCTCATTGAGAATTTAACCTTTTGTTATCTTGGGGACACGTTAATAACGTGTCCTTGTTTTATTGAAGAATAACCACACTAAAGGTAAAGCGCACTTTTATTATGAACCATAGATATCCTTTATAAATTGAATAAAGTGAGCGGTAGCTGAGCTAAATATCCTATTCTTTTTCCAAGCGAGTACATGATTTGTTATTCGTTCAGGTTCAAAGGGAACAAAACATGTGCTATTACTTTCCCGGATTGTATATGATCCGCTTACACATATGGCATACCCCAGTTTCCGTTCTACCAACTGCATCGCATTAGTCAATAAATTATGGGAAGCAAAAATAGTAAGACGATCATTCTCCACACCAAGCCAACTTGCAATCTCATTCTGCACAATTGTCCGACGGGGTGGAATTAAGGGTAATGAAAGTATTTCTTGAATCCCAATGGTTGATTTCTGAGCAAGAGGATCATCTCGTCTCATCAGAATGCCCCACTTGTCCGGATAGGGTAATCGAACATAGTCATATTTTGCAGTTTCAATGGGTTCCAATAATATGCCAATATCGATATTTCCTCGATCAAGCTTTTCTCTAATGTCATCTCCATCTGCACTATACAGTTCATATTGTACTCTAGGATGCCGGTTAGAGAATTTCTCTACAATTTCTGCCAACGCTTTGGATACAATGGACTCCACACATCCAATAGAAACTACTCCACCAATTAAATCCTTTTGTTCTGCCAGATCTCTTTCTGTCTTGTCTAAGAGGGAAATGATTTCTTTTACCCGTTGCTGATACAAGAGACCGCTATCTGTTAGTGTAATCTGTCTTTTTCCTCGTATCAACAAACGCGTACCCAGTTCTTCTTCAAGATCCATAAGCTGCCTGCTTAGTGTTGGTTGCGTAATATGAAGGATTTCTGCTGCTTTTGTTATATTGCCTACTTTAGCCACAGTTAAAAAGTATTTTAAAACCCGAATATCCACAACTTATCATCCTTTCATAATACATCGGATAAATCATTCACAGATGATTATACGATACATATTAGGCATGATACAAAATACACCATAGGTATTAGTAATTATACAGATAGGAATTTACAATGAATGGAGAACGTGACTTGAGAGTTATGTAGTGAATAATAGAATATGAGGTTGAAACTATGAATAAATTGAAAATGCCATTTTCGACCCCGTTGTTATTTACGGATAAAGATTTGATGAGAATATTTATCCCGTTAATTATTGAACAAATTTTAGCATCTTTGATCGGATTGTCAGATTCAATCATGGCAGCTTCTATAGGAGAGTCAGCCGTATCTGCAGTTTCTTTAGTCGAAATGATTATGTTACTGTTAATAAGTTTATTCGCAGCTTTAGCTACGGGTGGCACAGTGATTGTAGGGCAATATCTCGGAAAAAAACAGGAAAATCAGGCCAGAGAAGCCTCGAATCAATTAGTTTGGTTTGCTGGAGCAGCAGGGCTTGTTATTATGATTTTTATTTATCTCTTTAAAAGCTTTATTTTAGATATTCTCTTTGGCAATATCACCGACGAGGTATATAACTATGCCAACACTTATTTATTGATCGTCGGAGCTTCTATTCCTTTTTTAGCTCTCTATAACGCTGGAGCTGCCATATTCAGAACGATGGGCAACTCCAAATTGCCTATGAAAATTATGCTGGCTATGAACATTCTGAATATAGCGGGCAATGTCTTGTTCATATATGGGTTCAATATGGGGATTGCAGGGATTGCTATTCCTACTTTAATTTCCAGGATAGGTGCTGCAGTATGCGTTCTAATTCATCTAACAAATCCTAAGCAAATTCTTCATCAGAATAAAACCGTAAAGCATAAGTTTAATTCAATGATGATTAAACAGATCATGCGAATTGGTGTACCTTATGGAATAGAAAATGGAATATTCTATTTTGGACGATTGTTGATACTAAGTTTGGTATCTACATTTGGAACAGCTGCTATAGCTGCAAATTCGGTTGGCAGTACGATTACTTCATTGCAAGCTTTACCTGGAATGGCCATTGGTTTAGGTATGTCCATAGTCATTTCCAGATGTGTAGGTGCTGGAGATTTTACACAGGCTAGATACTATACGAAAAAGATACTTGGTATCATTTTTGTGGCACAGATTGTGAGTTCCGTGGTGAGTTTAGCCTTGTTCCCAAGTATACTGAGCATTTATAATTTTTCAGCAGAAGCAACGCAGTGGACTACTGAGATTGTGTGGAGCCATGCGATTGTCATGATATTGATTTGGCCTTTCGGCAATGCACTTCCATCGGTATTTCGGGCTGCTGGAGATGCAAAATACCCCATGCTAGTGAGTATGATTACTATGTTTTGCTGTAGAATTATGTTCGCTTATATCTTGGTATACCTATTTGAAATGGGGATGTTTGCAACATGGATAGCTATCTATTGTGATTGGTTGATAAAAGGAGGGCTGTTCATTTGGAGGTATCTTAATGGGAAATGGACTACATTCCAAGCTACCGAGCTAAATGGCAGGAAAGCTGAATAATTAATCGAATTGCTTGAAGGGATGGCTTTAAGCATCGAAGTTCACAGAAGCGCTCCAAGCTGCGGCGCAACGAATTTAAGAAGCTACGGGCGTTTCCCGGTATTCAACCGAGGAACGCCCGTTTAGTCTTTTCTGGAATCGGTTCTGGTTATAGAACATAGTATATTCGCTCACTTGCTGCTCAACCTCCACTTGGCCGGGATTAGCTGTTGGAACGAGCCAGGCACACTTCCTTAAAATCTTATAAGAAATTCTTGATATTTCAGAAATTTATCCGATAGGTGGGTGCTATTATACAAATACAAACAAAGACGAGGTGATGAAATGCAAGCAAAGTTGGCAGCGGACGCCATTCCCATCTCCAAAAAGCGAAAGACATGGATAAGGACGATACAAAAGCACAAAGTGATGTATGCTCTCTTATTACCAGCCTTAATTTACTTTGCGGTATTCAAATACATTCCTATGGCGGGAATTATGATTGCTTTTAAAAACTACAACCTGGCTTTGGGACTATGGGATAGCCCATGGGTGGGATTCAAAAATTTTACGGATTTTATGAACGGAGTTTATTTCTGGGACATCATGAAAAATACGATTGTTATATCGCTGTATAAGCTATTGTTCGGTTTCTCCGCGCCAATCGTACTTGCTTTACTCCTCAATGAAGTGTATAGCCAATGGTTTAAGAAAATCGTACAGACAATCACTTATTTGCCTCATTTTCTATCATGGGTCATTGTGTATGGAATTATGGTAGCCTTACTTGCCCCGGGCGATGGTCTCTTTAACATGATTTTGAAGGACTTTGGTGTTGAACCCATTTCGTTTCTAACCGAACCTGCCTGGGGCAGAATGCTGATCATCTTATCTGAAGTATGGAAGGATATTGGATGGGGGGCGATTTTGTACCTTGCTGCCTTGGCAGGAATCGATCCAAGCTTGTATGAAGCGGCTCGAATGGATGGTGCATCCAAATGGAGACAGCTCTGGCATATCACGTTACCCGGTATTCGAGGAGTCATTATTCTGATGCTGATTCTTAAATTAAGCCATATCCTGGATGCGGGTTTTGACCAAATATTCATGTTTGCCAACACCTTTAACCAGGAGAAGATCGATATTATTGACACATGGGTATACCGCGAAGGGTTGGAACGTCTTAAGATTGGCTTGGCTACGGCTGTAGGATTGTTTAAAGCTGTCATCGGATTTGCTTTAGTGTTGGCAGCGAATAAGCTCGCCAAAAAATTCGATGGGCAAATCTGGTGAGGTGGTCTTTAGAATGATCCATATGACAATCGGGGAAAAAGTCTGGCAAACCGTCGTTTATGTAGTTCTTATTATATTATCCCTACTGTGCGTGCTGCCCTTTCTATATGTGGTTGCTGTCTCCGTAACACCTGAATCGGAAGTATTAAGAAGAGGGATTGTGATTATACCAGAATCCTTTACCTTTCTGGCCTATAAAGAAGTATTCATTTCTCATGGGATCTGGCAGGCGTATAAAATTACGTTGTTCCGAACGATTGTAGGGACTGCGTTAAACGTGTTTTTTACGGTAATCGCGGCCTACCCGTTATCCAAAAAATATTTGCCCGGAAGAAGTCCATTTTTACTCTTCATTGTGTTTACCATGATGTTCAGTGGGGGATTAATTCCGACTTATTTACTAATCCGCTCTTTGGGATTGTTAAACAGTCCTTGGGTATTGATTATTCCAAATCTCATTAGTGCATTTAATCTGGTGATCATCAAAGGTTTTTTTGAACAATTGCCTGGTGAAATTGAGGAATCAGCGAGGGTAGACGGTGCCAGTGAACTTCAGACGTTATGGCGGATCATTTTACCCCTGTCCTTACCCGTCCTGTCCACCATTTCCTTATTTTACGCAGTCGGGCATTGGAACAGTTATTTTGATGCTATTGTATATATCAATGATTCCAACTACATGCCACTTCAAGTGATTTTGCGCAACATTCTGCTTAACGTTGCAACTCAAAGCGCTGATTCGCTCGCCAATTCCGGGGCTGTCAGTACGTTCGCTGTGCAGATGGCTACAGTAGTTGTAACTACAGTCCCGATATTGATCGTTTATCCATTTTTGCAAAAGCATTTTACCAAAGGTGTACTCCTGGGATCCGTTAAAGGATAAAAGGTGTTCCAACCTAACTTATTACGGGGAAACCGTGATAATATACAAGCAAAGGAGAGGTCAATATGCAGCGTAAAAAGATTTCATTTGCTATTCTATCGGCAATCTTAGGACTTGGAACGCTTTTATCAGGATGTGGGGGGAATGAAGAAGTTACATCGATAACTTCGAGTAATTCGCAAGGCCAGTCTGGCCAGTTTGCAACAAAAATGAAAATCTCAATGTTTAACCAAGGCACTTTTAATGCTGCTGCTCCGGTACCTCCACGTGATGAAGATATTCAACGCCAAATGTTGGAAGAAGAGATGAACATCGACTTGGAGATGATGATTCCTCAGGCTGGGCAAGCAACAACCAAACTGAATACACTCATTGCAGGCGGGGATATTCCAGACTTGATCTTTTTGAAAAGTCGTGCTGATCTTGCGCAATATTACGACCAAGGAGTTCTTGCCGATTTGACACCGTATATGGACCAATTCCCTGAACTACAGAAACGATTTGGCACCGACTCATGGGAGGCAATGTCCTATCAAGGGAAGACCATTGGAGTTCCAGGCTATGATAATGTAAACGGTATCAGTCGAAGCTTCTTCATCCGTAACGATTGGCTCAAAAAGCTGAATATGGAGGTACCAACGACACCTGATGAGTTGTTCGAAGTTATGAAAGCCTTTACAGAGAAAGATCCGGACGGGAATGGCAAAAACGATACGTACGGATTCATCGGTGGTATGAATAAAGAAGGTAATCTGCAAACCTATGGCTTTGATAGCTTGATGTGGATGTTTGGCGTCAATCCTCCTTCAGCCGTTGAGATAAAAGATAATGAACCGGTATTTCTGTTTATCGATCCCAAAATGAAAGAGGCGCTTGCTTACATTAATAAAATGATGACAGCCAAGGTGGTTGACCCGGACTGGGTGACGATGAATTCGCCGGATCTGTTGGACCAAAAGATGTTTAAGGGTAGAGTTGGCTTCATGATCAGAGATGCTCGTAGACTGGAACCGGATTATCAACAGAAAATGAAAGAAATTAGTGGCGAGGTGCCCGAATGGATCGTTATTCCTCCGATGAAAGGTCCTTACGGGGATCAAATTGTAGAGAGAAAATCATTTCAGGGCAATTCATGGGCCATATCCGCAAAAGCGAACGAGGACAAAATCATTCGGATCTTGTCCATGTTAAATTATCTCTTTACGGATGAAGAAGCCTATCCGAACTTTGCATACGGAATTAAAGGCATCCATTGGGATGTTGTAGACGGCAAGATCAAAAATAAAACCTCCGAGTTATCGAAGGAAATGAAAGAGAAGTACCTATGGGTTGATCATTATAGAATGCCGCGCCGTGGTGATGATGCGGAGTACTTCAGTTTCCAGAATCCGAAGACAGCGGAAGCTTTCAAGGACAATCAGCAATATGTGGGGCCAACGTTGCCCGGAAATTTATTGACCCCAGACCCTAGCGATACCTTGGATGCTGACCGCACTCGTTTCATTAATGAAAGCTTGGTTAAATTTATGACGGGCAAAGAGCCTCTTTCCAACTGGGACAATTTCCTCCAGACGCTGGATACCAAGTTTGACATGCAGAAATATAAGGAAACCGCAATCCAGCAATTTAAAGAAGCCGGCCTTATCAAGTAAAAATAAACGAAGAGAGAGTGGCTATTCGTAGCCCCTCTCTTTATTAGCATATGCTATTCTTAGTTTAAAACGGAACTAAAAGGAAGATGATGGATGCGAAGAAGAATCAGCTTGCCTTTAAAATTATTTTTTATCGTGTTTGCCTTTGTATTAGGCTGCATCATCTTGATAAGCCAATTGTCTTATCGCTATGTCCAAAAGGAAATAAGAACCAATGACATTTTTTACACCAATCAAATATTAGACAAGGTTGACCAGTATTTTACCGTTAATTTTTCCTCTTTCCAGACGATTCTCTTCTCAGTTGAAACATCAGTGAAAGCCAACATTAACAATACCGAAGTGATTAAAAAGCAATTAAGGGAGCTGTATGAACTCAACAGTATTTATGTCAGTAATATTTATTTGATCAAAAGTGATTTATCCATTCTGGGTGGAAGTACACCTACTCGAATATTCGATGAACCTTTATCTGAAAGAGCACCTTTATTTGATGCGGCTGACAAAAATAGAAGGACTACCTTTGTTAGTGAACCTTACAAATCGAAGTATTCTGGCTGGACCGTTACGATGGTTCGATATCTGAACGGTGCTCCGTTTCCTATGGCCATTGCGGTTGATTTGGATCTAAATGCCATTGAAGAAACCTTGTTCAAGATTAATAAACAGGAACAAATGAATCTGGCTCTGATCACTGCGTCAGGTAAGATCATTGCCGGATTTTCTGAAAATAAAGGACCTCTGAATATTCAAGATCATTCTTTTTCGATCGGAGAGACGTCAGCGGAAGAAATTCTGGATACGACAGAAACAAACCTTCAACTGTTTACCAACGATGGTATTCCGGTCTCCCTTTTGAAAAAACCAACGGAGAAGTTCAACTGGACCATCATCTCGATCAACGATGAATCACGCTTAAAAGCAGCGTTGTCCAGATTGGAAACCTATTACCTCGAGCTGCTCGCTGCAGGTCTTCTTTTAAGTTTGTTCATTTCTTTTTTTGTTGCCAAATATATAAGAAAACCACTTTATACGCTCAAAACAAAAATGAAGCAGGTGGAACAAGGTATCCTCACAACGACTATAACGATTAATCGAAACGATGAGTTTGGCGATCTTTCACGGGCATTCGATCGTATGCTTCAGCAAATTGTTGAACTGATTCGCCGAGCTGAACTTCATAATGAACTTGAGCGGAAGCTGGAAATCCAAGTGTTACAGTCTCAAATAAACCCACATTTTCTGTATAACACACTTGGTTCAATCAGCAATGTGATACGTCTCGGACAAATAGAGAAAGTAGATGTGGTGATCGGGTCACTAATTTCATTATTGGAGTATGGGATAGACGATGCATCTGAGAAGGTTTCCCTACGCCAGGAATTACGCAATGTAGCGGACTATATCGAGATCCAGAACATTCGGTATAACCGAAACTTCCACTTGATTGAAGATATTGAAGCAGGACTGATGGATTTTCCTGTTTTTCGAATGCTGCTGCAGCCCCTTGTGGAGAATAGCATCTTCCATGGTTATAACGGAGGGGGAATTGAGGGACCTATTACGATTCATGCGTATAGGGAGGACAGCATCGTCATCATCGAAGTTGTTGATCAAGGCGAGGGAATTCCAGCTGATAAAATAAAGCATATTTTAATCTCAGAACCGAGTGAAGAAGAAGTAAAAAGAAAACGAATCGGGCTGAACAATATTCATGGTCGAATAAGACTCCACTACGGAGATCAATTCGGGCTGGATATCATTAGCATACCTAAGGAAATAACCCGTATACGCGCTGTATTCCCGGCAGAATTGCCAAAAGGAGATGCATAATGGGGAGAGACTATACCTGCTTCATTGTTGACGATGAAGACCTGATCATTCAACGATTGGAATTGTTTTTTAATGAACTCTCTCATAGGGATCGACGATTTGTTCTGGTGGGCAAAGCGAATAATGGGCTGAATGGGATCGAGGAGATCATAAAACTTAAACCGGATATCGTTATATCCGATATTGTAATGCCGCGTATGGATGGCATCTCCATGATTGAGGAGCTCAAGGCGGAGCTCCCCCATACCCAGTACATACTTCTGACCGCCTATTCATCCTTCGAATACGCTCAGCGGGCGATTCAAGCCAACGTATTGGAGTACATTGTAAAGGTTCCGCTGAGGGAAGCCGATTTGAATCGAGCGTTGGATAAGGCAGCCGGAATTTTAAATGAGTTTGAGAAAAAAGAAGCGGAATTTCACTCGTTAAATGTATCCGTGCTTGAAAATAAATACAGAGTCCGCAAGCAATTTTTTAACGAATTGATCCGAGGTGAAATTCCTTCTCATCGGGCATCGGATTTTGCCAATCGCATGCAGTTTCATTTCTTTCAAGCCAACTATTGCTGCTTCATCGTTGAGATGAATACGTACGAAAGTTTCCGAAACGAATACGCGGCCGCAGATCAAAACATCTTGAAGTATGCGATAACAAATATCATCGAAGAAACAGTGATGAATGGTAGCAGTGGCGTAGCTGCGGATCTGTCCGATAATCGTTTTATTGGCTTTTTATCTTGGGAAAATAACCGCAGTGATATGGAAACGGAATATGCTTGTTTATCCTTGGGAGGGCAGATCATCTCTCATTTGCATCAATATTTGAATAAAAGGGTATCTGTCGCTTTTGGTGGTCCGCACCGAGGCTGGGAATCGATCAAACAGGCGTACACGGAAGCTAAAAATGTGAGTGAGGATTTCTATTATCATACCGAAAAAGTTGTAAAAACACCGATGCATCGGTTCCAATACCATAATGACAAAAAAGCAGACTTTCAGAAGAAGCTTGCTGATTTTCTTATACGGCTGAAGAGGAAGATTTCCAAGGAAGAGCTGGATAATGCACTTGCCGATCTGTCGCAATTTGCTACGGACCATAAAATCCACAAGTCCATCATGGTGCCAATGATTAGAGACTTGTACAGAGACATTACCGTGAAATTTAAATCGGGGAATAAGATGGCCATGGAAGTTCCAGACTTCCCCATGGAATTTATGGCTTTTCAGGAGCAGCTCGCCTATATTGGCGACTTCACATTCGAATACGTGCATGCGGGCCAACTGTTACATCGTGCAGAAATTATGAGTGCTATGCATTATATAGAGACAAACCTGAAACAACGTTTAACGCTGGAGGCAATTGCGGAGGAAGTGAATCTAGCGCCGTCGTATTTTAGCAGCTTATTCAAAAAAACAATGAACGAAGGCGTGATCAGCTACATTAACCGTAAAAAAATCCATCTCGCCCTCGAGTTGTTAAACGTTCGAGATTATTCTTTATTGGAATTGTGCGAGGAGGTAGGTATCGTCAATGAAGGGTACTTTTGCAAACTTTTTAAAGAATATACGGGGGATACACCTAAGCAATATCGGATAAAAATGACACGGTAGGAATTCAAATAAGGATACAAAAAAATGTATGATTTTTTCGCGAAATCCTGTAAAAAAAAAGGGGTCAAAACCATTACCATGATAGGAGCATCTAATCATGGAGGTTATCAAAATGGAGCTTATGAAATCAGATGTAACCGTCATAGGTGGAGGAATTGCCGGGATATGCGCTGCCATTGCTGCCGCACGCCAAGGGTTGCTGGTTTCACTTATCAATGATCGGCCAGTTCTGGGTGGAAATGCGAGCAGCGAGGTCAGAGTTCACATTAACGGGTCGGCATATCTCGGAAACAGTCCATCCTATTATGCTCGCGAAGGCGGGTTGGTGGAAGAACTCAAACTGAAGATCTTTCATTATAATCCGTTATACAACAAAAAACTTATGCTTTCACTTTCGGATACGGTCTTGCTTGACATGGTTTATGATGAACCCAACATTTCTCTATTTCTGAATACATGTGTGCATGAAACGGGCATGGAGAACGGCAGAATTCAATGGGTGGAGGGCCTTCAATTGGCTTCCGAAAGAAAATTTCGTTTTGAAAGCCCAACCTATATCGATTGCTCCGGTGATGGAATTGTTGGATACCAAGCAGGTGCTCACTTCCGATGGGGAAGAGAGGCGAAGCATGAATACCAGGAGGAGCTCGCTCCAGAAGTGGCGGATCATTACACCATGGGTGATACGATTCTGTTTCAAGCCCGTGACGTAAACTATTCCGTTCCTTATGAAAGGCCAGGCTTTGCGTATGATATTACGAAGCTAGAGTTTTTTGATAGTATCAGAAAAGGATTAAACCATCGATCTTTTCCAAGGAAAATCAACGGGCTTGGCGGATTGTGGTGGCTGGAATACGGCGGACATATGGATATTATCAAGAATAATGAAGACATCGCGTTGGAACTGCGGAAATTGGTATACGGGATCTGGGATTATATCAAAAATAGCGGTGAGTTTGATGATGTAGACAACCTCATCCTGGATTATGTATGCCCGATTCCGGGAAAGCGGGAGTCGAGGCGGTTTATAGGGGAACACATGCTGTCTCAGAACGATATTACAGAAAAGACTCATTTCGAAGATGCGGTATCCGTCGGAGGTTGGTATATGGATCTGCATGCAAATAAAGGCATCTACGATGAAGGGCCGGCTACCGCGTGGAACTTTGTGCCGGGATTGTATAATATCCCTTTTCGCAGCTTATTTTCACGCAATATTCCTAATCTCATGTTCGCTGGCCGTAATATAAGCGCTACTCATGTGGCTTTTGGGTCTACAAGGGTGATGGCAACTTGTGGTTGTATGGGGCAGGCGGTAGGAACGGCTGCTGCGTTATGCGTAAAATATGATACAGACCCTGCGGCCATCGTCAAAGCGCATATGGGTGAGCTTCAGGCGCAGTTGCTTCGAGACGGGCAAACAATTGTAGGGCTTCAAGAGCCGCTAGATCCTTATTTCGTAGACGGATTAACGATTCGTGCCTCGTCTCAGCGAAGCTATGAACAACTTCATACAACCGAAGAGATCTTCTTGGAGAAAGCGTTATGTTTGGTCTTGCCGATTCAGACATCCGTGGCTGAAAGCGTGCAGATCAAAATTAAAAATAAATCCGAGCATTCGGAAACGTTGCAAGTGAAGCTGTTTGGCGGGGCTCGGAAGGAAAACTATATTCCCACCAGCGAGCTGAAGGGCTACAACTTGGTGATTTCAGCGGGTCACGATGACTGGATTACACTGGACCTCAGCCTCAAGAAGCCAGAAGACGACAAAATCTACATCGTATTGGAAGGTACGGCGAGCCTTGCCGTGTATGGCAATGAAGAGAAAATGACTGGAGCGGTGAGCTTCCTTTATAGACCGGAAGAGCCATCCAGGCTGAAGAAACTTAATAAGAGCATTTGCTTCAAAGATCTGATACCATCCCAGGATATGTATAATCCCGCGAATGTCGTCAACGGTTTCTCCAGACCTTATGGTCTGCCAAACATCTGGATTTCGGAACGTACGGAAGGACAGGAATGGTTGGAATTTGGTTTTGCAAGCCCCAAGAATCTGGATGAAATCCATCTTGTTTTCAATTCGCAGCTGAATTTGGAGCATTTCGATGATCCAATCGAGTCGTTGATTCAAGATTATGATGTGACTTTAACTTTGGAAGACGGAACCGAGAATGAAATTAAAGTCCGTGGGAATTATCTTTCATTGAATAAACATCAGGTGCATGCAGAAGGTGTAACCCAAATCCGGTTTGATTTCTGTGCAACGTATGGTTCGCCTTATTATGAAGTGTTTGCTGTGAAATTTTTTGCTCCTAAAAACGCTAAGTGAGGGCGGGTGAAGTCGTGATGAAGGAATTTTTCCCACGAAGAGGGCTACCTAATGTCATTCAGAAGTTGGAAAATGGGGAAACAGTAACAATCGTTTATTTTGGCGGCAGTAATACACGTTCGAAAGGATACAGGGTCATGACGGCGGATTGGCTGCGAGGACAATATCCCCATGCCGATATCCGCGCTGTGAATGCAGGCATTGATGGAACAGGATCGGACCTCGGTTGCGCCCGTTCAGAGACAGATGTGCTTCGTCATCAGCCTGATCTCGTATTTGTTGAATTCGTTGGCAACGATGGCGGAGTTCCCGAATCCAAGGCGCGGATCGAAGGCATTGTCCGACAGATTCGCAAGCGCAGCCGGTTTATCGATATCCTGTTTGTATATACGATCAAGGAGCGGGATTTGACCTCATTTCAATCCGGCGAATACCAGAAGGGCGCTCTTATGCAAGAGGAAGTCGCCGACTATTACGGTATTCCTTCGATTCATCTGGGCGTAGCGGTCAGTCAATTGGTTTCGGATGGAAAGCTTATTTTTACTTCAAGAGCAGACGTGTCCATCCCCGGAGCCGTTATTTTCACGCATGATTCGATCCATCCGACGATTCCCGAAGGACACCAGATCTACACAGACACCATCATTCGTTCGTTTGAGAAAATGAGCGAACTTCGAGATCACGTGGGAAAAGTCGAACATCACTTGCCGCAGGACCCCTTGGTCCCGGCCAATCCTTGGGAGTATGCAACCATGCTGCCACTGGATCGTCTTACTCATTTTTCCGCAGGATGGTCTTACATGACCTCTGATGATTTTCCTTTAGTGCGTGAGTATGATTGGTTGTTCCCCGGATTATGGCGAGCAGTTGATGCCGGAGAGGCGATCACAGTGGAGTTTGAGGGAACCCACATCGGCTTATTTGATATCGGGGGGCCGGATTCTGGCCGATTGAAGGTGTCGGTGGATGGAGGAGAACCCTTCCTTATTGATCGATTCACGCTCTACAACGATCATAATAGAAATCAATATATTTTCTTGCCGGAGCTACCAAATGGGAAACATACAGTTCGCTTCGAGATCGATCACGAGAAAACTGACAAAGCGGCCGTGTTTGAGGCAAGTGGCAATGAACGAGGTATGGAACATGTTCGGCAACATCCAGCTTGGTATGATCAAACCGTCATTCAGCTTGGAAAATTGTTATTGGTGCAGCCGCCTTTATAATTGATAAGTCCTCTTGGAACACTTGAAAGACCTATATTCTATCTGACTGCAACTGAGCAATCAATTAGGATGTAGGTTTCTTTTTTTACTTAAAATCGTATAAGAAATTCTTAAAATGAAAGAAATTTCACCGTCATGTAACATGCTAAGATAAAAACGACAGAGCGGAATTAGACAGAAGGGGAAGGTTAAGTGCTTTTTTACGATCATTAGAGCAAAAGGTAACTCATTTTTGGAAGCGTTATCATTTTAAGGAGAGGCTGTGAATTGTATGGTCAAAAGGAAGCTGTTTTTCTTCATCGTTTTCATGTTGACGGTCGTAGTTCCTTCCAGCCTGATCGGAATAAGGGCCGCTGATGCGGAGACCTTACCTTATCAGACGATTATCATCGATGACGGGAGTATCAAGATCAATGATGTTGTGACACCTGATGCGGGTAACGAGAACAATGGATATGTGGCTCCAAATTGGACTACAAGCACAGGGGTGAAGGGGTATGATCTTTCCAGCACCAAATATACGAGTACAGCAGGCAGAACGATAACATGGAATCCACGCTTGGAAGCAGGAACCGCGAAAATATCGTTCTATAAGCTGGATTGGGCGGATAAGGCTGATAGCAATGTAAAAATCGAAATTGTTCATAATGGAACAACGGATGTAGTCTTTATGGATCTAAGACCCTCATCTGGCGCTCCCGCAGGGTGGGTTGATTTGGGAGAGTACTATTTTTCTGGAGTTGGTGAAGAATTTGTTCAATTGACCCGGTCTACCGGCACCACAAACACGATCCTTACACGCGCGGATGCGGTTAAGTTCGAAGGAAATATAAAGCAGAAAGAGCCACATAAGACAATCATCATTGATGATGGGAGCCTCACAATTGATCATGTCGTTACGGTTGATTCCGGCAACGCTAATAACGGATTCTCCGCTCCATATTGGAGCACAAGCGCGGGAGTGAAGGGATACAATAATTCCAGTTCCAAATTTACAGACGCTGTAGGTAGAAGCATCACCTGGAATCCACGCTTGGAAGCAGGGACGGCGAGAATATCGTTCTATAAGCTGGATTGGGCGGATAAAGCAGATAGTAATGTGAAAATTGAGATTGTTCATAACGGGATTACGGATGTTAAGTTTATGGATCTAAGACCTTCGTCAGGTCCATCGGTTGGATGGGTGGATCTGGGGGAGTATGAGTTTAGTGGTGATGATAGCGAATTTGTCAGGCTGACTCGAACACAGCCTTCTACGGGTACAATTATTACGCGGGCCGATGCAGTCAAGTTCGAGGGGAATATCCGTCAACAGGCACCACCTTTGCCCCCGCTGCGGAGCCGCACATTAACAAATCTCAGTTACACAGAGAAAGGTAGCATCGAAAATGCAAACTACAAGGCAACCTTCTATGAAGCGGCATGGGATGGGGGAAAATCCATCGTTCGTGACATGTTCTACAAAAACACAGAAACAGGAAACTGGGAGCCAATAAATACTGTGGTGGAAAGACTTGAGGAACAATGGGTTTTATTGGATGGGAATGCGGGGAGCCGAACCAATTACTACGATACGATGAACAAACGCTGGATTACATTCGACGGGGTCCATTTTCCAGACAGCCAGACGGCGGTATTAACCGATGCTACGCATGGCAGTGATTACGATTTTGAAGTGAACTGGTCCATGGCAGGGGATAAACCAGATGTTTCTTTTGCCTTTACACCTCGCCGCGACGGCAATTATGTGATTGGATATCAGTCCTTCACAACAGAGGCAGTCTCGGGCATCAATGAAGTGTTAAATGGATTCAGGTCACATGCCAAAATGGTAGGTACGGTGGAATCAACAAGTTTAAGAGAGCTGAGCGCTCCGATGAGCCTGGTTGAGAAAAAAGATGGTTCAGGAAATCCATTAACGTATGGCGTATTTGTACCTTCGGCAGAGCTTCCGGTTGAATTTGAACCGACGGGAGGTGTTACGAAACAACGGCTTGGCATGAGCCTGGTTAACAACGAAGGCAGCGTGCAGCCAATTCTGTATGCGCCTCAATTAGGGACTTATTCGCAAATGACCGCAGAAAACACCTATCAATTTCATATGGGGCTAATCGCTCAAAAAAGCAATCTATATGAGTCCTACGTGGATATTCTTCGCAATGAGTACGATTATTCGGCATACCGGAAAAATGTGTCAGATCAATCGCTTACTGATGCGATGTTTAATATGATCGATTTGCTTAAAGTTGAGCCACAAGGGGACGACTCTGTGAATTATGTCCCATCACCCAGCGGGTGGTGGAGCCGTGCCAAGGGTTTTATTGATATCGAAAACGAGGATAGCGTCCGAACAAGCTCAAATGCGGTTCTTTTGGGAGCTTATTATTTGACTGGAGATGACCAGCTTTACGATACGAGAGCACTACCGTCCGTCCAGTATGGCGTATCACGAAATGGTATCGGTTGGTCGCCAACGCAGAAAAAAGTATACGGTGTGCCTTCGTTATGGAAAATGGCTACTCTGCCGTTTGATGTTTCAAGTGTCACCGCTGTTCACCAGATGATGGGAACTACAGCTGGTATTGGGGCGCTGGCACAGGAAGAATACCTCGTACGTGACCCGGATCAGAAAGACCGCGGGCCTGTTATTCAACCCCTGATGATGTATCGGATGACGGGAGATGCGCAGTATTTGCAAGCTGCGAAGGATGCAGCCGACAGTTATATCACGCAACATATCGATACGCCAGCATCCGTCGATGTGAGTAAAAATGAGTTCATTTATTATTATAGCAAGCTGTGGATGGAGATCTTGGAGCTATATGAGGAAACTCAGGATCCCAAATACTTGGATGCCGCCTATAAGGAAGCCAAACGCTATGCAACAATGTTTGTTGCTCGTCCAGTTCCTGAAGGTAACGTTACGATTCCTCAGCCGGAGACATATAATTACGCCGAGTCGTTCCATTGGCCGGAAAGTGGTAAATTTCAATATCCAAGACTCAAGCTTCCCGAAGATATTGCCGGAGGTGTTCAAGCGGAGCGTTGGCTTGTTTCACCGAGCGGATTGACGTTTGAAGCAGGAAGTACAACCGGTTATTATCGGATGAATGCTCAGGAAGCTCCGTTCATGCTGAGATTGTCGCTCTATACAGGGGATGAACTGCTGCAGGATATTGCTCATAATGCGGTTATTGGACGATATTCCAGTTATCCAGGTTATTATTATAAAGGCTTCGCCGTTAGCCAACTTGAACCGGACTTTCCTCTGGAAGGCCCAAGCGGGGCTACATCCATCTATTATCACCATATTCCGGGGCAACTCGGGCAAACGATGGATTATTTGATCAGCGAACAATCATTGAAATCAAACGGGAGCATTACGTTTCCTTCCGTATTTGAAACGAATTTTTTATGGTTCAAATATCACCTTTATGGGAATAAACCAGGTCAATTTTATGGTAACTCCGACGTTTGGCTTTGGATGCCCAAGGGGATTATTAAGACCAACCATCCTCAATTGAATTGGATAACGGGTGAGAGCGGGGATAAATTCTACATCGGATTAAGCAATGCATCGTCTGAAGAAGTTCAGACTCCGATTGAATTGAATGAACAGATCATTGGATTCAACCCGGCACAGGATTATACCGTAACGATCATCCGCGACAATGGCACACCAGAGCAAACGGTAATGAGTGGCGGAATCATTCAAACCACGGTTTCAGGCAAGGGCATCACCGCGATCATTGTAGAAGGACTTAACATTAATGTGCCGCTGCATCAGGTTAGAACGGCTGATACATCGGGTGCAAGCTATTTCTTTGATACCCACAGTCCAATTGATGCGGTTAAAGGCATGCTGATGGTTAAGCCCGACGAAACGGTTTATGATGCTTATGTGCAGGCCAAAACGACAAAACCAGCGACAATCCATTATTCCTTGGATGGCGGGGCCACGTACACGACCATCCCAGATACGATATACCCGATGGAATGGTCGATACGAGTGAATGATTTATCCCAAACTTTCACGTATTACGTGGAATCGGAGGGGAAACAGACCCGCAAGCGGACACTTTATCTGCCGGATCAGGTTTCGGAAACTCCAGTCCAACCCGATGGGCAGGATAGTTCAACCATCATCGTGGATAATACGGAGGCGGAGACAGAAGGCGTCTGGATAAGGGATACGACAGCTAACGATTATTATTATGATAACTATGTGTATGCCAAATCTACGACCGGCACAGCAACAAGCAAAATGAGATGGCGGCCTGAGCTGCCGGAAAGTGTCACTTACAGTGTGTATTACAAGATTCCGCAAATCACGGCTGCGAGTGAAAATTGGGCAACAAATGCCTCATTTACCGTTTATTATAGCGGAGGCTCCGAGACGGTGACAGTTGATGAGACAACAGCGAATGGTACTTGGGTGCACCTGGGGGATTATCCTTTTGTTGCAGGCGATAGCGGGTACGTGGAATTAACCAATAAGGCCAACAAGTCCAGAGTCGTTGCCGATGCAATCATGTGGGTGGACCCAAACAGGATACCGCAATTGGAGTCTGCTGTGATCCTGTCCGATCGGAACGAGCTGCAGATGACTCAAACCGCACAACTGAGCGTAACCGGCTATTTGGATAACGGTTTGATCGGTGATCTAACACATGCCGATGTACAGTATTTCGTTGATCGTACGGATCTGGCTGAAGTGAATAGCAGTGGGGTGTTGACCCTTCTTAATCTCGATGGGAACACGGATCACATTGAGGTATGGGCTACGGTCACGATTGACGGTGTGACCTTAACCACAGCACCTTTGAATATCACGATCAGGGACCTAACGGTTATCGTGGACAGTACAAATACAACAGGGTTATACACGACAGAAGGGTCGTGGAGCCAAAGCAATTTAGCCGGATACAAAATTGGGGTTAAATCCCGCTATTCAACAGTTCAAGGATCATCAGCAACGTGGAAAGGCGAGTTTCCAGAGGGGAAATATACGGTCTCGATCTACAAACTTGTCCATACGACAGCAAACGATAACAATGTCAAAGTGGAAGTGAAACATAAAACGGGTACCGAGGTCACCTATATCGATGCAACGGCCGGCTCATCGGGTTGGGTTAATTTGGGAACGTTCGACTTTACGGGTGACGGTAGCGAGTATGTCCGGTTAACCAGAGTTTCGCCTACCACGGTAGACCCGCCAACGCTTCCTGCGGATATGATCTATACGAGGGTTGACGCAGTTATGTTCGAACGGCATTCCGATGATTCGGAGCAGCTTGCCAATGAGCCGCCAGTTGAATCGACACTTTCTGAATAAGGGCAGTGATTTATGAATGGAAGTGGAACAACGGTAAGTGATGTTATACAAATTATTGTAAAATAACATAAAGAGCCGAGTGGATCAAAACGATCCATTTGGCTCTTTGTGTCCAAGTGCAAGAAAGTGTGGTTACAAGGGAAGGCAGTCGGCCACCTTCCTCTTACCACCCATTAATCACTTAAGTTTGCCAAATCCAACTTTTTTGGATGCTCGTAAAAAAATTGCCGCGTTCAGATTATGTTTCGTCACACTCAAAACGTTTCTCTAGACCCACACAAATCTTCAATGGTACCATCATACACGTGCTTGAATTGAAGATTGCAGGAGGATATCATGTGGATCAACTTAAATACGATAATTTAAAGCTGGGGGAGCGCGGAGCTATCATCAGCATTATCGCCTACATATGTTTGACCGTATTAAAACTGATCGTTGGCAGTATGGCCGGATCAGAAGCGCTCAAGGCGGATGGATTAAACAATGCCACCGATATTGTGGCCTCAATAGCTGTACTGATCGGTTTGAAGCTTGCCCAACGCCCAGCCGACACAGATCATACATATGGTCACTGGAGAGCAGAGACCGTTGCGTCACTTGTTGCTTCTTTCATTATGATGGCAGTAGGTTTACAAGTACTGTTTCAAGCCATTGGTTCTGTGTTTCAGGGTAAACATGAATCTCCGGATATCATCGCTGGGTACACAGGCATTTTCTGCGCAGTTATCATGTATCTGGTCTATCGCTATAACAAGAGACTTGCTACTCGTATTAAAAGTCAGGCAGTCATGGCTGCAGCTCGAGATAATATCTCCGATGCCTGGGTGAGCACCGGTACGGTCATTGGGATCGTGGGTTCCCAGTTCGGCCTCCCATGGCTGGACCCTGTAACGGCTGTCATCGTAGGTTTCCTGATCTGCAAGACCGCTTGGGACATTTTCAAGGAAGCCACACATCATCTGACGGATGGTTTTGATGTTGAACTGATTCAGGAGTACAAAAAAACGATTGCCGGAATTGACAGCGTAGAGACAGTTAAAGACGTGAGAGCGCGGAACTATGGCAATAACGTTGTAGTGGATGTTGTCATAACAGTTGATGCTGAGCTGGATCTTCAACAAGCACACGATATCTGTACAGACGTAGAGAACGAGTTAATGGAGGAACATGACGTATACACCGTTCACGTTCATGTGGAACCTGATACGTTGGAAGAGTGCATTTGATAGCAAGTTTATATAAGAGAGACTCAGCAAAGGAAAAAAACCAGTGAGCTTTACTCATTCACTGGTTTTTTGCTGATTTCAATTGTTCATCACTAAAAGAATACGCGCGTTATTTATCCCATACATGACTATCTCGGCAAATTGTAGGTAATCAGATTGTTATATTTATCCGCATGTTTCTGTTCGTCCAGGATGATTCCCCACACCGTGTCTTTATATATGCCATAAGGGAGACCAAACCATATTTTTCTATACTTTTCCACGGCGGCCAATTCACCCTGAAACGCCTTTTGCAGTCCGGCAAGATAAGAGGTGACCGTCTCAACCGGCTCACTGCTTACGCCCGTAATCTCCTGACCTGTCAGATCCTTGTACATGTGGCGGAACATTTGATTATGTCCGCGTTCATCATTGCGGATGCTCGTGATGATGGCAGCCTGATTGGCATCAGGTGACATCTGAATCAGTGAATCATAGAATATCTCATCATTTCTTTCTCCTTGAACAGCCGTTTTGATTAATTCAAGTGCTTCGGCTGATGATGTTGCCCATACCGGAGTAAAAGTGTACCTGTAACCATACGGATATGCCACATACATTACGAATCCCTCCAAGACAAATATGAGTTAAGATATGCACGTATGCCCATCAGCGTTAACCCATATCATCTGCCCTGCCTTATTAGTGGAAAGCTTCAGTAAAACTTCACTTGGTATACCTCAATATTTTACTGTAACCATAAGCAAGAACAAATGGCAGGAGGTATGACAAAAAGGTCCAAAGAATGTTCCATCCATTAAAATAAATGACATGCCCCATTATTTTGGCAACCCATTCGATTAATGTCAGCGACAATGATGCAACAAGAATCGCCAACCATGGCTTGGCGCCTTTTTCTGAAATCATATACATCATCAGGCAACCAGCGATCGGATAGACTCCAAGATCCATTGGAAGAGCAGCCAAGGATTGATTATGAGTATTCGGCAGAATATTCCAGAAGTAATTAAACCCGATATTGTTGATGGATGCTGAAATAGCCACACCAAGTGGATAATATAGAATAAGGATTGTAAAGTTCCGACGCAGAATCCATACACCCAATATAATGGGAATGACCATACCCAACAGAATGTTTCCTAACATGCCATTTTCCTCCAAAGCTTTGTTACTTCTGTAGTTTCACTATAAGCCGCATCAGCATTTATCGGATTTTTCTCACTTCAATACAAGTGGTGTTGTATAAGGTAACCAACTCCATGGGATATAATGCATATTAGCAAATTCGGAATAGGCGTACGCCTTACTCGAAGTGAATGGACAAGTTTCGGTCATGAAAAAAGAAAAGTATAGAACGGCTACGGTTAAGGATGTTCATAAAAAGGTAGAGTGGCATATCAATAAGGATTTTATGAAAAAAATCCCTTCTCTTCGGATGAAAGAAGAGAAGGGATGATCCTAAACTATTGAATTATTGTCGAATTATTGGTGCTTGCTGAGAATATCAAATATGATCTTGGCATTATCTGTGTTGTCGATCAAACCGGCGAAGCGATGACTTGCCGGACCGTAGGCATAGACCGGAACATCTTCACCTGTATGTCCACCTGTTGTCCAGCCGGTAAATGAACGGTTATCAATAATCGCTTCAATAGCATTATCAATCTTTGTTACATCCGCAGTTTGGGCTGCTTCTTTCACCGATTGAATCTCTTCAGGTTTCAACTCCAGTTTCAGATAACTTTTCAGTGTTTCTTCAACCGAAGCACCTTTTGCAATTTGTGCTGCCATGAAGTCAGGTGTACGCAGTGCAGCTTTGATCGGGTCTACGAAGAAGTTGTACTCTCCGTCTTTTCCAAGCGTAAGTCCACCTGTGGAGTGGTCGGCAGTAGCTACGACAAGTGTTTCACCGTCTTTTTTGGCAAAATCAATAGCTGCCTGAAATGCTGCTGCGAAATCATCCATTTCACTCATCGCACCAACGATATCATTATCATGTCCTGCCCAGTCGATCTGGCTGCCTTCGACCATTAGAAAGAATCCTTTGTCGTTCGAACTGAGGCGATCAATCGCTGTATTGGTCATCTCAGCCAATGATGGAGTTGCAGCAGTACGATCAATCAACTTGTCCAGACCTCCGTCCGCAAACAGTCCAAGAACTTGTTGATTCTTATCAGCGAGGAGAGAGGAACGATCCGTCACATAGCTGAATCCGGCCTTCTGGAACTCCTTCGTCAGGTCACGACCCTCGCGTACAAAATTGGATTTCCCTCCACCCAGAAGTACATCCACCTTATGCTTGCCATTAATCAACTCATCATAATAATCGTCCGCAATAGCATCCATATTTTTTCGACTGATATCATGGGCACCAAATGCAGCTGGTGTGGCATGAGTGATCTCCGACGTAGCCACGAGTCCGGTGGCTTTCCCGTTTTCTTTTGCCTGCTCAAGTACGGTTTTGACCTCCTTCTGCTCAGGGTCAACCGCAATGGCCGCATTGTAGGTTTTCACACCCGCCGACATGGCCGTTGCTGCGGAAGCGGAATCCGTTACATTTTGTTTATCATCATCCGGATAGGTCATTTGTGCTCCAACCAGATAAGGGTCGAATACGGTTTTATCCATGCCCTTTGTCGAAGGATCATCTTTCATATAACGGTAGGCAGAAGTATAAGAGCTCCCCATGCCATCCCCAATGAGGAAGATGATGTTCTTGATTTGTTTTTTCTCCACACTTACAGCTTGAACGGCACTTGCTTGTCCTGCAGACAAGAGAGTAGAAGCCGATACAGCCAGAGTCAGCGCTACCGCTGGTAATACTCTTTTGGATAATTTCACAATGATTCCTCCTCGTAATATCTCAACAACAAAAATGAATGCATGAATCTATATTCATTTGTTCATCATTAAGAAGATTAGCATTTATATGTAAATGAACACCAAGAACTTTGTTTACCAGAGGTAAAATAAACAAAATAAAGGGGATGTGATAATTCTTTGCAGGAGGAGCAAGTCAAACATTCCAATCAGGGCAATATATTTCCGGCGAAAAATTCACATGATCTGCAACATACGAGATTATAAAAATATACTCATTCTACTGTTTTTGAAGTATGATACAACATAAGTAGAACGCTTTCATTTTTATATTACTGTTAATATAAAATCAATTTCATTTTCAGGAGGCTCTTTACCATTGACCAAAACAACTCCAAAATATGATGGGTATCTCTTTGTACATTTTATTGGCGAACAACCAGACGGAGAGCAGGTTTATTTCTCCTATAGCGAGGATGGCCTTCACTGGAAGGATCTTAATGGCGGCTCACCTGTGCTGTTTTCAGACCTTGGAGAAAAGGGGGTACGGGACCCGTTTCTGGTTCGTTCAGTCAAGGATAATAAATTTTATCTGATTGCTACGGATCTCCGCATCGCAAGCGGCAAAGGATGGACTCATGCCGTTAATGCCGGGAGCCTTGACGTAATCGTATGGGAATCCAGCAATCTCGTAAACTGGTCATCCCCATGGAACGTTACACTAGGTGTTGAGGGCGCTGGATGTGTCTGGGCACCAGAAGCTGTGTATGATGAAATGGCAGATGAGTTTCTTGTATTCTGGGCTTCTGCGACGCAGGAACCACAGGAGCAAGAACGAAAACAAAAAATATACAGCGCTCGTACAAAAGACTTTCGTACGTTTTCTGCATCAGAAAAATACATTGAGCGGGATAATCATATTATTGATACAACGATTCTTCCTGCGGATGGCTCTTATTATCGATACTCCAAGGATGAAACAACCAAAAACATACGGGTAGAAAAAGGAGACTCTCTCGACAAAGGGGCATTTGTTACACTTCAAGCTCCGGTACTGGAGGCTATGGCAGGTGTGGAGGGACCTCAAATCTTTAAATTCAATGACCGGGAGGAATGGTGCCTGATTGTTGATCGATTTGCTGAAGGCAAGGGTTATCTTCCTCTGCTGACTACAGATCTGGGAAGTGGAGAATTCCGAATCGTCCCTGATGGTGAATTCGATATGGGAACGACTCAAAAGCGGCATGGAAGTGTCCTGCCAATCACAGCTGAGGAGTGCAGCCGGCTTCTCGCGGCTTTTGGGGATGGTCATCAGGTGCTTCCCGGACAATATGCCGATCCTGATGTCGCACAGTTTGGGGATCGTTACTATATGTATCCGACAACAGATGGTTTCGAGGGGTGGTCGGGGACACAGTTCAAAGTGTTTTCTTCTTCTGACTTGAAGCATTGGCAAGATGAAGGTGTTATCCTTGATCTGGGAACAGAGGATGTCGCCTGGGCAACCGGTAATGCCTGGGCACCGGCAATAGCCAACCGTAACGAAAAGTTCTATTTTTATTTCTGCGGCAAAATGCTGAACGGCGAGAGTGCCATCGGCGTTGCTGTAGCAGATACACCGATTGGTCCATTCCTGGCCGAGTCACAGCCTTTAATCACAATGGAGCAGTTGAAACGTCTGGGCATTACTATGGGCCAAGCTATTGATCCCTCCATCTATGTCGAAGATGATGGAAGACCGTATCTGCTATTTGGCAATGGACATGGTGCCATTGTGGAGCTTGGTGAAGACATGATAAGTGTCGTTGAGGACACAATGAGCAATCTGGCGGGCTTGCATGATTTTCGTGAGGCGGTTACCGTGCTGAAGCAGGGTGGACTATACCACTTTACGTGGTCCTGTGATGATACAGGCAGCGAAGACTATCATGTGAATTACGGTACGGCAGAGCAGTTATACGGTCCAATTACCTATCGATACCCAATCCTGAGCAAAAATGTCGAGAAGGGCATGCTGGGCACAGGGCATCACTGTATATTTAATGATTCCGAAACAGTTCAATACCGGATTGCCTATCACCGTTTTGTCACGCCACTATCCAGATTCTCCTCTGGAAAGGG
Source organism: Paenibacillus sp. BGI2013 (assembly GCF_002843485.1). Taxonomy (NCBI): domain Bacteria; kingdom Bacillati; phylum Bacillota; class Bacilli; order Caryophanales; family Paenibacillaceae; genus Paenibacillus; species Paenibacillus sp. BGI2013. The sequence goes on from NZ_PJFA01000004.1 coordinate 376,407, forward strand.
TTATCACCGCGAAATATGTATGGACCCGCTTCTTTTTGGTAAGGACGGACTGATTCAGCCTGTTATACTCTAAAATAAGCAATTCAATTGAATCGCTATTTAATGAAGGCTTGATACAGCATGAATGCCTGTCAAATGTCGCTTTTAGCGGTTTTGGCAGGCATTTTTATCATCCACCTGGAACAAGCAAAGCCGTAGGGTTGAGCGAGTATGCGACTTATTGAACGCATTCAATCCAGAATACATTTGACAGGCGAATCAATAAATCGTATTATTACGATATAACGATTTAGGAGGAATACTTTTGAACACTCCCGCTTTTGACAGTAATAACATTAAACAGTTCGATGAACCAGCTAATCTGCTGAAAGCTTTGTCTCACCCCATTCGTTTATGCATTGTGCGGGGACTGATGATGAAAAAAAAATGTAATGTTTCTTATATGCAGGAATGTCTGGATCTTCCCCAATCAACAGTCTCACAACACCTCCAGAAACTTCGCAGTGCAGGTATTGTTGCTACGGAGCGGAATGGTCTTGAAGTGAACTATGTGCTTGCCGATCAACGGGTTGAACAGATTATCAAAACTTTATTTGAAAAGGATGATTGTGAATCATGAGCAAAAGAGTACTCATTGTTGGCGGTGTAGCTGGAGGTGCATCTGCAGCTGCACGCCTTCGCCGTCTGGATGAACATGCCGAGATTATTATCTTTGAGAAGGGACCCTATATCTCATTTGCCAATTGTGGTTTACCTTATTATATAGGTGGCACAATCGATGATCGAGAGCGTCTGCTGGTGCAAACGCCAAAAGGGATGGCAGATCGCTTTCGTATCGATGTCCGTACAAGAAGTGAGGTCGTAGCTATTGATTCGCAGAAGCGAGTGGTTAAGATACAATCCCAGGAGCGCGGTGCATATGAAGAAAGTTATGACGAGTTGATATTGTCACCAGGTGCAAAACCGATCATTCCCGATCTGCCGGGTAAGGACAATCCGCTAATTTATACCGTACGAAGTATTCCAGATATTGATCGGATCAAAGACCAAGTAAGTTCGTCTAACAACAAGTCTTCGATTGTCATAGGCGGTGGATTTATAGGTGTGGAAATGGCTGAGAATTTAAAGGAAGCTGGTCTGGATGTAACGCTGATTGAGGGGAACGCACAAGTACTCACACCCTATGATACCGAGTTAGCAGCCGCATTAGCACAGGAAATGGAGAATCATGGTGTAAACCTGCTGTTTTCCAAACGTGTTCAGGGATTTCATTCCCTGGAGCAGGGCATAGGGGTTGAACTTGCCGATGGTCATGTGTTGACAGCTGACATGGTTATTCTTGCGATAGGCGTAACGCCGGACACCTATTTTTTGAAAGATAGCGGCGTTTCGCTGGGTGCACGTGGACATATTATCGTAAATGAAGCCTTGGAAAGTAGTGTGCCACATATCTATGCTGTTGGAGATGCCATCGAAGTAACGGAAACCATTCATGGTACGAAGGCAACGATACCACTTGCCGGACCTGCCAACAAACAAGGCCGTATTGTTGCCGACCGTATCGCAGGGCTTCCTTCTACCTATAAAGGGACACAAGGTACGTCCATTATCAAAGTATTTGGAATGACCGCAGCTACGACAGGCAGTAATGAAAAAACACTACAGCGCCTGGGCGTGGACTATCAAACCGTTATCGTACACCCTGCTTCTCATGCATCGTATTATCCGGGTTCAAGCGCAATTACTCTTAAACTGCTGTTTACTCCTGAAGGCATAATTTTAGGCGCACAAGCAGTCGGTTATGATGGAGTGGATAAACGAATTGATGATATTGCTGTAGCCATTCATTTTGGAGGACATGTCCGGGATTTAACAGAGCTTGAACTGTGTTACGCGCCTCCTTATTCGTCTGCCAAAGATCCCGTGAATATGGCTGGATATGCAGCAGAGAATATGATTACCGGACGTGTTCAGACGTACACCTATAATCAACTGGCTGATCGTCAGCCGGGGCGGTCGATACTTCTGGATGTACGCAGTGAAATTGAGCATCAAAATGGTCATATTCCGGACTCAATCTCTATTCCAGTTGATGAGCTTCGTCAACGTTTAGATGAATTAGACCCATCCAAAGAAATTTGGCTATACTGTCAAGTCGGCTTACGTGGTTACACTGCTTCGCAAATTTTGCGTCAGCATGGTTTTAGTGTAAAAAACTTGAGTGGTGGTTATAAAACATACCGTCAAGCCCAGTTTAAGCCTGCTACATTTACTGCTGCAAAAAAAGACCGTCCTGAACCTGTGGAAAAGGAGTCTATTCCCACTGACTCAACACAGCCGCAACGTATTGATCATGAGTTGAACGTGTGCGGATTAAGTTGTCCTGGTCCGCTAATTCAGGTTAAGCAGAAAATGGATCAACTCTCGAACGGGGAAACACTTCGCGTGAAAGCTTCCGATCCAGGATTCTATGAAGATGTCAAAGCATGGGCGACAATGTCGGGTTCCACAATCTTGCAGTTGGAAAGACTGAAAGGCGGTACGATTGAGTCTGTCATTGCTAAAAATACAGCACAACCCGTATCCGATGCCCCAATCAGCGATCCTGCCAGCACGATGGTTGTTTTTAGTGGTGATCTGGACAAAGCGATCGCTTCACTCATTATTGCAAATGGGGCAGCAGCCAGTGGACGGAAAGTAACCCTATTTTTCACTTTTTGGGGATTGAGTATTATTCGCAAGCAGCAGTCGCAGAAGTTATCCAAAAATATGATCGGCCGTATGTTTGATATGATGTTACCTCGCGGGAGCCAGAAGCTTGGCATGTCTAAAATGAATATGCTTGGAGCAGGCCCGAAAATGATCCGTGGTTTGATGAAAAAACATCATGTGCCGTCGTTGGAGGAATTGATTGAGAGCGCAATTGCACAAGGAGTAGAGATCGTTGCCTGCCAAATGTCCATGGATTTAATGGGAATTCAGCGTGAAGAATTAATAGACCAAGTCAAAATTGGTGGCGTAGGTTACTATCTTGGACAAGCATCACAAGCCAATCATAATCTGTTTATTTAAAAAAATTAGTAATGCTGAGCAGGATAATTGAATGCGTACCGAGAGAATGCCACGATGAGTGGCATTTTTTTGTTCAAAAAAAATGAACGTTTCATTCAGAAACGGTTCTTTGACTTACATTTAACAGCAACATAGAGTGATGACAAGGACGGTGGTTGATTTAGCTAGGCAAATGAGAAGCATATACACCCTTGACTTTCCCCTGTACGGGAAACTATATACTCGCATTATGTTAAAAGATTGGAGATGATATGTTGTTCAAAATCAGTGCGTTTTCCAGGCTAAGTAGGGTCTCATTAAAAACACTGCGTTATTATGACCAGATTGGCATACTTAAGCCGAGAAAGGTAGATCACGATACAGGTTACCGTTACTATTCCGCAGATCAGCTTCTCGAGCTTAACCGAATCTTCATTTATAAAGAATTGGGGTTCACGTTGCCACAAATCACACAGCTGTTACAGGAGCATATTACATTGGAGAATATTCAAGGCATGTTTAAGCTAAAAAGAAGCGAAATTCAGCAGATTATCGATACGGAACAAGCCAAACTCGTCCGGATTGAGGAACGCATGCAGCTTATAGAGGAAGAGGGGCACGTCGAAACTGGACAAGAAATTCTAATCAAAGAGGAGGGTGCTCGGCAGTTTCTTTTTCAGACAGGGTGTGGGAGGGAAGAGGAGATCCCGAGTTTATTTCGTCAGTTTGATCAGTCATTAACAAAAGAAATGCGCCAACTGATTGACGGTCCTCAGGTTGTTTTGTGGAAAGAAATCGCAGGACAAGAGGAAGAGTTCGAGTTTGAAATAGGTTACTTCTTAACCTGTGATCTGCGCTCACCTCCCGACCCATTTCAACTGCGGACTCTTCCTGCCGAGCCCATGATGGCCACCATAGCTTATCGTTCCAATGCCACCTTTGCCTGTAAAGCCTGTGTTCATCTAGCTACATGGATTGAGAAGAATAACTATCAGATCAAGGAGAACGGAGCTGGTAGGGAATTATATTTACCCTTATCTCAAGAACAAGATGTACAGTTTATAGAAATACAAATTCCAATATTAAATAGATAACTGAAGAATAGATAACTGAAGAAGACGGAGTGGATTAAAGTGAAAAATAAATGGATTATATATATCTTGGCATTGGCTGTTTTTCTGATCGGAACCCTTGAATACATTATTACAGGAGTCATAGAAATGATCGCCTCAGACTTGAGCGTATCTACTTCCGAAGTGGGTTTACTGGTGACTGTATTCGCTCTGGCAGCGGCCATTATCGCTCCGATTCTCATTGCAATTACAATAAATATGGATCGCAAGAAGTTACTGTTGTCCGCCCTCAGTGTGTTTATTGCCAGCAACGGACTTATGCTTGTTGACCTTTCTTACGAAACTTTACTATGGGTGCGAATTATTCAAGGGGCTAGCGGAGGAGTGGCTACCGTAGTAGCAATGGCCGTATCGACACGACTGGTTGAAAAAGAAAAAAGGGGCAATGCCATCGGCATCATTTTGATGGGGCTAAGCAGTTCGCTAGTGCTCGGTGTCCCATTGGGCACATTTTTTAGTGAAATGTTTGGATGGAGAGTTCTATTTATATTCATTGGATTGTTAAGTGTTCTTCCATTACTTATTATCTACAAAAAGGTTCCGGCAATCAAAGAGGAAGAAAAGATCACCCTCAGAATGCAGCTCTCCATTTTGAAAAATCCACTCATTCTGACTGCCTTGCTTATTACATTATTGTATATCGGCGGCTATTCGACACTGTTCACGTATATTACGCCTTTCTTGCAAGCTACATCCACTCTTTCTATGACCGAGATAAGCGGTGTTCTGTTTCTCGCGGGAATTTGCAGCTTTGTCGGATCAAAAGTGGGCGGACAATTGGCAGATGCAAAGGGATCAAAGTTTACAATTTGTCTAGGCCTTCTGTTACAAGGCGTAACTCTTCTTTTGTTTGCTCTAGCTGGAGTTAATCTTATCATGTTAATCTTGGTTTTAATGATTTTTATGTTAGCAACGTGGAGCATATCTCCGGCCCAGCAACTATATCTGGTTACACTGGCACCTCGTAATCCCGACATTGCCCTTAGCGTAAATACGTCATTTATCCAATTTGGTTTTGCACTGGGATCTGGATTAGGTGGGATTGTGATCAGTCGTACATCTGTCCTGTACTTAAATTGGTTGGGGTTTGGAGCTGTAAGCATTGCTTTACTTCTTGCCATCTTACTATTTAAGAAATCGAGAAGCAGGACTGGAACGCCAGATCCAGTGTAATTTCAGTGATGGGTAATTCTTGCTTATGAGTAAAATAAAAAGAGGATCTCTTCAGCATTCACTGCTCAAGAGATCTTTTTGGTGTATAACAAGGTTATAACGAGAATCACGTGTGATTTGCGTATCACAATATGATAATTGATCAATCATGCTTGAGAATATGTCATTGCATCATACAGTCTAAAACCTTAACTTAAAATGACAGCAGAGAACGCTAACAACCTCGATGACGTTTATACCGATTGGATGGCTAAGGTATGTGTAAACGCGTATTGGACAGAGTGGGAATTTTTCCATAGATCTAAGTACATCCCCCTTAAAAGTGAGATTTATATCCCAAATCTGTTAAGTCAGCCGGGACACCTTCACGTCGTTTATGAAACTGTTTAGGCGAGGAACCGGTCATTTGTTTGAACTGCCTGCAAAAATGCTCGACATTACGGTAACCGCATCGATCGGCAATCTCTGCAACCGTATACAAATGATGTCTGAGATATTCTTTGGCCAAACGTATTCTGCTATGAATAACATCCTCCATACACGAGAGGCCAAACGATTTCTTGTACATCAACTGCAGGTACCCCGGGCTGACGTTTATGATCTTCGCCATTTCTGATATTGTCCAAGGATGGCTGGGACGGTTATGAATTGCCGTTCGAAGCTTCAACAGAGGATAGTGCTGAGGACTAATATCCTCTTGGACACAAGACTCAAGCAATTTATTGAACAAGGTTCGCAGCAGACAATTGATGGATGATTCCCGGTAATCGTTCTGAAAAGAATGCTCTGCAACAAGCAATTGGAACAGCTTATGACAGTATTCCGGATCATCCAGTGGGAAAGGTGTGCCTGGCGGAAGGGAGGTATCGGTTACAAACGGTTCATCACTTTCAAAACGAATCCAATCATTTATATAGCGCTCTGAACAAGCCCGATAATATATTTTTTGATACGGTTTGAAAAGTACAGCACAATGAGCCGGGTATTCCTTAAGTTGTCCATCAACCCAAAACTGGGCAGGGGTCTGTGTAATGACTAATAACCAGGCATCATGCCCTTCAGGGATATCAAAAACAAAATGATTCTGATGTACCGCGTCACATTCAACGTAAAAAATAGATGTCATGGTTCTTCCCCTTTATATTTAAGTTGTAGAAAAGAATAACCCATACACTACTTAAGCTATTTTCTATTATACGAGAGTTATCTTTATTTCATAGAACGAATGTACTATTACAATTATATGAGGAGTGTAGCTGGAATGAACAAGCAGGGGTTCAACCCATATCTTCCATCCTGGGAGTACGTACCTGATAGTGAGCCTTATGTATTCAATGAAAGAGTGTATGTGTATGGTTCACATGACCGTTTTAACGGACATGCCTTCTGTCTGAACGATTATGTATGCTGGTCTGCACCCGTGAATGACCTGGGGAATTGGAGAAATGAAGGGGCGATCTACCGAAAAACAGATGACCCGTTGAATCCGAATGGCCATATGTGCTTGTATGCACCAGATGTTACGCTGGGTCCTGATGGGCGGTATTATCTGTATTATGTGCTGGATAAGGTACCCGTTGTTTCGGTGGCTGTATGTGATGCACCTGCCGGTAAATATGAATTCTACGGTTATGTACAATATGGCGACGGCACTCGTCTGGGTGAAAGAGAAGGGGACGAGCCCCAGTTCGATCCCGGCGTGATGACTGAAGGACAGCACACTTATCTGTATACCGGCTTCTGTGCGGCCGGAGACCAATCAAGACATGGCGCGATGGCCACGATGCTAGGTCCGGATATGCTGACGATTGTGGAAGAACCCATATTCGTAGCACCGAGCGAGCCTTACAGTGAGGGCAGCGGTTATGAGGGCCATGAATTTTTTGAGGCGCCTTCCATTCGGAAGAGAGGTGATACCTACTATCTGGTGTATTCTTCTATCGTTATGCATGAATTATGTTATGCCACCAGTCGATTTCCAAATAAAGGATTTACATATCAGGGCGTCATCGTAAGCAACTGTGATCTCCATATCGACTCCTACAAACCTACTGACAAACCCATGTATTATGGAGGCAATAACCATGGCAGCATTGTGGAGATCAACGGAGACTGGTATGTCTTCTATCACCGTCATACCAATGGGGACGCATTCAACCGGCAGGGCTGTATTGAGAAGATATCTTTTGCAGAGGACGGCAGCATTCCTCAGGTGGAAATGACCTCCTCTGGTCCAAGTGGGAGACCGCTTGAAGGAAAAGGCGAGTACCCCGCATATCTTGCATGTAATCTTTTGACCAAAGATGATCAGAAGTACACTGGAGGTTTTGGAGCAGGAGCCTGGCTGGACAGCCGCTTTCCAAAGATCACCCAGGATGGTAGAGACGGTGATGAAGAAGTCGGATATATCGCCAATATGGTTGAATCCGCAACGGCAGGTTTTAAATACTTTGATTGCCGAGGAATTCGCCAGGTCTCGATCAAGGTACGGGGATATTGTCACGGGGTATTTGAGGTCAAAACCGCATGGGACGGTCCTGTCCTGGGTACAATCCCGGTACATTTCACCAATCATTGGAAACCCTATTCAGTCGAGATGACCATTCCGGATGGTATACAAGCTTTGTATTTTACGTACAGAGGTTCTGGAAGTGCAAGCCTTGCATCATTTATTTTAGCGTAATCCTCAAACACATGATCTAAGCAATCCAGACAAAACAAAGCAGCTGCTGGTCATCCAGTAGCTGTTTTGTTGACCGATCAGCCTATGCGGCTCAGATAGTTGGTTTTTTTATGATTAAACTTTTAGTCATCCGCATCGTTGGCTTCTCCGGCCTGTTGCGAATGGCTGCGATATTCGCTTGGCGCGATGCCTGTCCACCGCTTGAACTGGCGGCTGAAATGCGCATTGGTCTTATAACCCAGCATCATCGCAATATGGTCTATGTTCAAGTCGGTTTGCTTTAACAGCCGCTGCGCTTCGTTCAGAAGGGTTTCGGATAGAAACTTGCGTGGAGCGATGCCGTATACCTCCCGAAAAATACGATTAACCTGTGACGGGCTTATGCTCAGCGATTTGGCAATGTCCTGAATCCAGGTTCGATCGCTCTCCTGAATTTCCCCGTGAAGATGGATATACCTTACCGAATCCTCAATGTGCTCAGCAATCTGATGGGCAATGGTTTCTTTTCTCGACAACGTAACGGATGCTTGCTGAGATAACTGACCGACCAGGGAACCGAGCAGTTCAAACACGGCGGCGTGTACCTTCATTTGTTTGGAGGAAGATAGCGAGCTAGACAAATGCTCTGTAGCCAAACTATACAAGGTAGACAGGGAAGGGGAGAGCCCCAGAGCCAAATTCGAATTTGCCGGATAATAGATGTCTTTGCAACGGTTAAGTTCTCTGCAAAAGGATGTATCGTGTATGCTGAAATGCACAGAAAAATAAGTGAACCCCTCTGGTCCGGCTCCGGTGCAAGAGTGGGTCATACCAGGCCGGATGAACAGAAGGTCGCCAACCGACTGCCGATAAGACTGCCCGTTGACAACCATGTTCATCTGCCCGTCCATCATCCAGTGCACTTCATACATTGAATGTTCATGAGACGGATAAGTCCAGCTGGAATCTACTTTTCTTGCATGCAGCCCCAATAATTGAAAAGACATGCGAACATCGGGCAGACGCCCTAAATACACAGCATCCAAAAGCTTGGTCACAGCAAACCAACCCCCTTGTACTATTCTATATACCAACATCCTGTCATCGGATTGTCCTCGTAAATTATCTTTAGTTTAATGGATCTAACCTCATCTTAACAGAAAAAAATGCGTGAAAAGGGTAAATCGTCGGAGTGATTAGAACATCGTCATGAACCATAGCGGGTGCTATGGTAGTATTATCAACCCGATGGGGAAAAATGGAGGCAAGCTTGAATGAGAATTATTCGATTTCTGGACGGACAACAGAAGTGGCTGGCAGCCGTTACGGATGATGAACAAGCGTATCGTTTGCCACAAGCAGATTTTATGACTTTGATCTATCAAGCAAGAAAGCAGGGGATTTCTCCAGTTCAACTTGTTGAAAGCGCTTTTAAACCGTTAAACAAGTTAACTGACGATTGGACTTCCTTACATCTACTCACTCCATTGGAAGCTCCGGAAGTATGGGCCGCGGGTGTGACTTATCAGCGCAGCCGGGAAGCGCGAAATTATGAAGCAACGGAAGGCAAGCTGGATGCAAAGACCTTTTACGATAAAGTTTACGATGCCGAAAGACCGGAGATCTTTTTTAAATCTACAGCAGCCCGCACCATCGGGCCCAATGAGGCTGTCACACTTCGCAGCGATTCCAATTGGCAGATCCCGGAGCCTGAGCTGGGGTTGGTGCTTGCCGCGGATGGCAGCATTGTGGGATACATCGTTGGTAATGACATGAGCTGCCGCGATATTGAAGGGGAGAATCCGCTGTATCTACCGCAAGCAAAAATGTGGCGCAATTCCTGCTCGATAGGGCCAGCCATTCGTCTAGCGGAAACGGTGCAAAATCCATATGCGTTCAACATCGTCTGCGAAATATATCGCGAAGGTGAAATAGTTGTCAAAAGCGAGGCAAGCACAAGTGAGTTAAACCGAAAACTCGATGAGCTGGTCTCTTTTCTGGCCAGAGATAACGATCTCTTTGACGGTACGGTGTTATTAACAGGCACAAGCATCGTGCCACCCAATGATTTTACACTTGCACCCGGGGACCGCATTGAAATATCCATTAGCGATATCGGGACACTTATTAATCCAGTCATTTCAAACTAATGTACAAGGAGGATGAATGCAATGACCACATTTCAGGTAGAGCAGACATACAGCAATTACATTAACGGAGAATGGGTGAAGGCGACATCCGGTGAAACCGAACCGAGCATCAACCCGGCGAATCGGAAGGAGGTAGTTGGCTACGTACCCACCTCAGGCGTAGAGGATCTGAACCGGGCTGTTGCAGCCGCGAAGGAAGCAGCAAAAGATTGGCGGAGGTTATCGGGCGCGGAACGCGGAAACTATCTATTTCAAGCAGCCAATGTGCTGGAACGCCGGGCCGATGAAGTTGCAGAGGCGATGACCAGGGAAATGGGCAAAACACTCCCAGAAGCTAAAGGAGAGACACTGCGCGGTGTAGCAATCTTAAGGTATTACGCCGGAGAAGGCATGCGAAAAACCGGGGATGTCATTCCATCAACGGACAGCGAAGCACTGATGTTTACGACTCGCGTACCCCTTGGCGTTGTTGGGGTTATTGCTCCTTGGAATTTCCCGGTAGCCATTCCGATTTGGAAAACGGCTCCGGCCTTGATTTACGGCAATACGGTTGTGTTGAAGCCTGCTCAGGAAACTGCGGTCACTGCGGCTAAAGTAATGGAGTGTTTTGAAGAGGCGGGCATTCCGGCAGGCGTTCTTAATCTGGTATGCGGCAGAGGCTCAGTGATCGGATCTGCACTTGCTGAGCATCCGGATGTGGGCGGAATAACGTTCACAGGTTCCAATGAAGTGGGCAAACGGGTCGGCGGCGCAGCACTGGCACGTGGGGCCAAGTATCAACTTGAAATGGGTGGGAAAAACCCGATTATTATCGCGGCTGACGCTGACCTGGATTTGGCTGTGGAAGCCACGATCAGCGGTGGGTTGAAATCGACCGGGCAAAAATGTACGGCCACCAGCAAGGTCATTATTGAACGAAAAGTATACGATGCCTTCAAAGAAAAGCTGCTCTCGCAAATCCAGGAAATTCGGCTGGGTGACGGCATGTCTTCTGGAAGCTGGATGGGTCCATGTGCAAGCGAAGGACAGCTCAATACCGTGCTGAGTTATATTCAAAAAGGCCAAGATGAAGGTGCCGTTCTGCTCACTGGTGGAAAAAGAGGGGACGGTCCGGGATTAGAAGAGGGATTCTATGTGCAGCCGACCGTATTTGAAGGGGTCGAATCCCATATGTCCATCGCCCGGGAAGAAATTTTTGGCCCGGTTCTGGCCTTGATTGCGGTAGATTCCCTGGAGGAAGCCATCGAAGCGGCTAATGATAGCGATTATGGCTTGAGTGCTTCCATCTATACACAGAACGTCGGAGCCATGTTGTCTTTCATCCGGGACATGGATGCAGGACTGGTCAGAATTAATGCAGAAACAGCCGGCGTAGAGCTGCAGGCTCCGTTTGGCGGAATGAAGATGTCAAGTTCACACTCCAGAGAACAGGGGCAAGCGGCTATCGAGTTTTTCACGGCCATCAAAACGGTCTTTGTGAAGTCATAAACTGTGGGAGGCTATCATGTACGAACAGATTACGTCGATTATGGGAGAGACCGCGTCCAACTGCTTCGATATCATAGCACATGCTCCAGGGGCTGCCGGACGTCTGCCTTTAACGGATGATTTGCTGCGGAATGCTCCAAGCGGCGACTTGTTTGGCATGTCCCAGAATGTTGGAATGGGCTGGAAGCCCGGGGAATTGAACGGAAAACAATATCTGATCTTAAGTACGCAAGGTGGCATACGCAATGAAGATGGCAGCCCGGCAGCACTCGGTTACCATACGGGTCACTGGGAGGTCGGCCTGCTGATGAAGGCTGCCGCAGAAGAACTGTCAAGCCGGGGAGGAATCCCGTTTGCTGGATATGTCAGCGATCCGTGTGACGGCAGATCTCAGGGGACAACCGGCATGTTTGACTCGCTTCCGTACCGGAACGATGCCGCTATGGTATTTCGCAGACTGATTCGCTCGCTGCCAACACGTAAAGGCGTGCTTGGTGTCGCCACTTGTGACAAAGGCCTTCCAGCGATGATGCTCGCGCTTGCCGGCATGCCGCAATTGCCTGGCGTAATCGTTCCCGGTGGCGTCACACTTCCGCCTACCGATGGAGAGGACGCCGGTAAAATTCAGACCATCGGTGCACGGTACGTCAACGGGGAACTTTCTCTGGAAATGGCGTCGGATTTAGGATGCCGAGCTTGTGCTACACCGGGAGGAGGCTGTCAGTTTCTAGGTACCGCGGCTACAGCCCAGGTTGTAGCCGAGGCAATGGGTATGACAGTGCCACATGCCGCGCTTGCACCTTCCGGGCAGCCGATCTGGTTTGAAATGGCGCGCCAATCGTCACGTGCACTCATCCATATGGAGTCTCAGGGGATGAGGATGGCAGACATCGTCACGGATGCATCCATTCGCAATGCGATGACCGTCCATGCTGCGTTTGGAGGATCGACCAATCTGCTTCTTCACATACCGGCGATTGCCCATGCAGCGGGTTTAACCGTACCCACGGTACAGGACTGGATACAGGTCAACAAAAATGTTCCGCGGCTGGTTAGTGCCCTGCCAAACGGACCGATCTTTTATCCGACCATACGTGTCTTTCAGGCAGGAGGTGTACCGGAGGTCATGCTACACCTCAGACAGCTTGGTCTGTTGGATGAGTCTGTACCAACGGTTACAGGTACTTCATTGGGTCAGGTACTGGACTGGTGGGAATCGTCGGAACGCCGTCATCTCATGCGGAAGCAGTTAAAAGAGCAGGACGGCATCGATCCGGACAGTGTCATCATGAGTGTAGAACACGCTCAGCGGCTTGGAATCTCATCGACTGTAACATTTCCAACCGGGAATATCGCTCCAGAAGGTTCTGTCATCAAATCCACCTCTATTGATCCTGCTGTGCTGGATGAGCATGGCGTATACCGTCATCGTGGCAGAGCAAAGGTGTTTACCACCGAACGTGAGGCGATCCATGCGATTAAGACCGGAGGTATTCTGGCTGGCGACGTTGTTGTGCTTCTCGGGCGAGGTCCATCGGGAACCGGGATGGAGGAGACGTACCAGCTTACATCTGCGCTTAAACATTTGCCTTTTGGCAAATACGTGTCACTGATTACGGATGCCCGGTTCTCCGGTGTTTCCACCGGAGCGTGTATTGGTCATGTTGGCCCCGAAGCGCTGGCAGGCGGACCGATTGGCAAGCTGCGGAACGGAGACCTGATTGACATCGAGGTTGATCGTAACACACTGGAGGGTAGCATTAACTTTGTCGGAGAAGGAGAGCTGGCGTTTTCGCCGGAAGAAGGTGCTCTCATCCTGGCACAAAGGCCCTTCCATCCGGATATGAGACCTGATGAAGCTTTGCCGGATGATACAAAGCTCTGGGCTGCATTGCAATCGGTCAGCGGTGGGACTTGGAGAGGGAATGTATATGATGTCGAGCGGATCATAACCGCCCTGGAAGCCGGCAAAAAAGCGCTAGGCTGGTACTGATATCCACCTTTCTTATATCTGTTGTTGTACAGATCATCACTTTCATACCGGAGGTTTCTTCCATGAATAAGATCCAGAAAATGATCACCAATCCCATCCTTCCCGGTTTCCATCCCGATCCGTCCATCTGCCGAGCAGGGGAGGATTATTATATCGCTACTTCCACCTTTGAATGGTTCCCTGGTGTACGGATTCACCATTCTCGGGATCTGGTTCATTGGCGACCCATCGCTTCTCCGCTGACTCGTGTAACGCAGTTGAACATGGAGGGCAACATTAATTCCGGAGGCGTATGGGCACCCTGTCTTAGTTACGACAACGGTGTGTTTTACCTGATCTACACCGATGTTAAAAGCCGGGTAGGCGCTTTTAAAGATACCCACAATTACCTTGTGACAGCAACGGATATCGAGGGCCCTTGGTCCGATCCGGTGTATCTGAACAGCAGCGGTTTTGATCCTTCCCTGTTTCATGATGAAGACGGGCGTAAGTGGCTGGTCAATATGATATGGGATCATCGTAAGGGCAAAAATCGGTTTGCAGGCATCGTTCTTCAGGAATATTCCGTCCAGGAACATAAGCTGATCGGACCGGCCGTTAACATATTTAAGGGAACAGAATTAGGCCTGACCGAAGCACCCCACCTGTATAAACACAACGACTATTATTATCTCATTACGGCTGAAGGTGGAACCGGTTATGAGCATGCGGTTACCTCAGCACGTTCCCGTACGTTACAAGGTCCTTATGAGGTCGATCCTGCCAATCCGATCCTCACTTCATACGGCAGACCGGATTTAGCTCTGCAAAAGGCAGGCCACGGTAGTCTGGTCGAAACGCATACCGGCGAATGGTACATGGCTCATCTGGTCGGACGACCCGTTCAGCACAAATATTGCATTCTTGGACGTGAGACCGCACTTCAGCCATGTACGTGGAGTGAGGACGGCTGGCTGAGACTTGCGAGCGGTGACCGATATCCGGAGGTTCAGGTGCCTGCACCGATGAACCAGTCCCATCCGTTTGAGCCGATTGTTGAAATGGATCATTTCGATCACTTTGAGCTTCGGCATGATTGGAATACACTTCGCATTCCACCCGATTCGACTTGGCTCAGCTTGACGGAACGCCCCGGTTACTTACGCTTGCACGGCATGGAGTCGATGAGTTCAACGCACAGGCAAAGCATGATCGCACGGAGACTTCAGGCCTTGGAGTGTGAAGCCGAGACGTGTCTGGAATTTGCGCCGGACCATCCACAGCAAATGGCAGGATTGATTTTGTACTACGATACCCAGGACTATCTCTACTTACGTGTAACTTATCATGAAGAGAAAGAGCACTGCCTGGGGATTATTCAGTCCAAATACGGGGTATACGACGAACTGCTGGAGGATATTCCGCTAGATTCGGTGAGCACGCTCCGTTTAAAGGCTGTGGTGGATCAAGATCGCGCCCGCTTTTATTATTCGTTAAATAGTGATTCATCCTGGAATACAGCAGGCGAGTGGGTTGATATCACACATCTGTCCGATGAATCTCCGGAGTATATCCGGTTTACGGGAACCTATATCGGTCTTTGTGTGCAGGATCTAGGTGGAACCCGAAAACATGCCGATTTTGATTACTTTAAATATAAAGAAACAAAGCATGCAGCTGGTGTATTGGAAAACATGTGACGGTCTTTTTGGAAGGAGCAGAGGACCATGAAATGAAATTGGGTAGTATAGCAGCAGAATAGAGGAATACATGCTCACAGAAGAAATGGATGATGGGATAGTGCGGGGCGGTAAGGCTGCGTGGAATTGTGACGATTCTGCTGGGGCTGGACTTCGAGACACTTCGTACATTAACATAGATGGAGTGAGTCAATGATCGGTACAGTAATGTACCGTTTTTTTTGTGTTTAGAGAGATTGTTTTGAGATAGTACTTGATAGAGGTGATCAAGCATGAGTGATTATTCGAAAGACAAACCGTATACAAGCTCCCGATCTGATATTCAAAATGTTCTGCGTGATTCTCGTCTGCCTGCTTTGATCTGGGGTATTCTGATTTATTTTTCTGCATTGTACTCCCAGCTACCGATGTTGCCCACATGGTTTGAATTTATGATGTTTACAGCTCTCATTCTGGTTCACGTTCTGCTGCATTGGTATGCAGGATACGTTGTCGATCGAAGACCCTGGATTTATTTTGTGACACAAGGATGTATTGTCTGGGGGTGTGCGTTATTCATGCCTAATGCTCATTCTCTCATTTTTGTAAGTCTATTGACGGCTTTGGCCGGTCAGAGTATTGGCGTATACGCTCAACGGATGAAGGTGCTTCTGGTATGTACCTTTTACTGTACCTTGTTTTCTGTCTCCCTGGTTTGGCTCGGGACTACCGAGGATTTGCCATCTACAGTACCATCGCTCTTCTTCATCATGTTTTTCGTAATCGGCTATGCTGCTTTGTTCTATAAACAAGTTCGTGCCAAATTGCGGACCCAGTCGTTTTTACGTGAGTTGGAACGAGCGCACAGGAAAGTTGAGGAGCTAACGATTGCCAATGAACGTCAAAGGATGGCCCGTGATTTACATGATACCTTGGCACAAGGGCTGGCAGGTCTCATCATGCAGCTTGATGCCGTAGATGCGCATTTAGAAAATGATAATAACCACCGTGCCCACGAGATTGTTCAGTTGTCAAAAGCCCAAGCCAAGCGCACGCTTTCAGAAGCGAGAAGCGCAATTGACGACTTGCGTTCGTATTCTGCAGAGGTCATAAATATTTCTAAAGCGGTGAAGGAAGAGGCTGAACATTTCTCACAAATGACAGGGATTCGTATTGTCACTCGGTTATCGATGCCCCATCTGGTGGTGCCGAAGTTGATCTTCGAACATAGCTTACATATCATCCGAGAATGCTTGGCCAATACAGCTAAATATGCTAATGCTACGAATGTAGAAGTCGTGGTTGCTGCGCGGGAAAACGAAATCGAGCTAAGCATAACGGATGACGGAATAGGGTTCGATACCAACCTCATCGAGAAACAATGCGGTAGTTATGGTCTAATTGGCTTATATGAACGAACCCGAATTATGGGCGGGGAGATCGAAATTGAAAGCGGAAAGCAAGGAACCCAAGTTTCTGTTCGCATCCCATTACAACAGGAGGAAACCAACGTATGACAATCAAGATTCTTATCGTGGACGACCATTTCGTCGTTCGGGAGGGACTTAAGCTGATCCTGGAAACCAATCAAAGGTACGAGGTAGTTGCAGAAGCATCTAACGGTATGGAAGCGATTCGATGGGTAGATACTTACAAGCCGGACATTATTCTATTGGATCTAAACATGCCTGAAATGGGTGGCCTTGATACCATGACAGCGCTCAGAGCTAAAGGAATGGATATACCGATCATTATTTTGACTACATATAACGAGGATGAAATGATGATCCGCGGGCTGGCTTTAGGTGCTAAAGGGTATTTGCTAAAGGACACGGGAAGAGAGATGATATTTCGTTCGATTGATGCAGCGATGCGGGGAGAAACGTTGCTACTTCCGGAGATCAGCGAGAAAGTATTTGCTCACAAGACATCAGAAAAGGCGAAAGAATCATCCTCGACGAGGATATCTCTCACAGACAAAGAGCTAATCGTGCTTCAAGCAATTGCCCGTGGCTCTCGAAGTAAAGAAATCGGCTTTGATATGGGCATATCCGAACGGACTGTAAAGACTCATTTAACGAGTATCTACAATAAATTGGGTGTGGATTCGAGACCGCAGGCCGTCGCCGTCGCGGTGGAGCGTGGAATATTGCATTTATAATCTAACATTTCATAGATTTGCCCGATCGTACACTGGGGACTTGCCCTTTTGTACGATTTTTTATTTTTCTCCTCCGTTTATGATAGTTGCATGAATACAAATTGGAGGAAAAATGATGAAAAAAAGACTGACAACGATTCTGGCAACTGTTATCTCACTGACCATGCTATCCGCCTGCAGTAGCACTAGTAGCGGGACTTCCACACAGGAGGAAATTCCGAAACCTGAAAATAGCGTTGCTTCCGCACAGAATGAGTTTCCGAAACCGATGGGAAGTTATACGGTCGGGCGTACACAGATGGACTTCAAGTACACAGCATCAGACCATTCAGAAAGAGAACTGACGGCATTATTTTTCTATCCGTCCGACAGTAATGAGGGCAAGCCGACGGCAGAATATGCATTTCCGGAGTTTCATTCACTGAGGGATAAGCTTTTGGTTAGATTAGGGGGCACAGCGGGTGGTGAGCAGCTTTTTGATTCCAATTTCAAGACGTGGTCTTACGACGATCTGGCCTTGTCTGAAAAGGAAAAACAATATCCGGTTTTATTCTTTGTTCATGGCGCAGGCGCTTACCCACAGCAAGGCACTTTGTTCGCTCAAGACCTGGCAAGTGCTGGCTATATTGTGGTATCCATTGGCCATGCCGAAAGTGGTGTGTACAAACTTAAAGATGGACGAACGGTTGGGTTGTCAGAGAAATTTATGGACGAAGTAACGAAATACGGAATGGAAGCGGCCACCCTAACACCACCTGAAATTGTGACTGAGAAGCTTGAGGAAGAAGAAGCTATTGAAATTGCTCGCAAATTAACTTCGGCGCCTGAAGCAGTCAAGTTTGCAAAATATGCCGTTTTACAGAGCGAGGATATTCGATATGTTGCAGATAACTTGTACAAAATGAATACAGGTGACATGGAATCCATATTTAAAGGCAGATTACAGCTTGATCTCGGTATGGGTGTGTTCGGACATTCTTTTGGAGGAACGACAGCGGCAATTGTTAGCCGTGACGATGACCGATTTGTCGGCGCTGTAAACCTTGACGGTAATATGTTAGGTGCCTTGGATAGCGATTTTAAGAAACCTTTCATGCAGCTTAGCACCGTGCTAGCCTATAACACGAATGCATTTCTCCTTGAATCCAACAGTAAGGACACCTACTTTGCCATTATTGATAATGTAGTCCATGGTGACTTCTCCGATTCCTTGTTTACAACTACGGATAAAAAATCCAGAGGAACCCGAGACGCGATGGAACAGCGCAACATCATCACTTCTTATACAAAGGCGTTCTTTGATAAATATATGTTGAAAAAGGATACGGATATTGACAGCCTTACCTTTGACGGCGTAGAGATGATTAAGAAACCTCAAAAGCCTTAGTATTGATTTGCCTGGAGTTTTCAGAAGGGGTAACGAGAGAAGAGGGCGGACGGATTTAACCGCACGAGATTTAACTCCGAACTCTTGAAACCAAAATGGTAAAAAGACCATACGTTCGTGGAAACGTTAAGGTCTTTTTATCGTTTTGAACAATCGAAGAATTCTTAGCCTATTTGTTCAATACTCACAACCGTTCTAATGGGTGGCGAGGGTTCTAGTTGGTCAAAGCCAGCAGTGATTCTTACTCTTTGCCCTACTTCAAATGTTTCATATGTTTCTCTATCGACCAAATAATACGAAGCTTCCTGGTCTTGTGCTAGTTCTATAAAATCCTCAAGATTTCCATTCTCCAGGTCTTCCTTACTTATATTTTGTAGTACAAGAAATTTGTACTTGTCATTTTCATCTGTTTTAAATACTACAGTGCCATCGAAAACTGGATAATTCTCTTTCTCATCCTTGTTAGAACAGCCCGCAAGTATAATCATACTAATGAATATAAACAATATTATTTTTTTCATAATAACCTCCTTGATTCCCCTTGCTTTTAAGTATACCCTATATAAAAAAAGCAAATTATTACTAAAAGGTAATTCATACGAAAAAAGTATGAAACATGGCATGAGGACCCCTTTAAATAAATAGTTCCTAGAGTAGAAAAAACTAAAAAGAGGTCACGATGATGGATATCCTAAAATGGATTCAAAGCTGGTATTATGAAAACTGTGACGGAGATTGGGAGCATTCATACGGTGTGCGAATTGATACGGTGGATAATCCTGGTTGGTCTGTCGAAATCGATTTGACGGATACCTATTTAGAAGATGCGCCATTTGATTCGATTGAAGAAGAGAGAACTGAAGAAGATTGGTTCTACTGTATCGTGAGAGATGGAGTGTTTCACAGTGCAGGGGGAGCAAAAAATTTAGAAGAGATGCTTAATTGCTTCAAAAATTGGGCTTCAAGTTTGGATAGAAGTTAATAATGCACTTACCATCGGGAGTAATCTAAGGAGAGAACCAGATGTATCTAAAAGGATTCAATTTGGATTTACCGTATATTGTAGATGATGAAAATATTGAATCTATAATGAAAAAACAAAAATGTGAGTACAACGAAGCTACGAAATTAGATTATGCGTTGAATTGGAAATGGAAAAGACGCTCTTTTAGTTTGGAAACTCGCTGTATTACAGCGATGTATGAACGTCTGTTGGGGAAATACAAAACGAAAGATTGTTGGAAAGTCCTAATAGAGTGTGTAGAAAACATTACGGATGAACGTATTGTTAACGTTTCTGGTGTGTGTTCGGTACCGATCCAATTTAGTTTGAATGACTTTAGTGGAAAAAATGAGTTGGAGAAAAAAAAGGCTACGCTTCGCCTGCTAATGGAAGGCATAGAGAAACTTGCTCTAAGTAAAAATTGGGATATTGATCCGTTTAAGGAGATAGCTTTGCAAATAGAGGAGTTAGATTATGTAAATGAATGGACTTGGAAAAAAGACGTGAAGAGCCCTAATAAAAAGTACAATGCTAGAGTCATTTGTCATCATAATGTAGATAGCATGGATATATTCCTATCTATTTTACAACGTGATGATGGTACGCAAGTACATTTAGAGAAGGTCATATCAGAACAACCAGATGAATTTGCCTATGCTGAACATCTAGGTGAACTTACATGGATATCTGATTTTGAAGTTGCTTTAATTAATAAAAGAGGTACTGAAAAATTTTCTGCAACCCTAGAACATTAATTATTTTGCCTCTAGAAAACATTGTCGAATCCTCTATTAAGAAGACTATAACAAAATCTGCAGTAAAAGCAATCAAAAAGGGAACGTCGTCTGCCGCAAAGAAAATGGGATGGTCAGGAAAACAAGTTAGACTTACAGAGTAGCAAATGATGATAAGGTTTCAACTTCATTGCGAGGTGAAATCAAAAGTGATCTAAATATAATATGAGCAAGAAACACAAAAATGTAAGAGTCCTCAGGGGATACCAATGCAGCATAAACGTGGTTACAAGGTAAGAAGAGGTTACGAAAACAGTGTTTAAAATATTCAAAAACTATAAGATGTAATACAGATACGATATCAAATGAAAATGATAAAACATGATTAGGAGGAAATATGAATCAAAAAGAATTGGAATCTGTTATCAATCGCCCTGCAAATATTCGTTATGAATACTTCATCAAAAAAGTAGTAGATACAGAGGAAGTGTGGGGTCTTTATGAGAATGGATGGTCAGTTACTGAAGATGAGAAAGGCAACAAATCACTTCCATTTTGGCCTAAAAAAGAATTCGCGGAGTACTGTGCAACCGATGATTGGGAGATTTATTCAAGTGAACGTATTGATTTGTACGAATTCATAGACGAATTTCTGCCAAACTTAAAGACAGAGGGTTACAAACCATCAATATTCTTTAATAAAGTTGATTCTGCTGTACTAGATGTCGAGATACTAATTGAAGATTTGAAGGCAGAACTCGAAAGATATTAATCTCATTTGGACAAATTTAAGCTACGGACAATACCATTGTGTCATCTCCGATTGGACAATAAATAATTGTGATTTGTGAAATTGGCTATTCAATAAGGATTGCTGTGATGCATATAAGGTAACATATAGTCCCATTAGAAGTCGCTAATATAGCGACTTTTTATGTATGCATCTAATTTAATCAACTTACTCGAGATCATGATTCAAACGTGTTACCGACATAATGAAAAGAGTGAATATGCGTTTTGGTGAGTTCAATCACGTTTTTGATAAATGCCTCGCGTGACTCACGATATCCGCTTAATATCCAATTGTTCAACAGCCCAAAAAAACCGTAGGCGGTATAGTATTTGAAATAGTCCATGTTAACTGGCGAGTTGTTGATCGTCTCAAAGACAAATTGCTCCTGATAGATTTTGAGTATGGTTTGTGGAAAGCCTGTATGTAAACCAGGTAACGTATCATCGTATTGAATCAGTTCGAAGAAGTCACGGTGTTCGTAGATATAATCCACGATTTGAAAAGATTCGGCATCCAGCTTGTTTGTTGAAACCTTTTGACCGTGCCAATAGGGTTTACCTACTGCGCCCCTCAATCCTTCGAGTGTCATACTCAACAACTCTTCGGCGAGAATATATTTATCCTGGTAGTGTAAATAAAACGTGCTGCGATTATAACCCGCCTGATCAACGATGTCTTTGACAGAAACACCATGGAATCCTTTTTTCTTAATGAGCTGAATCAGAGCAGTTTTTAGGTGCTCCTTGGTTCGATTACGATGTTGAGATGTCACAATAAGTTCATTATTCATTCAAGAAAACTCCTATAAATATAGACATAGTTTTATAAAGTGTCTACGAGGTAGACACTTGGTCACATCTTAATGATTGGATTGTTACAATTTTAAGCATAGAATTAGTTTTGTAAACATCATATAGCACTATTTATATAGGCGCTATTCAAAATATTATACTGGGGGATTTATTCATGGGCAAACTTCAAGATAAAGTTGCAGTCATCACAGGAGGAGCATCCGGGATTGGTGCAGCGACAGCTCGCTTATTCGTTTCCGAAGGAGCTAAAGTGGTCTTGGTGGATCTGAATGAAGAAAAAGGCAAGGCGTTTGAGCAGGAACTGAAAGCGCTTAAAGCAGAGGCTCTTTTTATTAAAGCAAACATAACAAGTGAAGAAGAGGTTTCTGAGATTTTCAAACAAACCGTAGAAGCATTTGGTCAAGTCGATATCGTATTCAACAATGCGGGAATTGGACGTGTTCATCCGACGCATGAGCTTGATTATGCCGAATGGCGCAATACGGTCAATGTTGATCTGGACGGCGTATTCTTGGTCGCTCGTGAATCGATCCGCGAAATGCTGAAAATTGGCGGAGGCACAATCGTTAACACGGCGTCCATGTACGGATGGGTTGGTTCGCCTGGTTCAGCAGCCTACAATGCAGCTAAAGGCGGCGTTGTGAATCTGACTCGTTCACTCGCGCTCGAGTATGCTGAGCAGAATATTCGGGTGAACTCCCTTTGCCCAGGCTTTATCGATACACCGATTATCCCGGAAGAGAGCAAGCAAGCACTTTCTGCGGCAACACCGATGAAACGTCTGGGTCAAGCAGAAGAGATGGCCAAAGCCGTTCTGTTCCTAGCTAGTGACGATTCTTCATATATGACAGGAAACAGCTTGATCATAGACGGAGGATACACCGCTCAATAATTGCAGCAATTGTCGAAGCACACAAGAAAGAATATAGTTCCATTAAAAGTCGCTATTCTAGCGGCTTTTTTTATTGTATTGGTATAAGAGCAGTTCCCGAGCCAAGGACATCTAGCAAACAGCGAGTTTAGCTACTCATAATAGATGGCCTCATAAGGAAACTCTAACTTATTCAAACGATATTCTTTGGGAGACATGGACATATATTGACGAAAAACTTTGCCGAAGTAGCTGGGACTCTCAAAGCCGCAATGTTGGCCAATTTGAGAAATCGGAAGTTCCGTTGTGCGGAGTAGCCGGATTGCAACCTCAATGCGTCTGTCTTTGAGATAGGCTAACGGTGATGTTTTCTCGGATTTCTGAAATAACCTGCACAAATAGTGTTTATTGATATCGCAATGGCTGGCTAGAAGATCCAACGTCAATGGAGATGCATAATTCTCTCGAATGAACTTTTTACATTTCTCAATTGTTGTTATGGAAAGGGCACCGATATCCTTCTCCGCATCCCGACTCGTCTGTACCAGGATAAGCAACCACCGATAGACTTGCATGGACAAGCGATACTTGTCCGTAACTTTCTCTTGATGAATCAAATTGATAATTTGCCATAACTCTTGAATCAAGGGAGAGTCCGCGTTTCGTCGAATGACATGTCCCTCATTATCATGCATCATATCCCAAATTCGGTTAGCTTCATCCCCGCGAATGTTGATCCATATAAATTCCCATGGTTCGTTGTTCTCTTGTTTATAGTAATAGCAATGTTCTCCTGCGATTTTGACAAGTAGGGCATGCCCCTTCGGTAAAGGGAGCGTTTGATTGTCAATATCCAGATAACCCTGGCCATTAAGCGTGTATTGAAAAACGACGTGCCCCGGGTCCGGTCTATCATCACTTGGACAACAATATTCCTCGCTAGAAACGATCTGCCATCCAATAGAGTCCAGTGTCATGATTGATGTATCGTCATTACGAAAAGCATAAGAAACCGTATGAACCATCGTTTCATCTCCTTCCTAAAAAAGTCAATTATCTTATATAATACGTCACATTTTTTAGATTGTCTGTCTTTTTTTAGACCTGTAAGATAAATGTAAGCGGTAACATAAAAAGGAGGTGGCTGTAAATTGTGTTCATATGACAACAAGCTGGGCAGGATCGAACTGATGATTCTAAAAATGAATTTTTAGATAAGGAGGAGTTAATCGAATGATCCGAAGAACTGTTTCCATCCAGAAATCGATGTTTGTATCTTTTTTAGCACTCCTTATGGTTATTTCACTGGCTGTTCCTCCGGCACCGATGCGTGCAGAGTCATCATCAAACGGCCTGCCGGGTCGCCAAGCAGAATACCTGAACCGGAGTTTGGTTGCGGTTCTTGTAGACAACGGCGTTTTTTTAAGCTGGAGGTATTTAAACAACGACCCAGATGATATCGCTTTCAATATATATAAAAATGGAACCAAAGTGAACGCATCACCCATAAGCGATGTGACGAACTATGTGGACACCACTGGTTTCGACAGCTCGCAATATCAGATCTCCACCGTTATTGAAGGCAAAGAGCAGATGCAGCCGGAGGTTGTATCAGTCTGGCATAACGATTATCTCCCTATCCCGCTCGATAAACCGGCCGATGGCCGGACTAAGGATGGTGGAACTTACTCCTATTATGCAGGAGATGCTTCCGTAGCTGACTTGGATGGGGATGGCGAATATGAAATTGTTTTCCTGTGGAGTCCGAGCAATTCCAAGGACAATTCGCAGGCCGGTTATACCGGCAATGTCTATATCGATGCTATCAAACTGGACGGCACAAAGCTGTGGAGAATTGACCTGGGAGTCAACATCCGCGCCGGAGCGCATTATACGCAGTTAATGGTGTATGACCTCGATGGCAACGGAAGGGCTGAGGTTGTTGTCAAGACGGCGGACGGCACAAAGGATGGCCAAGGCACAGTCATTGGTGATGGCACGAAGGATTATCGCAACGACGGCGGATACATATTGTCAGGTCCAGAATATCTCACACTGTTTAACGGTGAGACTGGCGCGGCTGTATCCACTGTGAATTATGATCCGCCAAGAGGCAACGTCAACGATTGGGGTGACGGCTATGGCAACCGTGTAGATCGGTTCCTTGGCGCGATTGCTTATCTGGACGGTACGAAGCCAAGTGTCGTGATGAGCCGGGGTTATTATACCCGCACAGTGCTTGTTGCTTATGATTATGTTGGCGGGGAACTCGTCAAACGCTGGACGTTCGACACAAACGAAGCAGGATCACAATATCAATCACAAGGCAACCATAATCTAAGTGTGCTGGATGTCGACAAGGACGGCAAGGACGAAATTATGTTTGGCGCCTTGGCCATTGACGATGACGGCAGCTTGCTGTACAGCACCGGACTCGGACACGGTGATGCTATGCATGCCGGCCAGCTCAATCCGAACCGGGAGGGCTATCAGGTCGTAAGTGTGCATGAGCATTCGGATGCGGCATACGGACTGGAGATGCGCGATGCGGCAACAGGTGAAATCCTTTGGGGTGAGAAAACAGGTTTTGACACCGGTCGCGGGATGTCGGCGGACATTGATCCGAACTATCCGGGTTACGAATCATGGGCCACGACCGTTACCAACGGGCAAAGTGTCCCAGTAACCAATACTTATTCAGCTGCCGGAGAGGCTATCTACACTGTGGACGAAGGGCCCAAAACCGCCAATTTCGCCATCTGGTGGGATGGAGATCTTCAGCGGGAGCTATTGGACCATGAGTGGGATAATAGCACAGCCAAAGGAATTCCGCTCATCTATAAGTGGGATTACCAAAACAAAAAGCTGAATGAAATCTTCCGGGCAACCGGTACGTTAACGAACAACCATACCAAAGGCAATCCGGCATTTCAGGCGGACATTCTGGGCGACTGGCGTGAGGAGCTTCTGCTGCGGAGCGAAGATAGTTCGGAGTATCGTCTCTACACAACGACCATTCCTTCAGACTATCGCATCCCTACGCTGATGCAGGACCCTGTGTATCGACTTGGCGTAGCCTGGCAAAATGTAGCCTACAACCAGCCGCCTCATACCGGCTTTTATCTTGGAGCGGAAGCTACAGCATTCCCTAAAGCCGATCTGGCGCTGACTCGCGAAGCTGAAATGCCGGAGCCGGTCTACCGCTTTAATTTCGGTACAGAGACTGCGTCAGGAAGTACGAACATACAGGATACGCTCTACGCACAAGATCCGGGATACGGCTTCAAGGATACAAGTGGTGTTACGGTAGGGGCAAACCAGGTTTCGGTCGCGGCAGGCACGACATTTGCCGTTGATCTGCCCAATACAAACTAT
Source organism: Paenibacillus sp. BGI2013 (assembly GCF_002843485.1). Lineage (NCBI taxonomy): Bacteria > Bacillati > Bacillota > Bacilli > Caryophanales > Paenibacillaceae > Paenibacillus > Paenibacillus sp. BGI2013. The sequence goes on from NZ_PJFA01000004.1 coordinate 402,851, forward strand.
AAGGTGACGCTGCGATTGGGCAATGATGCAAATGACTCGAACGTTGGAGTCAAATCCGAATTCGTCCAGAAGCTCGCCGTAACCAATGTGACAGCAGGAGCACCACTGGAGTATTCCTATGATATTGCTGTGGTGGATGGACAGCTCGATCTTATATTCACGGGTACAGCCATAGACATCCAAGACGTCATCATCGAGAAATATCCAGAGAAAGCGGCTGGTGCGGCAACAACGATCTATATGGCTGGTGATTCAACCATGCAATCTTATAGTGAAGCGCAGGCTCCTCAAGAAGGATGGGGCCAGCAGTTCGGACGTTATTTCTCCAATGGGGCAGTCGTCGTGAACGATGCGATCGGTGGCCGAAGCAGTAAATCCTTTATGGTAGACGGTCGTTTGGATACAATCCTGCAACGAATTAAGCCGGGGGACTTCTTCTTCATTTCCTTTGGTCATAACGACGCTAGTGCAGGGATACCGGACCGGTATGCATCCCCTGAGGATTATAAGATCTACTTAACTCGTTATGTAAACGGTGCCAAACAGCGCGGCGCTACACCCGTATTGCTCACTCCGGTTGGACGCAGAGATTTCAACACGGTGACTCAGGAGTTCAACGTCAGCTTCCCAGCATACGTGCAGGCTGCCAAAGAAGTGGCAGAAGAGCTTGACGTGCCGCTGATTGATCTGAGCAAGTTAAGTATTGCGTACTACGACAAAATTGGTAATACAGCTACGGAAAAAGTATTCCTATACGCTAATCCGGGTGAATATCCGAAATACCCGAATGGAATCAACGATAATACCCATTTCAGCAGCTATGGTGCACAGAAAATTGCCGGACTCGTTGCTGGTGCAGTCAAAGACATGGAGCTGAGTATCTCATCACTGGTCATTGACCCAGATATTACCGAGCCAGAACCAGAGCCAGAAACCCAGCTCTATGAGGAGGATTTTGAAGGCGACGCTGCCAACTACCAGTATGCGATGGTCAATGCTACGGGTATCGCAGGAACCATGGCGGGAACGGTAGTTGAACAGTCCGGAAATAAGGTACTATCCGTCGCGGGTTCCGGATCGGGCAATCGGGCCAAGGTATTCCGTCTGTTTGATGCCGTGAACGGCGATCAGGTGAACGTGAACTTTGACTGGCAATCCGGTAATGTGAGTGCATATCCATCAGAAGGTCACCTCACAATACAGGATTCTAACGAAAATGCCCTTTTCACGCTGTTTACCAAAACCGGAAGCACCAAAATTCATTATTATGTCGGTGCATATAATCCGGACTACGGCGCGGGTGATACAGCCATACCTGAAGGGGGAACGGCTACAGATATTTCCAAGAACCAGTGGGTCAATGTGGATGCTACCGTTAATTTTGCCGAGAAAACACTTGATCTGACATTAACGAACCTAGCGAATCCGACACTTACACAAACGATTCAAGATATCCCACTGAGTTCCGCCGCATATGCGGACAACGTCAGATCCATGCGGTTCCTGGGCACGAGAAAAGGCGGTGGAGGCACGTTGAACTGGACTACCCAGATCGACAACGTGCGAATTGAAGGCACTCAGCTCTCTTCAGAGGGTGGCGATCAGACTGCATTGATCGCTCTGTATGATGAGATCAAAGCACTAGATCTGTCAGATTATACAGATGCGTCGAAGGCCGTGGTGAACCGGGCTTTGGTAGCTGCGGAAGCCATTTTCAATACGGAAGCTACCCAAGCTCAAGTTGACCATACGTTTAACATGTTAACTGTTGCGAAGGATTCTTTGACAAGTGAAGCGAGCGAAGAGATAAACGAATACAAATTTGACTTTGGTTCTGGTGGCGCAGCCGACGGATACATTAAAGTAGATGCCAAAAGAGCATACATCGAAGGCAACGGGTACGGCTTTGCTGATACTGCACTGACCAAAGATGAGAACCGGGAAACCGGAGATTTGCTTAAGGAAGATTTCACACGAGTAAATGGTACCTCTTTCCTGGTGGAAATGGAGCCGGCGAATTACCGGGTAACGATGACCATCGGAGATGCAGAGGAATCAACCAGCGCAAATGTCGTTGTAGAGCAGATGACAAAGCTGCCGCTGACAAGCATTGCCAAGGGCGAATTCAAAGAAATCACGTATGACATTGCCCTGATCGATGGGGTGTTTAACTTCAACTTTACCGGAAATGCACCGAAGATCAATGCGATGAAGCTGGAGCGCCTGCCAGATCACAGTGCAAGCGATAAACCGGTTATTTATCTGGCCAGCGATTCGACTGTGGCCAATTACGCGGAAAACTATCGTCCGCAAGCAGGCTGGGGAGAAACATTGGGTGGATATTTTGATCCAAATGAAGTCAGTATTGATAACCGGGCAGTTGGAGGTTTGAGCAGCAAAACCTTCCTGGTCGGTGGATATCTTAACGATATTTTACTCGACATTCAAGAAGGCGATTATCTGTTCATGCAGTGGTCTCATAACGATTCCACACCTTCACGTCCAGAGCGTTATCTGACACCAGAGCAATTTAAGGTATATCTGAAAGAATACATTAACGGTGCTCTGCAGAGAGGGGCAATTCCAGTTCTGGTCACGCCAGTGAATCGTCGTGATTTTACCGGAGAAGTGCTGAACAAAAGCTTCCCGGAATACGTACAGGCGATGAAAGAAACGGCGCAGGAAACGGAAACGCTTATCATCGATCTGAACCAAGCCAGTTGGGAGCATTTCCAGGAGCTTGGCACTGAAGGAACCAAATCGATATTCATGTGGGTAGGCACAACGGAAGACAATACACATTTGCAAATGAACGGTGCAATCAAGGTTTCTGAACTCGTGGCACGTCTTGTGAAGGAATTGAATACTCCGCTATCTGATTTTGTCACGCTGGAAGGGGAATCTCCGGAACAGAAGGCTCCGCATACTACGGCAACTGTGGAAGGAGAATCGCAGAACGACTGGTATACTTCTCCAGTCCAAGTAACCTTCACAGCAAGCGATGAAGATTCCGATATCGAAGGGACCTATTATCAAATCAATGGTGGCGAAACGGTGAGTGGCACACAGTTGACCCTAACTGAAGAAGGTACACATACCATCACCTACTGGAGCGTCGATGTTGACGGTAACAAAGAGAGTGAACAGTCTTTGTCCATATCCATTGATCTCGTACCTCCAACCATTGAAATTCATGGTCAAACCGAATACACCATTGATCAGCATGTGGAAATTGGCTATACAGCCTCCGATTCGGTATCCGGTGTGGAAGAACCGGAGGGTGTGCTTCTCGACACTCCTGCGTATACACTGGAACCCGGCCTGAACCAGGTTACGGCAACGGTCTCCGATTTGGCTGGCTGGGAACAGACGGTAGAATATCGTTTTGGCGTTATTGCTACATTCGACAGCCTGATCAATCTGACCAACGTCTTTGCAGATGAATCGACTGATCCTAATGCTGGTGTTCTTGCTGATCAGCTCACAAACACGTTGGAGCAGGCCAAACAGGCAGCAAACAATCGTGAAGGAGCAAAAGCGCGTCAATTGCTTGTATCCTACGGTAATGACGTTCAAGCAGCTAGAGGAACCGTATTTACGGATGAGCAGGCAAGTGTGCTGATTAAGTGGGAGGAATGGCTCCATCAGACAACGCCACTTGCAAACGGTGCCCCAGGCACTCCGGTGTTATCTGATAATAATGGTTACGACACGGGGCTCAAAGACGGCGACTACACGATCACGATGAATCTATGGTGGGGTAATAACGGCAATCAGTTCAAACTGTATGAGAACGGTGAATTGATTAAAGAAATTTCTCTGGTCGATCAATCCCCGTCCGCCCAATCTGTTCAAGTTGATATTACTGGAAAGAAAAATGGCACCTATATCTATACTGGAGAATTGATCAATGCACTGGGTTCAACCATGAGTGTTCCACTGACAGTCATCGTCACGGATGCTTCCCCGGGGCAAGCTGTTCTGTCGAACGACAACTGGGACGGTGACGGCAACTATAATGTCACAATGAATCTGTGGTGGGGAACAAACGCAACCGAATACGAACTTTACGAAAATGGTGTATCGATTGACACACAAATGCTGCAATCTCATTCTCCTGGTGCACAGTCTGCGGTTACCTCAATCTCTGGAAGGGTACCTGGAATCTACGAGTATGAAGCTGTACTTCGTAATTCTTCAGGGGAAACCAGATCACACAAATTAAATGTGACGGTACGAGAGTAGACTGAAATGTTCGAGCATTCCATTAACAAGAAGTGATACAACTGAAGTAAGGTACGCATACAAAAGTGCTATTCCTCATCATTTTGAGGAGTAGCACTTTTTATATATGCACAGTATGAAAGCGTTTGACTTATTTGAATATCAATCTATAATGATGAAAGGAAATTGGACTTGGACAGGATACAGACAGCCTGTCCGCTTGAATGTATATTCAGAGCAAGCTTCCATACGCAGGAGGCTTGCTGTTTCATTTTCAGAAGGAGAATAGGTTCCCATGACACTTAAAAAAAGAATATTTTTACTGTTCTTTCTCAGTGCGTTTATCCCCTTTATCAGTATATTTGCGATTTCTTATTATACGATCGACTCCATTTTCGCAAATAAGATCGATGATGGTATCCGTAGCAATTTACAGCAGGTGACATCCTCATTGGAGAATTCCATCACCAATCTGAATCATGTGACGCAACAATTATCTTACAGGGGTACTTTAGGCAAAAGAATGGATGAATTCTTGAATCCGTCCTCCGATATCTTCGAACTGATTGAGGCCAGGGACGAATTAAAAAACGAGTTAAGTGTTGTGACCTTCACCAATCCTAATATCGGATTGACCCTATATTACTTTCAAAAAGAAGGTACTACTCAGTTCGGCAACTTTCCGATTAAGGATCGTTTCTCTCCTGAGTCTCTGCCTGTGCTCTTCCAAACCTATGGCATTAAGTACTATGGCCCCCATATGAGTATGAACCGATTTGATGATCAACTCGTTCTGTCTGCTATGCGCAAAGTGCAACTATCCGAGAGGAACGACGTGTTCATTTACGTAGAATCAGGCTTTCGCCTCACTCAAGATATCTTGGGCTACAATCAATACAACGGCGCATTATCTCATCTCATCCTGGATGGTGAGGGAAACATTGTGTACAGTGAAATACCGGAAGCCATGAAGGTAGGGGAGAATTTCTCCAGCTTAACAGTAGATCCTGCCAAAGACGGGATATCCCGCGGGTATCACTGGTTCAAGGAGGATTCCTCACAGAAATGGAGTGTCGTATCGGTCATTTCGCAGTCTCAATATCAACAGGAGAAAAACCAGTGGTTGCTTCAAATTTTGCTGGTCGCTTTATTTTTCCTCGGCTTTACCGTGTTTCTCGCTTGGCTTCTGTGGAAGATGGTCTACAAACCACTCGGTCTGTTTCATTCGGAGATCAATGGAATGTCCAAGAATCCACAAACAAAAGGGAGCCGAGCTCGCACTCAGATTCCCGAATTTGATTTTCTGTTGGGTGAATTTTCGAATATGCAGCATCAGATTGGTGACCTCTTCAAGGAAGTTCAGCAGAAAGAGAAGATTCGTGCAGACCTGGAAGTGGAAAAGCTACTCTATCAGATCAACCCGCACTTTCTAATGAATACGCTCGATACGGTACACTGGTTGGCCGTCATGAACGGACAAGGGGAGATCGACAAGCTGGTACAATCGTTGAACAAGCTGCTCTATTACAATCTAGGCAAATTAGGGCAAGTATCCACTATGGAAGAGGAGATCGATGCCCTAAGACAGTATCTAATTTTGCAGCAAATTCGCTATGACTTTGAATTTGACGTCCGCATTACTGCAGATGAACAAGTACTTCAAATTCCTGTGCCCCGCTTTATTCTGCAACCGCTGGTTGAAAATTCGTTATATCATGGATTAAGTGACGAAGGTTTTATTCAGATTGAAGTGACATGCACTTCAACGTTGAACATTATGATACAAGATAATGGTGCAGGTATGACTGAGGAAACCATTCATAATCTGCTGAACAATCGTGAAGCTGAACAACAAAAAGTAGGGATGGGCATCGGTCTCAATTATGTTCACCGCATGTTAAAGGCACAGTACGGGGACCAAGCACAACTGGTGATCGAGAGTGAATTGGGAACAGGGACAAGCATACTGCTCGTATTGCCTATTAAAGGAGAAGATATCTCGGCATGATTAAGGTATTGATTGTAGATGATGATAAGCTGGTACGCAAAGGCATTAGCTCTGCGATGCCATGGAACGAGTTCAACATGGAGGTTGTAGGAGAGGCCAGCAACGGGGCGAAAGCGCTGGATTTCCTAAAAACCCAACCAGTCGATCTGATGCTAACGGATCTTGCGATGCCCGTCATGTCAGGGATTGAACTGATGCGAGCTGCGAGGCAGCTCTATCCAGAACTTCATATTGTTGTGTTAACACTGCATCAGGATTTCGATTATATCCAGGAAGCGCTAAGACTCGGAGCCATCGATTATATAGCCAAAGTGCAGCTGGAGAAAGAGCAATTCGAACATGTTCTGCAACGGATTCATACCCGAATTAACGGGTTGACAAGCACGATAAGAAAGATGCCATCGCTGGATGAAATCAATGTCCATTATCGAAATGTGTATGCACTTGTTTCACAGGATCGTAAATCAGAGCAGAAGTGGCCAATGGAGCTAACTGCGCATGAAGATGAGATTAGATGGGAGGTTGAGCGTAATAGCTGCATGTGGGCTGCACCCCCGTCCGAAGAGGATCAACTATTTCATCAATTGAAGGAAGGCCTGCATCACGTTCCCCAGTGTACGTTGTTAGTTTTGTCTGATGTACAAGAGCGAACATGGTCGCAAATCAAAAACTGGATTAGGAATTATACAGAGACGACTTTATTCTATGCGTACAATCCCAATAACCAAGTCATTACCATTTCCATGAATGAAGAAGATACATTTTCAAAAGAACCGCAGGATGAGGACCTTGACCGGATTAAACAAAGTTGGTTCCAAACCCCATGGACCCACCATGACAGTTACTACAATCAACTCATTGATCAGTTTATATCCTTACGATTACATAAAGGTCAGTTGATGGGATTGCTGTACTCAATCGTGATGGAATGGAACCACCTTTTTGCCCAAACTACGCTTGGAAGAATCGCGATGATCCATTCTTTCGAGTCTTGGTACGAGGTTGAAGAATGGATCAAACAGACTGCTGCAAGCATTCGCAAGGCTGATGAACAGACTTCGTACTCACAGGAAATCATCGATGCCGTGAAAAAAGCAGTGATGATCGTGCAGCAGGATTTGGAACAGGCCTATACAGCTTCAGGTCTCTCCCAACAACTCAATATCAGCCGAAGTTACTTCAGTCAATGTTTCAAAGATCTGATGGGGAAAACCTTTAATGAGTACTCCCGCTTCATCCGGGTAGAGAAATCCAAAGAGTACTTGCTCAATACGAATAATACGATTTTCTGGATTGCGGAGCGAGTGGGTTATACGGATGAAAAATATTTCAGCCGGATTTTCCGCGAACTGACAGGTCTTCTGCCAAGCGAATATCGGCAGCTAGGTAGAGGAAATAAATAGCCGACAGCTTCCTGTTTTAGGAGCTGCCGGCTTTTGTTTTGATCGAGAAGAGGGGTAGATAGACAAATGTTAGTCAGTAGGTAGGGTAAATGATCACAAGTTAACCATACTTCATCATACGGACTGAAAACTGTAACCATTTCTCTATCCAAACGGACGTGTAATCCCTATCTCGATTGGCCTTCACTTCATTTTATAATGAAAGCGCAAACAAATATATTGAACATCAGAATAAAGGGGAATCGAACTAGATGAGAACAAAATGGTCTATGAAAAGCAAACGGGTGACAAAGCGTCTGGCCGTGCTGTCCATGTCCGCCTTGATGGTTGCAGCCCTAGCGGCATGCGGAGGCACTTCCAATCCTCCTACTGCAGAGGAAGCAGGCAAATATGAGGTAACGCCTGGAGATCCGTTCAGTGCCTATAAAGACGAAATTACCGTAACCATGGGACGGGTAACCACAGCCAACCCAAAACTGCCGACTGGTGATACCTATGAGAACAACGCATATACTCGGCTGGTCAAAGACACGTTTAACGCTCAGATTACAGATCAATTTGAAGCCAATGGTGAAGATTATAGTCGTCAAGTATCGCTTGCCATCGCATCCGGGGAATTGCCTGACATGATGCGTGTTGATTCCAAAGATGAACTGAAAGAGCTGGTGGATAACGACCTGATTGAGGATCTGACATCCATTTACGATCAATATGCCACGGATAATATCAAGCAAATGTACGATTCCTACGACGGCCGAGCATTAGACAATGCAACGATTGATGGACGTTTGATGGGACTTCCGGCGACTTCCCTGGATTCCGCACCAACGATGGTTTGGGTCCGTCAAGATTGGCTGGATCTGCTGGGGATTCAACTTGATGCAGATGGAGACGGCGCCATTTCGCTGAATGAGGTGGAGCAAACAGCACTGGAATTCCTGAAAAGAGATCCTGGTCAATCCGGGAACCCGGTAGGTATTCCATTTGTGAACACGATGAATACAACAGATTATAATGGCTCTGCTTATACGATGCTGGGTGTGGCCTCAACCGAGGGAGCCTTCCCGCAATATTGGATGAATGGTGAAGACGGCAAAATCGTGTATGGTTCCACAACAGAAGAAACGAAGAAAATGCTGGGTACCATGGCGGATTGGTTCAAGAATGGTATTATCGACCCGCAATTCGGAACCCGCACGTTTGATGATATTACCGCACTCTACGCCAATGGCCAAAGCGGTATTGCCTTTGGACCGTGGCATATCCCTGACTGGGGACTGATCAGTGCAAAACAGATGGATAAAAATGCGAAATTCTCGGCTTATACGCTGGAAGATGCAGACGGCAAGGTCAACGTGGCGCATGCCAATCCATCCAATCAGTTTATCGTGGTGAGAAAGGGTTATGAACACCCTGAACTGGCCGTTAAGATTGTAAACCTGTTCTACGATAAACTGGCCAATGATAAAGATGCCGCAACAACCATGCCGGAAGCTGCCAAATATCAGGAGACCGGGGTAGACGGATCTACGAGACCTTTTAATATCGAAGTCAACTCGGCTACATCGCTGCTGGATGATTACTCTGATGTTGTTCGAGGAATCAAAGGAGAGATTTCCCTGGATGAGGTTCGCACTACCGAATCGAAGAACAATATCGGAAGCATCAAAACCTATTTGAGCGACATGGATACGGATGATGTGACTGCTTGGTCAAAATATCATTCGCGGATCAACGGAGTGGGACTAATCGACAAACTGACACAAGAAAGCAAATTTGTATGGATGACACCTGCTTTCTCTGGCACTACACCAAGCATGAAACAGACGTGGGCCAATCTGACGAAGTTGGAACAGGAATCGTTTATCAAAATCATAACGGGTTCAGAATCGCTCGATTACTTCGATACATTCGTGAGCAACTGGAAGAAACAGGGTGGTGATCAAGTCATTCAGGAAATTGAAGACGAGATCGCATCGAAACAATAATATCCATGAAAAGTGGAAGGGCTGCGATACGCAGCCTTTCTTCAACGAAAGGGGTTCATCCATGAAACAGGGGAATTTGAAAGCGCGAGGGCGGCTCGGCCCAGGTGCCATGTACCATATGATGATGATTCCGGGCATTTTATTTTTGCTTGTATTCAGCTATGTTCCAATGGTCGGTATCATTACAGCGTTTCAGGATTATATACCGGCCAAGGGCATGTTCGGCTCTGAATTTGTAGGCTTGAAGCATTTTATGTATATGTTCAAGCTGCCGGATATCGCGCAGGTCGTCAGCAATACGTTGGTGATTGCGATTGGCAAGATTCTGCTCGGAACGATGATGGCCATCATTTTTTCCGTTTTATTAAATGAAATTCGTATCAAATACGTTAAAAAATCCGTGCAGACGATTGTTTATCTGCCACACTTTCTATCCTGGGTTGTTCTGGCATCCGTCGTTGTCAACATGTTCAGTCTGGATGGTATTGTGAATCAAATGTTGGCATTTTTTGGCCTCGAAAATATTAATTTCCTTGGCAGTAACACCTGGTTCCAGCCACTGATTATAGGAACTGATGTATGGAAAGAATTTGGTTACAGTTCCATCGTCTATCTGGCTGCCATTACGTCCATTGATCCCGGTCTGTATGAAGCGGCAGGAATGGATGGAGCCAGTTGGTGGAGAAAAGTATGGCATATTACATTGCCAGGCATGCTGCCTATTATTCTGCTCATGGGCGTAATGAGCTTGACCAACATTCTGAGCGCCGGTTTCGATCAAGTCTATAATCTGTATAACCCGGTTGTCTATGAGTCAGGCGACATTCTGGATACTTATGTCTATCGGATCGGTCTTGTTGGGCGACAGTATAGCTTCGGTACAGCTGTTGGTTTGTTCAAGTCCGTAATCGGCATTGTTTTGCTCTTGTCTGCCAACCAGTTAGCCAAAAAATATACGGATCGAAAAATATTCTAAGGAGGCCAAACCTGTGTCCTATTCTGCAAACTTCAAAGATCGAATTGGCCGGTTTGTCATCTATGCCATCGTCATCGTGCTGGCATTGGTCTGCCTTCTTCCGTTATGGAATATCGTCGCCATTTCATTCAGCAGCAGCGAGGCGGTATCCGCAAATGCAGTAGGTCTCGTTCCGGTCAATTTTACAACAGCGGCTTATACCAAAATTATTGATGATGCACAGTTCTGGCGTTCCTTTGGCATATCTGTTCTACGTGTCGCGCTTACTCTTGTGCTTAACATGATTTTGATTATTTTAATGGCTTATCCGCTATCCAAATCGAAGAGGGATTTCAAAGGCAGAAACATTTATATGAATATCATGATTTTTGCCATGTTGTTTAGCGGAGGCATGATTCCGAGTTACCTGCTGATCAAAAACCTGGACATGCTGAATACGATATGGGCACTCGTTCTGCCAGGCGCTGTCCCCATATTCAGTGTCATTCTCGTGATGAATTTCTTCTCCGCTGTACCTAAGGCGCTTGAAGAAGCAGCATTCATCGATGGAGCAAATCCCATTCAGGTCTTGTTCAAAGTGTATGTCCCTGTGTCCATTCCTGCGCTGGCGACAGTCGCCTTGTTCAGTATCGTGGGTACATGGAATGACTTCTTCAGTGGTTTGATCTATATGACCAAAGTTAGCAATTACCCGCTAATGACCTATATTCAGTCCCTTAACGTGAATATTGCCGATTTGCTTCAAGCTGGCACCAATTCCAGTGAACTCAGCAACCTGACTGAAATTTCGAACAAAAACCTGAACGCAGCCAAAATCGTAGTTGCTGTTATCCCGCTATTGCTGATTTATCCCTTGCTGCAAAAATACTTTGTGACTGGCATTGTCGTAGGATCGGTCAAAGAATAGCCTTAGAAAGGTTGAATGGAACATGGAAAATAAAAAATGGTGGAAAGAAACTGTTGTATATCAAATATATCCACGCAGCTTTCAAGATCGAAACGGTGATGGAATCGGAGACTTGGAGGGCATTGTGTCTCGATTGGATTATTTGCAGCAACTCGGCATTGGTGCGATCTGGTTATCACCTGTCTGCAAGTCTCCTCAAGATGATTACGGATATGATATTTCAGATTATCAGGACATCGATCCGATGTTTGGGTCTTTGGAAGATATGGAAACGTTAATTCTTGAAGCCAAGAAACGAGACATTCGGATCATCATGGATTTGGTGTTGAACCATACCTCGGATGAACATCCCTGGTTTCTAGAAGCCAAAAAAGGTAAAGACAATCCTTACCATGACTACTACGTCTGGAGAGATGGTGTTGAAGGAACGCCTCCGAACGACTTGGGGTCTACCTTCAGTGGTTCAGCCTGGGAATGGGTGCCTGAGATCGGGCAATATTATTTGCATCTTTTTTCCGTAAAACAGCCTGATCTCAATTGGGAAAACCCCAAAGTCCGGCAGGAGATATACAACATGATCAATTGGTGGATCGACAAGGGTGTGGGTGGTTTTCGACTTGACGTGATCGACTTAATTGGTAAAGAACCGGATTTGAAAATTACGGGAAACGGACCTAATCTGCATAAATACATCAGGGAACTGAGCAAGGAGACGTTTCAAAAAACAGAAGACCTGCTTACGGTTGGAGAAACATGGGGCGCCACTCCGGAAATCGCCAAACTGTATAGCAACCCAGACGGCAGTGAATTTTCAATGGTATTCCAATTTGAACACATCAGTTTGGATGAACAAGAAGGCAAAGGAAAGTGGGATCTTAAACCTTTGGATGTGATGGCATTAAAAAAAGTGCTGTCCAAGTGGCAAACGGAGCTCAAGGGTGATGCTTGGAACAGTCTGTTCTGGAATAACCATGACTTGCCTCGAATCGTATCACGTTGGGGAAATGATGGAGAATTCAGAGTTGAATCAGCTAAAATGTTGGCTACCCTTCTTCATGGCATGCAAGGTACGCCTTACATATATCAAGGTGAAGAGCTGGGTATGACGAATGTTCAATATGCGATCGAGGATTATCGGGATATTGAATTACTCAACTTTTATAAGGAAAGAATGGGGAAAGGTTATCCTGAACAAAGCGTGATGGAGTCGATCTACGCCAAGGGACGTGATAATGCACGCACACCTATGCAATGGGATACTTCAGATAACGCGGGTTTTACACAAGGGGAACCTTGGATTACGGTGAATCCAAATTATAAGCAGATCCATGCCGAGGAAAGTTTGAATAATCCCGAATCCATATTCCATTATTACCGGAAGTTAATTCAATTACGAAAAGATCATGAAGTCATTGTATATGGTGATTATGAGCTGATCTTTCCAGAGAACCCAGACGTGTTTGCATATACCCGAACGCTGAACGGTACGACAATTCTTGTGGTATGCAATTTCCAGGGATATACGACTGAACTTCCCCTTCAGGAGCAATTGACAGGGTCCCATCGGCTTTTGATAACTAACTATACAGGTGAACTCTCGGAGAGCGAATTACGTCCATATGAAGCCAAGATGTACCTTATCCATGATTAAAGCATAATACGTTATATAATGTTCAGTTCTCAAGAAAGAAGGATTGTATTCAATGAAAAGAGTATGGTGGAAAGAAGCAGTAGCTTATCAAATCTATCCGAGAAGTTTTATGGATTCCAACGGAGATGGGGTTGGTGACATCCAGGGGATCATATCTAAACTGGATTATATTCAAGATCTCGGTATTGATCTGATATGGATCTGTCCGATGTATAAGTCACCTAACGACGATAATGTTTATGACATCAGCGATTACTGTTCCATTATGGATGAATTCGGCACGATGGCGGAATTTGATCAATTACTGTATGAAGTTCATCTTCGCGGCATGAAACTCATTATGGACTTGGTGATCAATCATACAAGTGACGAACACCCGTGGTTTATTGAATCCAGAGCTTCGCTGGATAACCCCAAACGGGATTGGTACATCTGGAGAGATGGGAAGAATGGGGACGAACCGAACAACTGGGAGAGCATCTTTGGCGGTTCTGCTTGGGAATATGATGAAGTCTCCGGACAGTACTATCTCCATCTGTTCTCCAAAAAACAACCGGATTTGAATTGGGCAAATAAAGAAGTTCGGAAATCCATATATGAAATGATGAATTGGTGGCTGGATAAAGGGATTGATGGTTTCCGTGTGGATGCAATCAGCCATATTCACAAAGAAGAGGGCCTCTTGGATATGCCAATCCGAGAAGGCGTCAAATACATCTCCTCTTTTGAAAAGCATATGAATGTGAAGGGAATCCAGAGTTATCTGCAAGAAATGAAAGAGAACACATTATCCAGATATGACGTCGTGACTGTTGGGGAAGCAAATGGAGTTAAGGTAGAGGACCAAGAAGATCTGCTGGATTGGATCTGTGAAGTCAGAGGGAAATTTAATATGGTCTTTCAATTCGAACACCTGGACCTTTGGAAAAACAGTACAGACAGGCAACTGGATGTTCCCAAACTGAAAAACGTCTTGACCAAGTGGCAAAAATCACTGGAAGGCGTCGGCTGGAATGCTTTATTTATTGAAAATCACGATCAGCCTCGCAAAGTTTCATCTTGGGGAAATGATACGGAGTATTGGTATGAAAGTGCCACAGCACTTGGAGCCATGTACTTTTTCATGCAAGGCACACCTTTCATATATCAGGGGCAAGAGATAGGCATGACAAACGTGGCTTACCCATCCATAGCGGATTATAACGACATAGCCGATCGGAATTTATATCAGATCAAACGCGAAGAGGGGATGTCGCATGAGGAGATCATGAACATCATCTGGGCTTCGAGTCGCGATAACTCCAGAACACCGATGCAGTGGTCTTCGGCCAAAGAGGCCGGGTTTACCAGTGGAACACCATGGCTGAAGGTGAATGACAATTACATTAATATTAATGTAGAGAAACAACTCCAGGAACCACGTTCTATTCTTCAATTTTATAAAGAAATGATTCAGCTGCGAAAAGAGCACGATACGCTGACTTATGGGATCTATGAGCTTCATATGCCGGATCATCCGAGTGTATATGCATATACACGTACACTGGCAGATCAACAGGTGCTGGTAGTAATCAATCTTTCTGAACACATGGTGGAGCTTGAGGAAGATGAGCTTGGCCTCAACTTCTCAGAGATCTGGCTTACCAACTATGAGAATGGCTTGCTGCCACTGGTGTTGCGACCGTTTGAAACTATTGTTGGATTAAGCGATATAGTAAAGTAAAGTAGGATACGTAAAAAGAAAAAGGCGCCTATATCATTCAGAAAATGATATAGACGCCTTTTATTGTTGTATAACCACATGAAAATTAGCTGCGAATATTCGTTTTATTGATGGAGAACATCCGCGTATTCGGAAATACGTTCGAAACGTCCCTTGGCAAACGGACATAGAGGTAAAATCTTAATACCGTTTTCCCGCGCGTATTCCACCATAGCTTTGATAAGTTCATCGCCAAGCCCTTGTCCTCGGTAAGCATTTTCTACCAAAGTGTGATCAATTATGTATAGCTCTGGACTCGAGATTACATAGGTCATCACCGCAGCAATGTCACCGTTATCTTGAATAAGGAATCTTTTATTGGCAGGTTCATGTTCTACGTTATGCATGTTCATCCTCTTTCTTTGTTGAATATTCACCGTCCAGAAGCTTATACGTCAATGCTCCGCTTGGACATGTGTCAATATGCCGGGCAATGGCCTCCGAAGTGTCACCATCAGGATCAACCCAAGGACGCTTGCTTAAATCAAAAACAGCAGGAAGGCCCTTTACACAAATACCGGAATGAATGCAAACATCCGAGTTAAACATAACCTCGATATCTTTACCGTAATATAATTTCTCTTTAACCATAATGCATTCACATCTTTCACTGTTGAGTTTGAGTTTGTTTACAGATCGATATCCCAGGCATCCATGGTAAGTCATGTCTGGCAGGCTCTTAATGTTCGAATTATAAATGAGGAATCATTATTAAGTCAACGTGACGAATCTCCTAATTCGTTGGTGGAAGCTGCTGATCAGAACCCTGAGTCCTCCGAAAAATTAACGCTCCAAGAAAGTTACGTTTCCGGCGGCGATTCTAAATTGTCATCTAACAACACCCTTAATGAGATTGGGAAATTATTTAGTGACTTCGATCTGAAATTGATCGGAATATGATTTGAGGTTGCCTGCAAGACCAGCGAGTTCCCCGGAGATGTTCGACAGTTCGTTTGCCGATCGCTGCTGCTCCACAGCACTAGCCGTGACTTCTTCGGCCATGGCTGAAGTTTCCTCGGTTGCGGAAGCAATATAACTGAGATTCTGTTCCAACTCCTGACGAATAGAGTGCATGTCCATCGTCCGGCTGTCTAAACTCTGAGCCAACTCATGCACTTCGGTCGATAAGCGGCTAACCTGTCCAAATGCCTGGAGACAATCAGCGATCTGTTTCTCCTGTTCTTTAACAGCTACCATATTTGCATCAAAATGACTGCCCATCCGATGTATCTCTTGAACAAATGAACCCAGGATCTCATCAATCTCCTGGATCGAACGTTCGGATTGTTGAGCGAGCTGTCCCATTTCCCCAGCAACGACTGCAAAGCCTTTACCCGCTTCTCCAGCTCGGGCAGCTTCAATTGAAGCATTCAGGGATAGAATTTGAGTTTGTTTTAAAATGTTGTGAATTTGACCGCTAATAGAGGAAGCGAGTTCGGATTGAGTCGTCAGAGACCTGGAAATATCCTGTTGATGCTCAACACGCTTGGCATTCTCTCTGCCCTTCTCAAGTAGAACCTCATGTTCACGTGTAACTTGTACTTGAACAGAAGATAGCTGCTCTGAAGTATAAGTAAACTGTTTCACATATGAACCTACTTCATCCATTATTTTGCCCAGATTCTCTGAATGCTGGACGGAGTGTTCTGTCTCTTCAGCCTGTTTCATTGAACCTATGGCAATCTCCTCAATCGCTCTGGAAAGTTCTTCGCTCTGACGCTGGTTTGTCTGAGCGGTTTCCGAAATATCTTTTGATGACTGCTGTAATGTATTTGATCCTTGCTGTATTCCCATCAGAATGTTCGTCAATTGGGCAACCATGATGTTAATCAAATCACTAATGTCACCGAGTTGATCATTGGACATATGTGTGGATACGACTGTAAGATTCCCATCAGCAACCTGCTCGAGACTTGACTTAATATCGCGTACTTGTCTAAGAATACCTCGTACTACGAATAACATCATGACCAAAGAAAGAATCAGTACAACCACAAAAATCGGGATTATGGTCCGATAAGCATTATTCACAGATGTCGCGGAGACTTGACTCACTGCTTCAGCAGAAATATCAATGCCCAGATAGCCAATGACAGTACCTTGCGAATCCTTGATTGGTGTAAAGGAGGACAATAGCTGTCCCCAGGTTGGATCATCTACAATGCCTGTTGTGACGACTTCACCACGTAACAAGCGTTCTTGAATCTGGGGATTGAATTCCATTGCAGTGCCGTAAGGACTATACTCTGTATCATTCCAATCCGCTCCATCCACGGTGTAAATCCACCCGTCCGAAGTTTTGTTATACATATAAACATACAAGGCTCCCGATTGAAGCCTAACTTTAACGAGTTCGTCCCTAAGACTTTTATATTCGTTGCTCTCCTCTGAAGCAGTAGAAGATAATGTCTTAATTAATTCCGACTCCTGACCTAGTTGAGAGGCGGTATTCACAGCCAGCTGCTGATTGTTATGCTGCATGGTCATTAATGATGCATTTTCACTGGAGTCGATGGTGGCCCATATGATTAGACCGCCCATGGCCAGTAGCGGAACCAGAATAATCAAATACAGTTTGAACCTTAAATCCATCTTTTTTTTGCGAGTCTGTCTCACGTACGGTTCCCCCTTGGATGTAATAAAGTAAATATGGTTATTCGTATAACCCCATACTATTTATCGTAATATTGAAGGGGGAAATGAAGACTAACACTAAATTTGTATATACATATACGTAGGAGAATATGATCATTTGTAGTACCAGTGCACTCAACCCGAATGTAGAAGTTACGTCTTGCATCAAGAAACGTTGTCATTAACCAAAAAAAGCTCCACCAGCTTTATGCCAGTGGAACGCTTAATTTTTCTCTAAGACATTCTGTTCAATATACAAATATACTCATGGATGCTCATTGCAGAAACGGTCGATATAATCGGAACATTGCCCAGGTTCATCTTCCATAACGAAATGACCTGCTTTGGGAATGACATGCAGGCAGGCATGGGGAATATCCTGGACAAGCCTCTTTGCATAAGCGAGGGGCTGCCATTCATCTTCTTCCCCCCATAAAATTTGAACGGGAACCTTCAGCTTGGGTAAATCTGTTCCATAGGATTCAGTATATTTTGCATTATAGTGAGCTACCTGATGGGAGAAAAAAGAGGCTTTGCCCAATGAACCTGCATGAGGTTCCAGATATGCATCCAGTGTATCGCCAGTCATAAGCTCTTTATTATACACTGCCATGGGTAATTGTTTCTTTAGCATGGTATCAAAATCAGCACGGGGCATTTGTTCAACCTGTTCAAGCTGTTCTTCAATAATTTTCTTCCAGGTTGGTGAGGGCCACGAATCATAGCTGGGCATGTTGAGTAACGTAAGCGATTGTACACGCTCAGGTTGTTCCTGAGCCAGTTGGAGGCCAACAATTCCACCTAGATCGTGGGCTGCGACATGTAAACGATCCATTCCAAGTTCGTCTAAAAGCTGACTGAACAGCGTATATTGTGCTGCCACAGAAGTATCTGCTTCGAGTGGTCTTTCGGATGCTCCATATCCCAGAAGGTCATGAACGTAGACTTTGTATCCTTTTTGAACCAGAGCGGGTATTACTTTTCTCCATTCATAGCTATAAGAGGGTGTTCCGTGAAGGAGCCATATGGGAGAGCCTTCTCCGTATTGCTCATAAGCGATTCGATATCCATTAATCAAGATGGATGACGTTGCTGCTGTTTGCATAGTGATTACTCCCTTCCATAAACGATTGAGATTAAAAATGAAATGGGCTCTTAATGAGCTACATTGAATATAAACGATTGCTTTCCATTAGTTAAATTGATAGTTTATATGTAAACGATCAGTTTTAATGATGTTAAAAAGAAGGGAGCCAATGATGGAAATACGTCATTTGGTCACATTTATTACAATTGTGGAACACGAGGGATTTACCAAAGCTGCTGAACATCTTGGATACGCGCAATCTACAATTACATTGCATATTAAGGCGTTAGAAGAGGAGATTAACTACCCTTTATTTGATCGAATTGGTAAGCGGGTTATTTTAACGGAGACTGGGAAAAAATTGTTGCCACATGCCCAAAAAATGCTTGACCTGTATCACATGATTAAGGAAGTGACTGCTGCACAAGGGGAATTAACGGGTAATATCGTGATCAGTATTGGGGAAACGTTGTTGATTTATCGTTTTCCACCTATTATTGAGGAATTCAAAAAATTGCATCCTCATGTCAATATCGAGTGGCACCAATTAGATTCCGTACATTATAAAGAGAATTTGATGCAAGGTAAAAGTGATATTTCCTTCATGTTGGGGACAGAGGTGCATGATCCCAATCTGTACAGTGAGAAATTGGCTGAGGAGCCCATGATGCTGTTGTACCCCAATTCATTTGAGCTACAACGCGACATCGTACGAAGCAATTTACTTTTTACCGAAAGAGGTTGCTGTTATCGCACATTATTTGAACAATGCATTGAAGAGTATCAGATTGGGATTACTTCCAATATTGAATTCTGGAGTATTGAAGCTGTGAAACAGTCGATATTGAGCGGTATGGGTATATCCTTGTTACCTCGAATTACGGTAGAGAAGGAGCTGAAGGAGGAAAAACTTTCAGGTCAGCAGTACAAACAAAATCTAGCTACACAGTTGCTGTATCCCAAAAACAAGTGGATCTCTCCCCAAGTAGAAGCATTTATTGAGATCGTTAGAAAGCATGCCTCCCTCTGGTGAGCTCATTTCAACTGTCCTTTATAGCCTACCACTGAACCGTTGGATTGCTTCCTCGGTCACCGGCGTGAAGAGATTAACCAGATTACCGTCAGGATCGCGAAACAGCACAGCACGATTCCCCCACGGCATTGTGGTAGGTTCCTTTACCCACTCATCGACAAACGGCTTCAAGCGCTCGTATTCGGCATCAACATCGTGGACGTGGAACTCAATAATGACAGTACGATTGTTGGCTGCCACAGCGGAACCAGCGCCAAATAGTTGCACCGTCTGGGAGTGGCCGATCGCTAGAGTGCACGATGGCATAACGAGTTCGGCAAAGACAGGTGCAGGGCGTTCCGCCGAAACACCCGTGATTTTCTCATAGAACTCGACGAGACGATCCACGTCATCAGTAATGATACGCAAAGAAGCAAAATTCACGAGATATCATCCTTCCTATAATAAGTAATACATTTTGGACCAAAAACACTTCGCATTTACTTCTACTCCTTTACAATTGCTTACTCCAACTATACAAATACACTACTGACAACAGTATGTCAGTAGTGTTTTACGAAGAAACCACCGTCCACTAGCCATCATTCTATAGAACGTATTAGAGTTTCAAAGTGAGGGTAAGTGCTAAAAATCGATTGTACTTGGTGGTAAACAGTGTTACTCTAAAAGTCTGTGTTCGACAATATATTTAATATTAGCCACCAATTTAGTTGTAAAGAAAGGTAACACTATGATAAAAGTTGAAAACCTATCCTTCTCATTTCCACAAAAGGAACTATATAAAAACATTTCATTTACGTTTGAAGAGGCACAACATTGTGCTTTTATCGGAACAAGCGGCAGTGGAAAAAGTACATTGATCGATATCCTGATGGATCCGGAACGATATTTGTTCGAGGGCAAGTTAGAGATAGACCCCGATTGCAGAATCGGGTATGTGAGTCAGTTTTTGCAAGTAGATAAAACAAAAGAAATGACCGTTTTTGAATATATCGCAGAAGAATTCATCAAGATACAAGATGAAATTACAGCAATTTATGCGGAGATGGCCACCACATCGGATATGGATTCCCTGATGGAAAAGCTTCAATTGGCTTTGGATGCCTTCGAAGCGATGGATGGGGATAATTTCGAAAAAAACATCAATAAACAATTAAACCTTGCCAACCTCATGAAGCTCAAAGATCTTAGTATATCAGCCGTAAGCGGCGGGGAATTCAAACTTATTCAAGTGATGAAGGAAATGCTGAATCGTCCCGACTTCATGATTATGGACGAACCCGATGTATTTTTAGACTTTGAAAACCTGAACGCGCTAAAAAAATTGATTAACACCCACAAGGGAATGCTGCTGGTCGTTACGCACAACCGGTATCTGTTGAACCATTGTTTCAACAAAATCATACACCTTGAAAACACAGAGCTCCAAGAGTTTGACGGGCGATATATCGATTATAACTTCTCACTGCTTCAGTCTAAGATCGAACTGCAAGAAATCGCAGTTGCTGAAGCTGAGGAGATTGAGAGATACGATCACATCATCGACAATCTTAGAGAGATCGCCACGTATAATTCGGAAGCCTCCAGAGGAAGAGCGTTAAAAGCCAGAGTCAAGTTTCAAGAGAGATTGGAAGCACGTCGAATAAAAGAACCCTTTGTCGATATCAAACAGCCGAATATCCGTTTTGGGATTGATAAGGAAATGGAAGATACCGTTGTGGTTAACGTCAATAACTATAACGTTTCCTTTGACGAGTTGCTTTTGGAAAATGTGAACTTTGAGATCAAATCAACAGATAAAGTAGCCCTGATCGGTCCTAACGGTACCGGGAAAACGACATTACTTCGAGAAATCTTTAAAAACAATCAGGATTCCATTGAAATAAATACCGATGTTAAAGTGGCCTATTTATCTCAGGTTCAAGGCGAAATGTTAAAAGATTCGAATACCATACTAAATGAATTCATTGATTCCGGCTTTCAAACGTATGATGAAATTAGATCATATCTTCCAAACTATGGCTTTGAAGGAGAAATCCTTGATCAAAAGATTGAATCTTTATCTGGTGGAGAAAAAAACATGCTTCAATTGGCTAAAGTTTCTGCCAGTCAAGCCAACGTATTGCTCCTAGATGAACCGACAAGCCATCTGGACATCTATACACAAATCGCATTGGAGAAAGCCATTGAAGACTACAAAGGTGCGATTATCATGATTTCTCATGATTTCTATTCGGTTGTAAATGGTATGGATTATGTTTTGATTATCGAGGACAAAACGATTAGTAAAATGAGTATAGAAGAATTCAGACAGATGATTTATACGAGTCATTTTAATGAAAACTATCTAGAAAATGAACAAAAGAAAAAGTCTGTTGAAATGAAAATTGAATTGGCTTTAAAAGATACTAATTTTGAACTTGCAAAGAGTTTGGTTGATGAGCTAGAAAAGCTGATTAAGTTGCTTTAGACAAGGTGAATATTCCATAAATCTAAATCCCCCTGTATGTGGATTAATCCGCATACAGGGGGATTTACTTCTAGAAACAGCTAAACGAGCTGATTCGCTGCAGATCAATGCCGGTGTATAGCCAGAAGAAGCCATTCCAACGGAAGCCAGCCACCGAATTTCTACCTACAAATACCGGGTACATCCAGAAGCCGGGACCACGATCCGGCCAAATATATGTGTAACGAAACAGGCAGCCGGATATGGCTCTTGGATCTACCGCATATAACGAAGCGGGTTGCTGTGGAATGAATGATGGTGGCGGCCCTGTAGGTGCCTGCACGCCTTGTGGTCCGCCGCCTCCACCCCCGGGGAACGATGGCGGACCAGGAAATCCGCCGGGTCCTCCTGGTCCTCCGGGACCCCCAGGTCCGCCAAACCCTCCACCAGGTCCAAAAGGAGGTAAAAATGTCATATCACATCACTCCTGTTCATTAGTCTAATGTATTGTATGTAGGCAATTGAGCAGGGGAATGGGTGAAAGCCTATAAAAGGCCGCTAATTTGGTCATAAGCTTGTCAGCTAGATAGTAAAAAAGACAACAGAATTTGCCCAAAAGATATTATGTTTTATTAAATCCAACAAGGAAAAGCAAGCGTACCACGTCCTGATTGTACATTGGATACATTTTCACCGTTTATAAATTGGATAAAGACAGAAAGAGACCGCACTATAATAGTTACGGTCTCTTTCTACTTATTTTAAGTATGTTTTTTTATGAAGTGAAGTAATGTTTGTCCTAATGTAGTTAGAATTACGCCCTTACCTTCACATTTTGGACAAGGCACCATTTGGTCCTCCTCATTAACTTGCTTTTCGCCATTACAATGAGGACAAGAAAGTTCTAAATCATCTGTTGATATAACGACCGACACCTTTTAGCACCATCCTGTCATTTAGATTTAATGTGGTGTAAATTCAATTCGCTTTTTTTATAGTAGCTAATGTAGGATTTTTTTCAATATGTGCTGATATAACATGGGTGTAAATATGTTGCAGAAAAATGTCGAATAAAGTGATTGCTAACTAATTTATTGTGTGATATTATGATCCAGTAAACGTTTACATCGATAACGAATTGAATATTAGCAGTGTTTGGCTGTTACTGGTAAAGCAGGCATGACCAAAATGATTTTGCATTTTCCTTATGTGAGTAGGGGAAGGCATATCGTTTTGGTCTTTTTTATATCCAAATTCAGAAATGAGGCATTGGTATGGATTATCGCAAGCTGGGACAAGAGATAACGGAATTGGTTGGGAAGAAGGATAATATCGCTCGGCTTACGCACTGCGCAACTCGACTTCGGTTCGAACTGCACGACATCTCCAAAGCGGAGACAGAAAAACTCAAAGCACTTCCAGGTGTCATTACTGTTGTGAACAATGGTGGACAATACCAGGTCGTTGTGGGCAATGAGGTGCAGCAGGTCTACCGAGTTATCACTCAGCAGATGGGTTCAGCTACCCGAAGTGCGGAATCCAAATCGGATTCTGGCAAAAATAACGGACCAAAACAAAAACAGAGCTGGATCTCCAGATTCATCAGCGTGATCTCAACAACATTTACTCCGGTAATTCCGGCAATCATTGGCGCGGGTATGATCAAAGCCATATTAGCCGTACTTGTGCTGACAGGCCTCGTAACGACGGAAAGCCAAAACTACTATATCCTTAATACCATTGCGGACGCGGCTTTTTATTTCATGCCTATTCTGCTGGCTTATGGAGCTTCCATTAAATTTGAAACTAGTCCCATTCTGGCGATGACAGTTGCCGGCGTGTTGTTACACCCGGGATGGAGCGCCCTGATGGCGGAAGGAAAAGACGTGTTTTTCATCGGTGTGCCAGTTCGACTAACCGATTACGCGGGCTCCGTGTTGCCGATTATTATCGTCGTTTGGCTCATGTCTTATATTGAACGTTTCGCGGATCGGGTATCGCCCTCAATGATCAAATTTTTCACGAAACCAATGATTGTACTATTGATTACAGCACCACTTGCATTGGTGGCGATTGGGCCTTTCGGAACGTACCTGAATGATCTGGTTGCGATGGGTGCAGAAGCGATTAATGCCAGAGCCAGTTGGCTGATCCCTTTGTTAATGGGAACTTTGCAACCATTCCTGATCGTAACAGGTACCGCATGGGCCATGACGCCGATTGCAACTAGCCAACTGACCAAAAATGGATATGAAATGATCAACGGTCCCGGAATGCTCGCGTCCAATATTGCTCAAGGTGGGGCCACCCTTGCTGTAGCATTGAAAACAAAAAACAAAAAACTGAAACAGCTCGCTGCTTCATCCGGTTTCACCGCTGTGCTGGGTATCACGGAACCATCCTTGTACGGTGTAACGCTGAAACTGAAGAAACCCTTAATTGCCGCAATGATCGGTGGTGGTGTAGCAGGGATATACGCTGGTCTGACCGGATTAGTACGTTATGCCTTCGTGTCTCCAGGGCTTGCCGCGTTACCTGCATTCATTGGCAGCAATCCGATGAACATCGTTCATGCCATTGTGACTTGTCTGATCGCTTTTATCGTTACCTTTGCTCTGACATGGATCATTGGTTTTGAAGATCCAGTGGACGATGAAGAAGAAGGAAATACCAACGTTAACGATGACAAGACACTTTCCGGGCAGCCTGTTCAAGACAACAGCCCAAGCACACAGTCTTCTACAATAACAAATGTTAATGTACCGAGCCAAAATGAATTACGCCCACTTACGATCGCCAGCCCGATGCAAGGGGAATTAGTCCATCTAGACCGTGTACCAGACGATGTCTTCTCTTTGGGATTACTGGGTAAGGGTGCTGCCATTATTCCTTCCAAAGGAGAACTGTATGCACCAATCGCAGGTGAAGTTACGGCTTTCATGGACTCCAAACATGCGGTCAAATTAAACGGTTATGATGGAGAAGAGGTGCTCATTCATATTGGAGTGGATACCGTCAACCTAAAGGGGAGACATTTTGACTCTTCCATTAAAGTAGGGGATCGCGTACAACGGGGGGACTTGTTGATCCGCTTTGATATCGATGCCATCAAGGCAGAAGGGTATGAAGTCATAACCCCGATCATTATCGCCAATTCGGAGCGTTTCTCGGATATTAAGCTGGAGAAGCAGAATCCTGTGGAGGTTGGAGCAACCATTATCCACCTTTCGTAACAACCGTAATATGGTCCCGTCATATATCATGATCAACTTTTAAAATGAAGGAGTGCTTGAGATGTTATATCAACAGATCAAACCATTCCCCAATGAATTTCTGTGGGGAGGGTCTACCTCGGCCTATCAAGTGGAGGGAGCCTGGAACAAAGATGGCAAAGGCCTGTCCGTCATCGATATGTGTGATCATCCGGCTGGAACCGCCGATTTCACGGTTGCGAGCGATCACTATCACCGATTCAGAGAAGACGTGAAGCTTTTTGCAGAGCTGGGCCTCAAAGCATATCGTTTTTCAATTGCATGGACTCGAATCTTGCCTTCAGGCACAGGGGCTGTTAATGAGAAGGGACTCGATTTTTATCACCAATTAATTGACGAATTGCTGCTCCATGGTATTGAACCCATTGTGACCATGTACCATTTCGACTTACCCTACGAGCTTGAGAAAACCGGAGGGTGGAACAACCGGGGGACGATCGATGCCTTCGTCGAGTATGGGCGTATCTTGTTTGAACATTACGGGCATAAAGTGAAATATTGGTTGACCATTAATGAGCAAAATACGATGATTCTCCATCCAGGTGCTATTGGTACACCAAAAGGCGGACGTCTGCCTTCCAGTAAGGAACTGTATCAGCAAAATCATCACATGTTTGTAGCTCAAGGCAGAACGATGCGACTATTTCATGATATGCTCCCGCAAGGCAAGATTGGTCCTGCATTAAACATGACTTCCATGTACCAGGCAACTTCCAAACCAGCAGATGCAATCGCTGCACATAACTGGGAGACGATTCGTGGATGGGGTTTTCTCGACTTATCGGTGTGGGGACAGTATAATCCATTATTCTGGAGTTATTTACAGGAACGCGGCATCGAGCCGGTTATTGAGCAGGGTGACATGGAAGATATCCGGTCTGGCCGCCCCGATCTGGTAGCAATCAACTACTACTCGACGGCAACCATTGCCGCCAGTATGGGCGATGCGTCGGATGTTACAGCTCGTGCAGGGGATCAGCAAATTATGCTTGGTGAGCAGGGAGTATACCGGGCGGCGGAGAATCCTTATACCGAAAAAACAAAATATGGTTGGGTCATCGACCCGGTTGGCCTAAGGCTGACATTGCGTAAGGTATGTGAACGGTATGGTCTCCCTATTCTAATTACGGAAAATGGCATTGGAGCCCCGGATGTACTTGAGGCAGATAACACCATTAACGATACGTACCGGATTGATTTTATCGAGAAACATCTGGAACAGATCAGACTGGCTCTAACAGATGGAGTAGATGTGATTGGTTATTGCCCTTGGTCCGTTATTGACGTGGTAAGCACACATCAGGGGTATGGGAAACGTTATGGAATGATCTATGTAAACCGCGGTGAACAGGATCTGAAAGACTTGAAGCGTTTGAAGAAGAAAAGCTTCTCGTGGTATCAAGAGGTCATTAAACAGAATGGCAGATGTATCGGAAATTCGGATCAGACGGTCACGAAAGAATAAAGGATCGTGATGAATGCATGAGAGTAATCAAAATATTAAATAACAGCTTGCTTCTGACCAAAGATGAACAGGGACAAGAGATGATTGTCATGGGAAAAGGGTTGGCATTCAAAGGCAAAGTCGGCGAGCGACTCGATGAAGAGCATATCCAGAAACGATTCATTCTGCAAAATAATCCGTCTGCCCAGGCTTACGTACGAACCATCGAAAACATGCCAGAAAAACATGTGAATGTCATAAACAAACTGATTACCAATGCAAAAGAAAAGCTGTCTCTTGACGATCAAATCTTCTTTACGCTTATGGATCACTTGTCATTTGCCATTGAACGATGGAAAAAAGGTGTAGCATTACAGAATCGCATGTTATGGGAGATCCAGAGGTTTCATCCTGTCGAGTTCGAACTGGGGGTTGAAGCTGTTCATATGTTGAATCTAGAATTGGATATTGAACTACCGGAAGAAGAAGCAGGGAATATCGCTTTTCATTTCGTGAATGCCCAAACACATGAGCAGAATATGGAGCGCACGATGCAATCCGTTAAGATGTTAAAAGATATTTTTAACCTGATACAATACACCTTTGATATGCAATTGAACAAAAACTCCATCCATTATGTGAGACTTGTCACACATTTGCAATTCTTCATCCAGCGTTTACAAGAAGGACGTCTGGGCAATTCGGCGAAAGATTTTATATTTCAGCACATGGTGAAGGAGCATCCGCTTGAATACAAATGCGCGGAGATGATTAAAACCTACGTGCAGAATATGCTGGATATCTCCATATCAAACGAGGAATTATTATATTTGATGATTCACATAGCTCGAATTGTGCAGGAGGATCAGGGTCACGAGGGACGATTATAAAACAAAGTTTATATGCCTGTTAGTGAACAGAAAAAAGATACTTTCTAACGATGACCGTTTTCTCGTATTTTATCGGGAAACGGTCTTTTATTTTTGCAAATATGTAGCGGTTTTTTGATATCCCTTGCGAACGAACTCCAGCTTCCTAAACCCACATAAGATTACCAAGTGATAACATTTTATTGTAATTATTGTAAATTTGTTATATGTAAGCGCTGTCTAAAGAGCTATAATCTATTTATCTGGATGTTAATCCGTTCAGAAATACTTAGACCAAATTAAGAGGAGGAATTGTATGAAACGGTTAGGCCAATGGAATATAACGGCCTTGGTTCTTGTGCTGGTACTCGCCATGCTTCCATTTACGAATGTCTCACATGCAGCCAAAGCAGTTACGGAAGTGGAGGGAGGTCATTTGAGCACAAACTTTGAAGACGGTACACTTCAGGGATGGACTCCACGTGTCGGTAGCGAAAGGCTGACAGTGACACAGCAGGAAGCACACGAAGGTCAGTCCAGCATGCTGGTCGCCAACCGTGAGCGTTCCTATCATGGACCGATGTTATCCATGAAGGATCTGCTTAAGCGTAACCAAGAGTACGAAATTGCGGCATATGTAAGACTTACTCAGGAGCCCACCACGGATCAAACACTACAGCTCACCACATATAAAAAAACAACTTCCGAAAGCTGGAACCCAATCGGTAGCGTGAAAATTGCCAAAACAGAATGGAATACATGGCACAAGATCACCGGAAAATTTCAGTATAGCGATGATCCCACTGAATTGAATTTGTTCATCGAAACACCCTACATCTCTGAAGATAGCGTAGATACGTTATCGTTCTATGTGGATGATGTATCATTTACTCTGGCCGAGCAACTGGAGATTGAAGAAGGTATTCTGTCTCTGAAGGACCTGTATCAAGATGATTTCCCCATTGGTGCAGCGGTGTATCGCTGGCAGTTGGAAGGCGCATACGGACAACTGCTCACAAAGCACTTTAACAGCTTGACCGCAACCTATGAGATGAAACCGAAGTACATGTCTCCTTCCGAAGGTGTTTATGAGTTCGAGGCAGCCGATCAATATGTTCAGTTCGCCGAGGAGCATGGTATGGGCGTACGCGCACATGCGTTGTTGTGGCATATTGATGCAGCAGAGTGGATGTTCAAGGATCCTCAGGGTAACCCTGCGAGTCGAGAATTACTACTTGCCCGGATTCAGGATTACGTTGAAACCGTCATGACCCGATACAAAGGTAAGATCTATGCCTGGGATGTGGTAAACGAGGCGATTGCGGATAGCAATGGTGATGCCAACGGTTTACGTAAAAGTCCCTTTTATGAACTAATTGGTCCGGATTATATTGAGAAAACCTATGAATTCGCTCGTGCAGCCGATCCGAATGCCAAATTATATTACAACGAATACTTCACGGAAATCCCTGAGAAAAGAGAGCATATGTATCAGTTGGTCAAACGACTGAAAGAGAAAGGGCTCATCGATGGTGTGGGTTTGCAATCCCACTATAACCTGGAATCCCCGCCCATCAAGGAAATTGAAAAAACGATCAGCATGTTCGCCGAACTTGGATTGGATATTCAGATCACGGAACTGGATGTGGATAGCGGAATTCCATTTGGTGAAGAGATGTCCGATGAAGTTGCAGTAAAGCAGGCGTATCGATATAAGGAACTGTTGGATTTGTACAAAAAACACAAAGACCACATTTCTTCAGTTACCTTATGGGGACTCCAAGATGAGAAGTCTTACAACAACCAGGCTATGCTGTTTGATTCAGCCCTTAAGGCCAAAAAAGCATACTGGGGACTTGTGGATGAATCCAGCTTGCCTGTGTTGACACAGAGAGCCGTCTCACTTTCGGGTAAACCGGATATCAAAAAACAGTCACAAGATCCGCTCTGGAACAAAGCGGTGTCTACTCCACTGAAGGGTGACTCTGCGGGATCAGCCAGTTTCCGCACCTTATGGGATCATAGTAACCTGTATATCCTCGTGGATGTTCAGGATGCGAAGGCAGATGTGAATGACAAAGTAGATATCTTTGTTGATCTCAATAATGGCAAGACCACTTCATATGAAGTAGATGACCGACATGTAATCATTAAGCGGTCGGGCAAAGCTGAGGGCGTGGAGAAGCGTTCATATCGTGTACGCGAGACCAAAGCCGGATATCAGGTTGAATTGTCCATTCCGTGGGGTGGTATCCAAGTCGGATCAGAATATGAAGCCGGATTGGATATCCGTGTGACTGATGGCGGTTCAAGTGGGACACAACCTTATAATCCACTGTACTGGAATGATCGAACACAATCTCAGGAACAGGATACAAGCAAATACGGCGTGATTCAGCTTGCCCCTATGCCCAAATCTGCACAAGCTGTACAAGGGATTGTTCAGATTGATGGGAAGAAAGACACATCATGGAATAAGGCTGCACCGATTGAAGTAAACCGGTTGAACCAAAGCGAAGGTGCAGAGGCAGTGGCTCGCGCAATGTGGTCAGGTGAATATCTATACCTGCTGATCGACGTCACTGATCCAAACATCATCACAGATAGCATCAACCCATGGGATCAGGATTCGGTTGAGATTTTCCTGGACGAGAATCACCAGCGCACACCGTATTTTCAATATGATGATGCCCAGTTCAGAATCAGTGCAGACAATGTAGGAACCTTTGCAGGGGGTGCCTCACCTGGACGCCTTGTAAGTGCTGTGAAGAAAACAAATAAAGGATATCTCGTAGAAGCCCGAATCCAGTTACATTCACTGACGCCCAAAACAGGAAATGTTCTCGGTTTCGAGCTTCAAATTAACGACAACCAGGGCGGAGGTAAGCAGAGCGTAGCCAAGTGGAATGATACGACCAATGAGAGCTGGAGAAACACTTCCCAGTACGGAATACTCACTTTTGTCGGAAAGAACAAACTCGGACATTAAACCATCGGCAGTAGTTGCAAGAATAGAAAACATCATAACAGTGGCTAAAACTCAACCATTGTTGTGATGGTTTTCATCGTTTACATACGTCACCAAAGGTGATGAGGGGCGATACAATCTGCCTTGACTATATTTAACAGCCCTTGATATACTAAATGGATGTTATTTTTTCTTTTATGGGAATAAGAAAGTAATCAACTACATACAACCGTTTGCGAGGGAGCCTTAACCGGCTGAGAGGGTGTTAAACCGACCTTACCTGACTTGGATAATGCCAACGTAGGGATGCAACGATGAAACACTGTACTTGGGTAGCTCATGCGAACCCCCTTGTTTTAGTGTATTTGTCTGCGAAACATCCTATGGATGTTTCGTTTTTTTGTTTTTAATACGTACATTATGAATTGGAGGAACACATGTTGACTATTTCAGAGAGACTATATCAGGCAGCACAGCCCGTGTGGAAGGAATGTCTCGAGCATCCCTTTGTTAAAGGAATCGGAGATGGTTCCTTACCGGTTGAACAATTTCGTTATTATTTGCTGCAAGACTACTTGTACCTGTTCGATTATGCCCGTGTATTTGCACTAGGTATCGTCAAGTCGCACGACCCCAAATTGATGCAGTTTTTTAGTAAAAACGTAGATAACATCCTGAATGGTGAAATGAAAATTCATCGTTCTTATATGGAGCGATTAGGAATTACAGAGGATCATGTGTTCCAGGTAAAACCTGCACTGAAAAATGCAGCCTATACTAACTATATGCTCTCTATTTCCCATGCGGGTGGCATAGCAGAAGTACTTGTATCCATTCTGGCCTGCTCATGGAGCTATGCGGAGATTGGTCAAGTCCTTGCTCAAAAGCCAGGTGCAGCTGATCATCCTTTTTATGGAGAGTGGATCACAGGATATGCTTCCTCTGAATACAACAGCAACAATCAATCCCTAGTGACGTTAACGGATAAGCTATTAGAAGGCTGTAGCGAGGGAACGTACCAACGGATGGAAGATATTTTCGTGATGTGCAGTCGCTTTGAGCTTGATTTTTGGGAGATGTCATGGAGGTTGGAGCCTTGAGTTCACTAATAGTTAATTCAATTAGCGAGCAGCGTCCATAAACAGTCTCAGGATGAAAAATAAGTAGATTTAAGTAAAGGAACGCTTGTATATGCGTGTTTCGTGACGATGCCAAAAAAAGGGCGGAGTGTATCCGCCTTTTTTATTGTTGAAATTCTTGACACAGGAACATTTTGTTCACTGAAGTCTCTAGCTAAAATCAAAAAGGGTGTCAGGACGGAATGTTCATAGCAGTCTGAATATTTTTCAGATCGAGCTGAATTTGCTCTGCAATATGGTAAGGGTGGTATAAGCCATGCTGCACCATGTAATTTGATATCTTTTCATGAGAGTCTATGGCTTCATCGAGCTGTTTCATCAAAATTTGTTTGATTTCGGGGGTGGCACATTCGGTCACAGCCATGGCGTAGTTTCTGACACCGCTCTTGGCGTTCATCAAAAAATCCATTGCGATCACGTCATCGGTCAGCGTATTAAGACCAGTCATGTGTTCTAATATTGGGTTCATTTTTTTATCTCCTATACAGTCGCTTTAGACAGCACTCCACCGAGCTCCTGAAGCTGCTGTTGTGATAATGTCGCATCTTGTTGCAAAATTTGCTTGAGCTCCGGGTCGGTTACCAGAGCTTGCATGGTCTTGGATTTTGTCATGCAAACCGTCTTGAACGCAGCTATTTCATGCACCTCGAGCATCTCATGCAAAGCGTATGTGGAATCCATTCAGATTGTCCTCCCATGTATCAATTCATATTTAAGGCTTTAAGATGACTTTAATGCAATCGTCCGTTTTTGTATCGAACACTTCATAGCCCCGCTTGGCCTCGCTGAGCGGAATGACGTGCGTAACAATGTCCCCAGGGTCCACTTTGCCAGACGTAACCAACTCGTACATGTATGGCATGTAGTGAATGACCGGAGCTTGTCCGGAACGGATATTCACGTTTCGCTGCATGATGTCACCGAGCGGGAATCCGTTATAACGTCCGCCGTATACACCAGTGACTTGAATGGTGCCACCTTTGCGGACAGCCTGAGATGCAATGATAAATGCACTCATGGTGCCGCCTTGCAGTTTCATACCGCTGGCTAGAAATTCAAGATCGCTCATCTTGCCGTCCATTCCTACCGCATCAATCACGACATCGGCGCCGCCTTTGGTCATTTCCTTGAGAGTGTTCCCAATATTCTTATCCTGTTCGAAGTTTACGATTTCCACATTGTTTGTTCGCTTTGCATGCTTTAAGCGGTAATCGACATAGTCGACGGCTATGACCCGCTTAGCTCCTTTCAGCCAGCAGAACTTCTGGGCCAGGAGTCCGACCGGACCGCAGCCGAGCACGATGACTGTATCACCATTCTTAACGCCGGCGTTATCTACGCTCCAGAATGCCGTCGTCATGGCATCGGCGATCAAGCTTAGCTTTTCGTCCGGTTGTTCGCAGTTTTCAGGGATCTTAAAGTGGGTAAAATTGGCAAATGGGACCCGTAAATATTCGGCTTGCCCGCCGGGATATCCGCCGGTCGTTCCGGAGTAGCCGAAATATGCGCCCATATCCCCGTGTTCGTTTGAATTGTCACATTGGCTTTCCAGCTGATTTTTGCAAAAAAAGCATTCTCCGCATGCGATGTTAAACGGAATGATCACACGGTCACCTTTTTTTACCTTGGTCACGCCAGGACCTACTTCTTCTACGATCCCCATCGGCTCATGCCCGATGACATAGTTTTCCTGAAGGTTAGGGATCATCCCGTGAATAAGATGAAGGTCAGAACCGCAAATGGCGGTACTGGTGATCTTTACGATCATATCGTCCGGTTTCACAATCTTCGCATCCGGCACCTCTTTGACCACGACATTTTTAACCCCTTGATACGTTACCGCCTTCATGCTTTATGTCCTCCAATATGTTCATCTGGGGTCCGATCAAACATCCCTTTACGTGACGTATCACCCGGGAACAGATTCATCTGCCCGATCATCACCGTATTTTTCGCCGAAAGCTGATCGAGTTGGTACTGTTCGTTCAACTCATAAGGATGAAACCATTTTTTGCGCATCATGAGCTCCGAGATTTCTTGGTGCATTGCAATCCCCTGCTTAAGATGAGTATGCAGCAGGGCTCTTACATCCGGTGAAGCCGTTTCCGTCAGGGCGATGGACAAATTACGTACACCCTCCTTGGCACGAAGAAGGAAGTCCATGGCAAAAGTCATATCTGCCATTTCCGGCATATTCAATGAATTAATCGGATCTAAATAATCGGTATTCATCTGAGTTCCCCTTAATGTGTTATAGGTGTCGGATTATTTGGAACGGGTGCTTGGAAAGGAGCTCTTGCGTAGATTGCTTGCAGCTCAGCGATCTGTTGTATGGATTGAGTTACGTCTTTCTGCATTAAGGCTTTTAGCTCTTGGTCAAAGACCAGGCCTTGCATAAGTTTCGACTTAGCGATGCAGAGCGTTTTGAAGTTTAACGCTTCATGCAGTTCCATCGATTCGTGCGGCGCTAGCGTTGGATTAGCCATTCAGAAATGATCCCCTCCTTTTTCATCAAGATTAGATTTTCCAATGCATCGGATCTTATACTAATATGGATCACCGGAGAGGTAAGATCCGAATATTCCCATACAGTCGCAGGGATATAAACAAAATCTCAATCCCATACTTATTTCTGTTTAAATGAATGATCTTACTCATGGAAGGAGGAGTCACGGTGCCCAATAAAAACAAAATTGATCTAGCAACCGAAAACGCAAGAAAACCAGCAGAAGATGCACTTAACTCGAGTGGTAGTAATACGCTGGAGCAGCATGCATCTAACGCGGTTTCTGAGGTGCAGACGGCTTTAAATCAGGCAATAAGCTCGTTAAGTGAATCTAATGTGGCAACAAATTCACAAGCGTTGGAGATTGCCAGGCAGCAATTGACCCGAGCAGAGGAATTTTTAGATCAAGCGATAACTTCAGCCAATGCATTAGGTTTACCGGACCAACAATAAAACCTTTTTGGTACTGATAAGCTTGGCAAAGTTTTGCGTTGACGATCGGAGGAAGCATTTTTCCTAGAGCACATATAGTTAACGTCAACATGCTTCGGCTTACGCCGAAGTTTTTTTGTATTTTTAAATGTATCGGACAATTTCAAAATCGAGGTAAAAAAAGAATGATTAAGGGCCAGGCATTAGAAAAAGTCTTGAACATAATTATAGGTAATATCTATTCAACTATGTTGAGGAGGACATCATACAGCCTATGTTACCTATGGAAGAATATTTTGGTAAGTTAGAACTCGTTCATTCCTTTTACGGGGCTATGCCTACAGGCGTTAGTGTATCCGAGACCGGGCGTACCTTTATTTGCTTTCCAAAATGGGGAGATGACGTTAGATTTACGGTAGCGGAAATTGTTGATGGTCAGATGCAACCTTATCCTAATGAAGAAACGAATTTGATCAACCCATTGAATATCGTTATGTCCTTCATCAGTGTCCAAAGTGTTGTTGCAGATGGAAGGGGAACCCTGTGGGTACTTGACACGGCTGCACCAAACTTTTCAGAGCCTATTAAAGGCGGCGCAAAATTAGTCGCGGTAGATTTAGAAACAAATACAATTAGAAAAGTATATACATTTGCAGATGATGTAGTCTTGCCGACAACGTATCTAAATGATGTCCGATTTGACTTTCGTGTAGGAAAAGCAGGTTTCGCATATATAACGGATTCTTCTTCCAATGGTCCAGGCGCTATTATCGTCGTAAATTTAGAAAACGGAAATGCGTATAGACGGTTGCATGGAGCAAGCTCGACCTCACCCGATCCATATTTTGTGCCAAAAGTGGAAGGTAAAATTTTGATGAATCGAAACGCGGATGGTTCGACATCTCCGTTTCGATTGGCCTCTGATGGTATAGCCATTTCCCCTGATGGAAAAATGTTATTCTATTGTCCATTAACCAGTCGCCAGCTATACTCGATCTCAACAGAATCGTTAAGAGACAGAACGATACCGGATTTTAAGTTAAGTGATCTTGTGCAGTATTGGGGAGAGAAGGGCGCATCTGATGGGATGATCACGGACGCTAAAGGAAACGTTTATGCTGGAGATTATGAAAACGATAGTATTCGAAAGATATTGCCGAATGGAATCATGGAAACCATCGCCCATGATCCCCGAATTTTATGGCCAGATACGTTTTCTATTGGTCCGGATCAATACTTATATGTGATTGTGAACCAATTACATAGGCAGGCGAGATTTCATTATGGAAGAGACCTGCGACAAAAACCGTACATTTTACTACGTTTGAAAATTGATGAATTACCTGCTCCTACCTTTTGATATACATCCCACTTTTCAAAGCAGATTTTAATAGCAGATTATTCAGTTCATTTTGCGGGACCGTAGGCCCTTTATCTAAGGGCAATATAGTAATTCTAATGAACTTAAGATAGGGACAGGTATCAGTTGATGCCTGTCTTTTTGTTTTTTGTCGCCCAAGAGGAAAGCCGGAGACAGATACAAAGGGTAGGGTACCATAATACACTCATTCGATTAAGATTAATCTGGTAGCATGTTGTTCCCGATATTGCTGTTAAACTACAAATTGCCGGTCGTATGATTTTTCGATTACAGGACAAGATATTAACCTTATCACCATTTTATTACTTTGATAAAGGAGACGACCATGGTTGAAAAACACGAGCCTCAAATGAAAAATCATCAAAAGTCTACATGGCTTGATGATTTAAAACAGATATTAAACCATATGGAAGATGCCGAAATCATTGAGCACAAAATAGGTACGAGTGCTTCAGTCCATCTTTTATTTATAAAAACGTTAATAGATCAAGAGCGTTTAAACGAGGCGATTATTCAGCCACTTCATCAATCAGGCGGAAATTCGCTTTCTTCATGCATAATCAATTCTGATGTTTCAGAAGTTATATCGATCGAAGATGCTGGGCAAAAAATAATGCAAGGATATATTCTTCTATACGATTCAGTCAACGATCAATGGCTAGGCATACAGTTGGAAAATCCTCTTGGCCGGGCAATTGAACCTTCCCAAACGGAAACGGTTATATATGGAGCGAAAGATAGCTTCAGCGAACAAATCGATAATAACATTACAATGTTGCGCAGACGTTTGCCTATAACGACATTAAAAACGGAAAGCTTCACTATAGGATCACTGAGTAAAACAAAAGTTGTGTTAATGTACATAGACGGAATAATTAATCCGGAATTTGTTTCCCTTGCAAGAGAGAAAATTGAAAGTGTGGATTTCGATCAGTTTTTAGACTCCGCACAGCTTGCAGCTTTTATTGAAGATCATAACCATACGGTCTTTCCCCAGTTTCTACAAACGGATCGGCCGGATGCCTGCGCCTTCGCCTTAGGTGAGGGTAAGCTGACTTTATTAGTCTCCAATTCACCGTTTGCTTTAATTTGTCCCATTACATTATTCCATCTATTCCAATCGCCAGAAGACTACTTCCTTCGTTGGCCGGTAGCCAGTTTTTTACGTTTAATGAGGTATGGAAGTTTTATTATTTCTTTGACGATGATTCCTTTTTATGTTGCGTTAACGACATTTCATTACCAAATGGTTCCGCTGCCGATTCTCTTCGTATTATTGGAATCGAGAAGCAAATTGCCCTTTACTCCGTTTGTGGAAGGAATTTTCATGATCGTAACGCTGGAAATCATCAAAGAAGCAAGTTTGCGAATGCCGACCAAAACCAGTCAAACTCTAGGGGTTATCGGTGGTATTGTCATTGGACAAGCGGCTGTAGAGGCAGGCTTTGCAAGTAAAGTATTAATTGTTTTGATGGGTATATCCGCTATTGCTTTCTTTTTAGTTCCCAATTATCAAATGACAAAATCCATGGTTCTGTTGCAATTGCTTCTTCTTATCCTTGCATCGTTTCTTGGGCTGCCAGGAATCGTGGTCGGGATAATCGGCATTCTTGCGCATCTCCATGCATTAACGTCATTAGGTCAACCTTATTTAGCGCCGCTTTCACCTTTTTATGGGAAGGATTGGATTGACCTCTTTATTCGCGGGCCTTTGATTTGGATGAAAACGCGTCCGCATAATCTAAAACCACTACAGAAATGGCGACAGGAGAAGATGAAGAAATGAAGACTTTATCCCTATTCAATCAAACTTCCACCCTTGGCGGCATCCATTTCCTTTTATTAGTTAATCGAACGCAAATGCATTATTTTATTTTAATCATGCCGGTTTATTTGGTTCATTCCTATATGGTTTGGGGAATTGTCGCCTTGGGGCTACTGTCCCAACTTAATTTGATGATGCTATCCAAATGGTTTACTTCCAGTTATGCATCGAAAGGCTATCAAGGATTTGTACAGCTTTTTGGGAAACGGGCGGTTCAAGTTTTCGCAATACTTGGTTTTGTAATAATACTGTTAAAAATTTCAATCATCACACTGGGTTACGTTGAAATGCTCCATAATTTTATATATCCATCAATGAATAAAAAGTGGCTGATCCTAGTTATTCTTTCGATCAGTTTATTTGTGGCTTCACATGGCATGGAAAAAACATTGCGTTTTGTCGTTATCGCCTTTCTTTGCGGGGCGTGGATCTTAATCATGTTTATTCCCTTTTTCTTTCCAACGATTGCAAATTACCGCGATTTGTATCCTCTAATCCCCACCGAATGGTCAGGACATTCATGGCAGGGCTTGTTGTTTATTTGGTCGGCATTTTCCGGTCCAGTATATTTGGCCTTTATGGTTCCATGGTTAAGCTCCAATAAAAAAATATCAAAATATCTTGTCATTGGAAACATGCTGACGATTATGGAATATTCATTATTGTTCATTGCTTCGGTATTGTTTTACGGTTCAAACTTTTTAAGCAAGATCAACTTTCCGGTAGTATATATGGGAAGTTACATTCAAATGAGTGGTTTAGAACGAATCGATTACATCCTTATCTCTTTCCATATGTTTAATTATGTATTTGACATTTCAATTCTTTTGTTGTGTTTATATGGAGCTGGAAGAGTCTTTATGAAGAAAATGAACAAAAGCACAACTCGGATCGGATTATTGTCGAGTTGGTTTGTCATTTTGATAAGTATTATCATAATGGATCAATGGTTATGGCAAACGGTTCCGGGTCAAAAGATGTTACTGAACATTCAAATCTGGCTTGGTGCATTCATTTATTTACTTGTTCCTACGATCCTTTTCACTATGGTTAAACGAAAGGAGAGTGTGTAGGCATGATACCATACAAGCATTATGGTTTATTGGCGATTGTAAGCCTTATGTGGATGACCGGTTGCTCTTCTCCATATGCCGAGAACAATATGATCGAAGAGATCGCTCCGGTAGTTTTCTGGTCGGTTGACAAGGGAACGGAGGGAAAGTTTAAAATCAGCACTTTAGTACCACCACTCATCAAAGAAAAAAAACGATTTCTCTCCAAGGAAGTTGATCTGTTAAAGCAGGGAGGCAAGGAGTTTAATTTAATTTAT
Organism: Paenibacillus sp. BGI2013; assembly: GCF_002843485.1. NCBI lineage: Bacteria > Bacillati > Bacillota > Bacilli > Caryophanales > Paenibacillaceae > Paenibacillus > Paenibacillus sp. BGI2013. Next base: position 442,139 of record NZ_PJFA01000004.1, read on the forward strand.
TATCGGGAATTAAAACAGGGGCAGCTGCGAATGTTATTAATCAATGAGGAACTGGCCAAAAAAGAAGGCATTGAAAAGCTGATCAATACGATATTGGTTGATCCCGATATTTCAATGCGTGTCTATTTATTGATTGTCAGAGGAGATTTTGATGAATACATAAAAAATCAATTGACGAAGCAAGAAAACCAAGATTATTTTCTTTATCGGATGTTAAAGCATTACGAGGAACATAACCAAGGTGAAATGAGCATTGTCAATATTCATCAATTCATGAAGATGTTATATTCCCCTCTTAAGGATCCGATCCTGCCGGTATTTCATGCGGATAAGAACAATTTCAATTACGTAGGAACGGCCTTCTTCCGAAATGATAAAGAAGTAATGGTTACTCAAGACGTAAGTGATGAAATTTTTCAACTTCTGGATAACGATCATTTCTTAAAAGTCTTGGCCATTCCAAAGTTATCTATCAGTTTAGGACGTGTTCGATCCAATATTCGCATGAATCTATCGAGTGATTATTCATCCTTGTCTTTACGTGTGGGATTGAAAGGAAGAATTGAGGAATACCAGGGAGAAAAGAATATTCAAAGCGAGGAACAATTGGAACATTTAATTCATGAGATTGAGGTATACCTTGAGGAACAAACATCAGAATTATTAAAAAGTATGCAACGGTTGAAAGTGGATCCCTTAGAGGTCGGAACACATTCACTTAAGCCGTTTTCTAAAGAACTAACGGAAGAGCAATGGTTAAAATATTGGGACAATATGAAAATTAATGTTGACTTCGATATCAAAATACAGCCTTTGATTAATGTTGAACGGCTGTCGTGATTTAAAAGATGCCCCCTACATGATCAAATACATCATTGTGGGGGCATCTTTTTGTTCAAATCATGTACAAAGAGAGCTTATTACTGCAGCCCGTGGCGGACAAGCCATTTGGATATCTTTAGAAAATGGAAAGTCTAATGATCTTATCGTCAACAATAACAAAATGATAATCCAATAATAGCGGATCGGGTAGACCCGTCTTATCGTAGGTACCATCCAGCTTGCATGTTAACACAATTTCATCACCTATTTTTTTGGCTTTTGTTGGCTCTAACGTTACATTCGCCGCGAAATGGTTTTGATCACTCCATTTCCGAATCGCCTGTTTGCCATTTCGCTTTTTTCCTTCATCCATCACAACGGCATTTTCTGAAAAACAATCTACAAATACTACTGGGTCTGGCTTGTTAGATGCAGTAATGTATTTGGCAATTACAGACGGTAAATGATTGAGATCCATATTGTTCTCTCCCTTTATTAATTAATTATTAGACGGTAGGGATAGTTCCCCCATCTATGACATATTCACTACCTGTAATAGATGCTGCTCGGTCTGAGACCAGAAATGCGACCAGCTCAGCGACTTCTTCAGGAAATCCTGGCCGACCAATTGGAATACCTCCGAGTGAAGTCATAAGTTGTTCAAGGGCACTTTCTCGACTTCCGGTTTCAGTTGCGATCCGATCAATTAATGCGTCAGCTGCTTCTGTCTGAATAAACCCAGGAGACAACGTATTTATGCGAATTCCTTGTGGGGAAAATTCATTTGATAATCCCTTGCTATAATTAGCCAGCGCGGCTTTGGCAGACGCATAAGCCAATGTAGTTTCATATAAAGGCAAACGTCTCTGGATGGAAGTGAAATGAAGAATAACGCCTGAATTATTTTCTAACATAAGTGGAATTAAGCCACGATCAAGTCGAACTGCTGCGAGTAAATTCCAATTTAATGTATGAAGCCAATCCTCATCACTCAATGCAAGTGCGCCTCCTGGTGGTGTCGTTGATCCACCTACGCAATGGACGATAATATCGATACCTCCAAGTTGCTCTTTTACTGCTGTAATTATTTGCTCTACACCTTCAGGTGTGGCGACATCTGCTTGCACAAATTTGACCGAATTTGGCAAGTCAGCAGATAGGGAACGGGCAGTAGTAAGAACTGTAGCTCCGCCGTTTGCAAGTCTTTTCACAACTGCTTGCCCCATTCCCTTTGTTCCTCCGGTTACAAGCACCCTTTTACCTTTAAATTCTGATACAGAGAACTCAAATTCTTTATGCATAACTATTCCTCCTAGTGATGGTATTCGATGATTAATTTGAAATTGCTCTGTCTCTAAACCTTAATGTGTTGTTCGAGAGGAGCTAGAACTAATACTACACTTGCTACTTTCATAACGTCCAATTTATTATAATAATAGAAATGATGAATATTATTAATATATGGAGGGTTGTTTTAATGGAACTTACACAATTGGAATACTTTATGACCGTTGCACAGCTTGAACATATGACCTTAGCCTCCAAAAAACTCGGTATTACTCAGCCAGCGTTAAGTCATGCAATTGCCAAGCTTGAAAACGAGATAGGAGCTCCTTTATTTGAGCGAAATGGACGAAATATTAAGCTGAACCGAAACGGTACTATGTTCTCTAAATGGATTGGTAGAGCCCTACATAATATTGAAAATGGTCTAAGAGAAATCGAAGAGTGGTCCAATCCGGATACTGGTGTGATTACGTTGTCTTATCTAAATATTCTCGGTGTTGAATTGATCCCTAGCCTAATTCGAAGTTATCAATTGAAGTATCCCAAAGTTCGGTTCGAATTGACACAAGGGAACTTAGGAGATATTGATGAACATCTGGAGCAAGGATTCTCGGATATTATGATTACATCGAGGGAATCTACTTTGAATAATCATCACTGGAAGACGATTAAAAATGTTCCTTTATACATTGTTGTTCCCTCCCAACATCGTTATGCAGCTTGTAGCGCTCTTAGTTTGGCAGAGCTGTCTGGCGAGCCATTTATTGGATTGAAAAACAATTGTGGATTAAAAGCAACGATCATATCCCGGTTCCGACATACCGGATTTTTTCTTGCTTCGGCTTATGAAGCGGAGGACCTGATCACTGTAGCCGGTTTTATAAAGTCGGGTCTAGGTGTATCAGTACTACCTAAGACGTTGGGGTTGATGTTAGATGAATTGGTCTGGATCCCTATTATTGATGAAGGATGGTACTGGGAAATAGGATTAAAGTGGAGAGATGATCATAATATTTCCCCAGCAGCGAAAAGGTTTATTGAATATGTGGATACTTTACATCAAGGAGAATGACCGTCAAATTTTTTAGTTTTGAAAAGAAATTCTGAGAAAACAATCATACTTTATTGTATTTGAACACAAGGAAAAAATCCTTTTACAATCATTGGCAGTACGTTATAATACAATCACCAGGTAGATTGCCCAACAAAAAAGTGAAATATTGTAATATCTAGTCACACCCGGCTCATCATAGTTCTTTGAGCCGCATAACACAACATAATAGATATCGGAGGAATGGTTATGGTCAAGAAGAAAATTTCCACAGCCCTCAGCGCAGCTTTAATTGTTTCTATGCTGGCTACTGGCCTAATAGTCACTATCCAAGGTAACACAACGTTAGAGGTAGCGAAGTCAGCAGGGGATAAAAAGGTTGAAGTTGTTAAAGCATAAGCCAGCCGTTAATTTATTTAGAACATGTTAAGAGACAAGAGCATATTCCTATTGAAGTCGCTATTTTAGCGGCTTTTTTTGTTTTATCGGTAATATTAGGTTTAATACTAACGATATTTTGCTGAACAAGTAAAGAGAAGTTTAGATACAACCTTTTTTTACATTTGTAAACCAATGGGTTTGAAATAATAAAGAAATGATTAGATTAACTTAACTAAAAAATTGTTATTTTCTATAATCAGCCATAAATTGTGCAAATGTAAACCAAAACATATATATACATAAAAAATAATGTTCATTTATACAAAAATACTTTGACAAATGAAAACAGGTGGCTTATTTTGTTAATAAGGAATGCATATTACTTCTTTGAGATTTTAAATAGCCTTAAGGGAGCGTGAATAAAATTAAAAAAGTACATCTATCAGGTGAAAATAATATCAGCAAAGGTCCAGAAAACTTTATTTATAAAAATGAATATAGACCGCAAATACATTATTCCCCTAAGGAAAATTGGATTAACGATCCTAACGGAATGGTTTATTACGAAGGAGAATATCACCTTTTCTACCAATATACTCCCCATGATACGCAGCCTGACTTCGGCAGAATGCATTGGGGGCATGCAGTAAGTAATGATTTAGTACATTGGGATGAACTTCCACCAGCCATCTCGCCCGGGGTAGATGGAGCGATCTTTTCGGGAAGTGCGGTAGTCGATAAGAACAATACAAGCGGATTCTTCAACGAAGCAGGATCAGGATTGGTTGCAATTTATACTAATAATGATAACAGCACTCAACCCGGTAAACCGCAGGTTCAAAGCATCGCTTACAGCAAGGACAAAGGTAGAACCTGGACAAAATATGAAGGTAACCCTGTTTTATTCCCCACGGAGACGCTAGACTTTCGAGACCCAAAGGTATTCTGGCATGAAGAATCTTCAAACTGGATAATGGTTCTTGCTGTTAGCGACCGTGTAGAATTTTACACATCTTCGAATCTTAAGGATTGGTCTTATGCAAGCGGTTTCGGTTCTGATATTCCGGGCATCCATCGTGGAATTTTTGAATGTCCTGATGTTTTTAAACTCCAAGTGGATGAGGACCCTAATACCACTAAATGGATTCTGACACTAAGTGTCGGAGATAGAAATGGCGTAAATCCAAACGATTCAGAACCACCCGCAGGCGGTTCTGGCATGATGTATTTTATAGGTCACTTTGATGGTAAGGCTTTTACACTAGATGAAACATTGGAATCATTCGATACAATCCAATGGATAGATTACGGATCTGACTTTTACGCGGCCGTGACCTGGGACGGTATCCCGAATGAGGATGGGCGAAAGATTTGGGTCGGCTGGATGAATAATTGGCGTTATGCTTCCACTCTTCCTTCTAAAGAATGGCGTGGTCATATGTCCATCCCACGTGAGATTCAGCTCAGGACGTATTCGGAAGGACTTCGCTTAATTCAAGCACCCATAACTGAGTTAAATCAACTCAGAAAATCAATTCTGTCTCTACAAGACATTACGATTAAACCAGATATGAACGTTTTGTCTGCTGTTTCTGCTGCAAAGATGGAAATTATTGCGGAATTCGAAATCGGTAATGCAATAGAATTTGGGTTCAAGGTGCGAAAGTCTTCCTCTTCCAACCAGGAGACAGTCATCGGATATAATGTCTTGGATGAGGAGTTGGTTGTCGATCGAACGAAGTCAAACGCTGTTGATTTCCATCCCGATTTTGCTGCAAAACACAAGGCCCCCATGAAGCCAGAGCATAAACGGATACAGTTGAGCATCTATGTTGATTGGTCAAGTGTAGAGATCTTTGGCAACAATGGGACAACTATCATTTCAGACACGATTTTCCCCGACTTGGGAAGTAGAGGGCTGGAACTCTATGCCATTGGCGGAGAACTAAAGGTCGTGTCGCTTCAAATCAATGATCTCGTAAGCATTTGGGAAAATCAGAGTGTTTAGAATTTAGTAATGGCTTGATTCCCCTTAATGGTTACTGCGCGGTTTTGGGCAACCAAACTGAACTGGTTGTCCAAAACCAATTAAATTTGAACCAACTTCACAATATTATTAGAAAAGAGGGTATGGAATGAAAGATAAATCTAAATTCGCAATATGTCTTCTGATGGCAACGGGATTAACTCTGACTTCAAACGGTATTTTTACATCTAAATCAATTGCGGCTAGTGCTGTACTTGCTGATCAGGAAACAAATAAACAGGCAAAGGAGGAGCTTGATATTTTTGAAAGCGCATCCAAATCGAATACCAATCTGATAGGCTGGCAAGTGAAAGGAAAAGGTGGATTAGAGGATACTTCAGAAGGAATCTTGCTGACTTCACAGCCTAAAGAAAATGTAATGGCCATCTCAGAGACAGTGTCCGATGATTTTATCTATGAAGCTGATGTCATGATCAGGGATACGAAGGCGGATGCAACATTGTTGTTTCGATCTAATGAGGATGGATTTAGCTCGTACATGCTACAAATCGTTCCGGAAGCAGGTCTGATTCGGTTAAGAGATGCAAAAAATGGAGATGGGAAATTAAAGGAGGAGCGTAAAGTTTCTGTTGAAATGGGGCAAATCTATCATCTCAAAGTGAAGGCAGTGGGTTCCTCGCTAAAAGTATATTGGGGCAATCAATATAAACCATTAATTGATGTTCAGGACATTTCGTATCAAAGCGGACAGCTTGGACTCCATGTATGGGATGGATCCGCCTTGTTTTCGAACATCGTGGTGAGCGATCTGAAAGGTAATTTGGGGACGGTGATTTCTAACAAGGGAAAATGGCAGCCTGATATCAACGGCAAAAGAGGGACGGTAGAACAGGGGAGTATAGCACAGCAAATCTATAACAAAGAGGCGACTGATATGGTTTATGAAGGGAACATTACCCTTCGTCCTGATTCTATTGCAGCTCTCGCATTTCGATCTTCAACCGATGGAGCTGAAGGATATGAAGCTACTCTTACGAAGGAAGGAGATCAGGTCCGTGTAAGTTTGACGAATACAAAAGGAACAGTAATTGCCAGTTCGCAACGTACTTATCCGAGTCAGATGGGAGCCAAACATCATGTGGAAATCAAGGCAAAAGGAGATCGAATTCAGGTCTTCCTGGACGGATACACTACGGCCGCGATTGACGTGAAAGATTCAACCTACAGGAGTGGAAGTACCGGAATCGTCGTAAAAAAGGGGACGGCTTACTTCCAGGATACTTATGTGACGGAACTGAGCCAATATTACAATGAGATATATCGTCCACAATATCATTACACGCCAATACGTGGTTCAGCGAGTGATCCGAATGGACTTGTCTACTTCGAAGGAGAATATCATCTCTTCCATCAGGATGGAGGAACATGGGCGCATGCGGTAAGTAAAGATATGCTGAACTGGAAACGGCTTCCGATTGCACTTCCCTGGAATGATCACGGACATGTCTGGTCTGGGTCGGCTGTTGCGGATATGACAAATGCATCTGGTTTATTCGGAGATTCAGGAGGCAAGGGCCTTATTGCATATTATACTTCCTTTAATCCAGATAGCCCGAATGGGAACCAGCGTATAGGTCTGGCTTACAGTAAAGACCAAGGTCGTACTTGGGAGTATTCGAAGGAACGCCCGATTGTGATCGAGAACCCGGGTAAGAGCGGAAATGAAGCTGGGAATTGGGATTTCCGCGATCCGAAAGTGATCCGTGATGATGAGAATAACCGCTGGGTTATGGTTGTGTCCGGAGGAGATCATATTCGTTTCTACACGTCAGCGAATTTACTTGACTGGACATTGACAGATAATTGGGGATATGGGGATTACGTACGCGGAGGCGTATGGGAATGCCCGGTTTTGTTCCAACTTCCGGTAGACGGAACGTCACAGAAGAAGTGGGTTATGATGATCAGTACAGGAGCGAATCCCAAAACAGGTGGATCAGATGCCGAGTATTTTATCGGTCATTTAACAGCTGATGGTAAATTCGTGAACGATAATCCGGCGGGTAAGGTGTTAAGAACAGATTTTGGTAAAGAATTTTACGCTTCGATGTCTTTCGCTAACATGCCTGATCATCGCACAGTGATGATGGCGTGGATGACGAATTGGGACTATCCGTTCGCTTTCCCAACGTCCAATTGGAAAGGTGAACTAACCATTCCGAGAGAAGTATCATTGGTAACAACCAAAGATGGAATTCGGATGGTGCAAAGTCCAATCGAAGAATTGGAATCACTGCGTAAACCTTTGTATTCTGCTTCTAACAAGTCGGTGAGTCCTTCTTCCGGGAATCTGTTAAAAGGTATTATTTCAGGTGCTTACGAAATTGAAGCTGAAATTGAAATCCCTAAAACCAGCACAGTGACCGAGTTTGGCTTTAACATTCGTGAAGGTGCAAATCAGAAGACGGTCGTGGGTTATAAGGCAAGTGATAGTCGTATGTTTGTGGACCGAACTGCATCCGGTGAAACGGATTTTTCTAATCTTTTCAGTAAGAAACATGAAGCGCCTACGCAAATGGAGAATAATCGGATCAAGATGCGTATTCTTGTGGATGAATCTTCTGTTGAAGCCTTTGGTAACAACGGCAAAGTCGTCTTTTCAGATGTAATATTTCCGGATCCTGCTAGTAGAGCGATGAGTTTTTACGTGAAAGGTGGGAATGTGAACGTTGTTTCCTTGAAAGTGCATCAGCTTCAATCTGTCTGGAATGAGGACATTCCTTCAAAAGCTCAAATAAAGATGGATACGAGCGTTCGGGAACTGGGGGTAGGCGAGTCGGATACACTGGAGGCGATGGTCGAGTACGGACCAGGTCTAGGCGTTCAACCGCTTAAGTGGAATTCCAGTAATAACGAAGTAATAACCATAGATTTGGTAGACAATTCACATGCAGTTATTAAGGCAAAAAAAGAAGGGGAATCCACAGTCACTGTATCTACTCCGAATGGTAAAGCTTCCAGTAGTGTGCTCGTTAAAGTCTCAGGTGGCGAGTTCCGGACAAACCTGAGTGGATGGACTAAAGATCTGTCTGCTGCTTCATGGTTAGTTAGTGAATATGGGATTCGTGGTAAATATTTTAGCGATGCGAATTATATTGCCAAAGAGAAGGCTGGGAATTTTACGTATGAAGCAGACATGTTGCTCGGTGAAACAGGAGGGGCAGGTTCTATTTTGTTCAGGGCTAGCGAAGATGGTCGCAGTGGTTATTATCTGAATCTAGACCCTAACATGAAGGCCATTCGTCTGTTCTATAAAATCAATGGAGGATTTGAAGAACGTCAGGTTCTTGCAAAAGTACCAACGTTCATTCAGCCAAATCATACGTATAAGGTGAAAATAGAAGCGAATGGTCCGCATATTGTCGTTCACGTGGACAGTCAAAAAGTGATAGATATCATGGATGGTACTTTTGCAGAAGGCCACTTTGGACTGAATGTATTTGGCGGCTCCGCATCTTATCAGAACGTCAATGTGAGCAACGGTGAACCTGCAAACATCACCAAGTCCAGTCTTATAAATGCCGCAACACAGAAATCCATTTATACCGTGAACCTTGTCAACGGGGAGCCGGTTACCTTGCATGATGCAAGTGCAGCTTCCATCCAGAAGTGGGTATTTGTTCCGACAGGTGACGAAGCAGGTTCGTATTCAATTCGTACTACGGCCGGTCAGACACTTGATCTGGATATAGGGCAAAACAAACTTCAGCTGTATCATTACTTAGGGTACAACAACCAGCGTTGGGTCCTTCACGAGAACAAAGACGGATCCGTTCATATTACTTCAGCTCATCATCAAAAAGCATTAGAAGTATCGGAAGATGGGACCGAACTCTTCCTAAGTGAACTGAATCCATCACTTGATCGACAAAAGTGGATATTAACGAAATAATAAATTTATTCCATGATGGCGTATCTCATAGATATTCCAATAAAGAAATGTCGTGGGACGGGAACATGTTCAATTCAAGTCGCTATTATAGCGGCTTTTTTCTTTTAACGAAACGAGAGGGATCAATCATATATTATATTTTTTCCTTCTTCACTTAGTTTTCTCAAAGATGTAATCATGTGATTAATCTCTTCTTCAGAGTGTCTTTCCCATGAAGCTAATTCAGCTATTATTTTAAGTGGCGATTTAGATCGATATGAACGTGTTGGGTTTCCAGGAAACTTTTTATCAGTTACGTTTGGATCACTTTCAAAATCTCCTAAAGATTCTACAATGTAGATTCTTTCTTTTGCATTAGATCTTGCCAATTCAGCACCCCATTTGGCAGCATTTAATGTTGCAGTAAAGTATATATGGTTAGAATTTTTTTCTTGGTAATTTGATAAGAACTGTGGTTCTAATAAATCACCAATTTGCAGTTCTGCTTTTGTACCATGAAAAAAAGGACCTTGGTCTATGATCACTTTTTTGTCATCCATAATGATCCACCTCTTTTTTAGTTTTGTATTTAGCAGTATAGTGTAGGAATTTCAAAAAAAACAGTCTATAAAAACATAAAAAATAACGGTATAATTTAAGTAGAGAGAACGATACTGAGTCCAATAACCCAAGTTTAAGAAAGCAGCCGATCAGCGTGATCGGCTGTTTTTGTTTAACTAACGAGCAGGTTAAAAGATAATCCGTTCAAGGCAGGTCTCTGTCCTGGATTATAGAGTAATGTTGTAATGTCAGAGAATATAGTTGATAAGCATTATCATTCATGATATATTGTTAACCAATAAACTAAATATAAGAATTTATTTAGAATAACTCTATTTTTAAAAGAATATTTTTGTTTACAAGTAAATAAGGAGCGATCAAAGAATGATCTCAAAAGATCGAACAAAACAGTTGCTTTATGACCAATTTATCCGTTTTTTACATGTGTATGAGAACCACAAGGATACAGAAATCGAGCATTTCCTAAGTATCGCCCAGCGTGAAAGCATCGAGAAAATCCCTCAGCATTTGACCGCGGTTCATATGATAGATTGCATAGGCAAGCATGAGCCAATTAACAACACGGGTATTGCCGAGGCAATGAATTTGTCCAAAGCAAGTATCACCAAAATTGGCAACAAACTGCTCGAGGAAGGATTCGTCAAACGTACGAAAATGAACGACAACAAAAAGGAGAGCTATTTCCGGTTGTCACCGCAAGGCAAAAAGATCTTTGAACTGCATGAACGTCTGCATATACATGAGGCTGAGCGCTTCTATCGTACTCTCGACAAATATTCGGAAACGGAGCTAAAAGTAATCCATCAATTTCTTCAAGACAGCAGTATAAATATTGAATCCAGATAGAACAAAGGAGAGTGAAGCATATGAGTCTGGCGGAATTGATCAGGGAGCGCAGGAGTATTCGTAAATGTAACTCTACGCCGGTGGACCAGGAGTTGGTTGTTGAACTACTGCGTAAGGCTATACGGCTTCAACCATTTGTTGAGTCTGGCTCATGGCGTGTAGTATATGCCGGAACTCCAGAAGCACGCAAACGGTTGGTGGACTGCATGCTGGAACAGATGTCACAAAGCAAGCTCGGCAAGTTGATTCCAGGGAAACTTCTGGATGTTTTTAAAAAGAGATTTACCGATATTCCTGCCCACGTCATTGTTATGTCGACTGTAGGACCGAATCGTCTGACCAATGACCGCAATTATGCGGCTGCCTGCGGGGTGATGCAGAGCTTCCAACTGCTGGGCTGGGAACGAGGGTTAGGAATGTTGTGGGATACAGAGTCCATGATTCAGCATGAAGGGTTCTTCAATGGAATTGGCTTACGTGAGGATGAAAGATTTGTTGGTATTCTTCATATAGGGTATTACGACAAAGCGCCAAGAAGTCGGAAAAGAACACCAGCCGAGCAGAAGTGGACCGTATTGCGAGGACAGTTTACATAGAAGAGGAGGATATGAAAATGAAATTGTCAGATTTGGAAGGAGACATGGACGGTCCGAGTGCGTTTTTGGATCAACCGGTATCGCAGGATCTAATCCTTGAGTTGCTCAATCATGCCGTATGGGCGCCAAATGATGGCCTCCGAGAGCCGTGGCGATTTATCTTTGCTGATAACCGGTATGGGGACATCATGCAGGGATTACAGGAGCCTGCCCCTGCATATCTTCTGGTGTTGGTGAAGGAAGAGGCGGATCAATATAAGCGGGAAGAGGACTTTGCAGCTGTCTGCTGCCTAATTCAGAATTTCCGCTTGCTGGCTCATGAGCAAAGTCTGGGTGTGCGCTGTACCTTGCATGACTGGATGTACGACCCGAGCCGTACTGAAATGTTTGGTGTACTAAGTAACGAGCGCATTGCTGCGGTTCTGGAATTGGGATACGGTGCAAATCAGTGGAAAGGAAATACGAAGTTACCTGAGACTCAACTTCATTTTGAACTGCTGTAAGGTGGGAACGATGGGATGAGACTCCAAATGGAAAAAATTGTTTTACAATCATTGTCAGTACGTTATACTACAATCATTAGGTGAATTACTCAATAAAAAAGTGAAATATTGTAATTTATTAGTCACCCACGGCTCGTCATCGTCTTGAGCCACTTATTACATAATAAATATAGGAGGTATGATTATGGTCAAGAAGAAAATGTCCACAGCACTCAGTGCAGCTTTAATCGTTTCTATGCTGGCTACTGGCGTGATAGTCGCTATTCAGGGTACAACAACGTTAGAAGTAGCGAAGTCAGCAGGGGATAAAAAGGTTGAAGTCATTAAATAAAGCATACGTGAGACCTGCTAGAAAGTTAAAAGAACCTCATCTCGGTTAACCCGGCTGAGGTTTTTTTCTGTATCATTAGGCATTGAAAAAATGCAGACCTAAGTCCGTGAACGCTTGACCACCATTTACCTTGACGCAAAGTCCAATCTAATGTATACGGAACTGGAAATGACCAACCAGGAAAAACGGCAATCCAAGCAGTCACAATTAGTTACTTACTACAAAACACCAGATAACGAGTATTAACAGCTCAACATTACGAGAGGTGAGGGAACGCTTAACGCAGGGAAAGATATTAACACTTGGTACCGATTTAACCGTTGGCAATAAAAGATCATACTTCATGAACTTGAATACCAACTTAAGCAAAATCATAAATAGTGGGACAGTTCGAATCAATCTGTATATTGGACCTCTGTCAAGAAAGTGGACACTTACGCTACGGATCTTGCGGTAAATTGCTGTGCAAAACGGGCAGGGGAAAGGTACCCCTACACCAAAACATCATAATTGATTGAGCTTGCTTTCAGGCTCCTCACCATTTTCTACACGTCTTATATTCTTTATAAAGAACTCATATCTTGTTTTATGAAATTTCCGACCATCAGGCATTCCTGCTGTATGGGGAGTAAGTATCACATTACCCAGATTCCGGAGCTCGCTGTCAATCGGAAGCGGTTCAGATTCAAACACATCCAGGCATGCGCCTGAAATATCCCCGTTTTTTAATGCATCAATCAAGTCTCTTTCGTTGACAATGCCTCCGCGGGCTGTATTGATAAAAAGAGTGGTATTTTTCATTTTTTTGAATGCCGCTTTGTTGATCAGCTGTTTGGTTTGCTCATTCAAGGGTACATGTACACTGACTATGTCCGATGTACTTACAAGAGTATCGAAATCCGTCATTTTCACAAAACCATCAGATTGTACAATGGCATTTCTCGCATACGCCAGCACATTCATGTCAAAAACCCTGGAAAACGCAGCTACTTTTTTTCCAATAGCACCCAAACCGATAATCCCAATCGTTTTGCCCTTTAATTCACTCCCTGTATAGTCCAATTGATTTTCATCCATCTTGTTTTTCATGAAAGTATCAAGAAACGGTATGTTTTTATAATAAGACAATATCAGTGCCATGACGTGCTCGGCCACTGCCTGTGCATTCACTCCTCCAGCATTGGCCACCCAAATGCCGCGCTGTGTACAGGCAGGGACATCCACATTATCAAATCCTGCACCTGTCTGTACCAATTTTAATTTTTTTGCGTTAGAAAGCAGACTGTGATCCACTTTAATATGTTCAGGAATGATTACTTGGCAATCTTCAATATGATGCAGCATTTCTTTTCCGGGCGGAACAATTACAACGTTCCAGTCTTGCGGAAAACACCTTGCAATATTTGATTTTGAGGTCTCGCTAAAATAGCCAACGATGAGAATTTTCATTGCTAAACCACCTTTCATAAGCTATACCATTCTTCAAATAAAATCGTTGATGCTCGTCATTTTATCCTTTTAATACAATTTTATCAATAAAATCTCATCACGTTCTATTGAACGGGAATGGAAAAGAATCTAGATAAACAATATACTAGCTATATAGTTTTTTTTGTTGAGGTGAATAGTTCTAATGTCATTCTGTTGTGGATCGTCATACTCGGAATTGGTGGAGGTTTCGCCTTTAGTTTGGCCATGATGTTTTTCGGGTTGCGTACTGAAAATGCGCATCAAGCAGCGGAACTATCTGGCATGGCCCAATCGATCGGATATCTTCTTGCCGCAATCGGTCCAGCCCTTATAGGATATCTGCACGATGCAACAAATAGTTGGAACCTGCCACTTTTCATTCTTCTTGGGGCTTCGGTGTTACTCTTTGTAGTTGGTATAGGAGCAGCAAGTAATCAAAAAATCAATACCATGAAATAATAAAAAGCCCGCAATGACGCGGGCTTTTGTTAGTTTTAACATCAAGTATACATTACCTGCCGGAAATTTCATTCAACGAGATTTCTTGTTCCTCCAGCAGTCGTTTCAGCTTTTGGCGCTGCCGTTTTTCCTTCTGACGGCGCTCTTTGTCCTCAGCCTTTAGAGCCTTGAGCAGGGAGAAACACATACCGATAAGGACAATAGCGAACGGCAATGCGGTTACAATGGATGCCGTCTGGAGGCCAGTTAACCCCCCGCTGATTAGCAGTACTACCGCGATGGAGGACTGCATAATTCCCCAGGTTAATTTCACTCTTGTACTTGGGTCCAGTTTGCCATCTGAAGTGAGCATGCCCAGTACAAAGGTAGCTGAATCAGCCGACGTAATAAAGAAGATCATGATCAGCATTGTGGCGATGAATGCCACGATCGTGCCCAAAGGCAGCTGCTCCAGCATAAGGAATAAAGCGGTTGTCGTATCTTCCTTGACAGCCTCCGCCAGATGAGCGGCATTGAACAATTCCATGTGAAGTCCTGTTCCGCCAAAGACGGAGAACCAGATAAATCCGAAAAGACTTGGAATAACCATGACGTAAATTACAAATTCCTTTATGGTTCTTCCTCTGGATACCCTTGCGATAAAAGTGCCGACAAAAGGAGCCCACGAGATCCACCATGCCCAGTAAAATAACGTCCATGCTCCAATCCAGGTTTCTCTTGAGAACGGCGTCAGTCTCAAACTCATGTTAATAATATTCTGCATGTAACTGCCCAAGGTTGTTGTGAATGTGTCAAATATAAAAGAAGTCGGTCCAGTCACCAATACAAACAACATCAATAACAAAGCTATAACGAGGTTGACGTTGCTCAGAATCTTAATACCTTTATCCAGACCGGAGGTTGCCGAGATTAAAAACAGTACGGTTACAACGATGATAATGACAACCTGAGACAGAGTCGAGTTAGGAATACCGAATAAGTGATTCAGACCCCCGCCGATCTGAAGAGCACCCAATCCAAGCGAGGTCGCAACACCAAAGATGGTGGATATGACCGCCAGAATATCAATAACCTTACCAAGCCAGCCAGCAGCAAGACGCTCACCGATCAGAGGAATAAAGGTGGAACTGATCAGCCCTTTGTATCCTTTCCGGAACTGGAAGTAAGCAAGTGCTAAGCCGATGACGGTATAGATAGCCCAAGGATGCAGCCCCCAGTGGAAAAAGGAATAACGCATTGAAAGTATGGCTGCTTGCGTTGTTTCGGGTACCGCCCCCTCAGGTGCAGATAAATAGTGGGACAGCGGTTCAGCAACTCCCCAGAAAACCAGCCCAATGCCCATACCTGCGCTAAACAGCATGGACAGCCAGGAAACCGTAGAATACTCCGGCTCATCATCGTCATCCCCAAGCCTAATACCGCCAAATCGGCTGAACGCCAGATAAAAAGCAAAGATCAGGAAGAACAGTGTCGCTAGCAAATAAAACCAGCCAAAATTCTGAATAGAGAAGTTGTAGGCAACATTAGCCACATCCGCTAGCTGATCAGGAGCGACGGCTCCCCATATTGCAAACAGTGCAACGATGATAATTGTGATTGTAAATACCATGATGAGACCTCCATTATGTAAGCTTCAGCCAACTGTTTCCTTAGTATGTGCTAGTCTAACTTGTAATATTTCGAAAAGCTAGCTGTTGATAAATTAAAACAAACCGCCATGTAATGAAACACTCAGCGGTTTGTTTTGATCTTGCCTGAATAATATATGGCCTATAATCTCTTGTTAATCTGAGATATTGTATCATCTCATCTAACTAGTTTTATTCATTTATGAAAAGAAATCTGAAGAAGGCTGACTGTCATTGTAAATTTACAGATCCTTCAGATTAAATTGCATGCGTGTAAGCATGTCGGTCATCATTGCAACTTCTTCTTCACTGAAATCCAGTATCATCTGATGAAGAAACTGGTTTCGATCCTGCTTGAAATTGGCGATATGCGTTAGCCCTTGTTCTGTTAACCGGACGAAGGTTTCCCGATGATCGTCAGGGTTTCTTCTTCGTGACACCAAACCGTCTGCTTCCAGTTGCTTCAAATGGCGTGTAACAGCAGCACTGTCAATATGAATGGCCTTCTGCAAATGGCTTTGTGTAACTTCTTCATGAAGATAGAGATGATACAGCAGAACGTATCGTGAGGAACTGATCCCCGTACAACGTTCAAATTTAGGTTTCAACTGATTGCTTATATTTTTAAGTAATATTAATAAGGTTTCTTGTTCCAGCGAACAATTCATGTTTGCCCCTCCTTGAATGGTGCAGAATGTCTTGAAAAGTTTCATGTAACAAGGGCAGATTGCTTCCAAGACATTCAGCAACTAAAGGCAACTATATCACAATGTGGAGAATACTCGCACTATCGCTTTGAATCATGCCCAAAACGTGGTCTCTTCGGCTGGCATACGGTAGGAGGTGTATCCCTCGCTTGCAGCTTTTCCAATTGTCAGTAGCATGACTGGTACATAGCGTTCTTTATCCAAGCCAAACACTTCAGCAATTTGATCTTTTTCATAACCACCGACTGGATTGGTGTCATACCCATGTGCACGGGCAACCAGCATCAATTGCATGGAAACCAGACCGGCGTCAAGCATAATGACATCGTTCATTTCAGCATCGGACATGTTGTTATAGATCGGTTTGAATGCCTTCAACTGAAAGTCCTTAACATCTTGTGGCATTAAGCCATGCTCAACAGCTTTTCCATAGATGTTTTCTGCATAATCGAAGTTGTTTTTGTCCGCAAACACGGCAATGACAGCAGAAGCTTGAGCGACTTTTTCTTTGTTAAAGCGAGACAGTGGGACGAGTTTTTCTTTTCCCTCTGGAGTATCCACCACAAGGAAGCGCCAAGGCTGCATGTTGATGGAGGAAGGGGCAGTGCTAGCTTCATTGATGATTTGAGTCATTTCTTCCCTGCTGATTTTTACGGATGAATCGTATGTCTTAATGGAGCGGCGTCCATAAATAATTTCGTTAAAATCGTTTGTTTGTTGGTATGGTTTCATAATAGTTACTCTCCCTTTATATTTTGTTGAGCTATCAATGTTTGACTAGTCAATTGTTGATAAGTCAAATATAAACGAAAACTAAGTCCATCTCAATAGTTTTTTTTATGTAAAATCATAACAATAAAAGCAACATTTCCAACGATTCTAACTTAACTTTTGCATAATTTTATCCTGGTTGTTTAAAAATGAGTAAGGGTAATATGCATGAACCCCAGTGACTAGATACAAATAAATAATCGGGAATAACATGTAAAAGGATATTAGCTTAGAGGAGTGATACAAAAATGAAAGCAGTTGTGATTAATCAATATGGAAGTAAAGAAGAGTTAGTTGAGCAGGAAGTGAATAAACCGAGGGCAGAAGCCAATCAAGTGGTTGTAAAATTAGAGGCTACATCCATTAATCCAATCGATTGGAAATTAAGAGAGGGTTACTTAAAAGAAATGTATGATTGGGAATTTCCTATTATCTTAGGCTGGGATGTAGCTGGGGTCATAACTGAAATTGGTTCAAACGTTACCAAATGGAAAGTTGGGGATCGAGTATTCAGTCGTCCTGATACAACACGTTTCGGTTCGTATGCTGAATATACAGCAGTTGATGAGCACCTTCTGGCAAAACTACCTGATTCAATCTCATATGAGGAGGCTGCGGCTGTACCTTTGGCTGGTTTAACAGCATGGCAGGTACTGTTTACTCATGGCGATCTAAAAGAAGGTGAAACTGTACTTATTCACGCTGGAGCTGGTGGTGTAGGTATGTATGCCATTCAATTAGCAAAACATGCCGGCGCTCATGTTATTACAACAGCAAGTGAAAAAAATCATGAACTTCTTTACTCGTTAGGTGCTGATCAGGTCATTGATTACAAAAAGGAAAACTTTGAAGAGATTCTAAAAGATATAGATTTAGTGTTTGACACGATGGGTGGAGAAGTAGCTGAGAATAGCTATAAGGTGCTTAAGCCAAATACCGGAAGACTAATTACCATTGTTGGTGAACCCAATCATGATACTGCTAAGTCTCACAATGTATTAGCAAAGGGGATTTGGCTACAGCCAGATGGTGATCAATTGCAGAGAATGGCAGAGCTGATGGAAGAGAACAAGATAAAGTCAATTGTAGGGGCAACATTCCCGTTTAGTAGACAGGGGATTTATGATGCACATGCTTTGAGTGAAACTCACCACGCTGTAGGTAAGATTGTCATTACATTTTAAAAAAGAAGACTGGGAAAAACCGCTAAACATTAAAATTGGCATCTGTCGAGGGACAAAAACATATTCCTATTAAGTCGCTATCTTAGCGGCTTTTTTATATTATCAGTACAAGTTCGTGTCCCGAGCCAAGGACAAGAACTTGTACTGATTGTGATTTAAAAGATTTATGTAAGCAAACTTTGCGTCTCTTTAATAAAAGCGGCGATAGCAGGAGAGATCGCTTCCAAGGAGGGGACTGCTAATCCTATGACACGGTTAATGGAACGGGTAACGGTTTTACCAGGATATTAGCTGGCACAGCCGGTAGTATCATCGAAGGCAATCGTATGGCTAACGCCCGATTGGCTGGTATTTTTCATTTTACACTCGAAGGGCAATTCATTATCATGGATTCAATAGAGCAGATGGAGGTGGGTCACGACGATGATAAATTTGCGAGTCGTTCATTTTATACTGACAGGTTTCTCCATTCAAGTTGGAGAATTCGCGCATGTAACCCTTGAAGATTATTTGCGCCTGACCGAGAATTGGGGGGATGTTCATGATTGAACTGATCAGACACGTTATGGAAGACATGAACAAGCAGCTTGACCGTATCGAGAAGAGTTTGAACTTGCTGAATGATGAACTCATTTGGATAAGAATAAAGGGCTCCATGAATAGCGTCGGTAATCTTTGTTTGCATTTGGCAGGTAACGAATATCAGAATTTCGTTAGCGCGATCGGCAACAGACCGTTCATCCGGACGCGAACCCGTGAATTCACGAAGGACGGGGGAATATCGAGAGAAAAGCTGATTCTTCTTCTTCGGGAAACCAGAAAGGAATCGGAAAATGTTGTAGCTGCGTTATCGAACGACGATTTGTCCCGAGAGGTTATCATTCGCTATGACCGTGAGGATTGGAACCGAATGCATCGAACGAATAGGTGTACTGAAGAAACCTACGATACAAGAGTAATCGGTCGTCTGCTTATCCAGGTATCGGCACACTACGGGTATCACGCAGGACAGATCGTTGTGCTTGCCAAGATGCTGCAAGATACGCAAGAACATGTCACGGGTCAGTACCATTGAGGAGGGCATAGATGGTCATGATCAGACTTGAACCGTTCAAACATCCCGATTCGACAAGAATGGTTCTAACGAACTGGAAGTCGAGAAAACGGAGGATAAGCTTCTGACGAAAGTCCACGCCAACGTGAATCCAATGCTGATGTCCCATGCGATCGCCAACCTTGTGGACAATGCCATCAAATATTCAGGC
Organism: Paenibacillus sp. BGI2013; assembly: GCF_002843485.1. Classification (NCBI taxonomy): domain Bacteria; kingdom Bacillati; phylum Bacillota; class Bacilli; order Caryophanales; family Paenibacillaceae; genus Paenibacillus; species Paenibacillus sp. BGI2013. Next base: position 461,940 of record NZ_PJFA01000004.1, read on the forward strand.
AGTCCATCGCTAATCGAATTGAAGTTGGAACATACGACAAGCGAGATAGTTATACGGATACGTGATCAAGGTATCGGCATCGAGGGCGATGAGCTGGAGAGAGTGCAGGAACGTTTTTACCGGGCGAAAAATGCAAGCACATCGAACGGTTCAGGTCGATGTAAAAGAACGAATACCCTTTAAAGTCGCTATTTTAGCGGCTTTTTTTGTTGTGAAGAAAAGGCACAAGTGCTTTCGTGGCACAGAGAAGTGGATGACCAAACCGTTGAAATTGTCGGTCTATAGGAGTGAGAGAAGGATTAGGATATAAGGAATGCAATTCTCTCCTGTTCCTAAAACGTAAAGAAAGCGGGGTGAAATAAATGGCCATTTTATCAACTGGACCGATTGAGAATAATCCGGTCAGTGGTGTAAGACCAACACAACAGCTGACCATTAATATTGATAATAGAAATTTGGTTACGAATGCAATTGTTTTGATTCAGGGTTATTACCTAAACGGAACCAGAACGGAATATATACTCGAATTAATTAGCGTAAATCCAAATCAAGCCATAAAAAAAGATTATTTTGCAAACCTAGACGTATTTGAATTTGTCTTTACAACGAGTGGTTTAGCAGAACAACAAGTAGAAATTTCAGTTTGGGGAAAAAACTCCATGGGACAGCTCGTAACGCCTCACCGTATTGTATCTTCAGAATTGTTAGAAGACAATGGAGCCACGGGAATCACAGGCTCAACCGGCGCAACTGGGGCCACGGGCGTAACTGGAGCTACGGGGAACACAGGTTCAACCGGTGCGACTGGGGCAACGGGCGTAACTGGATTAACTGGAGCTACAGGGAATACAGGCCCCGATGGAGGTGCAACTGGAGCAACGGGCGTAACCGGAGCCTCAGGCATCTCAGGCGCAACCGGCGAGACAGGAGCCACGGGCGTAACCGGAGCCTCAGGCATCACGGGCGTAACCGGCGAGACTGGTGCAACGGGGGCAACCGGAGCCACAGGCATCACGGGTGCAACCGGGGAGACTGGTGCAACGGGGGTAACGGGAGCCACAGGTATCTCAGGCGCAACCGGCGAGACAGGGGCAACGGGGGCAACCGGCGTAACGGGAGCCACGGGCATCACTGGCGTAACCGGGGAAACAGGGGCAACGGGCGTAACCGGAGCCACGGGCATCACGGGCGCAACCGGGGAAACAGGGGCAACGGGCGTAACCGGAGCCACAGGCATCACGGGCGTAACCGGGATCACAGGTGCTACTGGGGAAACTGGTGCAACCGGCGTAACGGGAGCCACGGGCATCACGGGCGCAACCGGGGAAACAGGGGCAACGGGCGTATCTGGGGCCACGGGGATCTCAGGTACGACTGGGCAAACAGGCACAAGTGGGGCAACAGGTGCAACGGGCTCAACTGGGGCCACAGGGAGCACAGGTGCAACCGGGGCAAATGCCACAATACAAAATGGATTATTTAATGTTAGCGTACCTTCTGTTGCAAATGCGACAGCTATTTCGTATACGACTGTATTTATTAATGGCACTAACATATTACACCCAACAAGTACTACCTTTGTACTGGCATCAGGGCACATTTATTTGGTTTCGTATACGTTTAGAGGAACGAGTTCTGTAATTGGGAACGTTACGGTTACACCAAGAATTAATCTCGTATTTCAAAGTCGGTTTTCAGGGAGAGCAGTTACAGGAACTTTAGATGCGAATGTAAGTGTATCGGGTACGTTTTTAGCTGATGCTACTTCAACTGCGCTTACAATCGATTTTCTTTATAATGGGTCAGCAACAGCTACATCTACAGATGGTTCTGTTTCAATTATTCAGGTTCAGTAACTGGGTGGAAAATGAGAGCATAAATTTTGTTAGTTTAAAACCAAAGGAGTGGAGGTGGATGAATATTTCTGCCTCTAATCATTTGGAAAAAAGGAGAATAAAATTTTATGGCTATTTTATCAACCGGACCGATTGAGAATAATCCGGTCAGTGGTGTAAGGCCAACGCAGCAACTGACAATTAAAATGGATAATCGAGATTTAATCAATAGTGCCGATGTTTTGATTCAAGGATACTATCTAGACGGAGCTCGAAACTTATACGTAAACGAACTCATTAATGTGAATCCAAATGAAGTAATAACGAAGAATTATGATGGGAACTTTAATGCTTTTGAATTTGTCTTTACAACGAGCGGTTTAGCAGAAGATCAGACGGGAATCTCGGTTTGGGGAAAAAATGTAGAAGGGCAACTTGTAATTCCCCATCGTATTGTATCTTCAGAATTGCTAGGTGCAAATGAAGTAACAGGACCCCCAGGAACAACGGGAGCTACAGGAGCCATAGGAGCCACTGGGGCTACAGGGGCTACAGGAGTCACAGGAGCGACGGGAGCCCCAGGTACGATTGAGCCTAATGCGACCATCGTGGGAGTAGGACCAAATGTCAGCTCTCAATTTAACGAATTAAGAACCAGTGAAAAAACGCCGATTATTGAGTTGACTTCTGTATATGGCTTATCCAACCTAAGAGACATTGTTTTAACATTGGGCGATGCTACAGTGGGAAGTAATAATACGGAATTTCAATTAACTACAACTATATCCGGATCTGACATTGCTATTCTTCAAAGCTCGGAGAGAGGAAGGTATGAATCAGGTTTAGCGGGAGAAATAGGAATAGGAGTTCGATTGCCGGCTCCACCGACAGGGGCCCAAGTGGTCAGATGGGGCGCTTTTGACGATCAGAACGGCTTATTCTTTGGACAGAGCGTAGTGAATGGAATATTTGTAGCGATCAGAAGAGCAGGTGTTGACACTATTATTCCTCAAGCATCTTGGAATGTGGATAAATTAGATGGAACAGGTCCGAGTGGCGCAACGCTTAGTTTATCTACAGGGAATATATTTCAAATCGTATTTACATGGTACGGGTATGGAGTAATCGAATTTAGAGTTGTCATCCCTGATCCTGCAACTTTAGCACAAGAAGTAATTATCGTTCATCGCTTTTCCCCCAATGGGCAAACCAGTCTGGCCGATCCTAATCTTCCGCTACGTGCGGAAATCTTTAATAATGGCACAGAATCAGAACTCAATTTATTCGTTGGAGGAAGACAATACAGTATATTGGGTAAATATAATCCCGTTTTCAGGGTTACTTCCGAAAGGAGAACTGTAACTGCAACAGGGTCACTCACACCAATTTTGTCTTTCCAAAGAAAGACATCCTTCCCGCCAGGTTCAGGTAGGGCAAATTCAGTGAGTGTCAAATTAGAAAGTATTGATCTTATAACTACAGATGATATTTATTATCAGATCATATTAGGCGGAACGATTAATGGAGGCTTCGTAAACTTTCCAACAGCAACGACTAATATTCCAACTTCGGAAACAGCTCTTCTAATTAACAACACACTAACGACAATTGCGGATGGTCAAGTCCTATTACAAGGCTTAGTAGCCGGAGTTGCGGGAAGTGTCAGAATAGCAGCTTCTTCTTCATTATTGGATTTCCAATTACCTGACTCTGAAATTGTGACTTTAGCCGTAGCGAATTTAAGCGGGGGGACTAATCCTGTTACGGCCACCTTCAGTCTTACTGAAGAATGGTAAAAAGTAATAGGAGAAGGAGGGGATTCACTTTTCCCTTCCTGCTAAGGAGGAACTATCTTGTCGGATATTATAATCTCAAATATGGGTCCAAATATAAGTTCGCAATTCGATGAGCTGATTGTATCGGAAAAAACCCCAATTGTGGAGTTAACATCTGCATATGGTCTATCCATTCTAAGAGATTCCGTTACAACCGCTGGGGATGGTACGGTTACCAATGATGCAACGGAATTTAATCTAAGCAATACCACTAACGGAACAGATTCGGCCATTCTAGAAAGTGTATTACGAGGTAGATACGAGCCAGGATTCGCAGGAGAAGCCGGAATCGGCGTTCGAATACCTATACTGCCGATAGGCAATCAGATTGGAAGATGGGGATTCTTTGACGATCAGAACGGGGCCTTTTTTGGAGTGGATAGCACAAATGTATTCGTGGTCATACGGCGAGGAGGCTCCGATACAACTTTTCCTCAAAGTTCATGGAATGTAGACCGATTGGATGGTACTGGATCAAGCGGAGCGACACTTAATCTATCTAAAGGGAATATATTTCAAATCGTATTTACTTGGTATGGATATGGAGTAGTCGAATTTAGAGTGGTCATCCCTAATCCGGCGACTTTAGCGCAAGAGGTAATTACCGTCCACCGATTCTCCCCAACTGGTCAAACGAGTTTTATTGACCCCAATCTTCCATTAAGAGCACAAATCGATAATAACGGAACTGCTACATCCTACACCCTTTTTGTTGGAGGAAGACAATATAGCATTATCGGAAAATATGATCCTACCTTTAGAGTCACTTCGGAAAGGAGGAGGGTTACCAATCTCACATCAACACTAACACCCGTCCTATCATTTACAAGAAAAGCAATCTTTCCTTCGGGATCAGCTAGAACGAACTCTGTTCAAGTGGATCTAGAAGAAATAAACATTATCTCATCCGTAGATCTTAGTTATCAAGTACTTGTGGGTGGAACTCTCGACGGAGCATTTATTAATTATCCAACAGCTACAACGATCATTCCCGATAGCGAAACAGCTCTGTTGGTAAACAACTCTTCTACGACGATTACTGGGGGGGAAGTCGTTTTTCAAGGAATTACAGGAGGCGGAACAGGAGGAAACAGGATATTAGCTTCTTCAGAACTATTCGATTTCACGCTTCCTGAAAATCAGGTCGTAACATTAGCTGTATCAAATATTGGTGGGGCAGGCTCAAATATAGTTGATGTGGTATTTAGTGTTGCTGAGAGCTGGTAAAACCTCAGGTCATAGTGAAATACATTAAATGTTGGAAAGGGGTAAGAGAGAATGATTTTATCCACCGGTCCGATAGAAAATAATCCTGTTAATAGTGTAAGGCCGACACAACAGTTGACGATCAAAATAGATAATCGCAACTTAGTCGATGGCTCAAATATCTTGATTCAGGGTTATTATTTGAATGGAACAAGAACACTATATGTACTTGAGTTAATTTCTATCAATCCTAATCAAGTCCTAACCAAAAATTATTATGCAGACTTTAATTCTTTTGAATTCGTCTTTACAACAAGCGGTTTAGCAGAACAACAAGTTCAAATTTCAGTTTGGGGTAAGGATGCTGCCGGACAGCTTGTCTCGGCGCATCGCTTAGTAGCTTCTGAACAACTTGACGAAGCATAAGAAGCAAGATAAACGGCGGGCTGAGTTAGATAAAACAAACTCGTCAAAGCACTTTAGAGAAGAAATGAAGAGGATGGTGGATCTGTCTTTTGGCTCAATGGATGAAATCAGTACAAAAATAAAAAAAGGACCGTAAGTGTTCATCTTCCATCGATGAATGCTTTCGGTCCTTCTATGTTTATCCTGCACTAATGAATGACGGGATCGGTTTTCGCCTCTCTATGTTAACGTCTTCGGAAGGCTCCGCCGCGTGCCAGAGCGAAAAAGATGAGCAGGGCAATAATCGAGCCAACAATGGCGGGAATAATATGAAATCCGCCAATCACCGGCCCCCTTGGTCCCAGCAATTCCGTTCCTAACCAGGAACCGATAAAACCCGCGATAATGTTCCCAAGTACACCGCCCGGTACGTCCCGCCCAATTAAGTTGCCGCTTAACCAGCCAATAAGTCCACCAACAATGAGTACCCAGAGCAGATCCATGGATTGTTCTCCTTTCTTCGGGTTTATTACAAGTTATGTTGGGTTCGTTGGAATATACCTTATCTTCCTGTTGGTGGAGGAATCTAAAGCGCCTGTGCTAAGATGGGTTAATAATTGATTAAAGCTGGTGAAAACAAGGCTAGATAGGGGTGTACAGTTGAAGAAAATCCTAGTCATTGATGATGAAATTGCAATTCGAGATTTAATTGAGCTTGTACTGAGAAGAGAAAACTACGTCGTTCAAACGGCTGAGAACGGTAAAATAGCCTTGCAGCTGCTGGATACTTTTCAGCCGGATCTGGTGGTGCTTGATTTAATGCTGCCTGACTGCTCTGGATATGACCTGTGCAAGGAAATCACCGGGAAACGTGCCGTTCCTGTGATCATGCTCTCTGCCAAAAATGAGGTAATCGACAAGGTGTTGGGACTAGAGCTAGGGGCGGAAGATTACATGACCAAACCTTTTGACAATCGTGAATTGCTCGCTCGGATCAAGGTCATTCTGAGAAGAAACGAGAGCAAGGAGGAATCAAGTGAAGGAACAGAAGTGAAATCTACACGCATCATTCATGAAGAGCTGACATTTGATCTGGAAAGCCGCAGGGTGCTAAAAAACGGTGTACCCGTGTCTTTAACGGCCAAAGAGTTTAAAATTCTGGAAACGTTACTCAAAAGGCCAGACAAAATCTTTACCCGGGATGAGCTGCTGCAGATCGGATGGGGATATGATTTTATGGGAGACAGTCGCAGTGTGGATATGACCATCATGCGATTACGGAAGAAGCTGGAGGATAACGCGGACGAACCGAAGTATGTCAGGACGATCTATGGATTTGGCTATCAACTTGGAGGTGGCGAGGCCTGAAGTATGCAACCCGGTTACTGCTGAATTATTTATTTTTCTCCGTGCTGTCCTTTGGCATCATCATTTTTGCGGTGAATAAAGCCATCGATTACTACAGCTTCATTACCATTGAGAAACAGATGATGGAGAAGGCGGATCTGTCCGAGTTGTCCTTCCGTGAGGTGTTATCTCAGCATAGGTCATCTTCAGGAGAGCCCCAGACCAAGGAAATTGTCAGACTCGCTCTGGAGAAGCTGAAAGCTTCAGGCAAGGAAGTACGTATCTATGACAGCTCCAAGCAGTTGCTGGGCTTGGCTGTGGATGGCATCATCATTAATGATGGCAAACCTCTTATTTTCGAAAAGAATATTGAGAAAGCCCTGAGCGGCAGTTATGCCTACACCGTAACGGAAGATCATCTGCTTTATTTCGCGACGCCCATTCAGGATCAATTCTACGAGAACGCTTATGTGTATGAGTTCGTGGAGGACATTTCCTACTTTTATGCGATTATGGATCAAATCCGTTATATCCTGTTTGCGGGTGCAGGCGGATTTATTGTACTGATTACGTTATCCAGTCTGTGGATTGCCCGCAACACAACCAAGCCGATTAAACTGTTGCTTGACGCTGCGCAAAGTTTCTCTAGGCAGGAGTTTCGGAGAGTTCATCTAAACCGTAAGGATGAGCTGGGCATGCTGGCAGATGGACTGGATTCCATGGGGCGGCAGCTTCATGATTACATTCAGTACCAGAGGCAATTCGTCTCCAACGTATCTCACGAGTTAAAAACACCCTTGGCAGCCATTCGTGGTTTCTCTCAATACTTGGTTGAAGGGGAGAACGAGGACAAGGAGTTACAAAAAATCTATGCTCATCTGTTGCAGGAATCAGATCGGCTGACGCGCTTGATTAATGAACTGTTGTTGTTATCCCGATTCGACAAGGCTGGTTCTAACGAACTGGAAGTCGAGAAAACGGAAATAAACGAACTGATTCAGCAAGTCGCAACGAGTATGGGTGCCAAGGCCAAAGATAAAGGAATTGAGATTATGGTTAGTAAAGTGGAGGGAGGATCAACAGATGGAGGTCTGACAAAAGTCTACTCCGATGTCAATCCCATGTTGATGTCCCATGCCATCGCCAATCTTGTGGACAATGCCATCAAATACTCAGGAAGTCACTCACAGATTAAAGTAGAGATGGAGCATACGCCAAGTGAGGTGGTTATACGGATACGTGATCAAGGTATTGGTATCGCGGGCGATGAGCTGGAGAGAGTACAGGAACGTTTTTACCGGGCGAAAAATGCTAGCACAGCGAACGGTTCAGGTCTTGGGCTTTCTATTTGCAAGGAGATTGTCGAGCGGTTTAATGGTTATATTGACATGGAAAGTCAAATCGGGGAAGGAACAACCGTTACGATTGTGTTGCCCCGTGCGGAAACACAATCGTAAATAATTAACGTTACAAGATTGGTACATTTCTGTTATGAGACTAACAAATGTTTTATTTATAATCACTTCATAAGAACAAATCACACATTTATGGAGGGATCATGATGAAATTGATAAACAAAGCAACAGGTGTTATCGTACTAGGTGCTCTACTAACGGTGGCATTAGCGGGCTGTCAGTCCAATGATGCTACGCCCCCAGCAACCGGACAGAACACAGCGAATGAACAAAGCAAAGGCGAAGGAGCAACAAATGCTAATGCTCCTGCTTCCGAAAGTTCTGAAGAAAAGGGGACTGAAGCTATTAAGGAAGGTTCGATGGAGAAGGAAGGCAATGTGGTGCTGAAGGAGCTTGCTTTTGTCTATAATGAGCACACCATTGCGATTTCGGATACAGCGAATGAAGATCAGATGGAACAGATGCTGGGCAAACCGGATAACCTGAAATCTCATACGTACAGTGCCGACGATGGAACAAACATGGATACGTTAATCGGTTTTACAGAAAAGGTCTATACGTATCCTGGTCTGGAGATTAAAACAATCAGTATACCAGAGGGAAAACAAGACTCCATCTTTCATATCGAAATCACAGATCCCAAGTACGCGACAGTGCGAAACATTAAAGCAGGAGATAGCCTGGATACACTCAAAAACGCCTACCCTGAGGGGAAACTGCTTGGTGATGGAGCCCCTAATGAGGAGGATGACTTCCGTTACGAGCCATCCAATTATGTGGATGTGATGTCGTTCCATATCAAGGATGCCAAGGTGGAGAGCATTCAGATCTACAGCCTTCTGGACTAATATTTAGGAATCGATGTTGGTAAGCCATTCATACGATTCACCTTTTATACCTGAATAAAAATGAAAAGTTAACCCTCATACTCCTGAAAAGGAGCATTGAGGGTTAACGTAGTTTTAGGACTTTTAAATTAAGCGCTGCTTGGGCAAATGCAGAATAACGTTGAATTGATCACCATGAATTTCGATTTTGATCTCCCCGCCGTGCAGCTCAACGATACTTTTCACAATGGACAGCCCTAGGCCGGAGCCTTCTGTCTGGCGGGATTCATCTGCTCTTTTGAAACGTTCGAACAACTCTTCCGCAGCAAAATCAATCTCATAAGCAGCAGTATTTTGAATTTTGAATAGCACCAGATCATCAGACTCATCCAAATAAATATAGATTCTGGTTCCCGGAAGCGAATATTTCTGCGCGTTGCCAATTAAATTTTCGAATACACGCCAAATTTTATTGCCGTCCAAATGTGCATGGATCGGGAATTTCGCAATCCTCTCCCGAATCACAGGCGACGCTTGTCCCATACTGGTGTTGGACTCGGCAATTGCCTGTGTCAACAATGTCGCGACATCGACGTACTCAATATCCAGCTCTACTGTACCACTGGCCATCTTTGAGATTTCGAACAGGTCTTCAATCAACAGCTTCATCCGTAGCGCCTTCCGGTCCAGGGTTTCAATATAGGATCGGGTGGTCTCTGTAGACAGATTTTCTTTTTTTAATAAATCAACATAGTTGATAATAGAAGTAAGTGGGGTCTTCAAATCATGTGATACGTTGGTAATCAGCTCTGTTTTTAACCGTTCGCTCTTCATTTGATTCTCCAGCGCGCTTTGATACCCGGCTTTCATATTGTTAATATAACCAGCAAGCTTGGATAGATCATCCTTGCCGGTATCCTGAATTGTGTTTTGAATATTTCCTTCGGCAATCTCTTTGCTCCCGTTGATAATGGCGATGAATCTTCTAAGCTTGGAAAGTATATATGGAACCAAGAACAACACGTAGAGCAACAAATAAAGTAGAAGCCACCCCTGTCCGTAATATGTGACTGCCTGCCAAATACAAATGCCGGCTATCGCGGTTAGCAAAAGCATCATGATGAGGCCAAACGTTAGTCTCCCGTTTTGTAAACTGGCTCTAAGACCGGTTCTCCAAATATGAAAGTAATCCATCAGCAGACTGCCATGCCAGAAGGAACGCCTACTATGGGGTGCCTTAAAATAAAGAAACAGTCTGCTTGCCAGCAGGCAAAGAATAATTAAGGCAAGCAGTGTCTGGATATAACTTGAAGTTGAATAGCTCAGACTCAACCCCGTGTATGAATACCTGTTTATGAGTACGAGGCTCCATAGAATCGCGGCGACAATGATGACAATAAGGTCGATTGGAACCTTCCGATCGGCTTTATTTTTTCTCGATTTTGTATCCAATTCCCCATACCACCTTTAAATATTTTGGGTCTTTGGGATTGATTTCAATTTTTTCACGAATGTTTCTCACATGTACGGCAACCGTATTCTCTGAAGTGAAGATCAGTTCATTCCACACGCGCTCATAAATCTCTTCGATTGAGAAAACCCTACCCTTGTTCTCCATCAGCAGCTCCAAAATTTTGTATTCTTTCGGGGTCAATCTGACGTCCTCTCCATCTATCTCAACAGTCTTCGAGCTTTTGTTCAGCACGAGTCCTCTTACTTGAATGAGCTCATCCCCGTTTGACTGGAAGGAACCTAAATTCGTAAACCGGCGCAGCTGAGATCTGACTCTAGCGATCAGCTCTAGAGGATTGAACGGCTTCGTAATATAGTCATCAGCCCCAACGTTGAGTCCCAAAATCTTGTCGCTATCTTCTGACTTGGCGGAAAGCATAATGATCGGTATATTTTTGTTTTCACGAATTTTAAATGTCGTTTTAATTCCATCGAGCTGTGGCATCATGTTGTCCATGATAATAAGATGAATGGTTTCTTGTTCAAGAATTTCCAGCGCCTCCAATCCGTTAGAGGCAGTTAATACATCCACATCTTCGCTTTTCAAATAAATAACAAGCGCTTCTCGAATTTCCGGTTCATCGTCTACAACAAGAATGTTATTTATAGCCATTAATTCTCACCTTCATCACGATATTTCTTATATTTACTAATCCGGAACTCATGTATCCCGAAAATTTAACATGGCCGGGGGGAGCGTCTGCAAGCATCAGCTCCGCTGGTGATTCTTCCTGATCCGTGTAAAATCCATGCACCCCGAACCTGGACAGAATCTGCATAACCGGTCTGCTGTTGACGGTGTGAACATAGCTTTTTACCCCAAACTTATGTAGTGTTGGAACTAAATTGGGGTTTAGATACACACGGTATACAGGCATGGCAACCGCTGTCAGTTGTTTGTCCCTTACGAATTCTACAATACTTTCGGCGGAGGCGCCAGTTTTGTAAAGTGAATATATTTTGTTTGGAAAGGGGTGGATTCCCATAACCGTGTCATACATTTCCGGGCTGAAAATTTCAGGTATAATCCGGTTGAGCAGTGCAGGATCCGTACGTTGAACCTCATTGACTAGATGCGCAAACTGCTGCTGAATTTGCTCTTTGCTGCCTGCTTTCGTATCCACAATTAAGTCAAAATCAGGATATTGCTGCATCAGCTGCAGTATGTCCGGCAGTGTAAGAGGGTGGAATCTTCCCATAATAAGCGAGTTTTCAAACTGAAGCGTTGTTACGTTTCGTCCGCGATGAGCGGCCAAATCCGGCTGTAGCTTCTGCGACCAATCATGTCTGGCTACAAGTTTCCCGTCCGTCGTCTGCACCAGATCAACCTCGAACAAACGGTACCCTCTATTGTAATTGGTTATAAACGCCTCATAAGAATTGGTGTAGCTAGCCCCGTTAACTCCACCAAATGCATGTGCAATAAGCCTATTCTCCTGCCAGCCGCTGGTGCCAAATGTAGAGTCCGGCTGATTCTGACCTGTCCTAACAAGCCCCCAGTTGAACCAGATCATTCCTGCCGTAATGACTATGAGTAAGGTTAACATCATCGTTTTCTTCATTCGTTGTGCTCCTTCGTTATCCCGATGTAAGACATACTACAGGACGCAAATGAAGAAGGAGTCGTATAAAAACGAAGGAATTTATGAAGTTTTTACATTTCACTACCAAACGAGATTTCTTCACTGAAGAGAAGACATTCACAGTCACAACTTTCCGCCTAGTCACGCCCACCGTATGACCCCGAATGAAATGAAATTGGTACTTCAGAGTTTAAGAAGAGTTTTTTTGGTAATCAACAAGTATTAACAGATCTGAATTTTCAATTTGAAAAGGATAAATTTATGGCCTTACCGCTGGCAATACTACCAACTCTCTGAACACCGATGCAAACATCACGATGTTAAATAATTATTATCGCTTGTTTGATGCATCTCGCACTGACGATCGGGCTATGAAGGACTTGTTATCCCTGTTCACGCAGAATGCTGAAATTGTTTCAAACGGTAGCAGTCGTACAGGATTCGAGGTGGTTATTAAGACTTTTTATGAATACAATAAAGACATTAAACATATGTGGGATGCATGGGTTCTTCAGCCCGACGGCAGTTATCGAACTAACTGGGCAGTATGCGGGCAAGCAGTAGATGGCACGGTGTATGCGAAGGCGGGTATAGATATTATGCGTGTGAACGAGTCAGGGCAGATCGTGTATCTGAAGAACGTGCAGACGACTGAAGATGCTTACAATGAATATAACTCGTAAGATGAATATAGGTGGTTGTTACTTCATAGGCCTCTGGTAAGCAACCATTGCTAGTTTGCTACATAGTAACCCATTTTTTTGATCAGTAGACATAATTTTATCGACTTATATTTTAGATTCACAGCATCTGTGGCCTTCAACCGAACTATCCTAAAACTAAAGAAACCGATGGGACTTTACATAAGTAAAATGCCCATCGGTTTTTATTTTATCTCAACAATAAGATACCTTCTTATTCTGGTGGTGAAAATAGGTCAGGCTGGATAACTTGGCTAGGTACGTCGCGTAGAGTGAGCTTCATGCTAGTCTAACATGATTTTCTCGTTAACCATTTGATAGTAATACTCATCCATCTGTCCTGCCGTAACATCTTCTTCAAGATGATATATCCACCACGTGACAAGTAAACTAATGACCCCTGAATGATATTCGGCTAAGAGTTCTATGGGGGGTGAAAATGGTTTACCTCTTCTTTTTAGTTCCAGAAAATCTCTTCTGGATATATCTCCGATATAGTTTTTGAAAAAGTCAGTAAATCCCTTGTCATTCTTCTGGTTTTGAACAATCGGCTCCAGTAAATTCTCCAACATGAATCTAGATAGGCTTTGCAAGGGCTGCCGAAGCCGATCTTCTATACTCATTTGTAAATAATCCTGAAGAACCCACGTGAGGGTAGCGGATAACAGCGCAAATTTATCCTCAAAATGTTTGTAAAACGTTGTACGGTGAACCATCGCTTTATCACATATCTCATTAATCGTGATATTGCTGAATAGTTTGCCTTGCTCAGATAACAGATCTCTAAAGGCCGTAATTAACAATTTATGAGTCCTGGCAACTCTTAAATCAAGCTTTTTTTCATTGATTTTCATCTACACCACTTCCATATCGTAGTTTAACTATATGCCATCGCTATATTGATTCTTACTATAAAAGAAATTTTGATTATATATTGGTATTATAAGTAATATTTTGATTGATCTACAAGTGTAGATTAAAATCTAATTTCTAGAAAGGATGAATCTTCGGTGTCTGACATGAAAAAAGCTGTGGTGATCGGAGCAGGGATTGCTGGATTAATTACTGCAAGAATGTTAGCCGATTATTATGAGGAAGTATGTGTGATTGAGAGGGATGAATTCCCTTCGGAGCCAAATAACCGGCAGGGTGTACCTCAATCTTTTCATCCACACCGTGTACAACCACGCGGCGCGCTGATTATGGAACATTATTTCCCAGGTTACAATGACGAATTGATAGCATTGGGAGCGATCTCTTCACACGATGAGAAGCTTATAGTTACTAATCGATACGGTACATTAGTTAACAAGGAGGATCCTTCTTCATTCAAAATTGCATCGTGCAGCAGAGCTTTGCTGGAATGGGTGCTGCGCAAACGACTCCAGGACATTTCTCATGTAAGCATCTTAACCAGCTTGGAAGTTACCGGGCTAATGGTCTCTGAAGATCAGCACTCCATTACAGGAATTTACACAAAAGAAAGAAAAGGAGAGAAGCGAGAAGACCAACTTCCAGCGAATATGGTTATTGATGCCTCTGGTCGTTCCTCCAAATTGATCAGATGGCTTGATAAATTAGGGTTGAATGTGCCGGAGCCGGAGGTGCTGAAGGTATCTCTTGGTTACAGCACTCGTTATTACAAAATAAAATCCTCTATTCCAAATGAATTCGTGATGTCTGATTCAGATCCTGAGCAAGGTATTCGTGCAGGCATATTTACGCGCATTGAGGATGATATCGCTGGACTCATTCTTTTCAATGCTGGAGGGGAGGAGTATCCTTCAACTCAGCCAGAGGAGTTTCAAGAACAACTCAAGCATCTATTTGCTTCAGATAAAATTGTGGAGTTGATGGAACGGTTGGAGCCTGTGCAAGGGCCGCGCGGATATCGTATATCCGAGTCTATTCGTCAGCATTTTGAACTCATGGAAGATTGGCCATCTGGTTTACTCGTCCTTGGTGATGCATTTTGCAGCTTTGATCCAATTCATGGACAAGGCATCACCGTTGCTGCGATCGAAGCTGAGACTATAGGGAAATGTTTGGAAGCACAGCGCTTGCATCCCGATCCGCAGTTTGAACGGAACGTATTGCTGCGTATGCAGCAGGCCATCGATCCGGCTTGGTGGCTTAGTTCCGTGGCTGACCTGCGTTGGAGAGGGGTAGAACATGGTGGGCCTTATGAACTGAAAGGAGTAGATTTTGCTCAGAAATATATCAACTTATTTACGAAGAAAGCGATGAAAAAAGCGGATCAGGAAAAAGATAACCATCTCTTTTTTATGCAATTCCTGATGAATGCTTTGATCCTTCCTCCAAGTGAATATTTCAAAGCGGATGTCCTGGACATGATTTTGAACGACAATGGTTCAGAAGAAGAAATGGAATTAAGAGCAGCGCTTCGTGTCCAGGATCCGGAATTGTACCAGCAAAAATTAGATGAGGTAATTCCATTATTCCAACTGGACTATGATGAAGAGATTAAGAAACTGCTGGAAACTCTTCAGCCTGCGATGAGCTAATAAAACAACTTAAAAGCTGTATGTAGGGGTGATTACAACCACCACAACTAATAGTCGAGAAACCCAGGTGATTCATAGACCTTGGGTTTCTTTCGTGTTTGAATGAGGACGTACAATTGAATAACGAGGTGACGCTGCTCGCAAGTGAGGAGGCTGCACCCTGTTTGACCGGAGCCATTCCGCTTATTAAAAGTAAAGTTACCCTCGAGCTAGCATGCAGCAACCCTTTGAAACACTGTGTTACTTTTATGTTACAAATGTGAATCTGTGATACCTTGAACTAAATACGAAATAACATATATTTTATGAATTAATCTATGTAGCATAAGTTGTGCAAACAAATACATGATAAAAAACCGATAAAGCGGGATTCGTTTTTTATCCAGATCAGCTGAAGGTTTAAAAGAAAGGTGGGCTTACTAAATGAGTCAAACATTTCAATTTCCTAATGGTTTTTTGTGGGGCGGTTCCGTCTCTGCGAACCAAATTGAGGGTGCATATCTAGAGGACGGGAAAGGACTATCCATTTCGGATATCATGCCGCACGGCATTCAGACACCTCCAACAACAGAACCAACAGAGGAGAATATGAAGTTAATCGCAATTGACTTCTATCATCGATACAAGGAGGACATTAAACTCCTTGCCGAAATGGGTTTCAAAGTTTTCCGCACGTCTATCGCCTGGTCCAGAATCTTCCCCAAAGGGGATGAACTTGAGCCAAACGAAAAAGGCCTCCAATTTTACGACAACCTTTTTGACGAGTGCCGGAAATACGGAATTGAACCTCTAGTTACGATCTCTCATTATGAGACTCCTCTACATCTCGTTAGGGAATATGATGGCTGGGCGAATCGAAAAATGATCGGTTTCTATGAACGGTATGTGCGAGCCATTTTCGACAGATATAAAGACAAAGTGAAGTATTGGCTTACATTTAACGAGATTAATTCTATTCTGGAACACCCGTTTGTGGGCGGCGGGATTAACACGCATGCGGATCAACTTAGCAAACAGGATCTGTACCAAGCGGTTCACCACGAGTTTGTTGCAAGTGCTCTGGCGGTTAAAATAGGGCATGAAATTAACCCTGATTTCAAAATTGGTTGTATGGTCATTGCTATGCCGATTTACCCATTGACTCCTGACCCTAATGATATGATCAAAGTGATGGAAGCTGATCATAAGAATACAGGTTTCACGGATGTCCATGTGCGTGGTTACTACCCAGGCTACATGAAACGTTATTTGAAAGATAACGGAATTACCATTCATTTTGAACCTGGCGATGAAGAAATTCTGAAAAATACCGTTGACTTTATTTCCTTTAGCTACTACCAAAGTAGTTGCGAAACGGCTGATCCAGCCAAGCAAATTAAAGGAGAAGGAAACCTGATTGGTGGTGTTCCTAATCCGCTCTTGACCGCGAGTGATTGGGGCTGGCAGATCGACCCTCAAGGCTTAAGGTACATCATGAATGCGATGTATGATCGTTATCAGAAGCCATTATTCATCGTTGAAAATGGATTAGGAGCCGTAGATGAACTGATTACGGACGGAAATGGTAATAAAACCGTTATTGATGATTATCGCATTAAATATTTGAAGGAGCACTTGCTTCAAGTTGCTGAAGCCATTCAAGATGGTGTTGAATTAATAGGATATGCATCATGGGGTTGTATTGACTTGGTTAGTGCAACAACTGCAGAGATGAAAAAACGGTACGGATTCATCTATGTGGATCGTCATGATGATGGTTCAGGAACATTGGAACGCTATCGTAAGAAATCCTTCCACTGGTATAAAGATGTCATTCAGAGCAACGGGAGCAGTTTGTTTCGTGAATAGCGACAGGCGCTAATGGGAGTAGAAGATGAGAAAAAAAATGTTTTTAATAATTGCATTATTTGTTGCTACATTGAATTTGCGCCCAGCTATTAATTCTATATCTCCGCTGCTAGATACGATTCGGGAAGATCTGGGGATGAGCGCTGCACTAGCCAGTTTGCTAACTTCTATACCTGTACTATGTATGGGCGTATTTTCACCTTTTGCCGTCAAAGCAAGTGGGAGATGGGGAATAGAACGAATCATTGGATATTCCCTGATTGTGGTGGGAATCGGAATAGGCACTCGGCTATTTACACAGTCTACGTTCGTTTTACTTTTATCTGCATTGATCGTAGGTATCGGGATCGCTTCGATTGGCCCGTTAACTTCAGGTTTTATTAAAAAGTATTTTCCCGATCATGTGCCATCCATGATTGCACTCTATAGTATTGCGATCACTGTAGGGGCTGCAGTTAGTTCAATGGTATCCATTCCCTTAGAGGCATACTTCAATTCTTGGCAGACAGCGGTAGGAGGGTGGGCATTAATTGCCTTTGTGGCAGCGATCATTTGGTGGATCATGGTGAAGCCGCGATCTGAATCTGCTCATGTGAGTGAACGAAAAGAACGTCCGCAAATTAAACTTCCCTGGGGAAATAGAAGCGCATGGACGCTTACGCTTTCATTTGGATTAATGGCTATGTTGTTTTATTCTTTTACAGCGTGGCTCCCGTTAATGATTCAGGAAATGGGGTATAGCAAATCCTATGCAACGCTTTGTCTGACCATATTTGTTGTCATCCAAATCCCAATTAGTTTTGTACTTCCTGTATTATTGAAGAACTTTCCTTCAAGAAGAGTATGGATGGTTGGTGAATCTCTGTTCATGATTGTTGGTTTGATTTTATTGATGATGAATTTCATACCGATGGTTTCCGTTGTACTCTTTGGAGTTGGAGCAGGGGGCTTGTTCACTTTAAACCTGATGTTACCGATTGATTCTACAACCAATGTGAACGATGCAACTTCCTGGTCAGCGATGCAGCAATCTGCCGGGTATGTTATTGGAGCGATGGGTCCAATATTGCTGGGTTGGATTCATGATGCTTCCAATAGTTTCACACCTGCTATGATTGGAATGATTGTGATCATCATTCTAATGATTATGACGCAAATTGCAGCAACACGAGGAAAAAAAGTAATGGAAAGCGTCTAACGTAGTCATCCCATAGAGAGTCATTAAGACTGAAAAGAGAGCCTAGAGGGCTCTCTTTCTGGTGCGTGTTTATAAAAAGATCGAGTTCTCTCTCATAGCTCTAATTCTGTATTTACCATTTCTTTGAAAACCTCTCGTCCCAGCCATTCTAAAAGGAACGCAACAGGAACCTGAGTGGTGATGTTAGTGGATTCATAATACTCTTCTTTTACATAATAAGGGATATTCACATCTGATATTTTAGCCATGGTGGATTGGCGATTGTTTGTTATCGCCACAATTTTATTTTGCTCCTGCTTGATCCGTTGGAGATAAGGTAGAACATACGGGTTTTCACCTCGCGTAGATAATGCAATCGTAACGCTGTCTTTTTGCATTTTGATATGAACAGGATAATGAGGATCTTTTATGTACACGGAACAGATCCCTAGATTTGAGAAAAATCGGGCTCCATACTCACCCATTATTCCAGAGCTCCCGATACCAATAAAAATGACGCTACTGGCTTTAGCAATTAACTTTGCTGCCGTTTGAATTTTTTCCTCCAATTCAGGAGATTGAGAACGTTCAAAAAACTCATACACAGCATGATGTGGACTTTTTAACTCCTGCTTCGTTAGTTTACCCTTTTGGGAAATGAGCATCTTAAGTTTTACTTTAAATTCCGAAAATCCCTCACATTGATTCTTTCTGCAAAATCGCATAATGGTGGCTGTAGATACATGAGTTTCATCGGCCAGCTCTCTAATCCGCATGTACGCCACTTTTTCCATGTTCTGAGAAATATAGTTATATAAAGATAGTTCCAATTCATTATAGGATGAGATTTGTTCACTGGTGAACATGGATATACACTCCCTTAGACCATAATAAAAATAATAGGTAACCTGCTTAGGCAGTATACATTACCTATGCCCAAAAAACAACGCGTTACATTTTTGTTACAAAAATCATTTCGTGTCAAAGGAAACTAAACACTTAAACAATATATATTTTCTTCTCTGTTCTGAGTAACATGACGTTATAACATATGTTTCGCACTTCCATTATAACTGGCTAACGCGTCCATGGTCAGAGAACGAAGGTGGCAACGAATAAACCAACCTACCCTTAACTAGTTCCAGTTTCAAGCTTGTTGAGCTTCCTTAGTCTGCTTGAGAATGTCACAATAGCTGTCATATGAAAACATAATGAGTTTGTTTTGCCATCCTCAAAAATTTAGCTTTACTACCTTAATATACGTCGAAGGAGCCTTACATCATGGATAAACAACAATTGTCCAAAGATATTCTCAAACTGGTTGGTGGGGAAGAGAATATCGATCAAGTTTCGCACTGTATGACTCGACTCAGATTCAATCTAAACGATAACAATCAAGCAGACAGAACAACGTTAAAAAACACACCTGGCGTTATGGGTGTAACGGAAAACGGTGGACAGTTTCAGGTGATTATTGGCAGTGAAGTTTCCGAAGTGTACAAAGCACTAGTGAACAATATGAGCATGAAACCTAACGCAGAGAGTGCTCCAAAAGGCGGAAAGAAACAAAGGAATCCGATCAGCGCATTATTTGATTTCATATCGGGCATGTTCACGCCAATCCTGCCAGCAATTGCTGGCGCAGGTATGATCAAAGGGATCGTGTCCATTCTGGTGGCTCTTGGTTGGATGACAATTACAAGTTCAACCTATATCATTTTGTCTGCGGTTGGCGATGGAGCATTCTACTTCCTGCCCATTATTCTAGCCATTAGTGCTGCGAAGAAAATGGGGAGCAATGTTTATGTAGGTGCTGCACTAGCGACTGGTCTCATGCATCCAACCATTACAGCGTTGCTTCAAGAGGGTAATACTTCGTTTGCAGGCATTACGGTTATTGCCACATCCTATGCATCATCGGTTATTCCCATCGTCATTGCAATCTGGATCGCTGCTTACGTGGAGAGAGCGATTGACCGCATCACTCATTCTTCACTGAAACTGATTGTTGTACCAACTGTTACGTTACTCATCATGGTACCACTAACCTTGATCGCGATCGGGCCACTGGGTGGCATTATTGGAAACGGTTTATCTGGGGGTATCAGATGGTTATTTGATAACGCATCCATTTTGGCAAGTATCTTGATTGGTGGCACAATGTCTGTGCTGATTATTACAGGCATGCATTATGCACTGTTGCCGCTTGCAGTTGGTTCGATTGCAACACTTGGTTACGATTTTATCGTTCCGTTAATGTTCGCAGCTAATATGGCCCAGGGTGGTGCTGCATTTG
Organism: Paenibacillus sp. BGI2013; assembly: GCF_002843485.1. Lineage (NCBI taxonomy): Bacteria > Bacillati > Bacillota > Bacilli > Caryophanales > Paenibacillaceae > Paenibacillus > Paenibacillus sp. BGI2013. Next base: position 482,452 of record NZ_PJFA01000004.1, read on the forward strand.
GTGTGGGCTTCAAGTCTAAAAACACCCAAACCAAATCACTTTCATATTCTACAGGACTGACCGCTCTTATGGGAATTACGGAGCCTGCCATGTACGGAATTAACATGAAATTCAAAAAACCATTTATTGCAGCGCTCATTGGGGGCGCAGTCGCTGGGGCGTTTCTGGGAACCTTTTCTGTTAAAGCCTATTTCATTAGCACTGTAGGTCTTCCGGGAGCTGCCTCATATGTCGGTCCAGACATTAGCAACCTGCTCTTTGCACTGATTGCTGCTTTAATTGCATTCGTTGTAGCTAGCGTAATTACTTATTTTCTGGGCTTCCAGGAAGAGTTACCTGCACCATCAGCAACGTCTGCAACTATACCTGTAGTAGCTGAAGACACTAAATTACAGGATGAACAAATATTCAGCCCTATGAGTGGGGAAGTTAAGCCACTTAGCCTGGTTCCAGATCCTGCTTTTTCAGAAGAAATGATGGGTAAAGGATTTGCCATTCAACCTTCAGAAGGACGTGCAGTTTCCCCAGTTAACGGCACAGTATTCTCTGTTTCTAAGAGTGGTCACGCTATTGGTCTCGTAAGTGATCTTGGCGCAGAGATGCTGATTCACATCGGGATTGATACGGTAAAGCTGAAAGGCCAATTTTTCTCGCCCAAGATTCAGGCAGGAGCAAAAGTATCCGTAGGTGATCTATTGATGGAATTTGACCGTGAAGAGATCGAAAAAGCGGGTTACAATATGATTACCCCGGTCATTATTACGAACATGGTTCAATATACCGATGTCCAATCGGCTGGGCGTACCACAATTAATGAAAAAGAATTGATGTACACAGTCAAAGCCTAATTTGGTGTTATTAATAGCGGCAGTGATTCCAAGTTATTTCTGGAACGCTGCCGTTTTTAAATAAAATAAAACACTGCGTTACTTTTGAGTAACAAATGTGATCTCATGTTAATTCAAACTAAAATGCCAAAATGTATATATTTATTTGAATAATAAAAGTAACATAAGTTTTGCAAAACAAAATTTATTACAGACCGATAAGTAGGAATACTCTGAATATGGAGAAATCTCTTACGGAGTTAACACTGAAAGGTGGAACACACAAATGAGTCTAACCATTCGATTAGCGGATGTTTTAATGTGGGAAGGTCTTTAGCTACTAATTCAATAGAAGGGTCTTATATAGAAAATGGTTTTGTCCCAGATGAGTGAATGTAGAATATTTATTTTAGTGAATAGTTAATTAATCTATTTTTCTAGAAATACAGAAATAAGAAGGTGCAATTGTTGAAAAATATGTGGAAAATATATTTATTAGCTGTAATTAGTTTTCTTAATGGCGCATCAGAGTATGTTATTGCCGGGATCCTAGACAAAATTGCTGAATCTAGCAACATTTCAGTTTCTTCTGCTGGACAGCTAATTACAGTGTTCTCTATAGCATTTGGCGTAGGTACTCCTTTTTTAATTGCTTTCACATCTAAATTAGACCGAAAAAAACTCTTAGTTTATGCATTAACTGTATTCTCTGTTATTAACATTTTAATTGCAACGATAACAGGATATGAGATGCTTATCGTAGCTAGAATTATTTCAGCACTTAGTGCCGGTGTTATTCAGGTTACGCTCCTTACTCTTGCTGCGGTTTTGGCTGATCCAGGAAAGCAAGGCAGTTCAATTGCTACAGTTATTATGGGAAATAGTACGGCATTAGTTATCGGTGTACCCATAGGTAGGGTTGTAGCTTCCCATTATGATTGGAACATCATATTTATTGGTCTTGGAGTAATAGGACTTATTCTCTTATTCCTAGCGCTGCTGATCATACCCAAAGTAGTTGCTGAAGAAGTTGTTCCTTTGCGTGATCAGTTTAAATTCATCATGCAACCGCGTATCGCAGCAGCGTTACTGATTACGTTCGTGTGGTTAGGCTCATATTCCATTTTATTTACGTACATTTCACCGTATCTCCTTGATATATTTAGTATGAGTGATCAAGGTGTAACGGTAGCCCTGTTTATATTTGGTATCGCTAGTGCTATTGGTTCCAAAATAGGAGGACTCAGTACAGATAAATGGGGCACATTCCGTACACTAGCTGGTGGCATGGTACTCCACGCCACTGCATTACTGTTGTTCCCGTTTATAGGCCAATCCATATTTCTTCTATATATATTACTTATTTTCTGGGCAATAGCAGCCTGGTCCTCAGGTACGCCGATCCAATTCCAGCTTATAAGTCTCGCTCCCGCTGCTTCAGGCATTGTACTTAGTTTGCATAGCGCGATTGGACAAGTTGGAATGGCTGCCGGAGCTGGTATCGGGGGTATTGCTGTCAACCACAGTTTGTTGAACTACATCCCATGGATCGGTGCGCTTGCCCTTGTGATTGGCATCGTAACAACGTTGCTTGATAACTCTCTATCTAAAAGAAAACAAACGAAAAAATCTTTGCAATAAATAAACACTTGTATCATCTTCGTTTGTTACATGCCTCTTAACGATGTATAAAACCTTCTATAACAATAAGAAAGCAGCTGACCCAAGTGATCAGCTGCTTTCTTTGTTTTATAATTCATAACTCATTAACCCAATGATAGTAGGTCCAACTGCACCAAAGTTTGATGTGATGGGATTAAGTTCGCAGCGAATGAAGCCGTAGACACGATCTCGTCAAGCTTATCGACGGTTTCCGCATACATTTTATGTACCGATTGAGGCGAGTACTAACCTCCAAGCCTTGTTACACCACAACTAACAATTCTCAAATTTGCATCTTTCATCTGATAATAGGAAAGTATTTATTTCATCGTATAGCAAAGTAAATCAACTGGAAGAAAATTATGTCGAGTTATTTAGAAGCATTTTTTATTTGGTCAATCATTAGGACTTTCGCATTCCATTCTCTAAATACAAATGAACAACAATCCTTAGCGGCAAATTTTCCAACAGTTATTGAAAACTATTTTAGGAAATATCTTAAAGGAGAAATTTTTTTGTTAAACTAAGGAGTAGGTTAGTGTAATTTCCCGTTTTAGATAACGTTATAATATAAACAGAGTTCAAGACATGAATACAATAAATGGAGGGGTAGGATTGAACAAGTATGTGTTACATATAGTTGCAAGTGTAGTTTGCATATTGTTACCTGCTGTTGGTCTCTTATATGTTTTGTGGGATAGCCACCAACCTAAAATAGGACCTGTAGGAGACGGAAAACCAAATTATCCTTCAATATCTCAATGGATATCTATTAGCTCTTCTTTTATTCTTGGAGTAGTTAATTTACCTCTTTCCATAATTCGATATAGACAAAAGGCTAAAGAAGATATTAAGAGTTAATGCTTTATTACGCTAACGTAGAAACTATAATTGAATAAGCGACGAAAATGAAGCTGCCTGTGTTAGACCGGCTGCTTCATTACGTTAACGAGCAGGATAGATGAATTTTGTGAATATACGCCAGGTATGCGAACGATAAAAACATAAACTTTTAAGATTAAAAGCATGCTACAGTCTTCAGAATCGCAGAAAAAAGAGGTCTAACCCGCCCGAATTTTATGGCTATCAGCCCTTCGATGGTGAAGTACCTTCATGTACAAGATACGATTATTATCCATTAAACCGGAAGGAATATCTCTTACATATCTTGAATCACGATAAATCTGAATTAAAGCTGGAGGCGAATGAGATGTTGGAATTAGAGTTTACGACTATAGAGGAGTGGGATGAAGCATTGTGGGCGCGGATGGAGCGAATCTATCATGAGGCTTTTCAAAGCGGCGCTAAGACAAAAGCGATTCTGCGCAGTATGCTGGACCGGAAGATTGGTTATTTACACACAGGCGTGCATCATGGAGAAGTGGTTGCGATGGCTGTTACTGGACTGGAGGGGAAGGTTGCGGACCGCATCCTGATCATCGATTACCTCGCGGTTGAACAGAAGTTGCGTGGGTGGGGCATAGGGACCTGGATGCTAGAGCAGCTCAGAGCCTGGGCGTTAAGGGAGCACCGGATCAAAGGTATGATTATCGAGGCGGAGTTCGGGACAACAGAGGCTCATCAGGAACGCATACAGTTCTGGCAACGCAACGGGTTCATCCTAACCTCCTATGTCCATCAATATAGAATGGTGCCAGAGCCGTATCAGGCAATGATGCTACCACTGGATACAAGTACGCATGTGCCTGATGATGGTGAAGCACTGTTTCGTTATATCAATGCTTTTCACAAGGTTGCTTACCGGAAGAGTTAGACCGCATTCAATGGACCTGCAGGAAAATACCGTAGAGATTAGGATGTAAAATGATCAGTTCTTGACTGCATGGTCAATAACTGATACATTAATCCCATGAGCAGACCAAGAGAATTTGATGTCGATCGTGTATTACACCAGTCTATGGAAGTGTTCTGGAATCAAGGCTTCAAAGCAACTTCTTATGAGGACCTTACGCGTACTACAGGAGTCAAAAAGCAAAGTTTGTACTGTGTTTTTAAAGACAAGCGATCGTTGTTTCTGAAGGCGCTGGCAATTTACCGTGAACAGGTTATAGCGAAACTGAAAGAGATTGAAGCCCTGGATTCGTCTCCCGTTGATAAACTGGATACCTTACGATATTCCCTTTTAGACGATGAAACTAGCTGCCAAGGGTGTCTAATTGTGAATGCATCACTCGAATTCGGAACAGATGACGAGCAGGTCACACGCGAAGCTGAGCTCATGGCAGAAGAGATTCAACTGGTATTAGAGAAGATCATAAGTAGTGGCCAGAAACAACAGTTAATTTCCAACCGGTATACGAGTATAGAGCTTGCATCTTATCTAAATAACACCATTCTTGGTGTGAGAGTTATGGAGAAATCAGGTTCATCCCGTGAACAGATCGAGACGGTTCTGCGTACTTCATTTGGCATGATCATGTCTTGATCTTTTTTTTGTGAAATTCTTGACTACGAAGTCAAAAATAATTGAAGGCGGATTAATACACCACGAAAGCTTGAAGGAGGTGGGGCTTTTCGAGAAAAATCGTGTATTGATTCATTTGGAAATAACGTCTAGCTGTTAACCAGGCTGATTGCTGTTTAACATCTCCTAGGTCAATTTATATAAAAAAAACGAAATATGTGGAGGTTATTATGAATTATTCTCAATCCGTAGAAGCATTGTTCCAACCTATAGAGTTAGGTCACTTGAAGTTATCCAATCGGATCGTGATGGCGCCGATGACGCGTCAATTTTCTCCGGAAGGTATCCCGGGTTCGAATGTTGCGGGCTATTACCGCCGCAGAGCAGAGAACGCAGTGGGGCTTATTGTGACAGAAGGGACAATAATTAATCATCCGGATGCATCCAATCAAGCCAATGTGCCGCACTTTTATGGTGAAGCTGCAATGAATGGTTGGGCACATGTTGTATCTGAAGTACATGAAGCTGGTGGTCGAATTATTCCACAGATCTGGCATATGGGAGCCAAAGGTCATGTTAATGATTATTCGGAAGCTGAGATTGCTACAATCGTTCAGGAATTCGCAAAAGCAGCCTCAGAAGCGAAACGCGTTGGGTTCGATGGTGTTGAAATCCATGGAGCACACGGCTATCTGATCGACCAATTCCTGTATGAGAAAACCAACTCTCGTACGGATCGTTACGGTGGAGATATGATGGCTCGCACACGTTTTGCAGTTGAAGTGATTGAGGCTTGCCGTAAAGTAGTGGGATCGGAATTCCCTATTGTACTGCGTTTATCTCAGTGGAAGACAGATGATTATCAGGCTAAATTGGCTGAAACACCGGAATTACTGGAGCAGCTTCTCGCACCGTTAGTTCAAGCTGGAGTCGATATCTTCCACTGTTCCACACGCCGTTTCTGGGAACCGGAATTCGAAGGGTCTGATCTGAATTTTGCTGGATGGACCAAAAAACTGACTGGTAAACCGACAATCACTGTTGGATCGATTGGTCTTGATGGTGACTTTACAAGTCTGTTCACAGAAGGTAAAGGCGCAAGTAACGCCAGTATCGAAGGATTGGTACAACGACTTCAGAATAATGAGTTTGATCTGGTTGCTGTAGGCCGTGCTCTTCTAGTCGACCCTGAATGGGTTAAGAAAATTCAAGAAGGACGTACTGATGATCTGGTTCCATTCACAAGAGAGGCGATGACTGTACTTACTTAATTGTAGTTATAATCCTTAGGAATATGTATTAATCAAACACACCTTCAAGATCATCTTGGAGGTGTGTTTGTAATGGCAACCAGAGTGAGTTATCCGGTGGAACTAAAGATGAACGCCATAGAGATGAGACTGGCAGAGGATGCAAAAGAAACATCGGAATAAGGTCCTCAACTTCATTATTGCTGGTTCCTTAATTTCTACATCATCACTCAACAACACCACTGCTTGGGGGGAGCTCTCCCTCCGAAAGATCAACGCTTCTCTTCACTGAATTCCCAATGCAAGTGACGATCTATTCATTAGCGCTAAGTGACAACAAGTGTTTTAGATTGTCATCAATAAATTGATTATCGGCACTGTTGATTCCACGACCGGCAAAATGGCCCCAGATCGATTGGATTGGTTTCAAGACAGCATTAGGTATACGCTTAGCTTCGTATTCATTATCGGCCGCTGTGCAGAAGAGATCCGTGCTTCCCGGCATGATACAGGCATAAGCTTTTATGCTCTGAAGTGCTTTATCAAAGTCTCCGTTATAGGAGGGGGTTGCACTGATATCTGCATGTTGTCCTGTCCATAACATGGCCAGAACATTATGCGGATCCATATTCATAAAGCTATATTCCCAAACACCAGCTACAAAATCCTCCAATGTGTCAAATCCCATCTCACGGTATAGCTCTTCTCTATAAAATGCATGTGATAGTCCCCATCCCGCATACACCCGACCAACGGCACGCATGTCTGTAGAACTTAGTTGGTTTAATTTACTTGAGTCGAAGCCGACTGCGGATAGCAGTGAAGCTTTCACGCCTTTCAGGACCACAAATGTGTGAGGCCAAGGTTTGGCGATGCCTCCGAAAGGTGCAATTCGTTCAACCATCTCCGGGTAACTTGCCCCCCATTGAAATGCCTGAATGCCGCCCATCGACCACCCGACGACGAGAGCAATCTTTTCAATACCGAATTTTTCGGTCAGCAGTTGGTGCTGGAATCGAACGTTGTCATAGATGGTTACCTGTGGAAAGTTAGCCCGATCGAATGGAGGAGGCGTGTTACTGGGAGAGGAAGAGAGCCCATTGCCCAGCAAATTGGGAACGATAATAAAATATTTCTCTGGATCCAGTGCCATCCCGCTGCCAATGAGCCATTCATTCTGAATATGCTGATCTCCAAAAGCCGTTGGATAGACAATAACATTGTCTTTCTGTTCATTTAATTTTCCGTAAGTTTGATAAGCGAGATAAGCGTTTGGTAACGTCACTCCTGATTGTAAGAGTACATCACCCAAATTAAAAATTTCATAATCCATCGTATAATTGCTCCCTTCAAAATGAAACACCACAGGTTCACTGTGATCTCTTGTACTCAGTATAGAGCTGTGATACTCTCAATAAAAGTGAATAGAATTCAAGATAGTATTCAATAAAATTGAAAGATGAAGGAGGGATCATTGGATGGAATTGCGTCAACTGAATACGTTTTGTACGGTTGCAAAAACATTGAATTTCACGCGGGCAGCAGAAGTGCTGAGCTACGTTCCTTCCAACGTCACGATGCAAATTAAAGCATTGGAAGATGAGCTAGGTGTTCGCCTCTTTGATCGGTTGGGCAAGCAACTCGCGCTCACAACTGCGGGTAAACGCTTTTTAACACACGCCCAAGGCGTTCTCGAAAAAATGGACGAGGCTCGTAGTGCTGTCCATGATAATGAAAAACTAAGTGGAACCTTAACGATAAGTGCGAATGAGGTTATTTGCTCTTATCGGCTTCCACCTGTCTTCCAACGGTTTCGTTCGCAGCATCCGGGAGTTCGCTTAATTTTCCGCTCAGTTCCGAATCAAGAGCTCAAGCAAACGCTCTTTGAGGGGACCACGGATATTGTTTATATGTTGGATGAACCCATTCGCTCGAGTGGACTTTCCGTGGAACCTTTGCTGGAAGAACATTTCCGATTGTTAGCTGCTCCAGATCACCCACTCGCCAAACGAACTGTGCTGCAATTGGAAGATTTTCATGATGAAGTGTTCCTGACAAATGAGAAGGGTTGCCCCTATCGAACGATGTTTGATCGGTCATTTGAGAAAGAGGGCATTGATAGCATTACATATTTAGAGTTTCAAAGTGCTGAAGCCATTAAACAATGTGCAATTTCAGGAATCGGTATTGCCTTTCTTCCTGAGATCGTCGCGGAATCTGAAGTTGAACGTGGAGAACTTGTTGTCCTCCCCTGGCAAATTCCGGACTTGCAGGTATATACACAGATGTTGTGGCATAAAGACAAGTGGCTTTCACCAATGATGTTATCTTTTATAGAAGCAACCAGGGTAGTGTTTGGTTCACAGAATGAAAATAAGACCGTATAGCTTATGTATGAGACATCAAACTGTTAAGCACAGTAAAACGCTGTTGAAAGTGAGGAGACATTATTTATGATTCCATTAGTATATGACCAGATTAACCATTGGGGAAAAGACGATGAATTTTTCCTTGCATTGTTAAAGAGATTACAAGTAGAATCTATAGCTGACCTGGGCTGTGGAACAGGAAGATGGACTACTCATCTTGTTCCGTGCGGTTATAAAATTACCGCTATAGATCCCAATGAAGAAGCGATTGAAATAGCGAGAAGTAAAGATAATTCTGAAAGTGTGGAATGGATTATAGGTGATAGTGCGGATTTACAAACCAATACCTATGATGCGGTAATTATGACAGCGAATGTTGCACAGGTATTTCTTACAGATGATAGTTGGAAGCGAGTAATCTCAGACGTATTCCGATCCCTAAAAATCGGGGGTCACTTTATTTTTGATACAAGAAACCCTTTGGTAAAAGGATGGGAAGAATGGGAGAAGGACAAAACTCCTGACTTAGCTAAAGATAGACTAAGCGGAGATCCTTTAGAAATTTATACAGAATATGAAGGGTTTGAGGGAGATACTTACACTTTCTATGAAATTGTAAAAAATACTAAAACAGACAAAGTGTTAGTGCATGAAAAAATGCAGCTGAGGTTTCGAAATCAAGAAGAATTCGATGAGTCGCTGAAACAAATCGGTTTTTCAAAAATTAAAACATATGGTGATTGGGAATTCAAACAAGCAAATTCTGAGAATAGATCGTTTATTTTTCATTGTGTAAAATACTAAAATAACTACAAACATGCTTCATTCAAATCCATTCAATGAAATTTGTTCATATATGATGAACTGGAGTATGATGGGGGAAGGCATTGCTGATAATTATCATATAATCAATGCCAAGTATAGAGTGTAATTTGATATCGGTCTAAAGCTTTTGGACCCGGCTATACAACACCATACTTCCTTGAAGGGGGACATCTGTTTTGGATGAGCAGTTTCTAGATTTATTGGCCGAGAAGTATGATACGGAAGAAAAAATCATAACAGAGATCATCAACCTTGAAGCGATCTCCAATCTCCCGAAGGGAACCGAGCATTTTGTCAGTGATTTGCATGGGGAGTTTCAGGCTTTTCAGCATGTACTACGAAACGGTTCGGGTACCGTCAAAGAGAAAATCAAAGAATTATTCCGGGAGGTTTGGACGGATCAAGAAATCAATGATTTTGCGGCGTTGGTTTATTACCCGGAAGAAAAAATACAGCTGGTTATAGGGGAACTGAGCAATAAACAGGCTTTGAACCAGTGGTATAGACTAACAATTGAACACATGCTTAAGCTTATTTCTTATGCCTCTTCCAAGTATACACGCTCAAAATTGCGTAAAGCTCTGCCGGAGCAATATGTATATATTGTAGAAGAGCTTCTATACAAGACGGATTCGACCAACAATAAGGATCCTTATTACGAGGAAATATATCGGCAAATTATATCCTTGGGCCAGGCGGACAATCTCATTATCGGCCTTGCTTATACGACACAGCGCCTGGTGGTTGACCATCTTCATGTAGTTGGAGATATCTATGACCGGGGGCCGTACCCCGATAAAATTATGGATACGCTGATCAACTACCATTCTGTAGACATACAGTGGGGGAACCATGATGTCCTCTGGATCGGAGCCTACGCAGGTTCTCTGGTCTGCCTTGCGAATATTATTCGGATCTGCGCCAGATACGATAATCTGGACATCATTGAAGATGTATACGGAATCAATCTGCGCCCACTGCTAAACCTGGCGGAGAAATATTACGAAGACAATCCGTCCTTCAGACCTAAGTTACAGGCTGGACATAATGTATCGGAGCAGGAAATTCTGCAGATCACCAAAATTCACCAAGCCATTGCCATGATTCAGTTTAAACTTGAAAGCCCGATTATCAAGAGACGCCCATACTTTAATATGTCTGAAAGACTTTTGCTGGAGCAGATTGATTACGACAACAATGAAATCAACATCTGCGGTAAAACGTACCACCTAGAAAACACCTGTTTTGCAACCGTAAATCCGCAGAAGCCCGAACAATTGCTTGAGGAAGAACGCCAGGTGATGGAAAAGTTGTTGTTTTCCGTTCAGCATTCCGAAAAGATGGCCAGACATATGAATTTTCTCATGAAAAAGGGCAGCCTTTATTTAAAATACAACGGGAATTTGTTAATCCACGGCTGTATTCCTTTGGATGAAGAAGGAAATATGGAAGAAATGCAGATTGAAGACAAGACATATGCGGGCCGTCAATTGCTTGATGTTTTTGAAGATTATTTACGTTACGCCTTTGCGCATCCGGAAGAGACAGAAGATCTGGCGACGGATATGGTATGGTACATCTGGACAGGAGAATGTTCCTCGCTCTTTGGAAAGAGAGAAATGACCACTTTTGAACGGTATTTTATCCAAGATAAAGAAGCACATAAAGAGAGAAAGAATCCGTACTACCATTTACGTGAAAATGAAGATATCTGTCGAATAATCTTGCAGGAGTTTGATTTGAATCCAGATCATGGACATGTCATTAACGGGCACACGCCAGTCAAAGAAATTAGTGGAGAGAGCCCTGTTAAAGCAAACGGAAAAATGATCGTGATTGACGGCGGTTTTTCCAAAGCCTATCAATCCACAACGGGCATTGCCGGATATACCTTGTTGTACAATTCCTTTGGCATGCAGCTCGTCGCCCATAAGAAATTTAATTCAAAAGAAGATGTGTTATGTAACGGAACGGACGTGTTATCTCTAAAAAGATTGGTGGACAAAGAACTGGAGCGGAAGCTGGTGAGGGAAACCAATGTCGGGGAGAAACTGCTGCGGAAAATCTCAAATTTGAAGGATCTACTAGAATATCGCTACATGAAATGAAACGATTGCTAAAAGTACACATTCGGATCAACCGTTTGAGTGCAATATGACATAGACGCTCGTATTGGGCAGGGAAGTAATAATACCCTGCCTGTGCGAGCCTTTCTTTTGTAACATGCGATTTAACAACAAACTTTATGACTTAACAGTTGAACTAACGACGGATTTTCAATTGGTGGAGGGAGAAAGATATGGACTACAATTCACGGAATGAAGCGGTTTTTGAGACGAAACGGTTCCGTAACTGTACCATAGCGGCGGGTCGTCGTCATACCGTTGCTCTTAAATCTGACGGAACAGTAACAGCTGTGGGTGATAATAAATATGGTCAATGTAAGGTAAGCGATTGGTGCGATATCGTCGCAGTTGCGGCTGGTAATGTTCATATGGCTACGAACACCGGTAATGCACATACAGTTGGTCTTAAATCTGATGGTACGGTAACAGCTATAGGTTGGAATAAGCATGACCAATGCGATGTAAGCGATTGGCGCGATATTGTAACCGTTTCGGCAGGTTGGTGCCGTACGGTTGGGGTTAAATCAGATGGCACCGTGGTTGCGGTGGGGCGAAATAATGAAGGGGAATGCAACGTGAGCAACTGGCGCGATATTGTATCGGTCACGACGGGTGACTGGCATACAGTCGGTTTAAAAATAGACGGAACGGTAACAGCAGTTGGTAACAATAAGTATAACCAATGTAGCGTAAACGACTGGGGCGACATATTGGCTGTTTCGGCGGGGTATCTTCATACGGTTGGGCTCAAATCGGATGGCACGGTATTGGCTGTGGGTAGAAATAATAATGGCGAATGCGATGTAAGCGAATGGCGCGATATTGTAGCAGTTGCAGCGGGGAGTTATCATACTGTTGGTCTTAAGTCCGACGGTACAATGGTTGCTGTGGGTTCGAATAAACATAACCAATGTGATGTACGTGGCTGGCACGGAATTAGAGCTGTTTCGGCGGGGTGTGCCCATACGATTGGACTGAAATCGGATGATACGATGGTTGCTGTGGGTGATAATGATTATGGACAATGTGATGTAAGCGGATGGAGTAACATTCAACCATAAATAAAGGAATTTTATATCGTGGGACAAGATCATGGTCCCATTGAAGTCGCTATTTTAGCGGCTTTTTTGTTTTATCGGTCCAAGTTTTATTCCCAAATCAAGGACAAGAACATGATCCGATTACCAATCAGCGTATAAATAATCGGTTCTTCTCTCCATAATTCATTGATCTAACGAGAAAGATAGTCCATATAGGGTATGGGGGTATAAAAATATGTTGACTAATATAGGGTAGGGGGGTATTGTATTGTACAAGAGCTTGATGAGACCTGAAAAACTGGCCTCGAGAGTTTAGCCCATCGTTTAGGTCAAACTAAACCAAAAAATCACCCACAAGAAGGGACGAAATAAGATGAAAAACATTGTTTTGAATGTACAAGGTATGAGCTGCCAACATTGTGTAAACTCCATCGAAGGTGCTCTGAAAGAAATTGGAGTGAGTGGCAAGGTGAACCTCAGTGATGATTCGGTTGAAGCGACGTATGATGAAAATCAAGTCTCCTTGGAGCAAATTAAAGAAGTTATTGAAGAGCAAGGCTACGAAGTAGCGTAAGTAATGGACGATGAGGGGAGTGAGTTATTGTGGCAACAGCAGCGGCTCAGACAAAACAGTCGAGTATACAAATTACAGGTATGACCTGTGCAGCTTGTGCAAACAAAATCGAAAAAGGCCTCGGTAAGATGGACGGGGTCACATCAGCAAATGTTAACTTTGCTTTGGAAAAGGCGAGTGTAACGTATGATCCCACGAAAGTGGAAATGAAAGAACTTGAGGAAAAAATCAAAAAACTTGGATATGGTTCCGTATCAGAGGTTGCGCAATTCAATCTTGAAGGCATGACCTGTGCAGCATGTGCGAACAAAATTGAAAAGGGCCTGAACAAATTGCCCGGCGTGACTAACGCTTCAGTAAACTTCGCCATGGAAACGGCTCGAGTTGAATTTTCTCCTGGTGAAGTTTCCATCGAAGACATGAAAGACAAGGTAAGAAAACTCGGTTATACAGCGATCGTCAAACAAGACGGTACCAGTAACGGTGCAAGTGACCATCGTGCGAAAGAACTGAGTAATCAAAAACGGAAATTACTGATTTCGGCGATTCTTTCCTTGCCGCTGTTGTGGACTATGGTAGGTCACTTCTCGTTCACTTCATGGATCTATGTACCGGATTTGTTTATGAATCCGTGGTTCCAACTAATTCTGGCTACACCAGTACAATTTTATATTGGTAGACAGTTCTATGTGGGTGCGTATAAGGCTCTCCGAAACGGGAGTGCCAACATGGATGTTTTGGTATCACTTGGTACCTCTGCAGCCTACTTCTATAGTTTGTATTTAACCATTCAATGGTCAAGTATGGCTGACGGGATGCATCATGGTCCATCCCTCTATTATGAAACGAGTGCGGTCCTTATTACACTGGTTCTTATGGGTAAATTGTTTGAATCACTTGCGAAAGGCCGAACATCAGAGGCTATTAAATCACTGATGAGTCTGCAGGCGAAGACGGCATTAGTGGTTCGGGATGGCAAAGAACTTACCATTCCAGTGGATGAAGTCATTGTAGGAGATGTTGTGCTTATTCGTCCAGGAGATAAAGTACCTGTAGACGGAGAGGTGCTGGAAGGAATTTCATCTGTAGATGAATCCATGCTTACGGGTGAAAGCCTTCCAGTAGAGAAAAAAGTCGGAGATGCTGTGATTGGAGCTACGATTAATAAAAACGGTATTCTTCGGATCAAAGCAACCAAAGTAGGTAAAGAAACCGCTCTTGCACAAATTATTAAGGTTGTTGAAGAAGCTCAGGGATCAAAAGCACCAATTCAGCGGGTAGCCGATGTGATCTCGGGCATATTCGTCCCGATCGTTGTAGGGATTGCAATAGTTGCTTTCGTGGTTTGGTACTTCTGGGTTACACCAGGCGATTTTGCAGGTTCGTTAGAAAAAGCAATTGCGATTCTTGTTATCGCATGTCCTTGTGCACTTGGACTTGCAACCCCAACATCCATTATGGCGGGGTCTGGTCGTTCGGCTGAACTAGGGGTGTTGTTCAAAGGCGGGGAACATCTGGAACAGACACATAAAATTGATGCGATCCTTCTGGATAAAACCGGTACTGTTACAAAAGGTAAACCTGAATTGACTGACGTCGTCGCTCTTGGCAATGAAAATGAATTCCTGAAACTTGTTGGAGCTGCAGAGAAAAATTCTGAGCATCCACTTGCAGAAGCCATCGTTGTGGGCATCCAGGAACGAAATATCGAACTACCAGGAACTCAATCCTTTGAAGCATTTCCGGGTTTCGGAATCCAAGCAATGGTTGAAGGTAAACAACTGCTCGTGGGTACACGTCGACTGATGGAAAAGTATAATATCGATGCAAAAGCAGCTTATCATTCGATGTCACGTTTGGAAGAAGCAGGGAAAACTGCGATGCTGGTTGCCATTGATGGTCAATATGCAGGTATGGTCGCTGTGGCAGACACAATTAAAGAAACGTCGAAAGCTGCAGTGAGCCGTCTGAAAGAAATGGGCATTCAGGTCATTATGATTACAGGTGACAATGAACGGACGGCAAAAGCCATCGCTGCTCAAGTAGGTATTGACCACGTTCGTGCAGAGGTCTTGCCTGAAGGAAAAGCGGAAGAAGTTAAAAAACTTCAGTCTCAAGGTAAAAAAGTGGCCATGGTTGGCGATGGTATCAATGATGCACCGGCTTTGGCAACTGCAGATATTGGTATGGCGATTGGTACGGGGACAGATGTAGCGATGGAAGCAGCTGATGTAACACTCATGCGCGGCGATCTATCCAGTATTCCTGATGCTATCTACATGAGTCGTAAGACCATGCGCAACATTAAGCAAAACTTGTTCTGGGCACTTGGTTACAACACTTTAGGCATCCCTATTGCAGCTATCGGTCTGTTAGCACCATGGGTTGCAGGCGCAGCGATGGCCTTGAGTTCGGTATCCGTCGTTCTGAACGCCCTGCGATTGCAACGCGTAAAAGTACGTCACTAGTCAAAGTACTAGAATAGGAGCGAACAAAATGATGAGGAGGAGTAAAAAAATCATGCTAATGTTAACCGGTGTTTTAGCTTTCGGTGTGTTGTCTGCTTGCGGAACCCCTAAAGAAAGTGCACATACAGATGGACATGGTGGTATGAATCATACTGAGATGAATTCTGAAACTGAAGGTGCGAGTCATGATCATGCAAGGCCTCATGCTGATTCAACAGCAAGTGCCCTTAAAGCCTCGTTCTCCTTTGCATCAGATGTGAAGGCCAATGAAAATTCGCATCTGACAATCCAAATCACGGACGCCGATGGTAATCCGGTTAATGAATTTAAAATGGTTCACGAAAAACGAATGCACCTTATCGTGGTGAGTAAAGATCTTTCTTACTTTAATCACATTCATCCTGATTATAAAGGCAATGGAAAGTTTGCGATTGAAACTTCATTTCCAGTCGGTGGCGAATACAAAATCCTTGCCGACTTTGTTCCAAAAGGTGGAGCGAGTACTGCACTCAGTGAATGGGTGAACGTTGGGGGACAAGAAAAAGCCCAAAAGCCTGTTCAAGCGGATTCCAACCTTGTAAAAGAAGTGGATGGTAAAAAAATCGAACTTTCATTGAGTACCAAAAAGGCCAACAACGACGTAAATCTGACCTTTAATATCATGGATGCGTCAACGAACGAAGGGATCAATAATCTGGAACAATACCTCGGTGCTGTAGGTCATGTTGTTATCCTTTCTGAGGATGCAGAGCAATATCTGCATGTTCATCCAACAGAGGAAAAGGCAACAGGTCCAAAAGCGGAGTTTATGACCTCCTTCCCGCATAGCGGAATCTATAAAATCTGGGGCCAATTCCAGCATGATGGGGAAGTCTTTACAGTACCTTTTGTCGTAGATGTAAAGTGAGTAGAGAGGTATGAGCATGGGAGATCAAATTAAAATAGCGATTAGTCCAGCAATCCAACTTGGTGGAAGCTTATTCACTCCAGAGCAACTAGTTAAAATTGGCGAAATTATTGGTCCCGATTCAAAAGTGGAAATGACACCTTTTAAGCAACTCTACGCAGAAGTATCGATTGAACAACGAGATCATATCACAAATGAACTTGAGGATCACGGTCTTGAAATAAACCCTGCAGGATTTGTAACCAAAAGTCTGATCGCTTGCAACTTTTGTAGAGGTGCAGAAGAAACAGGCTTGGAAACAGCCAAAAATTTAAATCAGGCCATTTCCGGTATCGATACGCCTACACCACTCAAGATTGGATATGCTGGATGCGCCTTAGGCACAAGTGAACCGTTGATTAAGGATATTGGGATCGTAAAGATGCGCGATAAGTTCAATGTTTATGTTGGTGGCGAGTCGAAGGGGCTTAAGCCCTCCTTCGCCAAGCTGCTACATTCCGGATTAACGGAGGATCAGCTTATTCCTTTCGTTACCGCAATTGTTGATTATTATAAGATGCATGCAAAAGGCAAAGAAAAGTTCAGCAAATTCGTTAATCGAATGACACTGGAAAACTTGAAGTCTAAGACGCTTGAAAGGGGGTGAAAACAGTGAAAGAAGCAACTGTAAAAATTCAAGGTATGTCTTGCCGTTCTTGTGTATCTAAAATTGAAGGTGCAATTAGCGCTCTTGGCGCTGAAGGCCACGTTAATTTTGAACAAGGAACAGTAGAACTTCGATTTGACGAATCTAAAGTTCAAATCGCTGAAATTGAAGAAGCGATCCGTAAAAAAGGATATAACATCGGAGCGTAATATATATTGAAATACAAGGGAGAGTAATTGGGCATGACGGAATCCATTCAGATTTATTCAATCCCAACCTGCAGCGATTGCAATTATGCTAAACGTTACTTTAAAGAGCATGAGCTTCCCTATACGGATTACAATTGTGAAGAAGATGCCAAGTACGCTGAGGAAGTCTGGAAGTTGACTGGAAAACAGGTTGTTCCAACCATTGTCATTGGAGATAAGGTGTTTGTAGGCTTTGCCGAAAATCTAACTGAAATCAGCGAGTTAGTTAAATAACTGTTAGGACCCCGGTCAACTTCCGTCCGGGGTTATTCTTAATAAAAATATACCTTTGACTGATATATCTTTGTAGGAGTGGAGGGTATAATATGCTTACAAAATGCAGTAGATGGTTGCCCAACCGATTCAATCTTGGTTGATGACAAGCCGTTCTCTTAGCACGTACCATGATACTTCTTGCTCCCTTTACATAGGGTAGGGGGGGATGGTAATGTGTAATAAAGGAGTTGATCTACATGGATGATACGATACTTGAGGACGCCTCATGTGACCATACATCTTCAAACGAGCGGAAAAGCCATCATTCGGAGAGTACAAAGCGAAAATTAATTAGCCGGTTGAATCGGATTGAAGGGCAAGTGCGTGGAGTAAAAGGAATGATTGAGAAGGATACGTATTGTGATGACGTGTTGCACCAAATTGCCTCCATTCAATCCGCGTTGAATGGGGTAGGAAAGCAGCTTTTGGAACATCATATGAAGAGCTGTGTCATTGAACGCATTTCAGAAGGCGATCACAACGTTTTGGATGAACTGATGATCACTGTAAATAAGTTAATTAAGTAAGCTAGGATAGGGGAGATATCCTCTTGTTTTATTCAGGCAAATGCCCCATCAGTACTTCAAATGACCATATTGACAAATCTAACACCTTCCACTAAGATAATCGTACAAGTAAATAATGAATATAATCAGGATTGTTACTGATCAGCAGGCAAGACCGATTAATATGCAAACATGTAGAGTATAATTACCATGTGTGCACTATTAATGGTCTTTTTTATTTGCTAAATTCTGTTAACGTTTCATTTTAAAAGGAGATTCGTATGAAAATCACGCGAATTATTAATAATAATGTCGTCTGCGCTGTAAATGAGAGACGCCAGGAAATGATGCTTCTAGGAAGTGGCATTGGTTTTCAGAAGAAAAAAGGAGACGATGTGGACACAGAGAAGATTGAGAAAGAATTTTTCCTGAAGTCCAAAAATGTAACTGGCAAATTATATGCCCTGCTCGCGCAGATTCCGATGGAGTACATCCGTGTGTCCGATAGTATTATTCAATATGCCAAGCAGTCCTTGGATAAAGAGCTGAATGAAAATATATATTTGACGCTAACAGACCATATTAACTTCGCCGTATCACGCTATAAACAGGGAATGAACTTCAACAATGCGTTATTGTCTGAAATTAAAGCATTCTACGCCAATGAGTATCGAGTGGCTTTGAAGGCTTTGGATATGATTAATCAAGAATTCAACATTACGTTGCCTGAAGATGAGGCCGGCTTTATTGCGCTTCATATCGTCAATGCAGAGCTCGGATCTGAAATGGAAGATACCATGAAGATGACACAATTGATTCAAAAGGTCTTAAATATTATTCGTTATCAGTTCAAAATTCACTTTAACGAAAGCTCCCTTCACTACTCCAGACTGATCACGCATCTAAAGTTTTTTGCCTATCGTCTGTTTAACAATACGGTGATGAAAAGTAATGATAACGATTTCCTCAATATTATTAAAGAAAAATATAAGCTAGAGTACCAATGTAGTCTAAGAATTGCGCAGTTGATTCGGGTAGACTATGGGAAAGAATTAACCGAAGACGAATTGGTGTATTTAACTGTTCATATCAAAAGGGTGACTGATGAAGAAAGGGATTGACCCATCATCGCTCCATAATGACTATACTAGGATTGTTACTGGTGATGCAGGCAAGACCTAGAGTTCCATCGTGTATAGAGCATATCTATATTCGATAGAACTCTAGGTCTTTTTTTGTAGAATAATGCATTGAAGGGGGAACAAAAATGAAACATGAACAAACGGCTACCGACATTCTAAAACTTGTTGGTGGTGAAAAAAACATTGAAAGTGTTACACACTGTGCTACCAGGCTGCGCTTTAACTTAAAAGACGAGTCGATTGCAAACAACGAAGCACTGAAAAACGTACAAGGAGTTGTGGGCGTTGCCAGTAGTGGAGGTCAGTATCAGGTCATTATTGGTAATGAGGTCAACAACGTCTATAAAGCCCTTGCGCAGCTAGGGAACTTTACAAGCAAGAATGATGCTCCAACTGTGAAAAAAGGAAAAGTTTCTACTGTTCTGGACACGATTTCCGGAATCTTTACACCCATCCTACCGGCGATGATCGGTTGTGCCATGATTAAGGCAGTTCTTCTTATTTTGAAAACCTTTGATCTCGTTGACCTTGACGGTCAATTTAATACGATTATGACTTTCGTCGGGGATGCGGCTTATTACTTCTTGCCAATGCTGCTCGCTTGGAGTGCTGCTGTTAAACTTAAAGCTAATGTGGGTTTTGCGTTAACCATTGCGGGTATCTTGTTACATCCTAGCTTTTCGGCATTGATGTCTGCAGGTGAGCCTGTTACGTTCTTGGGTCTGCCTGTCACACAAGCGACGTATTCTTCTTCCGTTATTCCAATTATTCTAGCTGTATGGATCCTGTCATATGTGGAACGATTTGCTGAAAAGTATTCTCCTTCCGTGATCAAATCCATTTTGAAACCTTTAGTTGTAATCCTTGTTATGGCGCCTCTAACATTAATTATTCTAGGACCATTGGGTGCGATTGCCGGTAACTACCTTGCTTCTGCTGTATCCTATGTCAATACACACGCAGGATGGTTAGTGTCTGGTATTATCGGCGGGGCATTCCCATTCCTGATTCTGACGGGGATGCACTATAGTTTGGGACCCGTTGTCCTCACTGCTTATGCACAGACAAAAACCGATGGCATTGTTGGCCCAGGTATGCTCGTACACAATATAGCTCAAGGTGCAGCTGCGCTCGCGGTCGCATTAAGAACCAAAAATAAAGCATTTAAACAAGTTGCTTACTCTACTAGCGTAACTGCGCTGTTAGGAATTAGCGAACCTGCATTGTTTGGTGTAAATCTACGGTTAAAAAAACCACTGATCGCTGTTGTCATTGGTGGTATTGTAGGCGGAATATACGTTGGCTTGTTCGGTGTAGCTCGATCTGCTCTAGGCATTGCCGGCTTGGCTACGTTACCAGCATTTATCACTGATAATCCATGGAACCTAATCCATGCGGCAATTGGTCTGGTCATTGGCTTTGTTGTTACCTTCTTGATGACGCTTATTTTAGGATTTGAAGATGTGCCTGAGGATGGAGAGGATCAACGAACACCAGCCAATTCATCTTCAACAAACCGTGTGCCTGTTGTTAGTGTTTCTGAACATGTACTCACAGCACCAATGACTGGTCGAGTTCTAGAGTTATCAACAATAAAGGACGAAGCCTTTGCAACTGGAGCTATGGGAAAAGGGATCGCCATTGAACCTACAATTGGAAAGCTTGTTTCACCAGCCGATGGTGTCATATCCGCGGTATTCCCTACCTTCCACGCAATGGGTATTAGCTCGAATAATGGCGCTGAACTCCTCGTTCATATCGGCATGAACACGGTGAAGCTGAAAGGTGAACATTTCAAGGTGCATGTACAAGAAGGTGATGAAGTAAAAGCTGGGGATTTACTTATCGAATTCGATACAGATGCAATAGCCGCCAAAGGTTATGATCTGACTACACCTATTATTGTTACGAATTCAGATGACTTTACAGATGTAATTGGTATAGATAAACCATCGATTACGATCGGGGAAAAACTAATTAAGATCATATAAGGAGGAATTTCCAATGAAGAACACAACCGTATTCCCAGACTCTTTTATGTGGGGCGGCGCAACAGCGGCGAATCAATACGAGGGTGCCTGGAACATTGATGGTAAAAAAGCAAGTACAGCAGATATGATGACGGGTGGAACGCATACTATTCCAAGACGGATCACTAAACACATTGAGGAGGGTGTAAACTATCCTTCCCATGAGGCAGTAGACTTTTACCATCATTACAAAGAAGATATCCGTCTGTTTGCAGAGATGGGATTTCGATGCTTCAGAATGTCCATTGCTTGGTCCAGAATATTCCCCAACGGGGACGATGTAACGCCAAATGAAGCAGGACTTCAATTTTACGACAAGGTGTTCAGTGAACTGAAAAAGTATAATATTGAACCTATCGTTACGATCTCACATTACGAAGCTCCGTTTGCGCTAACAGAGAAATTCAATGCCTGGGCTTCCAGAGAGATGATCGACTGCTACGTACGGTATTGTGAGACCATTTTCACCCGTTACAAGGATGTCGTGAAGTACTGGATTACATTTAATGAGATCAATAGTTTAATTGTTCCAGCAGGTGCATATATAGCAGGGGCATTATTAGTTGATGATAGTGGTGTATTTAACAATACGGTTGTGGATAGTACGCAATTAAGATTCCAGGCTTTACATCATCAATTTATAGCAAGTGCAAAAGCTGTCAAACTTGCTCATGAGATTAATCCGGCGCTCCAAATCGGTTGTATGATTAATTATAGTCATGGTTACGGAAGTACATGTAAACCGGAAGATATGTTGAAGGCTCTGAGAATGGATCAGATTAACAATATGCTGAGCAGCGACGTGCAAGTTAGAGGGGAATACCCTGACTTTGCCAAAAGATATTTTAATGAGAACAATATTCAGATTGAGATGGCAGAAGAAGACGTAGAAGTGCTAAAACAAGGCTGTGTTGATTTCTATAGCTTCAGCTACTACAAGTCTCATGTAGTGGGTACCCGCCCAGAAGGTGATGAGACCCAGGGGAATGTCTTTGGTGGATTCAAAAATCCTTATTTGAAGGCAAATGATTGGGGATGGCAAATCGATCCAGTTGGACTTCGTTACGTACTCAATCATGTGTACGATCGGTATAGAATCCCTATAATGATCGTTGAAAATGGTCTGGGAGCGGTTGATGTCATCGAAGAGGATGGCTCTATCCATGATACGTACAGGATCAATTTCCTGCGAGATCATATCGAACAAATGAGAGAAGCTATCCTCGATGGCGTTAATCTTATCGGCTACACGGCTTGGGGTTGCATCGACATCGTTAGTGCCTCAACTGGCGAAATGGAGAAACGCTACGGATTCATTTATGTAGATAAGGATAACGAGGGCGGAGGTACCCTGAAAAGAAGTAAAAAGGACAGTTTCCACTGGTATAAAAAGGTGATTGAATCCAACGGGGAAAGATTGAATTAGGAAATATAATTTGCAATCGAACGAAAGATGATCCAATCTTTAAATTCCATCAAATAGACCAAGTACTTATCACTTTGTGAGACAAGTACTTGGTTTTTTGTGCATCAATAATAAAACTAAAAATTAATTATTTGGATGACTAAAGTGGCTGACAATATCCAGTCTACAGTTCATTATGGTGTCCTAGGGTTTTCAAAATCTAAATATAAATATTTACCTCTTGCATAAAGAACATGTGTTCGGTCTATAATATATACAAACATACGTTCTTAAAAGTACAGGAGTGATTACAGTGTTGACTAAGCAACGAACCATTATGCTCATTGATATGCAGAGCTTTTATGCTTCAGTCGAAAAGGCAAAAATGCCTCAATACAAAAATAGACCATTAGCTGTTGCGGGAGACCCCGCAAGACGCTCTGGAATTATCCTTGCCGCTTGTCCACTAGCCAAAGCGAAGGGTGTGTCTACCGCGGAACCACTCTGGCAGTCTCTTCAGAAGTGCCCTGAACTGATCATTGTGAGACCACACATGCAAGAATATATCGAAGTATCCACTCAAATCATGTCCATTATTGAAGAGTTCACCGATCTGGTCGAACCGTACAGTATAGACGAATTATTCGCTGATTTTACAGGGTCTATGCATCTATTCGGTAATGATCCAGTCGATTTGGCCAAGCAAATTCAAGACAAAATCTATAATGAAACAGGCGTTTACGCGAGAGCTGGCATTGGTGAAAACAAAATCATCAGTAAATTATGCTGCGATATAATCGCTAAAAAAGCAGAGGGGGGCATTTTCCGCTTAAAAAAAGAGGAGTTACACCTCCATATTGGAGATAAGCCCATCCGCGATATGTGGGGGATAGGCTCAAGAATGGAAAAACATCTGTGGAAGATGGGGATCCGAACCATTAGAGACTTGGCGAATACGCCTCTTTCCAAATTAAGAAGTAAGTGGGGCGTTAATGGAGAAGTCATCTGGCGAGTCGCAAATGGACTCGACAATTCGCCGGTAACCGTCAACACGCACAGTACACAAAAAGATATCGGAAACGGAATGACCTTGCCTAGAGATTTCACAGAGGCTTGGGAGATCGAAGTGGTTATTCTCGATATCTGCACAGAAGTATGCAGAAGAGCCCGCCAAAAGGGACTGATGGGTAGTGTCGTGTCCGTAAGTGTGTCTGGAGCGGATTTTGACCACCCCACTGGTTTTCACAGGCAGGTTAAACTGTCTGATCCTACAAACATAACCATTGATGTATGCAAGATAGCCAAACGCATATTTCATCAACACTGGGATAGGCAACCTGTGCGCCGTGTAGGCGTGTCCCTGTCTCAATTATCCAACGCGGATACATATCAACTATCTTTTTTTGATGATCAAGAACAGAAACGGGCCATTGATCAGGTGATGGACGACATTAAGGATCGATTTGGCGACATTGCCATTCTACGAGCAAGCTCCATTACGGCTGCGGGTCAAGCGATCGATCGAGCATCTAAAATTGGGGGGCATTATAAATGAGCAAAAAACTGGAGGCCAATGGATTATGGGAATCGAGCCGCATGATGCTTCCACAACATAAAGAACGGATTATACAGCATCGTACTCAAGTTCATTATCTAACGAAACCGCTGATCCATGAAGATGAGTGGGAGATTATTACACAAAATATAGATATGTCGCTCAATTATACATTGCAAGCCACCTTTGCAATATTTACTGAGTCAGGCAATCGGTATATACACGGGATCGTCACTTCAGTCAGTACCTTTGGAAAGAAAATCAAAATTGAAATGGAGAATGGATTTGAATGGGTCGATTTTGATCAATTGGTCGCTGTAAAACTTGAAGAAGGAGGCGTGTAAAGTGCGACAGACTTTGGAGGAACTTTCACTCGTAAAGAGGGTAGTGGAGCTCCCTTATCTGTTAGGTGCTCTGGAGGTAGATAAGCATAAAATATACGCTTCAAACTTCAAAATGAAATCTGTGTATGTTGACTACCTGGACGGTACCCAAAAGAAAATAGCTTTAGAAATGTACAAATCAAAGCAAAGGCTAAAGGAACATCATATAAAAATCATAGATGAAGTGAGATCTGAGCTGAGTTTAACGGTAGATTATTCCGTAAGAGGTTACCTTCATAAAATGACACTATTGTGGAGCAAAGTGAAAGTGGATGTAACCTTAATGCTTACCGAACATATGAACGTTGATATTACTGAATTGCCCACATGAACATAGAAAATAAGAGTCTAACTTATGGGTGCGGCAACAAATACGAGCAGATCTTTCGGTAAACCGGGAATCACAAAAAAGATAAATAAAGAGGCAGAGTAAACTATGTTTGGATGTCAAAGATAAAAAACTTCATTATTATAAATCTGCCCCTGTATTCAGTAAGGACATTCAAAAGAAAAGCCACGAAGGAGGAGGAATAGCAGCAGGTTTAAGACAGTCGAGAAATCAGTAGGATGCCCAATTTCCCGGTTCGCTTGTGGGACGTAATTTTCAAGTCGTCATTTCAAGTAGCATGAGAAATTTTAAGATAAAACTCAAGAGGAGAAGTGGGCGTAAAAGTAATTGAGGGGATGGTAGCGTCATGCCAATTGAAATCAAAGACATTGTGTCTAAGAAAATATTAAGTGAAGTAAAAGGTTATCTAGATATTGGTTTTACTCATTCACTAAATCCCTATACGGGTTGTGCATTTGCTTGCGAATACTGTTACGTCAGAGAAATGCCTATTCAAAAGTTTAAGGATATTCCTTGGGGATCGTGGGTGGATGTCAAGAAAAATGCAGCAGAAAACTATCTAAAGGAAGTCTCTCTTCTAAGACGTAAAAATAAACCCATAAGTATATTCATGTCATCAGCCACAGATCCTTATCAACCTGTAGAGCAGAAGGCAAACATTACAAGAAGCCTGTTGGAAGAAATGGATAAAAACCCACCAGATTCACTTCAAATTCAAACTAGAAGCCCGCTGGTTGCCAGAGACCTTGATATACTGCTGAAATTAAAGGAAAAATGTAGAATTATGGTTTCAATGACAATCGAGACAGATCGCGAAGACGTGAAACGAATTTTTTCGCCCTATGCTCCTGGAATAGATTTACGAGTTAAAGCCTTGAAAAAGATAAATGATGCAGGGATACATACACAAGTATCTATTTCCCCTGTGCTACCTTTTTCACCTAATTTCGCTAACATGTTACAAGGCATAACTGATCGAATTTGGATTGATACGCTATTGATTGGTGATGGTCAAATGGGGATGAGATCTAAGCGGTTAGGGATGCCACAATTATTTGAGGCGAACGGCTGGGAGAAATGGTACGAGAAAAGAATTCATCTGAAAGTCGAAAAATATTTTAAGGCAAGGTTTCCATCTGAAATTATTCATGTATCCAAAAACAGTGCATATCCATTTTGATTTTAAATAGCCATTCATTTAATGAGGATCTTGCCCGTTTTTTCTTCATGCAATAGAAATATTGCAGAAACTGGTGTTCGAAGATCAACTCTCTCATAC
Organism: Paenibacillus sp. BGI2013; assembly: GCF_002843485.1. Classification (NCBI taxonomy): domain Bacteria; kingdom Bacillati; phylum Bacillota; class Bacilli; order Caryophanales; family Paenibacillaceae; genus Paenibacillus; species Paenibacillus sp. BGI2013. The sequence continues at coordinate 508,744 of NZ_PJFA01000004.1, forward strand.
GAGTCAATGGAGGACGTATGAGTCCTCCATTGATTTAACTTGAAGATGTAGAGGGATTCATTCTATTTTGAAATGACCGTGGAGTAACAATTTGACATCATTCACTCTGATGAATATCGTTTGGAAGTTCATCATTGAGTTTCTGGTACCCGAGCCCCCATGTTTCCATAGAGAATATAATTGGCTTCAGTGAATTTCCTAAATCACTTAAGCTGTATTCGACTCTCGGAGGGACTTCTGCAAAAACAGTACGAATGACAATTCCGTCCTCTTCCATTGAACGTAAATTTTCAGTGAGAACCTTTTGACTGATCTCCGGGATACTTTTACGAAGTTCTCCGAATCGATGAGTTCCCTTCAAAAGATCCCTCATAACCAATAACTTCCACTTGTTACCTATCAATCCAACTGTCGTTGCGACGGGACACAACGGCAACTCTTTTTTTGAAATCACTACATTATCACCTCCAATAGTTACTATTAGGTTCCTATATAACAAAAAGGTGCCTACTTTCAAAACAATACATTGCTTATATTATAATTCTGTCGATGAAAAATCAAATGAAAGGAGGGGAGTTTGCAAGAGAGTTTATGCAACTGAGTGACTATTTTTTGAATCATATGTTAACGTTCTTGAATTCTTGGAGACAGCATTTAGAGATCAGTTTATTGGCTCTGCAACCTAAAGATAAAATACTAGTTACAAAAAGGTTCCTATGCAACATTAAGGTGCCTACTTACCAATTATCTAAAGTAGAGATAAAATTTTAATGAAGGCATATGCTCACGAAAATAGAAAGGGGTTTAAATATGACGATTACAGAAAACAAACAATTGATGTATCGTTTCACGAACTTCATTAATACGGCAAGCAAGGAACTTGCTGAAGAATTGATTTCTCCAGATGCTGTTTTTTATGTACCTATGCAAAAAGAACCAATGAATGGTCCAAGTGGTTATCTCTCCATAATTCATATGATGAGATCTGGTTTTTCCGATATACAATGGACTGTTAAGGAGCTGGTAGCAGAAGAGGAACTAATAGCAGCTCATTTTGTCATGAAGGGCACACAAGACGGAGAGTTTCTCGGGTTTCCACCAACGAGCAAAAAAATCGAAGTAAATGCAATGAATTTTTATCGGATCTCTAATGGCCAAATTATTGAAGAGTATGGTCAACCCGATATGCTTGGCTTGCTTCAACAAATAGGGGCAATTCCAAAAGCATAATTAGATTAAAGTCGAAGAGGGACTGCATTTTTGCAATCCCTCTTCTTAGTGATTTTACAATTAGGAAATATAAACTACTAGTTTTAGCCTAGTTTTTGCGAACCATTGAACCACACGGATTTGATTGACAAAGTATCTGAAATATTAGTGATCGGATCACCGTTTATGAGAATAAGATCAGCACGTGCACCTTCGGTAATCCGGCCACGATCTTGTAGACCAAAGCAACGGGCCGGTTTGGAAGTAGCCGACTGAAGAGCTTCGATCGGAGTGAACCCAGCCTTCACCAGCAGCTGCATTTCGTGGTGAACACTGGCCCCATGAGCAAGGCCACCAAGGTTCGGAACGGGAACCGGTGCGACATCCGTCCCTACAAGAATATCAACTCCGGCACGGTGAAGATCCATCACATTTTTAAAGCTGTTCTCCATGTTACCTTGTGGGAATGTATTGAAGCTTGAGTTCAAGATATCGATCCAATCCGGACTTAATTTGGAATGAACTCGTGGATCATTAGCCAATTCCGATGCCGGATTACCAATAATCGATGAATTTAACACCAAGCACGGTGTAACAAAAGCTCCAGAATCTGCTATGGATTTAACCAATTCGGACGTGTACTCGGGTCTGTCGATAAACAAGTGCCCCAAACCGTCGACTCCAAAATCGATGGCTGCTTTCGATGAAAGAGCCGTCAAAACGTGGGCAATGACCAACTTATCGAACTTGTGGGCTTCAGTAACGGCTGTTTTTAGAATCTCGTCACTTAGAACAGGCAGGCCGGGTGCACCCATAACCGTTCCCTCTTCAATCATGATCTTAATATAGTCAGATCCATTCTCCACTTGGGTATGCACATGTTTGATCGCTTCTTCAACCGTTGTCACTTGAGGTATTTCGTCGTGATCGTGAGCGTAGGCGGCCAACATTGCTTCCCGGTCTTCCTCCGATAACTTCTGTAGTTCCTTTAATACGAATTCAGGTATTTCATCTCCATCAGGTAGTAATTCATCTGGGTGCCCACCAGGAGCGGTAATCGCTGTACCAGCAGATCGGACGTCTGCGATGTCATCGACATTTTTTAGCTGAATTTCGCGCCCTCTTTTCGTAAAATCGCCGTTCATTTCGAGTTCTGTTGTAACACCGAATTTTAAGGCATCTCGTAATCCGCCAATTGAGGTATGGACATGTGCATCAATCAGACCAGGTATTAATGTCGCATTTTCTCCATCGATAATTGTTGCATCGCTTGGGATGTCTCCGCCCACTGAAATAATGGAACCCCCTTTAATGACAATATGTCTGGGAGCAATAATCTGATATCCATCAAAGATTCGTACATTTGTAATCGCCGTAATTTCTTCTAACCCAGCATTTTGATTTAATTTCTCCATCATAACTCCTCCTAATGTGTTTGTGTTTCAACACTTCGGAGTATAACTGTTAGATATCTAACAGTCAATAGTCTAACTTTTGTTTGACAAGCCTACTGGGATCACTGTATATTTTAGCTACTTACAATTAGATTCCTAACAATTACAGAGGGGACGATGGACGGTCATGCATTCCCGAGAAGATACGCCTTATATGGAGTTGTTTCAAATTATCGGTCTTAAGTTAAAGAAAAGAGCGGATGAGAGTATAAAAGAGCTAGGATTAAGTTCTCAACAAGGAAAAGTAATCGATTATATTTATGAGAATCAAGATAATCATATTATTCAAAAGGATCTTGCAGATCGGTTTCATCTGCGTGGGGCAAGCGTTACAAGCATGCTTCAAGGTCTAGAGCAAAAAGGTTTCATCGAACGTAAAATCCCAGCCAATAATGAACGGCAAAAAAATATTTATGTATTACCAAAAGCGGTTGACTTGATTGAAGACTTCAATAACTCATTTCAAAAAGTGGAGGATGAAATCGTTCAAGTCCTTAATGACGAGGAGAAGCAAATCTTAAAAAAATTACTGATCAGAATTAATGAACGCATATAATAGACGGGCAGGAGAGGTAACTGGTGGCCATAGAACACTGATGACATTGATTTCTCATCAGGAATTATTACTTACAATGGAACGGAAATCTTGGATCAAGAAGATATTTTTCAAGTCAATACTGCATCGTTTGAAAATCTTTCTATTTAAGGCGGTATATTAATGAACAAACTTGAAATTAAAATATCTAACTATAATCCCAAGTATGCTGAACATACAGTGAAAATGTGGAGAGATAGTAAGGAACGGGCAATTGGTCAGGCTGAAACCCATAGCTTCGAAAACCATCTATATTTTTTAAATCATATACTATCTAAACAGTATCAAATAGATTTAGCGTTAATTGATGAAAAAGTAGTTGGAATGATTGCCTATAGTGAAACTGAGATAAGCCAACTTTATATTCATATTGATTATCAAGGGAATGGAATAGGGCGAACCTTGCTTAATAAAGCAAAAGCACAAGCAAATGGAAAATTAACTTTATATACATTTGAAGTGAATAAAAATGCCCAAAGATTTTATGAGAATAATGGGTTTGAAATTACTGATAGAGGACAAGAAAATGAAGAGAATTTACCTGATATACGATATGAATTGAAGTTGTAAAAATCGAATATAAAGTTACATTCAAAAAAGTGAACAGTCTGCAGGTTAGCTGGATGCTTGACCACCCAACCAATTCACTGGAAATGTAATCCCATGTATTTATCTTGACAGTAATTGAGTCTGACTCGTAATATTTGAAGTGGAGATGTAGGAAAGGGGACTCGTCGGACAATGTGGACTTCCTTGTAATGGTTATCTAAACTGGATCGCACGACTTGGTGTTTTGGTTATAACCACACACCTGGTTTGTGATGCCGATCCGCAATCATTCAAGGGACGCGAGGAACCGTTTGAATCAAACCCGGGCGCGGATACTTGATGTATCCGCTTTTTGTTATACCTAGGATAATTCCATCTCCAATGAAAAATGGTTTTCTCCCTCCCTTATTAAACGGAGGTAATAAAATGACCAAACTATACGGAAAAACCGCTATTGTGACAGGCACAAGCCGCCCCGGAGGTATTGGAACCGCTGTCTGCCGCACGTTGGCACAAGAAGGCGCTAATGTGTTCTATACCCATCTGTACGATTACGATAAAACAGAGAATCCGGGGGATGCTGACAAAAACTGGCCGGATCTCTTTGCCGAAGAACTTCGCTCCTATGGCGTTAAGGCAGCGCATATGGAGGTCGATCTTACCGATCCCAATTCTCCAGCGCAACTGCTTGATGCATGCCGATCGGCTCTCGGGCTGCCGACCATTCTCGTCAACAACGCTACCTACAGTGTAGCAGCTGATTTCCGTCAATTAAATGCATCATTGATCGATGCGCACTGTGCCATGAACATTCGAGGTACATTCATGCTATCGGCCGAATTTGCGCGTATGCTGGAGGTTGAATTGGCCGTCCATCAGGACCTTTGCGGCGGCCGGATCATCAACCTCACGTCCGGTCAAGGTAAGGAGCCGATGCCTGGCAATCTCGCTTATGCCGCAACAAAAGGCGCTGTCTCCACCTTTACCGAATGTCTATCTGCTGAACTGGCTCCGTTTCACATTACTGTGAATGCGGTTGATCCCGGGCCTACTGACACGGGTTGGATGTCAGAAGAAGTGAAAAAAGCTTTGCTACCGGAATTTCCGATGGGCAGGATCGGTCTTCCTGAAGATGTATCCCGTCTGATTGCTTTTCTGGCAAGCGACGATTCCCAATGGATCACCGGACAAATCATTCATTCTAGAGGTGGTTTCTAATTTCCATAAAACCAAAGGAGGCCGCCGATCAACAGGATCGGCGGCTTTATTCGACTACCGGGTGGATACTATGCTTTGTGAAGAAGATGATGCAACGGTGGCGAAAGAAGCTTTACGTCAATACCCAATCAATTGGGTAAAAACTTGTCGTCTCCGCCTGTTAACGTCTTCGAAACGCTCCAGCGCGCGCCAGAGCATAGAAAATCAAGAGAGCAATGATCGACCCGACGATCGCGGGTATGATATGAAATCCACCCACCACCGGCCCCCTCGGTCCCAACAGTTCATACCCTAACCACGATCCAACAAAGCCAGCAATGATATTTCCAAGTACGCCTCCTGGCACGTCCCGTCCAATCAGATTTCCGCTTAACCAGCCAATTAGCCCACCGACAATAAGTATCCAGATTAAATACACGAATTGGTCTCCCTTCCATTGATTTATTACAAGTTATGTTTCGTTAGGGGGAATGTTGCGGATCATCTGCGAATCGACCACTAAACCATTTCCATTTTAATCCAAGGGTAGTAAAATCGGTTGTACCACCACTAGTATGAATGCTGTTGCAGATGGGGAAGGAGATGGCCAGTATAGAAAGGAGGCGCTCAGGTGTTTATGTTTCGAAGTCCTTTTATTACAGCCTTGTTGATGATGTGTCTGATGTCAGGCTTGACTGCTTGTTCTGAGTCAGAGCAAGCGGAAGATAAGGGTGCTTCGACAAAGGCTGACTTCACGGAGCAGATACAGAGCCTTAATCTGAATCTGGAAGAACCGTCATGGAAGCTGGATACCACCCCCGTGAATCTAACGTGGTTCGTTGGAGCCGAATGGTACGGGCACACTTGGGGTGAGAGCCTGACTTCCAAATATGTCACCCAAAAAACAGGGGTCAATATCGAATTTGAAGTATCAACTGGTGAACCAAGCGAGATGTTATCACGAATGTTGACGACCGGTAGTCTGCCGGATCTGATAACCATCGGCTCCTGGGAGAGTGCGGTTAACAAACTTCGGGAGAGTAATCTCGTCTATGCCCTGGATGAGCTAGCCGACCAGTATGATCCTTACTTTTACAAGGTAGCAGGTGATGGTGCTCTACAATGGTATCGGCAGGAAGACGGCCATACCTATGTCATTCCCAATGATGCGTACAGTCCCGAACAGATGCGTTCAACCGGCTTGACGGGAGCGAACCAAACCTTTCTCGTACGTAAAGATCTGTATGAGTCGATGGACAAACCGGACCTTACCACACCGAAAGGTTTTCTAAATGCATTGCAATTGCTGAAGAATCAATATTCTGTTTATAAAGGCCAGCTAATCAGTCCGTTCTGGGCACAGGGGAATGCATCCTATGGGATGACCGAATATTTGCAAAATCTGCTTGCGATCCCCCATGAACAGAACGGTAAAGTATACGACCGAATGACAGATCCGGATTATATTGAGTGGCTGAAAACATTTCGTATCGCTTACGAGCAGGGCCTGATTAATGTTGATTTTCTGGTCGACTCCAGTGCACAGGTGCAGGAAAAAACCAACCATGCCCAATATTTTATGATGATTCGGGAATGGACAGACATATCGGACCTCAATTCGAAATTGGAAGTCCTTACGAATCAGAGTTCATACTATATTGCTGTAGATGGACCCCGGAGCAGCAGGGGAGAATCCGCGAAACTGTTTCCTGGCAGCATGGATGGCTGGATGGTTACGATGATTAGCAAATCCACGGAAAACCCTGAACGGGCCATCCGATTTTTGACCTATCTGGCCAGCGAAGAAGGCCAAAGGGATATATTTTTGGGCAAAGAAGGTGAAACCTGGGCGATGAAAAACGGCAAACCGCAGTTGACTGCGGCGATGGTTCAGTTGTATGACACGGATAGGGAGCGGCTGGAAAAGGAATATGGCATTATGGATACCTACTGGATGCTGCGAAACCCTGCTTTCGTTAACAAGTGGAGACCAGAGAATGCCCCATCCATTAAGCAAATGGAGGAGTTCGCCAACCAACAGGCCGATCTGGACAGCGGCATCTATAAGGGACTAGATCCTATAGGGGATTCCGATATCGCGTTAGCCTGGTCACGTATTTCTCAGAATTGGGAAGAAGTACTGCCAGAACTGATTACAGCGAAGGATGAAGCTGCCTTTGACAAAATTTTTGAAAATTTTCTGATACGCCGTGTGAACTATGGCTTTAACCAAGTAATGGAATACTGCCAGGCTGGACTGGAACTGCGGAAAACCAAGATAGCCAGATAACCATTCCCTACTACATCGTTAACTATCAGCTAACTAGTAATATATGGTATAACCAAGGTGGTGAATACATCAGAATGAAATACCTTCTAACGAGATTGAGGAAACTTTATCGCAATGCCCGTATATCCCAAAAGCTGTTTCTGGCATTTAGCCTGATGATTACCATACCTGTTATTTTGATATCCTTTGTGTATATCCGCATGCAAGAAACCCAGCTATATAAGGATGCTATGGCAACGGGCAACAGCCACGTTTCATGGCTGAATGAACAATTGCGCAGAAGAATGGACATGATTGAGAACGCTTCCAATACAGCCCTTACTCAAAAGTCATTTGTGGATTTTATTCATTCCAATATGCTTGTGGATGGACTGCGTCTGGTGAAGTTTAAGCAAAACCAGTTTGAGCAAATGCTTAATATCATTCAAAGCAATGCGATGATCAGTGAGCTTAGCTTTTACGTTGATAACCCAAACTTGTATGAAATCTGGCCTGAAATCTATCATTATAAGAAATTTTGGCCGCAGGATTATTGGATAAAGCTACGGGACGAAGGTGGTGCGGCTTACCGTTTATTTTCTTTTAGGGATGGTGAACACACATTATCCTACTATCGTCTGGTTCGCCTTCAAGGACAGGAACAAAAACGCCCTAGTATTATGGAAGTGCGAGTCCCGCACAGCATGTTTTTCAGCGACCTGCTCCAAGAGAGCAAGGGGGACTTCTTTTCGGTGTTGATGAACGCAAGCGATCCTCCCCAGTATGTTTACAATCCCCAGCATGAGTTTTCTGAGAAGTACGGGCAGGGGATGGAGGAGATCCTTGGCAGTATTCATCACCAGCTGGATATATTGCCGCAGGAAAGCCCGCTTCAGGTTAAGGTGGGAAATCAGAGCTTCTATGCATTGTATCGATACATCGCTCCGTTGAACACTTATGTGGTCGAGATTGCTTCCCATCAGGCATTGATGAAGGGGCCGCGCAGTTGGTATGTATTTGTGGTAACGATTACATTATGTGTATTGCTGCTGATTATGCTACTCGTATCCCAAACGACACGGCGTATTTTCCGGCGGTTGGACAGCGTACTGGTATCCATGCGTCAGGTACGGAAAGGCGAGCTGGATGCAATGATTGATACAGGCCTTGATGAGAACGAAAGAGGGGATGAAATCGATGAGGTGGCGGTGAATTACAATAAAATGTTACATGAGGTCAAACGTCTAATGACACAGGTCGTGGATAAGCAGTTAATTGCCAAAAACGCACAGTTGCACTCCCTGCATTCACAGATTAATTCTCATTTTTTATATAACGCCCTGGAATCGATCCGTATGGTGGCAGAGGTACAGAGGCAGCCTGCTATAGCCAATTCATTGGTGTCGTTGGGCTCCCAACTACGTTACAGCATGCAGTGGCGTAGCGATACCGTTGCTCTTCGTGAGGAGCTTGCCAATATCCAAAGTTATATTGAATTTATCAACTTTATGGAAGGTGGCAGTATCGTTATGACGGCGGATCTTCCTCAGGAGATACTTCGCTATGCCATTCCCAAGATGTGTATGCAGCCCATCGTTGAAAATGTAGTTCATCACGGGGCACCTTCAGGCGGCAGGGTAACTATAGAGATTACCTTTTCTGTGGAGAATGACAGTCTGCTTTTCATTAACATAAGAGATGACGGAAAGGGGTTAGAGCCTGAGATGTTACACCGTCTTCAGGCAGTACTGAGGAGCGAATCGGATACACCGATGGTTACTAGCAGGAGCGGACTTGGTTTGGAAAACGTGAATAAGCGATTACAGCTTCATTATGGCAAGAATTGCGGTCTTTGGATTGATAGTGTTCAAGGTGCATATACCTGTGTAACGATACGCTTGCCTTGGGAAAATGTAAATCTTGGAGGGTGGTAGAGCATGATTAATCTCCTGATTGTGGACGATCAAAAACACATTCGTGACGGCCTGCAGGCCATGCTGCATCAATTTCCTCTGGAGCTGAACAACATATACTGTGCCGCGAGTGGGATTGAGGCGCTGTGCCTATTGCGGCAGCATTGCATTCACATCGTTATTACCGATATTAGGATGCCGGATATGGATGGGTTGGCACTCATGGCTCAAACCAAAGAGGAATACATGGATGTGGAATACCTCATTATCAGCGGTTATAGTGATTTTACATATGCCCAAAAAGCGATCGGGCTCGGGGCAAAGGGTTACTTGCTCAAACCTTTGAAGCGCGAGGATCTGCAACATTCCCTGGAGCATGTATGGCAAGAGATCCAGACACGGCAGGCACTTACGCATAATATGCAGCGTGTATCCCGTCTTGCCCAAGAGACCGATCGTAAAGAATTAAGAATGTTTATGCAAGGTGCGTTATGTGATGACGCATGGATTCTTCAGATTGAGGAACAACATGATGCGTTATGGCGTAATTATCGTCTAGCCCTGCTTCGGGAAGAAGTTTGCATTAACCAGGCCGGAGCCAGCAGCGCCCATAGCATGGAAGCCATTGCTTATCGTGTGTTTGGCAGACAAGGTTGTATTTGCCTACAACATCGCCCATACCTGATCCTTGCGGTGGATGCGTCCATAGATCCAAGTGTTTTGCCTGCAGCACTCAAGGAAGGAAAGATCGATGCCATAACAGCCATGACTAACCCGATTCAGGGGTTAAAAGAACTACCCGACAGCTATACCCAAGTGCTTGAGCTCTATCGCCACAGTTACCTGTTTCCTGATCAGTACAGTATCTCCCCAGCACATATTGAGCATATGGAACAGCAGTGGCAACTGCCCTATGAAGACTTATATGAACTGTTCCAGTCGGTTGGAACAGATAACAGCGGAACAATTACTCAGGGTATTTCTGCAATATTTCACAAAAAGGTGCTGCAACGTTATCCTATTCGCTATACCCAACAGCTCTGCGCCGCCACCGTTCAGATGATGGAGGAATACGAACGAGTTATCCACCCTTATATGGGGGAAGAAGTGCTGGATCTTGAATCCTTGCGTAATCTCTTTGATTATCAAGGGATGCGTGAGTATATACAAGCACTGCAACAGCAGCTGCTTCGGTTGAATCAGTTATATTATGACTATAAGTGCAGCTATCGCCATTCGCAGGATCTAAATGAAGCTATTCGTTTTATACACGAGAGTTACCACAAACCGCTGGACCTCGCGATGGTATCCAATCATGTATCGCTTAATTATGCTTATTTTTCAAATCTGTTTAAGAAGAATATTGGTAAAGGTTTTGCTGAATACCTACGAGATGTGCGTCTGGATAAAGCGCGGCGGCTTCTCGCCGAAACCGATCATAAAATTGTGGAGGTGGCTGCTATGGTTGGATATGAAAGCTACAAAAGCTTTACACGCGCGTTCCGACTTGTGATGCAGATCCAACCCACAGAGTACCGACAGATGATGCGGCAGAAGGCAGATTGAATCAAAAGCCAAAAAAATGGGATACCACAAAAACAATTGTACCTTTTCAGCGAATTAACCTATTCGATAGAATAAAGATATCCCTTCATGTAAGCGATTTCCTTAATGCACATGGATTGGGAAAAGCTATTATTCTATTAAAGGAGGATAATTATGAAACCATCTCACTTTACGGCGAAACGGTTTATGAAAAAGGTACTCGGTATGTTCCTTGTGGTTGTGATGCTGGCTAGTATTGGCATACTGCCAACTTCAAAGGTTCAGGCAGCGGGAACTACCGTAACCTCAATGGAGTACTTCTCACCAGCAGACGGGCCTGTTATTTCTAAATCTGGGGTTGGCAAAGCCAGCTACGGATTTGTTATGCCTAAGTTCAATGGAGGCTCCGCGACATGGAATGATGTTCACAGTGATGTGGGCGTTAATGTAAAAGTGGGAAACAACTGGGTTGATATCGACCAGGCAGGCGGTTATATCTATAACCAAAACTGGGGGCACTGGAGCGATGGCGGCTTCAATGGTTATTGGTTCACCCTCTCCGCAACAACCGAGATTCAACTGTACTCCAAAGCGAATGGTGTTAAGCTGGAGTATCAACTTGTATTCCAAAACATCAACAAAACAACCATCACAGCGATGAACCCGACACAAGGTCCACAAATCACAGCAAGTTTCACAGGCGGTGCAGGCTTTACATATCCAACGTTCAACAATAATCCTGCGGTCACTTATGAAGCTGTTGCGGATGATTTGAAGGTGTATGTCAAACCTGTAAACAGCAACACTTGGATTGATATTGACAATAACGCAGCCAGCGGCTGGATCTACGATCACAATTTTGGCCATTTCACTGATGGCGGAGGTGGGTACTGGTTTAACGTAACGGAGTCGATCAATGTCAAATTAGAATCAAAGACTTCTTCGACTAATCTTGTTTATACCATTACGTTTAATGAACCTACAAGAAATTCATATGTCATTACGCCATACGAAGGAACAACCTTCACAGCAGATGCGAATGGTTCCATTGGGGTTCCGCTTCCCAAAATTGATGGGGGCGCGCCAATCGCCAAGGAACTAGGCAACTTCGTATACCAGATTAACATCAATGGGCAATGGGTGGATTTGAGTAACTCCAGCCAGAGCAAATTTGCATACTCCGGTAATGGGTATAACAATATGTCCGATGCCAATCAGTGGGGTTACTGGTCCGATTATATCTATGGTCTTTGGTTCCAGCCAATCCAAGAAAATATGCAGATCCGTATCGGATATCCGCTGAACGGACAGGCGGGTGGAAATATTGGCAACAACTTCGTCAACTATACCTTCATCGGCAATCCAAATGCCCCGCGTCCGGATGTATCTGATCAAGAGGATATCTCGATCGGAACGCCAACCGACCCGGCAATCGCGGGCATGAACCTCATTTGGCAGGATGAATTCAACGGAACTACGCTGGATACAAGTAAATGGAACTATGAAACAGGATATTATCTTAACAACGATCCCGGTACTTGGGGATGGGGAAATGCAGAACTGCAGCACTACACAAACAGCACCCAAAATGTATATGTACAGGATGGAAAGCTGAATATCAAAGCCATGAACGACAGCAAATCTTTCCCCCAAGACCCGAATCGGTATGCACAGTATTCTTCGGGAAAGATTAACACCAAGGATAAACTGTCCTTGAAATACGGCAGAGTCGATTTTCGTGCCAAGCTTCCTACAGGTGATGGTGTATGGCCAGCACTGTGGATGCTTCCAAAAGATTCGGTATACGGCACTTGGGCTGCATCAGGAGAAATTGATGTTATGGAAGCGAGAGGCCGTCTGCCTGGATCAGTAAGCGGTACTATACACTTTGGTGGACAATGGCCCGGGAACCAGTATTCGGGCGGCGATTATCACTTCCCGGCGGGGCAAACTTTTGCCAATGATTATCATGTATACTCGGTAGTCTGGGAAGAGGACAACATTAAATGGTATGTAGACGGCAAGTTTTACTATAAAGTCACTAACGAGCAGTGGTATTCCGCAACTGCACCGAATAATCCCAATGCACCTTTTGATGAGCCGTTCTACCTCATTATGAACTTGGCAATCGGTGGAAACTTTGACGGCGGCCGTACCCCGAACGCCTCCGATATCCCGGCGACGATGCAAGTGGATTATGTACGCGTGTATAAAGAACAGTAATAAGAACAGTAATTTGCGATTTCGGATACAGCGAATGAAGATCAGATGGAACAGATGCTGGGCAAACCGGACCTGAAATCTCATACTCTAAAATAGGCTTACGACCGATTCCCAATATTTCTACCTGGGAATCGGTCGTTTAAATTTAGACTTGATACTGTAGTTCATCGGCTGCAACTCTTGTCGAAGGACAACATCATTAGGAGGAAATATGAATCAGAAAGAATTTGAATCAGTCATCAATCTCCCTGCAAATATTCGTTATGAATACTTCATCAAAAAAGTAGTGGATTCAGAAGAAGTGTGGGGGCTTTATGAGAATGGTTGGTCAGTTACTGAAGATGATAAAGGTAATAAATTACTTCCATTTTGGCCTAAGAAAGAATTCGCGGAATACTGTGCAACTGATGGTTGGGAAATTTACTCAAGTAAAAGTATGGATTTGTACGAGTTCATAGACGATTTTCTACCCAATTTAAAAAAAGAGGGTTTTAAACCTTCAATATTCTTAAATAATGCTGATTCTGCTGTATTAGAAGTCGATATACTAATTGAGGATTTAAAGACAGAACTTGAAAAATACTAACTTAAAACCTCAACGAAGGAGTTTGGAAAACCGTGAAAAATAAGAGACGTAAACGAATAAAATTGGGTGATATCTACGCTATACCTCTGCCTAACGGTAAGTTTGCCTTTGGGAGAAGGCTTAAAGATGCCAGCATTGCAATCTATAATGTGATAAGTGACACGATAGAAGAGATACCTCAAGAAGAGGAATACCAATTTATCGTGGGTGTATATGATGATGTACTGAAATCAGGTGATTGGCCGGTCGTTGAGAATCGTCCGTTCCCGAATGAAGAAGAGGCGTGGCCCCCACCTGCCTGTATCATTGATAGGATATCAGGAGGGTATGAAATATATCATTTGGGAGAGATTAGACCTTCTACTCGCGAAGAAAGCGAAGGATTAGAGATTGCGGCTGTTTGGGAAGCCCATCATATTGTTGATAGAATAATGGGAGATGATAAGTGGCACCGAGACCCGAATAAATAGTGTACGAGTATACCATCTTTGGTTCCAGAGTATCAGGTGTAGCGGTTTGAACAGCTTTTTCACTTTCCAATACAAACATTAAATCACGGCCTACATACGTTTCTATAGGGGTAACACCAAGCGCTCCAACCATTTGCTCTGTTAAAGTAAACTCTTCTCGCATCTTATATAAACAAAATCAACCGAGCAAAGCCCTCCTTTTACAAAGAGGACTTTGCTTGTTTTGCATTCAGAGGTAAGTAACAATGCAAAGTTAACTTGACACATAATGCAAAGTGAACTATGCTAAAAATGCAAAGTAAACATTGCAAGGACGTGATCACTTGAAGACAAGAATTGCAGAACTGCGTAAGCAGCATAAGCTGTCACAGGAAGAGCTGGGACGAATTGTTGGTGTTACCCGGCAAACCATCACCTCTCTTGAAAGGGGAAAGTATACGGCTTCCCTTATTCTTGCTTACAAAATTGCCAATTTTTTTGGACTCGCCATTGAAGACGTTTTTGATTTCAGCGAAGTGGAGGAAATGTAAATGGACAAGTACAAGATTAAAGTAAAAACTCGCAAAAACGTACTGTCACTGGTAGCGGCTGCTACCCTATTGATCTATGTAGGACTTATATTTTACCGAGGTGGACTACCCGATTTACCTAGTTTTATAAAGGGATTTCACACAGGAGCTTTTATCGGGGTTGAAGTGGCCGTCGCTTTTTTCCTCGTCAGGTATATAAAAGCCAGTAATAATGAAGCCGAGCTGAAGAAGCAGTATATTGAGGAGAATGACGAGCGGAGTGTAATGATACTCCAGAGAGCCGGCACACTCAGCACAGCAATCATTCTCATTGGTATGGGCATTGCCTCCGTGATCGCCGGTTTCTTTAATCCCTTGATATTCTATACCTTACTAACTTGCTTATTATTTGTTTTAATCGTATTTTTTGCACTGTGGATGTTTTATGCGAGAAAAATTTAAGGTTTAGATCAAAGCAGTGGAGAGAGGTGAATGTTTACCGGATATCGATTTACGGACAGGTTATTTTCGGTATATGGTATTATTTGTTTGATGGAGTAAACTAAAGCTTGAGACAAACATCAGTCAGTGTTTTCCAAAAAAAAGGTAAGCATAACGATCAAAGTTTTAAAAGGGAGTGAACTATATTAATATACAGCATCCCTATTTACGACAAATTCAGCTTAAGCGGCAACAAGTACCCACCTATAATCGTTACCCCTTTGATTTGGCAGTCATTCGAAACCTAAATACTCTTGATTTCCACCCCAAGGTAACCTATATCGTAGGTGAAAATGGAATGGGCAAATCAACACTGATGGAGTCCATTGCTGTCGCATGGGGATTTAACCCGGAGGGTGGGACGATCAACTTTTCCTTCTCAACCCAGGCTACTCACTCGAACTTATATGAATATATACAATTGATTAAAGGTCCGCGACGCCCGAGGGATGGCTTCTTTTTCCGGGCAGAAAGTTATTATAATTTAGCCACAACGATCGATGAGTTGGACAGTCAGCCTTCATTCGGTCGCCCTATTCGCCCTATTAAAGATTCGTACGGTGGCAAGTCCTTGCATGAGCAATCGCACGGAGAGTCGTTCTTTTCCACTTTCATTCATCGGTTCGGAGAGAATGGATTATATATACTGGATGAGCCTGAGGCTGCACTGTCTCCCCTTCGCCAAATGGCGATGCTGACACGAATCCATGAACTTGTTTTGCAAAACTCTCAATTTATAATTGCGACCCATTCCCCAATCCTTATGGCATATCCAGATTCGATTATTTACAATCTAAAGCCAGATGGTATCGAAGTCCAAGTATTGGAAGAAACCGACCATTATATGATTATGAAAGAGTTTGTGAATAACAAGGATAGGATGCTCAGAGAGTTATTCGAGTAAGCTAAAGATTAATTCCACTGCTATCCTATAGAATCTAAAAGCTTAAGAGAGATCGTTACAAAGAAAGCGATCTATTGTCGAGATTAAGCTAACGAGAAACGTTAGCTTAATCAAACTTAATAAGGCATCAAATTGATCATCTGCTGATTTCAACTAGCGGACTGACAACAGGGATCGTTGCAGAAATGCTAACGATCCTTTTTTGTATATGTTTACGTATGAGTATTTAAATCACGAAAAAGGGCTCCTCCGTAGATTAGGACGCCCCAAGTGCAGGTCAGCGATCACGTACCTGGATATAAAGGGAAAACAGTGGGTGTTGCCCAACAAAGTGACGTTTTTATTTTTCACAGTCCGATCGGTAATTTTGGTGATGCTGAGTATCTACATGCTGTAAGCTTAGTAGAAGTGACTTTGTAGAACCATTCGAACGCTCTACAAAGAGAAACAACGGGTCGAACAGGAAGAACGGTACAACTATATTGGACTTTTATGGAGAAATAAGGATATAAAGCTACTGCTTCTATATATTTTAAAACAGAAGATTCTATTTTTTAGCATGGGTGCTTGTAGGGGGGGGATGCATGTTTCATTATTTTCTGAAGATAAGCAGAAACATTGTTAGGATTGCAACTGCGAAGCATTCGTCCTAAATCGAGGAAGTATAAATATACTATTCTCTATTTTCATCATCTAATCGCCGACGAAATATCAAAGCCGAAACAGCAAATATAATAAAAGATAATGTTGAAGCAGCAGTAACCATCTTCAACACACTTCCTATCGGGGGGTTAAACAACAGAGCAATTGAGATGATTAAAACAGCACCTGTTAAACCCATTCCCAAAATCGAGATCGCTAAAATCTTGTTCATCAAATCACCTCACAGGTTGAAATAGAGTTTCTCATTGCATAATAATAGTTTAATACATGATGAATTAGTATAGAATGTAACAAAAAGTATAGCAAAGATTTAGTAGCGATTGCTTCCGAGAATGGGGAAGCAATCGCTATGTTTTTTTGCAGATTTTTTTATTTTTTTGTCCGCCACATGTGTACAAAAAATAAAAATGATGATACATTGAATTTAGTTTATTTCCTTTTATAACAGGGTTTTTTCGAAGAATACTGTGTCTCCTGTACGAGGACATGCGTATATCGAGGAGGGAATGGAATGTCAAGTCAAGCATTGGACCAATTTTTAAGTTCGAACATCGAAGATCTAAAGACTAAAGGTCTATATAACGTCATTGATACGCTGCAGGGTGCAAATGGTCCTGTTATTCGTATCAACGGAAAGTCCTTAATCAATTTGTCTTCCAATAACTATTTGGGACTGGCAACAGATCACCGCCTGATTGATGCTTCAGTTAAGGCGTCGCAGACATACGGGGCAGGCGCAGGGGCTGTGAGAACAATTAATGGTACGATGGATCTTCATATTGAGCTTGAAGAAAAACTGGCCCGTTTCAAAAAAACGGAAGCCGTTATCGTGTATCAATCGGGATTTAACTGCAATATGGCTGCTATATCCGCGGTAATGGACCAGCATGATGCGATTTTATCAGATGAGCTGAACCACGCTTCGATTATTGATGGCTGCCGCCTGTCGAGAGCCAAGGTGATTCGCTTTAAGCATTCGGATATGAATGATTTAAGACAGCAGGCGAAAGATGCCAAGGAATCCGGTCAGTACCATAAAATTATGGTCATCACCGACGGGGTTTTCTCCATGGATGGTGATATAGCAAAGCTGCCTGAAATCGTGAAAATAGCAGAAGAATTCGATCTGATTACTTATGTGGATGATGCCCACGGTTCTGGCGTTCTCGGAGCAGGTGCGGGAACCGTGAAGCATTTTGGATTGTCCGACCGCATTGACTTTCAAATTGGTACTCTTTCCAAGGCGATTGGCGTTGTCGGCGGTTATGTGGCGGGTAAAAAACAACTGATCGAATGGTTGAAGCTGAGAAGCCGTCCGTTTCTGTTCTCGACATCGCTACCTCCGGCTACAATCGCTTCTTGTAGCGCTTCTGTCGACATTTTGATGAATGACAAAGAGCTGATCGAGAAGCTGTGGGAGAACGGCAGTGATTTGAAAAATGGCTTGAGCCGGCTTGGATATGATGTAGGCCAAAGCGAAACGCCGATCACACCTTGTATCATTGGCGATGAAGTAACCACCCAACAGTTCAGCAAACGGCTTTATGAAGAAGGCGTTTACGCCAAGGCAATCCTGTTTCCGACGGTTCCGAAAGGAACCGGAAGAATACGCAACATGCCGACAGCTGCCCATACCAAGGATATGCTCGATCAGGTGATCTCCGTTTATGAGAAAGTTGGCAAGGAAATGAAGCTGATTTAGCTACATTCGCGGGAGTACATTTCGGGAGGAATGTCTTATGAACAAGATTTTGGTGACCGGAGCACTGGGCCAAATCGGTTCTGAGTTAGTTGTTAAATTACGTGAAATTTATGGTGCGGATCACGTCATTGCTACGGATCTCAGGTCATCAGCCCACGAAATTACCCGATCCGGGCCATTCGAGCTGCTGGACGTGACGAATGATAAGGCGATGTTCGAAATCGCCAAGCGGTACGAAGTTGATACCGTCATCCATTTGGCTGCGCTGCTGTCGGCTACCGCAGAGGAGAAACCGCTACTTGCCTGGAATTTGAATATGGGTGGATTGATGAATGCACTTGAAATATCCAGGGAGCTCGGCTGCCAATTTTTCACTCCAAGCTCCATTGGATCTTTTGGTCCTTTGACTCCGAAAGACAATACCCCTCAGGATACGATCCAGAGGCCCAATACGATGTACGGCGTGAACAAAGTGTCCGGCGAACTGCTTTGTGATTATTATTTTCACAAATACGGCCTGGATACTAGGGGACTGCGATTCCCGGGTTTGATATCTTATATGACGCCTCCCGGCGGAGGAACGACGGATTACGCCGTGGAAATTTATTACGCAGCCGTGACGGCTGGCCGGTATACATCTTATATCGCCAAGGACTCAAACATGGACATGATGTATATGCCGGATGCCCTGAACGCTATCATCGATTTGATGGAAGCGGATTCTTCCCGGTTGATGCACCGAAATTCATTTAATGTCACGGCAATGAGCGTGGATCCGGAGGCGATCGCTGCAGCGATTCGGGATGAGCTTCCCGGCTTTATCCTCGATTATGACGTTGATCCGAAGAGACAGGCGATTGCCGATAGCTGGCCGCATTCCATTGATGCAACGGCAGCGAAAACAGAATGGGGATTTCATGCTCGCTACGACTTGAAGGCCATGACGAAGGATATGCTTTCACATCTAAGCGAGAGACAAATGCTTCGCAAGGCTTAAAGTTATTATGAATTCGATCGAAGAGTGACATCGCTAAAAAAAGCAAGAAAGGGGAACTTATAAAAACAAAAACAGAACGAAACTGTCGAGGGACAAGAACATTGTTCCATTAAAGTCGCTATTACAGCGGCTTTTTTTGTTTTAAGGACAAGAACATTGTGTCATTTCGAATTAGGTATCTATCTAAATAGCATCATGATGAAGATCATGTGGCAAGAAAAAAGCACATGAATTTAAGAATTCGCGTGAATAACGATTTTTTTATTAGAAATAACGTTTTTCCGGTAAAGACCAATCAATCTGCGCCAACCATCGGGACGCGAATATGTGCTTACGAACTCGTCGATGTCGGTTTCGTAGATTGCTCTTGGTATCTCACGCTCATGCTTAGGAACACGAATTGTGGCTTCTTGGCAGAGGTAGTAATTCAAATGTTCGTGTCCAAATATGATTGTCATGTGGATTCATGACAGGCTCATGGTACTTGGAAGCGTTGAGAACGCCGGAGTAAGGACAGTACCGTTATCTTCGTATCTGACTGCAAACATTATTCTATGCCTGCCTAGTTCTGACAGATCTAAGCAGGGAGTCGAGCCAGATCAGATTCGGCAAGAATAGCCTTTCTGTTCATATCATACTAGTTTATTATCAAGTATCCTTCAGCAAGTCAACCATGTTAGAATAGTGAATTTCACTCAGTTGCTCGATAAAGTTATCTACCCTGTAGTTCTCCGGTTCAACTATCCAGAGACAAATTACTCCTACCAATCCAGATATCATGTATTCGATGCCAATTTTTATCTTCTCATCGTGGCGATGATCGCCGATTCCCGAAAAAATGATCGTTTTAAAAGCCTCTTTCAAGTAAACGGAGAAGTTTGGATAAATATTTTGAGTGATCATTGTCTTAAAAAATATCATATTGGCTTCAATATCGTCGAAAATCGTTTTTAACATGGTAGCAAACATATCTTTATCCATCTCATGAATTGAACTCACTTCCAGGCTTAAGCAAGCATTTAAACTCTCCACGTTTTCCTGAAATAACTTCTCCATGAATTGAGGTTTATCTACATAGTGCAAATAAAATGTGTTGCGATTTATCATCGCTTCTTTGGCAATGTCCTGCACAGTAATTCGTTCATAGCCTTTGGTTTGTACTAATCTCAGAAACGCTTCTTTAATGGCTTTCCGCGTTTTGAGAATGCGCAGATCCACTTTATCTTTACCCAATTCGTACTTCCCCTCCATAAATAATAGTCGGATTTATCAAAAGTGATGTTTAATTAACAGATTGAACAATATCAACCATTGAGTCGTTTAAGTGTACGTTTTACAATCAAAACTGTCAATTGAACTCACTAACTCATTCATAAAAGGAGAATCATAAATGAAAACACTGGCGATTATTGGTGCAGGTAAGGGATTAGGATTATCTATTGCGAAGAGCTTTGGCAAGCGCGGCTTCCAAGTGGCATTAGTTGCAAGAAATGCTGCAAAACTGCAAGATATGGTGGATGAACTGAAAGCGGATGGTATCGAGGCATCTTATTTCGTAGCAGATATTTTTAACAAGGAACAGATTGCACAGGCTATGACCAACATGAAAGAAAAGTATGGTCAGATTGATGTGTTGGAATTCAGTCCAACAGCAGGCAATTATCCTCCCACTTCTGTATTGGAGCTAACGGCGGAGAACGCCAGGGACGCATTTGAGGCGAATGTGGTTAGTGCCATCCATGTCGTCAATGCTGTTCTCCCTGCTATGCTCGCCAGGAAAGAGGGAGCCTTGCTCTTTACCTCAGGATTATCCGCCATGTACCCTGTGTCCATGATGGGGAATATCGGTATTGCTCTTTCAGGGTTACGCAATTATGTTGCTAATCTTCATACTTCATTGTCTGCTCAAGGGATTTTTGTGGGCCACCGCTCATTAGGTTTATTGATCAAGGAGTCAGGTACCGGCGCAATTAATGATCCGGATGTAATTGCAGAGATGTGGTACCAGGCCTATGTAGAGAAAAACGTATGGGAAGAAGAGTATCCTGAGGGGGTTACCCCCGAAACCATTCTGTTTTAACATTGGTGATGATTTCAGCAGGTCATAACATACAGTTGTAACCAAGTAGATGAGCTTGAGAACTAGGCATATATTTTGTGCTAAGAGACGCTTGAAAGAGATGAAGAAGTCGCTAATTTAGCGGCTTTTTTGTTTATCGGTACAAGTTCTTGTCCCGAGTCGAGGACAAGAACTTGTACCGATTGCCGATTAGATAAACACCTAACTAAGTTTCATGCAATTTCATTTAACAAATGTGTAGGAAAAATAAACTAATTGTCCAGTGAAAATATAGTATTTTCTTAGTGTTTAGGTTAAAGATAAGTCCCTGTTTAAGCACTACATGCTACACGCGTAGGTTCTTTAATAAATGATTGGAAATGGAATATAAAAAGGAGGACGTAACCCGCGAAGGCGCGGAGGGCAGTGCTTAGACTTTCATGAATAAAAGAGGTGTCTGGGGTATTATATGTAATTATGGGTTATGAAATAAATGGATTATTTGAAAAGAAAATGGGGGAATCAAAATATGGAACGTAAAATTCAACTAATGGAAACCTACGTAAATATCGACTTTGGAAACTCACCCTTTTTAAAATTAGATAAAGGGTTGCAAATTCCATACTCTTTAATCGAGGGAATAACAACAGGTAGACCAATACCCAAGGCTTTTAAACTATATGGTGCTTTATTAGGAGAAAAAAGAAATGGGTTATTTAGATCAAATGGTGGTTATCAACTCCACTTTTTTGAAAATGAGCTTGAAACTCTTCATTTAGATTTGAATAGCTTGAAAGTTGGTATGTTCAAAATATCAAAGTTGATCATTGGTGTTGAAAATCCTGAAGAAATAAGTGAAAATATTTCCGAAAGAGTGCAGTGATAATAAAGGAAAAGTGTATTACGAACGTGAGACGGTGGAACTTCGAGAAAAAAGCTTACGAGCTCAAAAACTTGTGAAGACATATAATGGTTGCGATCCAGAGGAGAAGAAATAATATGTGCGACAAGACAACGCAAAAAAGATCACTTCATTGTAGAATATAAGAATTATGAGATGGGCGGGAATTGTACATTTTTTCGGGGGAAGTTCTTTATTATGTGTACTAGGAAAGAATAAGCGGAGCTTATACAATAACATTAGAGATTGTAAACGCTTGCTTTTAATTCTGAGGATGCAATCAATGAATTACCGTAATCCCGTATATGAAGGATTCTATTATTCCAATACCAAAGGAGATGCCTTATGAATCAACAACAACTACCTAAGCCCCACCAACCGCTCGTAACCCACATCTTCACTGCTGACCCGTCCGTCCATGTCTACGAGGGCAAAATCTACATCTATCCTTCCCATGACCTCGATCATGACGAGCCGAGCAACGATAACGGCGACCAGTATAAAATGGAAGACTATCATGTCCTCTCGATGAACAACTTCGATTCCCCGGTGGTTGATCACGGCGAAGCGTTGCATCTGAGAGATATTCCGTGGGCCTCCAAGCAGCTCTGGGCACCAGATGCCGCTTATAAGAACAATACCTATTACCTGTTTTTCCCGGCACGGGATCATGACGACATCTTCCGTCTGGGTGTGGCAACATCAGAGTCTCCGGCAGGCCCATTCATGCCGCAACCGAATTATATGGAAGGCAGCTTCAGTATCGATCCGGCCGTATTGGTGGATGACGACAATCAGTCATACATCTATTTCGGCGGACTCTGGGGTGGCCAGTTGGAGAAATGGCAGACCGGCAGCTTCGTGCCAGATGCAGAAGGACCTGCTCCTGACCAGCCGGCGCTTGGACCGCAAGTTGCACTGCTTAGCGACGACATGCTGTCCTTCCAAGGCAAGCCTGCCGAGATATCGATTGTCGATGAAGACGGGAATCCGATTCTGGCTGGGGATGAGGAACGGAGATATTTTGAAGGCCCATGGGTGCATAAATATAACGGCTATTACTATCTGTCCTACTCTACAGGAACCACGCATAAGCTCGTATATGCGATCGGCAAGAACCCGATGGGACCATTCACGTTCAAGGGCGAGATTCTCTCTCCGGTTATCGGCTGGACAACCCATCACTCCATTGTGCAAGTTGAAGACAAGTGGTATCTGTTCTATCACGACAGCTCCCTGTCGGAAGGCGTCAACCACAAGCGCTGCGTTAAATATTCGGAGCTGAACTACAACGAAGATGGAACGATCCAGAAGATCAATCCTTATCCGGGTGCGGAGTAAGTTAGCTGGTTAGCGGAAACAGATAAGATTACAATATAAGGCATAATACATGAGGCAGCTCCTGACGGGGCTGCTTTTTTGATAGGAGGAGGATCAGTTGTTTCACTCAAACTTGGAGAAAATCTCTGCTGAACAAAGAATACTTCAGCAGTATACTGATTGAATTAATAAATTTATCTTAATTAAACATAAAGCCTTCTTTCCTTCGGAGAGAAGGTTTTTAGTTTAATTAGAATTTTGTTGACACATATAATATCCTAATGGCTTTATCCAGTTGAATGCGTGAAGCGCGTGTCGACGAGTTTTAGTAGGGAACTTCTTTTCCTGTGGAGGGACAAGAAAATAGTCCGATTAACGATTAGATGAGTATCAAAATAAAAAAGCTATATAGAGGAGAGTGGGCTTTAACTTGGGTCAGTAGCGCTACAGGGAAATACTTAACCCATAGAAAGGGATGAAATAGTTGTTTACTTAGATACTTATTGTGTCTTATAATTTTCACAAAGATACAAATCGTATCCTAAAAAGTTTGTATCGCACAAGTAATGTAAGGGTGCTCGCATCTTGGTTCCAGTCGGTTCCAGTTTTTGTAGAAAGAGGGGATGACCGATGGAAACGAAAAAAACGCCTTGGCAGGCACCGGAATTAGAGGTGCTGGATGTGCAGCAAACGATGGCTGGCTATGGATTCAGGCAAATTGATTGGATCGAAGAACATGATGCAGACCTATATGATCCATCGTCCTGATGATCATACTTCAAATTGAAAATCGTATTCTTGCTCAAAAGGTCGCCTGTGGGCGGCTTTTTCGATGCTCAGATGAGGGACAAGAACATTGTACCATTCCAGACCAAGACGACTATGATTGATATTGAGCAGCAGCTAAATAAGGCGTAGCCAGCCTCCTGTTGATGTAACATTCGTTCGAATACGTTGCGAAATTCGTTACGTCGCTCGACAAACATTGTCCAATTGAGGCCTCCACGAAAAAATGATTTCTCCAAAAACGGCTTATACAGACAGTTCATAATATATAACGGAACCTGTTCTTTCAAATCCAGTGGTTGAAACACATGTGATACATCATCGTAAACGGCTCTTCTTTTGTCAGCTTCAAATGGACGGAGGTGAAGGAGTCAAAAAATACTCTTCTCTAAATACGATTGAATTGTGCATGATCAGATTCCCTTCGCTTCGTAAGTCATTTGGAAGGAAGCATTGCTTACGGACAGTATGTCTGTATTTTTCGGCGCATTCAACCATATATTGGATTCGTTTATTATGTTAAAGAGGTTCTACACCATTTATAGCGTTGTGAGAGGGGAGTGATCATTTTGAATACTTCTAAACAAATGATGTCTCATAATTCCAATGATCGTTTTAGTAAACTTGGAATTTATAGCGTCCAAAGTGTCTTTATTATTCTGTTCTTGCTGTTAACCCCTATCTACTATTTGAACAAATGGGACTTTAAACGTCACAAAAAGCGGAATCCTTTCTACACCAGTAAATTGGTTCGATTGCAAGAGCGTTATCCGATTTTCTACGAATTGGCCATGTACGTTCAAAATTTTCCTATTCCTCGTAATGTTTACAAAGTTTTACCCCCTTTAAAGGGCGATGTTCTTCAGGTGGGCTGTGGTACAGGTTTATTGAACAAGTATCTTCGCAAGCAGAAGGATGTTCGTTTTCTTAACATGGATCCGAATATAAATGCTCTAAAACTTGGAAAGAAGTGGGGAAGGTTTAATTCTTATATCCATGCTTTCATTGATAAACCGACTTCTTTACCTGATCATAGCTGCGATATGATTTTGTTTGCAAGAAGCTTTCATCACATTCGCTATCACAAAAAAGCCTTCATAGAGAGCTGCAGACTGTTACGTGACGGTGGATCTATCATTATTGCGGACCCGGTTGTTCTCAAGTCTCTTTCAGGTTCTGTAACGGACGGTGGTTATATGGCGAACTCTTCGATTGATGGTGTGATTTGGAGATTTACCAAAGAAACATTAATTACTCACATAGAGCGCTGTCTTCCTCCTGAATTAAAGATAGAATCAGTAACCGAAACGAGACAAGTGCATGTAACGAATTATAATTTATTTGTACCTCAGACAGATATCGTAGTGGTACTGCGAAAAAGGGAGGCTGTATACAATGACAACTAAATTTATTTATGGTGTTTGAAATCTGCAGCATTATTCAATGTTTATCCGTTGCTCAGCCAGAAACATGTCTTGCGGATAATATAGCTAAAGGTATCTCTCCACAGAGGTGCCTTTTTTTGTTTTTAGGAACCAAGTCTTGTCCCAAGCTGAAGACAAGATCATTGTGTAGGCTGCAACGTTTGTCGTGTCAAGGGAAGATGAGTTGCACGGGAATAACGGCGTTCTTAGGAGAATAGATATCATCCATTTGTTCACGTAACAGCTTTACGGCTGTTCGTGCCATTTCCTGTTCATCCTGCTGCACATAAGCTACGCCTGAAAGATGTGGATTATCAAAAGATAGCAAGTCGATATTTGAGTGAACGTTCAGAAGACTGATCGCGGCGGATGTAAGGCGTGCTGTTTCTTCAGTCAAGGAAAAGGCTGCCGAAATTCCACTGTGGTTCTGCAAGAAGTTGCTTACATAGTCCAATGCTTGCTCGCTGCGTAGAATGTCGAGAGGGATGTGACACCACAAGCTCTTGTCAATCGAGATGCCTTGATCTGTGTACGCCTGCTCAAAGCCGAGCGTGCGATCCTCGACGGCTGTATTGGCATTTTCAGGTGAGATGAGCGCAATCTGCTGATGACTCTTGGATAACAAATGGGATACAGCTTTATACGCACCGCCGTAATTGTCGGATGTAATGGTGTACGTCTCAATGTTGCGCAGATAGCGGTCGATGAACACACACGGGAATTTATCGAGCGACAGACGCAGTAATGATTCGTTATACTTCTCATCTTCTGTTGGAAAAACGATCAACCCCTTCACACCGAGCTCCGTTAGTGTACGAATGACGTTTGATTCGATAGAGGAGGACTCGCGCGTGATGCTTAGTACCATGCTGAGGCAGGCTTCTTGTAGGAAGTGTTCCGTGTAGTCAACGAGCTTCTGAATGACACGGGTTCTCATCGTCGGAATGATGAAGCCGATGAGCGGCATGGAGCACGCGCTGCTTGGGGATGGCGAGAAATTGATGCTAGAAACAACAAGACTAGAAGAGACGAATGAGCCTTTGCCTTGTACGCGTATAATTAATCCTTCGTCAGCTAGTAGGGTTAGGGCGTTCCTGACGGTTATTTTACTTACTCTGAATTCGTCCATTAGTTCTTGTTCAGAAGGAATGCGGTCCGTTGGCCGAAGCTGCCCTGATTTAATTTTCTGTATAATATTTTCTCGAATTTGTTTGTAGAGCGCCAGCTTTTTCAAAGAGTAGCATCTCCCCATAAACTTTATGATTTTATAATCAATTGGTTATATAAAGCTTATTTCATATATATTATAATACGGCTTGTAAAGCGCTTACAATATGGAATCTGAGAAATTGTTGCGAAGGGGTCTTTTCTTTGAAAGGTTAGAATTATGTTAAGGATGGTGGTGCCAAGATGGGTTGTAACCGCTTAAATTAACAGAACTAACCAGTCAGCCGACTTTTCAAATGCATAACAAAAAAGAGAGGATGACGAACAAATGAAAAAACGCAGTGCTTTAATCTCCATCGTTACTCTCCTGATTATGTCACTTGTTTTTACTGCATGTGGTAGTCCTTCTGGTTCAAAAACGGAAACACAACAATTAGGCGCTAATGCCGGTGAGAATGCAACAGAATTATCATTTTGGACATTCGCAGATTTGCACGGCAAGCATTTGGATAAAATGCTGGGGTTATGGAACCAACAGAACCCAGACAAACAGATTAAGTTGAATGTAACGGTTATGCCTTACGATGATATGCACAACAAGCTCTTATTGGCAGTTACAAGCGGAAAAGGTGCTCCTGATATCGCGGATATTGAGCTTGGTCAATTCCCTAAATTCTTGGAAGGTGACAACGTTCCCCTGGAATCTTTGAATGATGTATTTGCACCATACAAAGACGTTGTTGTTCCTTCACGTGTCGAGATTTACTCCAAAGCCGATCAGGTTTATGGCTTTGATTATCACGTAGGTGCTACGCTTGCTTTCTACAACACTGAAATTCTCGAACAAGCAGGTGTTGACTACAAGACAATCAAAACGTGGGAAGATTACAAACAAGCAGGTATCAAGGTTTACGAAAAGACTGGCAAGTACTTAGGTACTGCTGATACATCAGCTTCGTGGCAAGCATCGCTGCTACTAGCTCAGCAAAATGCCGATTTTACAGATGAAAATGGTAATCCAAAAGTGAACTCGCCTGAAATGATTAAAGCGTATGAAATGTTAGTCGATCTGCAGAAGAACAATGTTATTCATACGATCCCTGGCGGACAACCCGACACAGAAGAAGCAAAAGGTGAATATAACAAAGGCAACTACGCAAGTGCATTGATGCCTGAGTGGTACATGTCCCGCTTTGTAAACGAAATGAAAGACCTTAAAGGTAAGTATGCAATAGCTCCATTGCCTGTATTCGAAGAAGGTAATCCTCGTTCCGTTGGCTTAGGCGGTACTGGCACAGTTGTTACTAAGAATGGTAAAGACGTTCAGTTGGCAAAAGAATTTGTAGCCTTTGCTAAGCTTTCGAAAGAAGCTACTACAGAAATCTGGAATACACTTGGATTTGACCCAATCAACATGGAAGTATGGAAAGATGATGCAGTTACGAAAAACCCTGAAAATGAATACGTCCAATACTTTAAAACAAATGCATTTGATACGTTGAATGAAATCAAAGACGAAATTAGAGCGATTAAGTCCGTTAAAGCTTCACCAACCATCGGCAATATATTCAATACGGTTACTTTGAATGCTATCTTTGAAGATGGCCAAGACGTGAAGGAAGCGTTGGATGAAGCACAAGCAGCAATTGAACAAGAATTGAAATAAATATAATAAGTAAATGATTTGATTAAACCTGTCGGCAGGTACAGTGGTCGGCAGGTTTAACCATAGTCAAGGGAGATTGAGAATATGATAAAGAAATTTGTATACTCTCAAAAAGTTGCACCTTATGTTTTTGTATTGCCATTTATACTCATATTTTTGATATTCTGGTTTTTTCCGCTTGTAAATTCATTCGTAATGAGCTTTCAAGATAGGATGCTGGGACAGGATCCTAAATGGATTGGTGAAGCAAATTATTCGAAATTACTTACTGATAAAGTGTTTTTGACATCTATTAAAAATAGCGTTGTGTACATGTTAGGAACCTTAGTGCTGTTGATTCCTTTTCCCATGTTATTCGCCGTTATGATCAACAGTAAGTTAATGATGGGAAGAGAGTTTTTTAAATCTTCTTTCTTTCTCCCTGCATTGACATCTGTCGCAGTTGCGGGTACCATTTTCCGCCTTACATTCGGTGAGATGGAAGGTTCATTAATGAACAGTTTCCTAGGTCTATTTGGTGTAGAGCCTATCAAATTTTTGAAAGACGGAAATTGGAGTATGGCAGCACTGTTAATCCTCGCATGTTGGAGATGGACAGGCGTTAATATGCTTTACTATCTATCGGGTTTGAAAAGCATTGACAATGAATATTATGAGGCTGCTTCAATTGACGGTGCATCTGCTTGGCAGAAGTTTAGAACGATCACAATGCCATTATTGAAGCCGACCACGGTATATGTTACAACAATTAGTGTTTATGCAGGTTTAGCAATGTTTACCGAGAGCCTGATGATGTTCAACGGTAACAAATCACCCCAAAATATTGGCTTAACCATTGTTGGATATCTGTATAGACAAGGGATTGAGCAGAATAAGCTGGGTTACGCAGCTGCAGTTGGTATCATTCTGTTAGTCATTGCTATGGTTATCAATTTAACGCAGTTAAAATTTAGTGGAATGTTCAAAAAGGAGGAGGATTAAAGTGGGCAGAAGTCAGACGAGGAGTGATTTCATCTCTAGAATAGTAATTATTTGTTTATTCATTATACTATTCGTTATAATTATGATCCCATTCTACGCAGTGGCCCTATCTTCCTTTAAACCAGGTGAATCATTAGTTAGATATGGTCTTAACCTAAGTTTGGATTTTGAAATAATGAGTTTTGATAATTTCATCTTTCTGTTTACTGGAGAACATGATTATTTTGTGTGGTTTTGGAACAGTATGATTTTAACAATCGTTCAAGTGATTTTAACACTTTTTGTAAGCGCATTTGTTGCATATGGTTTTGCAGCATATCATTTTAAAGGTAAGAACTTCCTCTTTATATGTGTTTTACTCATTATGATGGTGCCTTTCGAAATACTGCTGGTTCCTTTGTACAGCCTAATTAATGATTTGGGAATGGTGAATAGCTATTCGGCAATCATTCTGCCCGGTATAGCCAATGCCGCGACAATATTTTTCTTCAGGCAATATCTACGAAGCATACCCAAAGAGATTATTCAATCTGGGCGGGTTGATGGTGCAAACGAGTATGCGATTTATTTCAGACTAATTATGCCGATTATGAAGCCATCGTTTGCAGCAATGGCCATATTGAATGGTATGAATAGCTGGAATAATCTATTGTGGCCATTCATGGTGCTCGGAGATCAGAGTAAATATACACTTCCAATCGGTTTGAAAACGTTGTTAACTCCTTATGGCAATAACTATGACTTATTGATCGTGGGCTCCTTCTTCTCCATCATTCCAATTTTCATACTATTCATTGCTTTTCAGAAATATTTCATAGACGGTATGACTGCAGGCGCTGTTAAAGGGTAATCTATATTATGATGAAACAGGTGATAAGATGGAAATCCAACTACGAGCGTCACACGACATTCAACCATTAATTGAACAGAGAGCTGATCCTTTTATTTACAGACATTCGGATGGTTATTATTACTTCGTAGCATCCGTTCCGGAGTATGATCGGATTGAAATCCGTAGAGCCCAGAACCTTGAGAAGCTTGTTACATCAACTCCTGTAGTGATCTGGAGAAAGCGCGAGAATGGTATCCTTAGTGCCAATATTTGGGCACCCGAACTGCATTTTATTGATGACAAATGGTACGTGTATTTCGCTGCCGCATACACGACGGAAACGAATGAAGGCTTGTTCGACCATCGGATGTACGTGCTAGAGAATGAAAATGACAATCCGCTCGAAGGCAGTTGGATGGAAAGAGGGCAGGTTCGTACCGAATGGGAAAGCTTCGCCCTCGATGCCACTACCTTTGAGCATAATGGCAGCCGTTATTACGTATGGGCACAAAAGGATCCGAATATTGAAGGTAACTCTAATCTGTATATATCTAAAATGAGCAATCCGTGGACGTTCACTGGGCCGCAAACGATGATTTCGATGCCGGAATATGACTGGGAAATCATTGGTTATAAAGTAAACGAAGGCGCGGCATTTCTTCGCAAGGATAATCGGGTATTCCTCTCTTACTCGGCTAGCGCCACGGATTTCAATTATTGCATGGGCTTACTTGAAGCCGATGCGGATGCTGATTTGCTCGATGCCAACTCATGGCGCAAGTCGCAAACAGCGGTTCTCTCGACAGATGAGAGCATCTCAATGTATGGTCCCGGTCATAATTCCTTCACGGTGTCAGAGGACGACGAAGAGACGCTATTTGTGTTTCACGCAAGAACGTACAAGAACATTATAGGAGATCCGCTGTACGATCCGAATCGCCATACATTTGTGACGGAGCTTTTGTGGACGGCTGACGGCAGACCCGATTTCCGCGGTTCTGTTGCAGCACTTGCACGTTCTTTACAATGAACGAGTGTCCCAACAAGGTTGGTTGATGGATTTGAGTTCGTTTATCCAACTTGCCAAAGAGAGACAGTTAGAACATCGAAGGCACCCTACTGGGTGCCTTCGACTTCGCTCAACAGATAATACTTCGAACAACAGTTCTGACTAACGACTTGAAATATCTAGGGGAACAAACAAATGTATTGTCTAAAGAAATTGAGGCGAGTTATGGAAGAAGTTGCAATCTAAAGATTCGGGAAACGATAGCTCAATAAAACCGAGGATAGGGCAGGTTATAATCAAACTGCTTAGCAACTTTTTTTGTTTTAAGGAACCAAGTTCTTGTCCCAAGCTAAGGACAAGAACAAACCGACCAGATTTACACATGATAACGGCATCATTTCGATAATAAATCTTTTACCATTAGATAATGCGGAATTCCATCTTCCATAAATACATCGGAAGTAGTCTGGTATCCTAGCTTGTGATAAAATCCCTCTGCATGTGTCTGTCCGTGTAATTTAACTTTGGATATTCCTTTATTTTCTGCAATTTCTTCCAGTGATGTAACGATTAATTTACCGAGACCATATTCGCGATAAGGTTTTAAGATACATATTCGATCTAATTTACCTACGCCATCTCGAATAATAATTCTGCCTGTTCCGGCGGGTAGTTCATTAAAATAGACCAGGATGTGCTCACACTGTCCATCTAAATTATCATAATCATCAAACTCATCTTCAATTGGTACATTTTGTTCTTTCACAAACACTTTTTCTCTTATTTGAAAAGCGATGTTGAGCCCCTCAATTGAGTCTATTTTTTTTGATTTCATTTCTTATAATCCTTTCAGAAATTCATTTTCTAATTAAAAACAAATTAAACATACTTTTAGAATGATTATAAACGATATTTTTTTGTTGTAAATACAACAAAAAAAGGAGGAGCTAAAGGACTACGACAGATCATTAAAGACTCCTAGATACCGAGTGTTAAATTACCAGTTGCCTTATCATTTGTAGTGAGCGCTTGAGTGTACAACTCAATGATTTTTAAAGCATACGGCAGGAATTGATGACCATACTGAGTAAGAACGACTTGTTTACCCAAGCGATCAAAGCTAGGTTTTCCAAGTTCAGTTTCCAATTCTTTAATATGCGTTGTGACAGAAGACTGAGCATAACCTAGTTGATAAGCTGCTTTCTTAAATCCCCCTTTTTCAACGATGGTCTTTAAGGTAATTAGATGACGAAGTTCCATAATCACATCCTTAATTAATTGCTCTTAATAGGAGGTTTTATTATGATTTTAATTGAACTTTGGAATCATTATAAGGCAGATAAACGAATTCAAGGGTTGAGCCCTCAAGATGTTGGTTTCTGATCTAGGGGATGTCGATATTTCGGGAGTAACTCTAAATCTCCTGAAGGAATACTTAGCAAAGCAATCTGATCGTCTAAAACCAAGCAGCCTAGGGCACGGTATCCCTTTTGTACGTTCCTTATTTTGCTTTGCACATGAAGAAACCTATCTATCTAGCAATCCTTCTATTAAACTGCATGAGCCAAAACATGGAGAAGCGGGTATTTAAGTTTTTGATGGAAGAAGATGTGATTCATTTAAAGATCTCTTGTCAGACCTTACGGGAAGGAGTTTAAATTAAAATAGTATGCCTTCATAAACTGTTAAGAATTGCTCTCTATAATTCAAACTGTAAGCATTAAAACAAATTATTAGGAGGGCATTAATATGAAAAGAAAGAGTTTGAAGTGGGTTGGATCAACAGCATTATCACTTGTACTGGTAACTAGCATATTACCAGTGGCAGGGGCGACTGGTGTGTCTAAAGTTAATAGAGTTACGGAAGTGAATGGAACTGTGACTACAAAAAGTGAGAAAAACAATGTATATGTAGAGAGTGAGTTCGCCACGCTAAAAAGAGTTGTATTGACACAATCTGAAGCTTTTATGCACTTCAATTTTGATGATTTTCCAGAAGGAGACATGCCTATGCCTGAAGGAGGCATGTCTATAATGAATACGGATCCGGCAGAGGCACAGAAAAAGTGGGAAAAAGAGCGTGAAGATCTTAAAAAGGTTCTTGAAAAATACGGGGTTGAGGTTCAACGTCCACGCCTTTTAAATGAAAAAGAAAAACAACTAGGGGCTGTGAAAGATGGCATTACAGGTGGCGAAGGAGTAACTAATTTCTTTGTCAGAGATCCATTCTTCACAATCGGAAATCATCTAATTGAAGGTTCATTTAAATCGGCTTACCGGAGACTTGAGGTTTTACCTGTTAGAAGTATTCTGGATAAGGAAGCAGCCCAAAATAACGTTCCGCATGTAGCTGTCCCACAACCAGACGTTTCTAAAGGAATCAACTCTGCTGCCGGTCCTTACCTTGAAGGTGGAGATATCCTCGTGTATGGAAAGACTGTATTTGTCGGTAATTCTGGTCTAGCTTCAAACAAAGCCGGTATTGATTGGCTCAGAAACTATTTGACACCATCAGGTTATAAGGTGGTTGAGGTGAAGCTAGAACCTGGCACATTGCACCTGGATTGTGCTATCAGTTTTGTAAGAGATGGATTAATGATTGTTAGCATGGATTCGTTAGCCAATGGGCTCCCAGAAGAACTTAAAAATTGGGACAAAATCGAAGTGAGTTACAAGGATGCTCAAGATTTGGCAGTAAATGGATTGCCAATCAGTAGCAAAGTATATGTTACGGACATTGCATTCAAAAATACAATTGGAAAAGAGCTTGAGAAAAGAGGAATCAAAGTAGAATATGTTGATTACGAAATTTCTCGTTCTTTCGGCGGAGCTTTCCGTTGCAGTACACAGCCATTGCTCCGCACGGATAGCTAAAAGTTAAATCAAGTATGAGGTGAACTATGACAAGCCGGATTTTAGTGGTTGAAGATGATCAGGAAATTCGTGATCTGCTACGTATGTCTCTTGTCCGTGAAGGTTATGAAGTAACAACAGCTAAAGATGGAGAACAGGGAATTGAATTAGTAAATGAGTCATTGGATTTGGTGATTCTGGATATTATGATGCCTGGAATAAACGGACTGGAGGCTTGTATACGAATCAGAGAACGATACAATGTTCCTATTCTTTTTCTAACTGCTAAATCCGGAACTTTGGACAAAACGGAAGGTTTGCTTGCCGGTGGAGATGATTACTTAACTAAACCTTTTTCTGTACAGGAGCTTCTGGCAAGAGTTATTGCTTTGTTGCGTAGGTATACGATTTATCAAGATAAAAAGGATTATGGCGAAACATTTCTTATCGGAGGACGCTTAAAAGTAAGTGAACAATTTAACGATGTATGGAAAGGCAGTCAGAAGATTGAGCTTTCCGATCTGGAGTACGGTCTACTTAAACTGTTGATGACCAGAAGAAATAAAATTTTCTCTGCCCAAAATATTTATGAGAGTATTTGGAAGGAACCTTATTTCTACAGTTCAAATAATACGGTAGTAGTACACATCCGAAAATTACGATTGAAAATCGAAGAAGATCCAGCAAAACCAGCGTATATCTTAACGGAATGGGGAAGAGGTTACCGTTTTGGCCACTCATAAACTTACAATAACTAAAAAGTTGACTGTTTTAATAATTATTGCTCTCACCATAAGTGTTCTTTGTTTTTTACTTTTGCAGTCCATAAGCAATCGGGTTATGGATCATTATTTTACTTCTGATGAGCGTTTAAAGTCCGAATCTCAAGTTTACGTCCAAAAATTTTCAGAATATGTTTCAGCAAACGATCTGTCAACGACAGATCGTATTGCGTTTTCAGACTGGATTAAAAGTCAGAAGAGTAATTTATTTTTATACGTATTTCAGAACCAGGTGCTTCAATATGATTCCTTGTACCATGCTGATGACGAAGGAGCATATGGAAGTCAGCCTGAAACTGATTATGATCGA
Organism: Paenibacillus sp. BGI2013; assembly: GCF_002843485.1. Taxonomy (NCBI): domain Bacteria; kingdom Bacillati; phylum Bacillota; class Bacilli; order Caryophanales; family Paenibacillaceae; genus Paenibacillus; species Paenibacillus sp. BGI2013. The sequence goes on from NZ_PJFA01000004.1 coordinate 544,120, forward strand.
CGGAACTCTTACCCAGTACAATTTAAGGATGGGACAGGTAACGTTTCAATCTATGGATTTTATTTTTCTCACTACTATAATGTGGCCTACATGCTTGAAATATTGCTGTCCGCAATGTTATTTATAACCATTGTTTTATTAGGAATACGTAGAGGGATCAAATATTTACGCACAATTAATAATGAAATTCATATCCTTGAAGGCGGCTCATTAGACTATTCTATAACGGTACGAGGGTATGATGAATTGGCGATGATTGCGGAAAGTATAGAGGAACTACGTAAAGCATTTTTAGGCAGGTTAGAAAGGATAGAAAATTTGCAAAATGAGAGTAGAAATCTTGCAACCGAAATGTCTCACGATATGCGTACGCCACTGACATCTCTCATCATGTATTTAGAGTTTGCCCGTAATACACCAGAAGATTTATGTGTAGAAACAAGGTATCAAATCGAGAGTGCGTATCAAAAGGCTCTCCAACTTAAGAATCGTACAGACGATCTGTTTTCATATTTTTTATTAGATAAAGAGAGGGAGGCAGACTTAGTAACCCTTTCAGTTCGGGAATCAATTCATGATGTATTGTCAGATATTACAGCTGTACTTCGAGCGGAAGGATTTCAGGTACTTGTAAATGCCTCCCCTACGGATGTCATAATTATTGTGGATATGGAAAATATTGGACGTGTATTTGATAATTTTCTGTCGAACATACTAAAATATGCAGATCGAGAGCAAAAAATTAATTTATTTACTTATATAGAAGATCATCATTTTGTGATTTGTGTAGAAAACAAATTAAAAATAAAGAATGAATCTGTAGAAAGTTATAAATTGGGTGAAAAAATCATAGAAAAAGTTATGCATCGGATGATAGGACAATTCTCTTCATCTGAAGATCAAGAGAATTACAAGATTATACTGAAATTTAAAATAAGTCGAGCTTTTAATTAGCTGCCTAAAATTGCATGTAACGTGTTTTCGTAGATCTATCACGTTGACTGTATTCAATTCGTTCGACGATGAAGTTATGCGGGGGTTGTTACGACAAAACGGGTAATTCTGTTGGAAGAAGGTACAGCAGAGATGAAAGGGCTAATGGGCAGTAAAGGGGCTCAACGAAGCGAGCACTGGAAATCTGCCATAAGATCCAGCCACAACTCATGTTCACCTTTATAATTGGACTGATGAAGTGAAAGAGCTGAAGGTACTGGCCCATGCTGAGCGATCGACGACAGGATGCCCTGACATCACGAGAATCAACATTTTTCCAGCCCATTCCAAAATGAATTGTCGAGGGACAAGAACATATTCCCATTGAAGTCGCTATTTTAGCGGCTTTTTTATTTTATCGGTACAAGTTCTTGTCCCAAGCTAAGGATAAGAACTTGTACCGATTGCCGATTAGGTGTATATCTAAATAATCAGCATATGCACTTATTTGTGAACAACTATAAGAATAATGTTACATTAATTAAATCCAAACCCCCGAGTTAGCTGTCTATATAACAGGAGGTGAACGACAATGATCGATGCACAGCAACAAATCAACGCCGCACAAAACGGAGATCACGATGCCTTCGTATCTCTTATAAAGGATCGAACGGATAAGCTGCACCGAGTGGCTCGCCATTATGTACGGGAGTCCAAAGATGCGGAGGATATCGTTCAGGATGCCCTCGTTAAGGCTTATGAGTCACTGCAAACGCTGCAGCAAGCCGAAGCGTTTGAGAGCTGGCTTACCAGAATTGTGGTGAACCGGGCGCTCAATCATTTGAAGAAATCCAAGCGTGTTTACCTGAGCGAAGACCCGCAGGCGCAAGAGCCATTGGTCGTTAATGATATCGATCAAACCCTGGATCTGGAGCGTGCATTGGCCAGTCTGAATCCGAAGCTGCGTCAGCTCCTGTTCTTAAAATATAAGAAGGACCTGACCCAACAGCAAATCGCCCATCTCCTGGATATGCCATTAGGTACTGTAAAAACACAATTACGGAAGGGGCTGGAACATTTGCGCAACGAAATGGCTCAAGATTTTCTCGAACGAGACCTGGATACATTACGCCTGCAGTTAAGACAACAGGCAGAGCACCAGTTTGCCGTTTCACCGGATTATGATCTGATCGTCAATGACTATCAAGAGAACACCGGGAGGGGAACAGGGAAGGGAGAAGCGGGATTCTTATGGGTTAAAACGGGGAGTGATGACGCCGTTTCTGCCACGCTCTCCAGGGACGGCAACTTGCTGGACTATGCCATTTCCTGGGCCTCATTGGACAACGAGACACGGATATCTGAGGAGGAGCTCAAACAGCAGGCAGAGCAATTCCTGGAAGATCATTATCCCGGCGCACTGCGTGATTTTCCGTATTGTGAGATGGAGTGGATGGAAGGGATGTTTGTGTACACACGACAGCAGAAGGCGATGGGGCTGCCACTTCCTGAGACGGGATGCCTGATTATGGTTCATCCCAGCGGTCGCGTGGTCGGATTTAGGTACTTTGGAACCGTTCCAGGGCCAGCACTCCCAACCATGATCACACCAGAAGAGGAACAGATGGCGTGTATGAAGGCGAATTTTTTGCTACATGTGGAATATTGCGTATTGGACAAAGCCGTGTACACGGATGGTGACGATCAGGTCCATCTTGTTTACGCCCCCCGAAGTAGAGGACTAATCTATACTGCATCATCACAGGAGGAAGTTCCGACAGCCTATAGGGCAGAAGCTGTCCCCTCTGACCCAAGAACTCTGGACGAGTGGCCAGGTGAGTTCCCGCCCGCACGAAGCCTAGAAGAGTGGATTGGCGTAAACAACGACCAATTTCAGTTAGTACAAGACGACAATATTGGCTCGAACACCAAGTTGATGGTGTGGAAGCAACAGAATGAAGAGCGTCCAGCCAAGAATGACCGGTCTTGGAAGGCCTATTGGGCTGATCAGATGGAGGGAGCGGTCAAGGCGCGAGTAGACAGCCAATCCGGACAACTGATTGACTTTGTTTCGCATGGTAAGCCAGATCAACTAGCTCCATTAACCTGGGATCGAGACGCATGTATAGAAGTAGCTATGGACTATGTCCGAGGACTAGCAGCTGAAATGTTGCCGTATCTCAAGCTTCTAACTGAAGAGACCGACGACGAAGATAGTTTGGAAATCATTCGCTTTGGTGTATATGTTCAAGACGTATCTGTCAGGGATGAATGCTATCAACTAGCTGTTGACCGCTCTAATGGGAGGGTCAAAAGTTTGATGTCCCCCTCCATAGGGCCAGAACAGTTAAAGAAGCTGGAGACCGTGCCTTCATTTGATTACCAGACAGCTATCCTCCGATGGACGGCACAGGCCAAGCTGCGTCTGCAATGGGAACGGATGCACAATGCTAGGGCGGAAGAGGCCCCGTACGAACTAGTGTATCAAATGATTGGTAGCGAGCACGAGCGGACGCCCGAAGTGCTTGATGCGCATACGGGGAAGTTATACGAAAATACTTTTTACTGACAAACAAAAACATCTAGCCCGAAACTAAGGGCTGGAAGGCATTCAAAAGCCTGCGGACGTAGAACAGCATTTTAAAAATAGACGTTTAACACAACGTTCTATCATATTAATTGTGTCCATTGAATTTTAAAAACGCCGAACTCGGAATATGAGTTCGGCGTTTTAGGTAGATTATACGATGGAGGGGTGGGAGTTAAATGTCGAGGGACAAGAACATCGTCCGATTGCCGATTAGATGTGTACTTAAGTAAAAAGTACATAAGCCCTCATTAGTACCAAATAATTTTATATAAGAACATTCACATTAAAATATATTACTTATGTAACATTTCTCAAAGAAAGACTCTTAAATTATAGTCTCTTTTTTGTCTCAGACTCTCAATAAAAACAGGTAGTTATCTGGATAAACTTAATTGAGCGAGTAAATGAAATAATAATTGCTTCTCGATCGTGTATGCGATATATTGCATATAAGAATAATTGTAATGAGGATGAAAAGAATGCCAATACCTAAAGATTTTTCCTTACCAGTCCGTATGTCCGCAAAAGAAAGAGCGTTTTCTCAGATTCAGCGATGGATCATTGATGGAACACTGCAACCAGGTGAAAAGCTTATTGATGCGGAAATGGCTGAATCGCTTGGAGTCAGCCGTACACCGATTCGGGAGGCATTTCAGTTACTCGAAGTTCAAGGCCTCGTGTCCATGCATCCAGGAAAAGAAACAAAAGTAACGAATATTGAGAAAAACGATATTTTTAAGATGTATTCAACGATGGCTGCTCTTCAGGCCTTAGCTGCTGAAATCACCGCCCAAACTATTGTTCCAGAACAGATCGAGAAACTAAGATCCATAAATTTGGAATTCGCAAGTTCTATTAAAAATGGACAAGTTTATCAGGCTATGGAGGTGGATGAGCAATTTCATAATTATATTGTGGAGCTCTCAGATAATCCTTATGTAGCTACATTTAATACATCTCTTCAGATTCACATTAGGCGATTTAAATACGTATTTTTAAAACAACCTATTACGGCTACACTAGCTTCAGTTGAAGAACATGATCAGATTATTAAAGCTTTTGAAGGAAAAAATAGCAACGATGCCCATAATTTAATGAAACAAAATTTTATTCGACCGATGCAGGAACTGAACGAAATACTTTGAAATGAGGGAAGAAACATGGAAAATAAAAAAGATCTTCGCATTCGAAGCAAGGTAATCAGTGAAGGTGCTAACCGGGTACCGAACAGAGCGATGCTGCGTGCAGTTGGATTTCAAGATGAGGATTTTAAAAAGCCAATGATCGGAATAGCAAGTACGTGGAGTGAAGTAACACCGTGTAATATGCACATCAATGATTTAGCGGTGCAAGCTAAGCGGGGCGCACGTAATAACGGCGGTGCCCCACTAATTTTTAATACGATTACCGTTTCTGATGGGATCTCGATGGGGCATGGCGGGATGTTGTTCTCGCTACCAAGTCGGGAAGCTATAGCTGATTCGATTGAAATTGTGACTGGAGCCGAGCGTTTTGACGGCGTTGTTGCAATCGGTGGGTGTGACAAGAATACGCCTGCATGTTTGATGGCTATTGGACGGATGAATATTCCTTCTGTTTATGTATATGGAGGAACCATTCAACCTGGTAATCTCGACGGTAAAAAAGTGGATATCGTTTCAGCTTTTGAAGCCGTTGGGCAATATCAAGATGGAAAAATAACAGATGAACAATTGCATAAGGTCGAATGCAGTGTTTGTCCAGGTCCAGGGGCTTGTGGGGGGATGTATACCGCTAATACGATGGCCGCAGCTGCAGAAGCAATGGGTATGTGTTTGCCTGGTTCTTCTTCGACATCAGCTATCTCAGCGGATAAAGCATTGGAATGCGAAGCAGCCGGTAAGCAGGTCATCTCACTTCTTGAACAGGAAATCTACCCAAGAGACATTATGACGAAGAAAGCATTTGAGAATGCGATCACCGTTGTTATGGCTCTAGGGGGATCAACCAACGCATTTCTCCATCTGCTAGCTATTGCGCACTCCGTAGAAGTGGATTTAACCTTGGATGATTTTGAACGAATTCGCTTGCGTGTTCCTCATTTGGCAGATCTGAAGCCAAGTGGTCAGTATGTCATGCAGGATTTGAATGATATTGGTGGTGTTTCCGGGGTAATGAAGCTATTGCTCGCTGAGGGATTACTTCATGGGGACTGCCTCACCGTAACTGGTAAAACGTTGGCGGAGAATTTAGCGGAAGCTGCTCCACTACAGAATGATCAAGAGATTATACGTCCACTCAATAATCCGCTTAAACCAAATGGACCACTGGTTGTGCTTCGAGGAAACCTAGCTCCTGAAGGCGCTGTTGCCAAAATGTCAGGCATGAAGATACAACAGTTTTCCGGACCGACAAAGGTGTACGATAGCGAAGATGAAGCGACAGAAGCGATCATGAATGATGAAATTCAAGAAGGGGACGTATTAGTCATACGCTATTGTGGACCGAAGGGTGGACCAGGTATGCCTGAGATGCTTTCCGTTACAGCACTCATTGTAGGAAAAGGTCTCGGGGGAAAAGTTGCTCTCATAACAGATGGTAGGTTCTCGGGTGGCTCGCATGGATTTGTAGTCGGCCATGTATCCCCTGAGGCACAAGTAGGTGGACCGATCTCTTTGCTCCAAAATGGAGATATTATCACCATTGATAGCGACATTCAGGAAATTAAGGTTGAAGTGCCAGAAGAAGAGTTGGCCGCTCGAGCGCAAGCTTGGGTACAACCGCCACTGAAAGTGAAATCCGGTGTACTTGCCAAATATGCTAAATTAGTTTCCTCTGCTTCAAGAGGTGCAGTAACAGATTTGATGGAATAGACAATTAAACATTAATGCTACATATAAAATGGGAGGGGAGAAGCTACTACAACGAATGCATGAAGCGTGCTAAACAAAAAAAACGCCATTTAGAGATCAAGAATGTCGCAAGAAAAAGATGAAGAATTTAGTTTCATCATTCGAAAATGAAGTGCACCCCTTAGAATAGACATTGGATTAAACCCCTGAGTTTAGCCGATGAAATTCTAGGGGGTGTATTTTTGCTTGTACCGTTTCTCGACTTTCATTAATTGGGGGTTCGCTACGAATAGCAGGCAGGTTCCGGCTAGTGCAGGAATGTTTGGATGGAGTAAATATACCTGTCGAGGGACAAGAACATGGTCCCATTGAAGTCGCTAATTTAGCGGCTTTTTTATTTTATCGGTACAAGTTCTTGTCCCAAGCAAAGGACAAGAACTTGTACCGATTGCCGGAATTGACAAGAACATAGTCCGATTGCCGATTAGATGAATATCTAAGTATTCAGGTAAAGGTTTTATTGGGACAAATACACACTATACAATTGTCACATCACGATGAAGCAACAGCGTTTCTGAGGGTAAACACAGGCTGCCAAGCATTAAAAAAGCGAAATTTCGTAATGAAACTAGCTGTTGAAAGACACGAACTTGTTCCCATTTCCGATTAGATAAATATCTAAGTGTAGAAGCGAGTCTCTTTTGAGCGATTAACAGACTACGGGTTGGATTATGAATAAGAGACCAGCTTCAACGCTAGGAGAGACTTCCACTTGAACTGTAATCCCATTTGAAATAGATAAAACAAGTTCGTTAACAAGCACTTTAGCAAAGAAAAGGGGAGGAAGCCGAATGTGATTTTGGATCAAGGGGCAGATACCGTACTTAGTGCTGATTTGTCATTGTTAGGGACAAGAACTTGTACCAATTGGGCATATTAACTAATTTTTTTAAGAAATCAAAAAATGTTAATTTACGGAGCAAGTTGAGTGTGTGATAACATTGGTTTAACTTATGCCTGTTGGTGAACCAGGTGGACCTAATCTTGAACCAGGGGTTGATTCACTGGATCATCCTGCTTCTGTAAGCGAGAGATTTTTAGAAATTGGGAACAATGTATTTATGTGTTACAAAAAAGAAGACACAGGATTTGTAAAAATGCAAAATCCCAATATTGATTATGGAGGCGGACTAAAAAGTATTGCAACAGCTCTTAATGGTGACAAGGATATTTTTATACGGTTTTCTTCTTTAATCCCAATAGAAAATTGATGGAGTTAAATGGTAAACAATATACTGACGATTTAAAGTCGTTTAGAATGATACTTGATCATGTGAGACCGGCTCTTTTCTAATTAATGATGGTGCGGAGCCCGCTAATAGTGATGCAGGGTATATAACAAGAAGGTTATTATGAAGGGCGATTAAAAAAATAGGTATACAAGGAAGTTTTGTGGGTGAGTTGTCTGAAGTTTATATAGATGAAGCAATAGCTGTATGAAGAGTAGTTAGTGAACTCTTCTACAAGGTCGTAAGACGCCGACATCATTTAATCCACTCATGGATTGATGATATGAAAGACCGATTACAAACGTTAGAAGAACAAAAAGCATTATTGGAAGAACTCAAAGCATCGATACCTGATTCGATCACGCAAATTTTCAGTTTGAATACCAAATACAAGACCTAAAGGCTAAGTTAGAACGAGTAACCGGCAATAAGTTACCTTATCGATGTGCACAATGAGCAAACATCCGAATCATCTAACTCTGGGGAATTGTGATTTTTGACAGCCATAGTTTGGAAAATGAAACCTTGTCCATACAAAACCATAATGGTTATTGTTGGACAAGGTTTCTTCATATTTTCTTATATGGAGCTTACGATTCGTACAGATAACAAGAAGCTAGAGGGATAAGCTAACAGGACGTCGGCAACCCCAATATTAATTGGGTTTGTTTAATATCTTTAGTTTTATAACTGATCCTGGACTGGAAATGTCTGAAATAACTAATCCCGAGTCACTGTTATTCCACAACCTACTTGAAGGATTAGTACTCCCAGAAATAACTACACCATCTTTCTCGGAATATAGATCAGTACCATCACCAGAGTTAACGTCATTTTCCAAGTCGGAATTACCATCTGCTTGTAGAAGTGCACATTGATAATGTCTATTGGAGCTACCTGTCTGTAATTCATTAGAACCTAAAGTATCACAGTGATACACAGCCAGACCACTGGAAGGGAGATATTTATCTAGATTTAAATTTGTGCGATTTTCTAAAATAAAATATTCATTCTCGCTATGCGTACTATACATGCAAATTGTGTTATATTCACCATGCTTTATGGAAAGTTCTCCGTTTATCTCATTAAGATTAATAATATTAGGAGCCCACCCTACAAGCTCTCTTAGATAAGAACAAACTGGAGAGGGGGTATGACCATTATCTAAATGATTACCTGAACCCATTAGACAATACATGCCAATACCACTGCTCTTGATATTGTCTCCATCACGTTCACCATAATCATACATATCAGGGAAACGTAAAAGTAAATGGCCTGTCTCATGACAGAATGTCCCAATACTTAGATCACTTTTATTCCTCCCCATACTTGTAAGCATATATAAATCAATTTTATATCCATTGTAGTTTAAATTAGCATTACCATTGTGGGGCCAGAGGTTCCCTTCATAACTTGTTCTGCCCGCATATAAAAAGTTGATGGAGTCTACAATTTTAGAATTAGTTGAATCAACTGCAGAAAGGTCAACATTGAGATCATTTATTATTATATCTAAAGCATCTTTCACAAGAAGATTACGTTTATAATACTCTACTGTATTAGGCAAGGTTATAGGTCCAATAACCGTGTTTTTATAGTCGAGTTGGTTAGATGATATAATTTTGAAATATTCATTTACCGAGCAATAATTTCCATTCTCCTTATAATTCTCTCCATTTAACATCTCATTAATATCGTCGCTGGTGACAGTAGATTTGAGGTCTTGGAAATCAACGAGTACTGTCAACCCATTAATATTCCCTTTAGCGAGGGACCTTCCTTCGAGAAGTCCCTTATTTGGCCCTAAAGTTTTATTCGTATTGTTTTCATGTGGATTACTTTCACTGGAAATAAGTTCATTGTATTTTTTATTGAATTTACCATTTTTTACAACAGAATTTTCTAATAAGTGCACTTCTAAATCAGCTGGTGGAGGAGAAGTAATATCTATTCCATTTGAAGTCAGAGCACCATTTACCAAGGAAGCATAACAAAACTTTTGTAACTTATCATCATATATAGCTGTATAACCCTCCAGTGACTCATACCGCGCGTAAAACTCATCTCCATACACTCGAAGTTTTATTTCATTATTGTTCTGTGTAAAAGTTAAAATCTCACCATCTATGTAGCTCATCCAAATCTTACCTCCATAAAATTAATTTACTTATATGGTTCTCCATCTAAGAACATTTATTCTTAGTAAAATTAGTTATTACAGTTCCACTAACGTCTTTGTGTTTCCTCATCTATAAGCGCCATCAAAATTCAAATTTTCTTGACCTTTGTCAATTTCACCACTGCCAACAATGTATAATTTATGATCTGTTTATTAATAATAATTTTGCGAATATATTGAATTAGGAGGATGGATAAAAACTGAAAAGATGGCATCACGATTAAAGCTATCTTATAGTACTACTAAACACTTAGAGGAATGGAACAGCTTAATTTGGGTTATCCACATTTGAAATAGCAAAAAAGGATAAAACATACGGATGGACAGTCAGAAGAAAATTTCTTTGTGAAGGTGGTATACAACTGTGGCGATTTTAATTAGAGAATATGATGCACGATTGCGATCAATGACAATTGATGCTGATCCAGATAATCCAGAGAATTTTGTTACTGATGATTATATAGATTTTGGTGTGCCTATTAAATCATGTTGGACCGCATTAAACACTTTCAGTATTGATTTGCCTAACTACAAAGATGAGTCTGGAAAAATAATAAACATTTCAAGTAGCAATCTGACTGTAGGATTGCTTGTAAGAGAAATAAATAACACATTTGCTAGGATCAATACAGTAATTTCAATGAGATCACCTGAGCTAATTGAGAAAAAGTTAAATATTACAGGGCTAGTTAGTTATATCGCTTTTGCAGAAACAGTCGATTAAAAAACACAGTTTCCGTTAGATGTCTCTAGATTAAATGACGGTTATGATGGCACGCATATACGTGCCATCAATGAATCGCAGCTTTTTCTAGGCAACATGAATTCGTCAAGAGGAACTTTATAAACCCAAGTTGCACAGGATCTTCCTGAATCTGAATTAAGCAATGCAAAAGTATTCAAGTGGTTTTGACATAAATCTAAAACTCATTGTGAAGCTTGATTTTAAATTTAATAAGGAGGAACTTACTATGGCAAAACTTAAACAATTTGATCCACCTGCTTTTCTGGAAGACATGAATGAAGAACAAAAGAATCAATGGAGTGATTACATATCAACAAGATTTGACGTGTGCATTTCAGAGGTCGAATCCGAAGTTGGAGTCGGAAAATGTCAATTTTACAACCCTGTAAAGATAGATACTCCAGAAAATTACCTTACCAAAACAATCCGTTGGAAGGCATTCCCAAAACTGATCGCGGACAAATATCAAGATAATTGGGAGCTAGCTTATAAAGAAGCAGAGGAGACGTTAATTCAGAATGGAAAGTATATTTATCGCCCACAGGATGAATATTGTGAATGGCATGTAGAACGTGATGAACAAACGGGTAGGCTCAAACGTGTGACGTTTACATGTGAAGGAGAAGAATATTGGAAGTCCCTGGATCAAGATAAAATTGTAGAACTTTACAATCAATATATAAAAAATGGAATCTCTAAAGAAGAGTTATTTATGAATGAAGAGTATAACCCTTACAATGCATGGAATACCGAAAAAGGCAAGATGCATTTAACTCATGAGTCCAATACACTTTCAGCTGAAATTAATATCGCTGCCCGTGCTACTGTTCTCCGAATAAAAGACGGCAACGAAATAAAGGCATATGATGAGTTGATTGAGTGTAGTGACTATGGAAACGCAGGACGTGCGAGCGATCCACTTATTGGGGGTATCATAAATGATTTCGCACGAGATAAGTACTTTATAACCATACAAAATCCTGTTGCTCTATATATTGATGATTTAGATACAAATGGGTGGAAAACTAAGTCTGGTACCGATCCAAAAACATATTGGAAAATAATCAGAGGACAAGATGGATCTAGTGGTGAGGAAGTGCTAGGAGTCAGGGCGGTCTATGAAATTCCAGATGGAGAAGAAGTTTTAATTGACGATAAACCGATTCGTTACGGTGGTCAGGTTGCTCGGTTCATTGATATTAAATTAACGGGCATTGTATGCCGTAAAGGCGAGGCAGACAATGTGCAGCATCAGTGTCCAGGAAATACAGCTGCAGTAGCTGAAATGATGATACATCCAACAGATATGCAGCGCAGTAGACGCAATTAAATTATGAAAGGTTGAGATGGATGGTAGAGCAATCTGAACCGGTCTTGGATATACAGGATATCCAAGGAAATATTTTAGCCGGATTTAATAAAGACTTTCAGAACTTTCTATTTCTCAAGATCATCCAGCCTCAGCAGACTAAAAAGTGGTTGAAGGAACTTCTACCCGAGATTTCCTCTCTGGAGGAAGTTTTGCGTTTTAATAATTTATTTAAGTCGATGCGTGAAAGACTTGGTGGTCGAGATCCACAAGGACTAACATCAACCTGGATAAATGTCGCATTCACTTATGTTGGACTTGAAAAACTAGTTCCCGATGAATCAGTACATTTTACAAGCGAAGCTTTTAAAGATGGCATGCCGAGAAGATCTCTTGGAGATCGTTTGAACCCGGAACAATGGGAATATGGAGGATGGAACAACTATCCAGACTTTGTACTAATCGTTGCTAGCGATAATGAAAATTTTTTGCAAGAAAGAGTAAACACTATAAAGAAGATGATTTCCGAAAATGTAGGACTTCGCTTAATTCAAGAAGAAGTAGGACGAGTTCTACCAGACAAGCCAGGGCATGAGCATTTTGGGTTTAAGGACGGGATCTCGCAACCAGGGGTAAGAGGGCGAATCTCTGATGGTGATCATGATTACCTGACTCCAAGACTCATTGACCCTGATGAAAAGAGATCTCTTTCATTCTCGAAACCAGGAGAACTGCTCATTTGGCCAGGGGAATTTGTATTTGGATACCCAGCACAAGGAGCAAGGCCTCACCCTGATGATGATATCCAACCCCTACTCAAGGGACCTGATATGTACATTAATGTACCAAAATGGGCTCGTAATGGTTCATATTTGGTTTTCCGACGATTACGCCAAGATGTAAAAGCATTTCAAGATTCTTTAAAACAAATTAAAGTGCAGACCGGACTATCGGAGGATCTCATTGGAGCCAAATTAATGGGACGATGGCCAAGTGGTGCTCCTATCATTCGTTCTCCAGAGCACGATCAAGAAAATATAGGAAAGGATGCGTATGAAAGCAATCACTTTTCATACAATGAAGTGGAGCCCCCAATCAAAATGAGTAAGGAAGTAGGCGGACGAGTAATAAGTGGCGCAACGAACGATAGACTTGGAGGAATATGCCCTTTTTCAGCACATATACGTAAAGTCAATCCTCGGGATATGGGTACTGATTTAGGTTCTGCAGAGCAAACACTACTTAGACGCATTATAAGAAGAGGTATTCCATTTGGAAGATCGTTTAATGAGGTGCCCGAGGAAGAAAGAGGATTATTGTTTATTTCATATCAAACATCCATAGAAAGACAGTTTGAGTTCTTGCAAAAAACTTGGGCAAATAATAAGAAAAATCCTCCGGGCTCTGAAGGAGAAGATCCTATAATCGGACAAAATACATCAACTGATCGGAGTAGAACATTTGTATTAGAGCACAAAACACTAAATTTACAAGAGTTTGTAACGATGACAGGTGGGGGTTACTTCTTCCAACCTTCAATTAGTGCAATTAATGAGATTATCACTAAACACGTATAAGGTAATAGCAACAACTTTAAAGCAAATTACTGTTATGGTCGTTCACCTTAACCTGGTAATGGTCGTTTATTGTCGAGGGACAAGAACATTGTCCCATTGAAAGTCGCTATTTTAGCGGCTTTTTTATTTTATGGGTACAAGTCTTGTCCCAAGCTAAGGACAAGAACTTGTACCGATTACCGAAAAAGACAAGAACTTGATCCGATTGCCGATTAGATGAATACCTAAACATTGATCATATGCACTTAAAACCGATCAAAGTTCAGACATAATTTTTGACGATGATGGATCAGGGGAAATTGCTGATATTGTTTCTATTAAAATTGATATGCAGCATAGAAAAATTATATTTCATCTTTATCATTGTAAGTATTCACACGGAGAGCATCCCGGTTCTCGTGTCTCAGATCTATATGAAGTTTGCGGCCAAGCTGAAAAATCAATTGTTTGGAATGATAATGTATTAGAAATAATACAAAGAATGATTGAAAGGGAAAATTCGAGACAGAAAAGCTATGGTGAAACACGATTTGAAAAAGGGAACTTACAAACTTTAAATATGTTAAAAAAGATGGTGAGAGCTGGTTATGAAACAGAATTTGAAATTTCTATTGTCCAACCAGGAGTATCAATATTAGCGATCACAAACTCTATGAAACAAATTATCCTAGCAACAGATACTTATTTAAAAGATACGTTTGGTTTACGTTTGACATGCTTTTTTAGTAATTAGTTGGATATTTGTGGCTTACAAAGACATAAAAAAGAGCGTGCAACTGTAAGGAGTTGTACGCGTAGTTTATATTTTATAGGATTAGAACCGTTTAATATATACAACTGGGTAGTAGAATTTTTAGGTTTAGGACAAGCTGGACTTAGATGGCTTAATAAGCCAAACCCATAATCCTTTCTAATTAGAAAAAGTCTATAACTTGCGAAATAACTGCAATCTCTAAAGGTATCAACATTCAAAACTGTCTCTCCGATATAAGGAGTAATAAAAATTGGAGGTATAAACATAGCTTATGAGAATCAATGCAAAATCTATACTACTCTTTCTTAGTATAATTCTCTTATTCTGTGCGTGCTCAGAGAAAGCAAGTAGTAGTCTCCATGTTGAACTTTCCGTAAAAGAAGATTTCGATAAGGATAGCCGACTCCTTTTCACCGGCACCACTAATTTACCAAATAGAATGAAACTTGTTTTATCTATAACAGGTGAAGATGGATTCTCAGCTCAGAAAGAAGTTGAAGTCAATAATGGTAAGTTAGAAAGTGAGTTGATTTCTAATAATGGAGCAGGGTTAGTTCCTGGAAAGTATAGCCTTCAAATCACGTCTCAAGCAGGTATCATACAACCTATTTCAGTTCAAAACATAATTGGTAAACAAGGTGAGAATCTTGAGGGTGAATTTGTTTTGTCCCAAGAGACTCTTGGAAAAATGATCGGATATACGTATTCTTTTAGCACGAGTGATTCTCAGACCGCAGCGACCGAGAGCGAGAAGGTTTGGGATGAGTTAAATGGCTATTTAGCCACAGGACAATACGCTCTCATAACGGAGTTTATTGATAAGATCCAAACAACAGATCAGGATCTCCAGATGATGTATCACTTTTCAAAATATCATATCTATGGCCAAGCTGGAGATGATAAAAAAGCATTAGAGTCCTTATATAGCATCCCTAAGAACTATAAGGGTCGAAATGAGGATTTGATTAATTACTACAAATATTTAAATGATTTTTACAAAGATGAATCTCCTTTTAGCTTTAATGATTACGTAGCACTCTACAGAAAAAACCGAATTACCCCAACCTCCTTCGCATATTATGCAACTAAAAGTGAACAATTCGGTGATACTAAAAACAGTGATGCTGACACAGTTTACAATTATATGATGAAGGAGTTCGATATCTTAACGGATTACGGAAACAATTACGTTCCTGAAATACACGATCCCATTATACTTGAAAGAGCTAGTACACATTTTGGAATGACATTGAGTCAAGTAGATGAGATTTTTATGAATCGAGCAATGCAATTACCGTAATTTGTAGCAAATCACAAAAACGAGATCTTCTTATGTGAAGATCTCAAATGTTATAGCTTTAAAAAGTGGAATGTATGAAACACGCGAAACAAAAATCTGCCAGCCATAGGATCAAGGATGTCGCCAGCAAGATTGTGCTGAGAGAGGATTAAAGGGTGTCGAGGAACAAGAACATAGTCTCATTGAAGTCGCTATTATAGCGGCTTTTTTTGTAGAGGGACAAGGACATTATTCCATTGCCGAAAAGGACAGGAACTTGGTGTCATTTCGGATTAGATAGTAATATCGAGGATGGTTTACAAATAGGCCATCTTGGACTGTCACTAAGGTAGATAGGTGATATCCGTCAGAAGAGCGAGACCAGGGATTCTTTTCATGCAGTCTCTCTATAAAAGGTTAGGTAATGTTAGGTGCTCCTGAGCCGCCTTAACCATCCGTTTGAATGGTTTGGGTTTCAGATGAAGACAGACCAAACCGAATTTCTTTATCAATCTGCGAATTCGTTTGAGATTATACACGATACCAAACTCATGATGAGCGTCATTTTGCTGGAACGTGAACCTTTCTTAAAACCTGGGCGATGAAAGGCTCTCTTCACCCATTTAAAGACATCTTCATCGCGCTGAGCCTGCTTTAAGCGTACCATCTGCTGCTTGAAGATAACGATAGTAGCCGGATCTGGAGACCCCTAAAAGCTCACAAAAGTACCGGGTCATCCGCTTCAAACCTTGGCCTACGGCTTGTTAACAGAGTTCAAAATCTTGATTTTCATAATACTACGATCACAAATTCTATCTATAACCTTGAAATATATGGTATTGTTGTACTAGAAATTAGAAGGAGGGTAGACCTAATGGACTATATTATTTTTCTGCTGATTATTGCTGCAGTTTTTGTGTTGTCTATATTAATTCTCATCTTGTCGAGAAAACAAAAGACTATCGTTGTATTTGATAAGGAGGATTACGATCTAAGAGATATCACTTTAGGTGATATTGATAGGATGGGTGACGGCTCAGGTTTTGAAATGTACCTATACAGATTATTAATCGAGCTAGGCTACTCCGGTGTATATAAGACTGTGGGTAGTCGTGACTTTGGAGCTGACGTAGTTTTTACTGATCCGGATGGAGTCAGAAATGTCATCCAAGCCAAAAGATACGCTGTAGAAAATCCGGTAGGCATTAGTGCCGTTCAAGAAGTCTTCTCTTGTATGAGATACTATAAGGCCAAAAAAGCGGTTGTCATTGCAACAACCAGATTCACAGATTCATGTGAAATGCTGGCAGGTATCAATTATGTGAAATTGATTGATCGAACTGACTTATCCAACATTATTGAGGCCTTCAGGGCTGGTGACACCCTTGAAGCACGTAAAATAATCGAAGCGGAACCCAGAAGGTTACTTGAATCCTGGTCAGAGACAAATTCAACTACGCTGCATGAAGTTCGTAAGGATTACAAGGCCGAGAAGTATGTAAAAAAAGTGATGAGTAAATGAGAATATATATTATTATCCATGGGAAGAGGAGGAAGGGATATTGGGAAAGTTTATAGCGTTTAAGTTGAATAAAGGTGACTCGTTCTATTTAGAAATAAGAGTACATAATTAAAAGAAATCGGTAATGGTAGATGGTGGAGATGAATCAGAGTGGCTAAACACTTCAAAACATAGTAGGTAAGGATAAAGTAAATGCTACTGTGTGCACACACAAAGACAGTGACCATGATAAGGGAATAATAGCAATCTTAGAAAGTATCAGCTGTGATGAGGTTTGGTTGCCATCAGAATGGGGAGATGTACTTAATCATTTCACCAGAAGTAAATTGTCAGTACAGCCGGCATCACGAACCCTGATCCTTACCGGGTTAAACTCTTCATGGCCAAACTCACATACCCACGATGCTCAACGATGAGATTCTGCAGTTACATCGTTCGGTGAAATCCTTTTATTTTTCTTTGTATCCCACTCTGCAGCTTTGTGGCTATGAGAAATCGAAAAGGAGACGTTTGTTTGTGCTGACAAAGTATATTCACTCCTAGTAATTGCAACTTTTAGTCAATCATTCTCTTCTCTGATCCATAAGTATAGGTGAGTACTTGAAACTTTAACAAGGGTTATGTTTCATCAGTTAAGTAGCCGATAATATTTATTATATATGATGTATAGCAAGTAAACTATTGGAAAAGTGGGGTATGTATATGAAACGAATAACAAATGAGAACTTTTATAAAGCTGATGAACTTTTTAGTTATTTTGTTAAGCCCAATCTACAGACAGGTGAAGAACAAAAAATTACGGAGAGTCACTTGATAGAGTTGATCGATAAGCTTGATCTTAATGAACATATTGTTCCAGACATAAAAGAGATGTTAGAAGTATCTAAAGCTCTCTTTGCCTACGGTTATTTATATTGGAGTTTCCTGACACTATCGCTGGATCAAGCATTTAAGGCTTTTGAGGCTACCGTTGCTCATGTTCACGAGAAGGTCTATGGATCAAATTACTCTGAAGGTAACCGTGTGACACTTTCAGCTATGATTGACAGATTGTCTAAGAGAAGAATTATAGATACTGAACAAAAGTATAAATTCCATAACATAAGAAAATTTAGGAATATGCAGGCTCATCCATCTTTTCAAGCGCAGCTTGGGTTGCCTTCCTATGATGTACTGAAAAATCTATGTACAGAAATAAATTCCTTATTTCTTATTTTACATAATCGTAGTCTTAGTGAGTAATTAAAGCTGAGTTAAATAAAGAGGAGAGATCTGGGTCACATGGTCACGCTTATAACTGATTTTAAGTTTTACTGGTAAATGCGAAACATACAAGCTGAATATGTAATGGAGGAGAATAGATGAGTTATCTAAGTGAACAAGATTTCAGGAGACTTTGGAAAAGTGCTCTCATATCCGTTGACACATCTGCATTGCTTTTTTTACAAGAATGTAATTCACCGCTTTCTAAATATGCAATGGACACTCTACTTTTTATTGAAGATCGTATTTGGATTCCTTCCCATGTTGCTAATGTTGAGATGGATCCCCAACTCAATTATACCGGTGAAATAACTGGTTCAATTAGAAGTCTAAATAATTTTGATAGGGAGTTCGATAAAACTATCTCGGCCATAGATGAAAAATTTCAATCGCTACACAAAAAACTAGATGAACAAGGTCATGAGTTGCTGTCAGATTTAATTGCTGAAATCGATATAAATAAAGTTTTGTATGATGCAATCAGCAAGTTCAAATTAAATGTAGCTTTATCAACCGAAGAGAACAAAGATTTCCTTCAATCAAAATTGGTACAAGTATTCCAAAAGTCACTTTGTTCTAGAACTAGCACTGGGTTTACTGACGAAGAGGTCTCAGATATTGAACAAGAAGGTACCATACGATATGAAAATAGTATCCCGCCAGGATACAGTGATCGAAACAAAGCCACAAATAAATTCGGGGATTTAATCATTTGGAAGGAATTATTAAAAAAGTCCAATGAAGAAAAAAAACCTATTTTGTTTATAACAAGAGATAAAAAAGAAGATTGGTTCAAACTAACAGATAACAAGATTGTAGAAGTACGAGAAGAACTACGTAAAGAGATGGAAGCGAACAATGCCGAAGTGTTTGTCATATACTTCAATGATTTTATTAAAATGAGTCTTGAATTTGTAAGCAGAAACTTCGAGGAACTACAGGAGAAAGTTGATAATCAAGAATATGAATTAGCTGAGCAAATAGAAATTTATATTAACGAAAATATGCACGGAGAAATTGAAGAAAAGCTTACAAATATAGAAAGTATCGAATATAATTCAGACTTTATTGCAGTGGATGTGGTTGAAGATATAGAGATTAATAATTATATGAATGATATTGATGATGAAATAGTGATTATTAATTGTAAGGTGAATTTTACTGTATATGTTGATCATAATTATTATGTTGGTAGTAGAGAACCTAACATTGAGCTTCCTAGTGTAATAAAATGTCAGGTAGATGCAAGGGTTTATATTGAAATTTTTTCTGGTACACATAACGATCAAATTAAATTAATTGATATTGATTCACCTTACATTGAACTGGATGAAGTTGAAGTGATCAGTTCAACTGATCCGCTAGGTCATGATGAGGATTATGATGATGCATTTCAAGAAGATACAGAACCCTACGAAGACCAGGAACGTACTGATGAACTTGAGGCAGAATTTGAACGAAATAAGGAACAAAAAGAATCAGCTTTTGCCAATGAGGAACACATTAGCGTGGAAGAAATTGAAGCAGATCTTGAAGAACGTATTCGACAAAAAGAAGCTCAAGATGACTACGAAGAGAGGTTACGGGAAGAAGAAGAATAGTTTCTATTCATAACCCAGAGAGTTCTTTTCCGATATTAGATGCTAAAACTCCATTAGTAATTCATTCAGTACAATTGAAGCAAGAGATTCATTAAAAACTAATACAGCGGGCATCACATGTTAACTGATGTATTCACATTTCAATTTTCACTTCAGTAGTAATCTTAATTACGTGTATCATTCTTTGCTTGAAAGGGAGAGATCTATATAAAGTTGCCGTTTATAAATCAGTATTTTCTGAACAATACTTATCAACCTATTATTAGGAGGATGTTTTAGCATTTATAAATGGAATTAATCTCCTTTTGATAATCAGCTGCTTCAGGCCACCCCTCATTTATCAGTCTTATATTTATAACTAGGGATGACTGATAGTGAGATTCTTATGTATTCCAGTGTCTTCGTTTCTATTTTTTCATTAGCTTACTGATCGCAAGATAAAAGAAGTTCATAGGAAAGTTTCGTTATTATATGGTTTAGCTACGTAACACGTATCTCTTTGTTGATAATAGGCATAGGGATAAGGCACATGAAGACTAATCATTGGTCAGTTAATTTGGCAATAATATATTTGATTCTTATTTCGATTGTTAATATAAGCATCTCAATTTGGTCGTCTATTGAATTTAATCAGATAACACAAAATTTCAACGAAGCATCAAAAAATTCAACCGTCACTCGAGAAGCTGATTCGTTAATTAAAACGGCTGCGAGTGCTCTTATTTACATTTTGCTAAGCGGATTTGCGATGTTATTTACAACTATTGCATTGTTATTTCCAAAACGCATGATGGATTTAATTGAGAAGGTAGTTGATGACCCTGATGCTGACTTTGATTCGATTTATAAATTCAGATTAGTAATGGTTCTAGCTAATAGCAGTATTCTCATATTGGATTTTTATGGAATAGTCAGTGCATTCAAATATCTGTAAACCTTTATGTCAATATAGCAGATGTATTTGAATTTTAGGCTCCAGTTCACTATTCAGGCGTTCAAAGTGAAAACGAGCAACACTCATAGAAAACACCTAGTTTCCTAGGTGAAGGAACTAATTGTTAAATAATAGTAGTATCCGAACGGAACTATACTAATATGGGAGTGAACCGTATGGAAGCACCAGCGACTACAGGAACTGTTTTTTTTGAGAATAAGGTTACTATTTTATTAAACAATATAGGTCCAGATTTAACTCAAGTAATAGCGGGTAATCTATTGAGCCATGAGGGAGAAATACTCATTGTCGATTATTATGGAAAACCAAAGAAATCTACAAATCCCAAGATCGAAGTCTGAACATGACATCTGTGTCAGTTAATGTTTTGTTTACTTCGTTAATGGAGCACACTAATTATAATTACCTCGTAATTAATGGAGTTGAAAGGTTAATCAAATCCTTTAATGGAGATGGATTATTTATAAGAAAAATCGCAAATCAGCGAATTAGATTCTTTCAACAACATCAACTTGACTGGAACTGGCTGTCGAGTTTTGTAAAAAGGCTAGGTGATTTGCTAAATGAAAAGAAAGCTATTGTTTGTCTTTATGTAGAAGAGGATTGATATTCAAAAGAAACTGCTTGAGGAAATGCAAACTGTATACATATGTACAAAATACGAGTTTTGTGAAACAGTACTAATGATTTAAAAGCTGTACAGTGATTTTTACCCCTGTACAGCGAATTCTTTATATTTTTCGAGTTAATCCCAAACTACTTCTGTTCCTGCTACAAAGTCATGAATCGCACGTCGATCCTCACGCATACCGACCATAAAAGCACTCACAATAACTCCGATACCCAAAGTTAATACGTACACAAGTCCAGCTACAACAACTCGCATCAGCATCGTACCAATTTTTGGCGGTTCGTGTGTATCGTATTGGCGGATTCGAATTCCACATATACGTTTGCCTATGGTTCGACCATACCAGTAAACTGGTAATAAAATTGAGTATAACGCACTAAGCAGTTTGGCAATCGGCTCATCCGTATCAAAGTTGCCCGTCAGCACACCTGCAATAATCACTAACGGAATTGAAATAATAAGACTATCCAATACACCTGCTCCTAATCTAATCCAAAAACCTGCTTTATACAAAATGCTTTCCTCCAAACTACAATTTTAAACTAAACGGCTAATTTACTTCATGAACTCCCTTCATTAAAATATCTAACTTTATGTACACAACTCAAATAGTATAACAGAAAATTTTACCTTTTTACGATAAAACTCCTATTTCATTTTACTTGCACCCTTTGTGAATTTTACAACAAAATATCGAATTAACTTAACCGCTGACCATGATCACTATTTACTCTTACATAATCCTTTCTAATCATGATCACTATTTACTCTTACATAATCCTTTCTAATATTGTATTTAGCTACTGAGCCCCCAATGAAAACACCATAATAATTATGTAAACCAAGAAAGCTACTCAACATTTGTTAAGTAGCCTTCTGTTCGTTCTGCATCTGCCCTCTTCGCCAAATCTTATTCTCTAAAAAAGCATAGACTAAACCGGCGATGGCAAATATCCATATCGATGTCATTCGGTTCAGATGGTATCCATTCACGAAATATGGATTGTACATGAGATCAAAAACCCACAGCCCGCCCCATCCAAACCCAACCATATAGATGAAAGTTCTCACCATAGGAAAACGTACATATTTCCGCAGCAGCCATGAGATCGGGCTAATAATAACAACATAAAAAGCGACTAAATAGTGACCGAATCCCAGGATAAGCGAAAGAATATATATTACTCCCCCTGCATTGCGTAAGCCGTAATACTCTGTCGTTGTAATATGGTACCCTTCAACCCTTTCAAGAACGAGATATGCAGTCAAGCTTATACCTATAAATATAAGTCCTAATACCATGTACCGTTGAACCGCGTTCACCAACATCAGATCACCCCAATGTCTAAACGCAGCCAGAACCGCTCAAGTTACATGATTTCGAACAAAATACACAATTCCACAATTACATAGGCGTTATTAGGTTCTGTTAAATGTTAAATTTAATCTATCGTTTCAATGGCTCTAATCCAACGACTACTTCTTACTTCTGACCTTCCAGAATCATCGTACCCAAACGGTCCATAAGCTCCATTCTCCCCATCGCTGTGTACGAATAATTATAATTATCGACATTAGAGATTTTATAGATCTTTTCATTCTTCACTGCGTTCATGTTATTCCACACCTTACTATCGACCATCTTGTTCTCACTATTCTCCATCAATAACAGACGATCCGGATTAACGGTAGCCAGAGCCTCCAGTGCGATCTGTTTACCGCCCCAGCCCTCTGGATCAGGGATACCCTCTGTGCGCTTCTGGCCCCATTCACCGTATAACATCTCAGCTGCCCCTTTATTGGAATAGATGACCAGGTTGTTTGGATATGTCTCAATTACGGCAAAGGATTCACCATGTACAGCCGCCTCCAGCTTTTGTTTCCACTCTGCAGATTTCGCATCATACTTGGCCAGATATTCATCTTTCTTGCTTTCTTCTCCAAACGTATCTGCCAAGAATGTCAGGCGTTCTCTCCAATCATAGTAAGAGTAAGGCAATGCAATTGTAGGTGCAATTTTAGATAAAGTTTCATATTGATCCGTGTTAAAATCCTTTCCCAGAATAATCAGGTCCGGATTAGCACCCGCTATAGCTTCAATGCTGAACGGTGAACCATACCAGCCCAGATTAACGGTATCTGCACTCAGTTGATCCTTAATGGTTGGAGTGATTTCCTCCGGGTTACCGTAATCCGCACTCATCGTTGCAACAGGTGTTTTCCCAATGATCAATAGCTCTTCTGTAGAACCGGATAGATCAACAATACGTTCTGGATTCAAAGGGATCGTAATTTCTTCTCCATTCGGGTTGGTAATCATTTTGGTCGTTGCTTGTGTGGTTCCCTCTGAGGAGCTCGCCACTTCATTGGTGGTCTGGGTCGTTCCACAGGCCGCCAAGGTGAGCATACAGCATAGTGCAATCCATACAGGAATTCGTTTAAACATCGTCGTCATTCTCCTTTTATGTCAGTTCAAGAGCTACATCAGGCTTATTTACTTCATTAATCTCATCGAACTCATGATCCGTTCAATTTTACATGCCAGCCTTCTGCATCCTGTTGTAATTGCCACAACCGAGCGTAGATGCCTGAGTGATCTAACAAATGCGCATGCGTTCCTTGCTCTACGAGCTGACCTTGGTCCAATACAAAGATCTGATCGGCATTCTGAATGGTCTTTAATCGGTGCGCAATCAAAATAACCGTCTTGTCCGCGACCAATTCATTAATCGCTTGCTGCACGGCGGCTTCGTTCTCCGGATCAAGTGAAGCTGTAGCTTCATCGAGCAATACGATTGATGCATTTTTCAACAAGGCACGTGCAATGGAAATCCGTTGCTTCTCCCCACCAGATAACGTCGATCCACCCTCGCCAACGAGCGTATCGTACCCTCGAGGCAGACTGGAGATAAACTCATGACAACAAGCTCTGCGTGCTGCTTCCTCAATCTCGAATTGCGAAGCGTCTTTCTTTCCTACACGAATGTTGTTGCCGATCGTATCCTGGAACAGATACACGTCCTGGAAGACCACAGAGATATCCTGCAACAGCTTCTCGGGGTTCATCTGATCAACGGGTCTGCCACCAATGCGAATGGTTCCTTGCTGTACATCCCAGAAGCGGGCAATGAGACGTGTGACTGTACTCTTACCACTACCGGATGGGCCAACCAAGGCAGTAATGGTATGCGGCTCAATCGTAAAGGACAAGTCTTTCAACACAGGCTGCTGGTCATCATATCCAAAGGTCACCCGGTCGAATGAAATCGCCTGATTGGGCTGTACATCTCCCGTTCCTGCCATCGGGGCCTCCTGCTGCACATCCATAATGCGTCTTGCACTATATGCAGAGTACCGCATCTCCCCATAACTCATCAGTACAACCGTTAACGGTTCGAATACCTTTGTACCTACCAGCAAAAATAACAGAAATACCGGTAGGGACAACTCACCACCAGCAAGCAAATAACTGCCCACTAGAATCATCCACGTCATCCCTGATCGTGCAAGCAACATCGCGCCCATGATCATCGGTCCCATAATACCTTCTAACCGAATGGAAGCTGATTTCAATTCGTCAAAAGAACGACGCAGCCGTTCAAAACGTTTGCCCCCCATATTGTGGGCCTTAATCTCACGAATACCGCTCAGATACTCCTGCAGCCGATTGGCGGCTTCGTTTTTGGCTCGAACATGGTTCTCACTCAGTCGTGCCTGAATCGAATCCGTAAGCCATAACAGAGCCACACCTAAGGGAACCGCAACAAACATGGCTACGGCCATTCTCCAATCCACCAACAGAAGTCCGCCAAAAGCAAGTACCGGAAGCACAATCGCGCTGATCAGCTGCGACAGATTGTGAGAGATCGTATGCTCGACCTGACCATAATCACTCAGGATCAGGTTCGTCAGATCCCCAGGATCACGTTTTCCGAAGAATCCCAGCGACAGATGGCGAATATGTTCGGCCAGCTTTAACCTTCCTGAGGCCGCGAGGCTGTATGCTGCCCGATAGGTCTTGTCATAGAGCGAAGCATAAGCCACATACTCCACCAGAAGCCAGGCAAACAGGATGCAGCATACAACCCACATTCGGTTGATATCCAGTCCTTTGTCTGGTTCAGCGAAAGACTTATAGATCGTATTGAATATATCCACAAGCAGCACCGCAGGAACAATCTTTGCAATCCCGTCCAGAATCGCTGCAATTACCGAAGGTAGCAGACTACGCGGGTTACCCCCAGATATATTGTATAAATAATTCTTCATCGTCCTGCACCTCCAAGCTTCCAGGAAGCCGCACTGATATGGGCCTGCCACATGTGCTCATATACTCCGCCTAATGCACGCAATTGATCATGTGTCCCACGCTCAGCAATTGTCCCTTGCCGGATCACAAGAATTTGCTCTGCTGCACGAATCGTTGTTAGACGATGAGCAATAATCAGTACCGTTTTGCCTTGAACCAATTGGGCCAGACCTTGCTGTATCTTGTGCTCATTCTCTGCATCCGCGTAGGCCGTCGCTTCATCCAAGACCAGAATGGGAGCATTTTTAAGCAGTGCTCGTGCAATTGCAATTCGCTGTGCTTCACCGCCAGATAGATACGTACCGCCTTCTCCGATTTTGGTGTCATATCCGGCATCCAGTTTCTCAATGAATTCATGACAGCAAGCAGTTTGAGCCGCAGCTATAACGTCCTGTCGTGAAGCTGATGTATTGCCCATCCGAATATTTTCTTCAATTGTATCGTAGAACAGATGTACATCCTGAAATACAAAGGACACGGTATCCATCAGTTTCTCCGTACCCATCTCCTGAATCGGAATTCCACCAATCGTAATCTCACCTTCCTGTACATCCCAGAAACGAAGCAATAGATTCGCAATGGTGGACTTTCCTCCACCAGAAGGTCCGACAAGTGCGGTCATCTCTCCTGCGTTGGCTACAAAATCAACCTGATCAAGTACAGGTTTATATGCTTCGCTCTCCTTACGTTCATAAGCAAAAGATACCTGACGAAAGGCAACCTCATATGTATCCGGAACTTTGGGCAACTCAGGTTCTTGTACAACCGACTCGGCAAACACCGATTCTATCCGTTTCTGTCCTTCCACAATCTCTCGCATCCCACTACCCAGATACATCAACTTCAATAACGGAGCAGATAGACTCGGGGTAATGATTAGAAACAGAATAAACGTGATCGCAAACGACTGATTGCCTGCATTTCCACTCGACAGCAGAATACCCAACGGAACGATGAAGGTAAATAACGAGATCATGATTACAAAAAACAGCCCGTAGGATGTTTTACACAAATCAGTTATTTTCAACGAAATATCCCGGTACCGCGTCACCGCCTGTTTAAACGTTAGAAACGAATCAGCTGTAATGCCAAATACTTTCACCGCCGGCATACCTCTCACGTATTCAACACCCGTCGCATTCATCTCTTCGATGGCAAGTTGAAAATCACGATAAGCCTGACGGCCTTTTTCGCTGCGGAAAAGGCGACTTTGGAGCCAGAACCCTATTCCAATCGGAACCAAAAGCGTCAGCGCCATGCGATAATCGAGCCAGAACATATATCCCAAGAGCATCAGTGGAATAACGATCGCACTTACCAGGTCCGGCAACTGATGGGCGATAAATTTCTCGATTTTCTCCACACTGACTTCGATGATCTTCTTCAGCTCACCGGTTGCCGTCCGGGTGTGATACCCCATGGGTACTTTGGCAACATGCTCCGCAAGTCTCACTCTGAGCTGGTACAAAATGTTGAACGCAGCAATGTGTGAGCACATCCCCCCGATATAGAGCGCAACAAGCCCTGCAATGAGGGCTACGAATGCGACGATCCCCCAATAGATCAACAAATCTTTGTCCATGGCAGAGGGTTGCCCCGCATGCGTTAGCAGTTCCTCGACGATCTTATACACTCCGACAAAAGGAACAATCTGCAACAGACTCGACAGGGTCGAGAAGATACTTGCTGTAATCAGCAGACCTTTGCGCTCCTTCGTTACTTGCATTAGTCCCGACACTTCAGATGTGTTGTTCATCTCACCCCTCCTGATATTAATAATCATTCTCAATATAGCTCAGTGCTATATACGCACATTAATATCTCATAGAGCCCTGAATGATCACTACCTCTTCACGGAGCAATAATACCTCATCACGGATTATTGTTGTCTCACAGCATCTTATAAGCCCTATTGGACATATGACCTCGTCGCGTAACTTGAGAATGACTGGTGAAGTATTTACATTCTCGCCAAGCAAAGAAAATTGTTGTTGGAGAAAGTTTTCGTTTTTGATTGTATAGATAAATATGACTTCTTTGATCTGTAACTCCCGTAATATTTTCCATTTCGTATGGATAAATATGTGAAGGAGTTACTTACATCATTTAACTGCCGCCTATTGAACTCAACTATAAGTATGTTATATTAAATTTTATAATGCTATAACAGACAAAAGGAGTGATGCAATGCAATCGCCAGTATTAACTATTGGAGAACGGTTAAAAGAAATACGAGCAACGAGAAATCTTACACTTGAAGATGTTTCTAAACTTACTGATGTAAGTAAGCCTATGCTTGGACAGATTGAAAGAGGACAGTCTTCACCAACGATTACAACTCTTTGGAAAATCGCAGTCGGCTTAAAAGTTCCTTTATCTTTATTATTGGAAGAGCTAGAAGATGAGTGCAGTGCGGTTGATATACGGTCCAAAGACGCTATCATTGAAAATGATGGAAAAATGAGAGCATTTCCTGTTTTTCCTTTTGACCCTACACGTAACGTTGAAATATTCTATATCGAATTTGATCCTGGGTGCCACCATCCATCTGAAAGGCACCTTGAAGGTGTGGAAGAATATGTTTTTGTGCTACAAGGTATGTTAGAGCTGGTAGTCAACACAAAAAAAATTGTTTTAAAAGAAAATCAAGCACTCCGCTTTCGTGCTAATGTTTTTCATTCCTATAATAATCCCTATCAAGAACCATGTGTCATTTACAACATGATTTTTTACCCAAGAACATAGGCAAGTTTCATCTATGATCTTCTAGAAAATATTTTAAAATGAGGTGTGATGATTATGGCAATTGAAAAAGTAAAAGATTTTTTTAAACAATATGGTATGGATTCTGAAATTATCGAATTTGAAGTATCTAGTGCAACCGTGGATTTGGCTGCAACTGCATTAGATTGTGAGCCAGAGAGAATCGCAAAAACACTTTCTTTTATGGTGAATGGACAAGCTGTTTTAGTAGTAGCCGCCGGTGATGCAAAAGTGGATAACAAAAAATTCAAAGAGTATTTCAAAACAAAAGCAAAAATGCTTTCTCCTGATGAAGCCATTGATATGGTTGGTCATGCCATTGGAGGTGTTTGTCCATTTGCTATTAAAAATGAGGTTTCTGTTTGTCTAGACATATCTCTAAAACGTTTTGAGACAATCTATCCAGCTTGCGGGAGTAGCAATAGTGCTATTGAACTTACCATAAAACAATTAGAAAAATACTCTAGTTATTCAGAGTGGATTGATGTATGTAAAGGATGGAATGATTGATTTATAGTAGTTCTATATGGGGTAGCGCCAACATTTTGACTGTTATATAAGCTAAGCATCAGCGGACATTTGCTTAAAGCAGGAAAAATTCGCTGTCTTTGCGCCTTAACGTCCCTAGCGTATATTTTCGTTAAAATGTTGGCTGTACCCTCAATCACTCATGGAAAGCTTTCCAGAACGAACCTTCTGTATTAATGATGTCCTTGATCTGGACAAAAGGAATCGTAAACGTTGGAAACCCTGCCGCATAGGGAGCGATGTCATATGGATTGAAGTAGAGATGTAGAGCATCCGCTGTGACAAAAAACGGCTGATCCGCACTAATCCCCGTATAGGTGTCCGGAAACACATACGAGTATTGAGGATCATTTTTGATCTGATCCCCCACAATCTGGCTCAACACTTTTACATAGTCACTATTCGGTTTAAATAAATCCTTCAACTCATACAACTGACCATTCGTCAGATTAATGATTGCATAGATCATCGTAGGCATACCATGCGCTGCACCAGCCGGGTAGTTATAACCTGTGAGTTGCAGTTGTAGCAATTGCTGCTGATAAAACGTTATATCAAAATCACCTGTATACGTATAATCCAGCTGCTGATCGGCAGGGATCGGTTTAACTTGGGAGAGTTGCTTCAACTTGGCATTCAGCGCAATTTGCTCCGCTTGGTTCGTTAATCCCTCCACCTGCGGATAATATACGAGATAGTCCCTGTTCGGCTTATATTTCTCTTCGCGTACACGGTACGGCGGATGAAGTGGAACGATTGTATTTTGCCGCCAGATGATCTGTCCGGCCCGGTTCACATACGATAAGCGCTGGTCTACATAGGCCTTAATCAGATCTGGTGCCACGACCTCCAGCGTACCCGAACCTTCTACATGTGGATACCCAGCGGCAGGTCTTCCACTCAGATCCAGCAGATAGGTTTGTCTGCCATCCGATGCGGAAGCAAGGCCATTTTTGTAATTGCCTACTTCGCGATATAGGAACTCCGTAAGTCTTCTGCCATTGGTATCTGCAATCGCGTATACAGAGCCAATATACGGCTGCTCCGGATTAATTGCTTGCCCTAGCGCATAACGATGCTCGCCTAGTTCGCGGATGTCATTATAGGCGGGTTGAATGATAAACGATCCCTCCGTATTAATAACACCGTAGATCGATTTGTAGTCCTCTGCTGTATTAACGATCGCTTGCCCGTTGTTAAAAGGAAATGCCGATGAAAATTTGGGCTGAATACGAATATTACCCCGTTCGTCGATGTACCCATATTTGCCCGAGCCCTCTTTTTGAAAAGCGAGCAGTCCATCCCCTAGTGGTCCCACATAGGCATATGGATACGTTGCGAGCCGATGTCCATTGCGATTAATGAGTGCATATTCATTGTCCTTAATCTGCACAACCGCTTTACCATCTTGAAAATCATTCGCAGAAGCGAACTGTGCAGGTATCACCTCATTGCCCGACGCATCCAAATAACCATACCGACTCACCGATCCATCTGCCTGACCAGGATTAGAATCGTAAAATAACGCTCGACCGTCGTTCATATTTGAGATATACGGGTACGCCCGTTTGGTCAGGACTGTACCTTGTTCATTAATCATCTTAAATCCTTGAGAATCAATTGTTATCGCCCGTTCTTCGGAAAAGGAATTGATGGAATCGTATACAGGTTGAACGACATACTGCCCCTGAAGATTAATAACGCCGGCACGACCGTCCTTCACAACCACAGCCAATCCATTCGGCTGAAACTCTTGCGCGTCATCCAGAACCGGCTCAAGCCGAATGTGGCCTTGGGAATCCATATACCCCGAACGCGTCCCACTTGTGGTTCGAACGGAGACTGGATATAACCATGTCGTTACCCGGGCATGGCTTATAGGGACCATCGCCTGCTTAATTTTCTTTTCCAGCTCTTGTAGTACCTCTCTGGAAGGATACGCTTCCGGGAAGCTGAGTGCCTTCTGAACTGAAGCGAGAGCTGCCGGATACTGGCCCGCGTGGTACTGAGCATCCGCAAGGTAATACCAGTAAAAGATATAATCAGGATATTGCTGGGTTAGTTTCTCGTAATATTGCACCACTTTTGGATAATAGGTTGCATATACGTCCGGTGCAGGAACCCATTTCCCATTCTGCCATCGGATAATCTCCACACGATAGGCTTCACCTGTGTCATGTATCCAGAGTGCAATCTCCACTTTCCCATCTCGACCATGCGGACCAGGCATATCTATAATCTCTGCATAGCTATAGTATAGATCGTCAGGCGCCAGATCTTTGAGCCCTGATTCGGTCCACTCATATACGGCAAGCTTAGACCAAATAGAACCAATCCGCCAACCGATAATGAGATTGTTCCTTGCCGTTGAAGTTACAGGGGCTGCAGTCATTAAAGTCACCCCATACCCCAATCCCTTAATTAGTGCCATCTTGATCCAATGTCCTTGAACAAATTTCAGAATGAGCAAATACAGCTCACCATTCATCTGATAGACTGCAGCAATCTCCGGCATACCGTCACCGGTAAGATCGGCCGCATAGATCGCTGGATGTTGAACAGGTTTATCAATAGTGACGACCGTTGCGCCAGCCGGAATGTGTTGATTCACAATTTGCGTTAACAGCGGTTCGCTCATGGACATCTCAGTTTCCTCCCTTATGACCGCATTCGCCTAATGGTATGCGTCATAAATCGGGATATGACATGTAATTCATTTTATATAAGTAGAACTAAAGAATATTCTCACTTACCACTCCGATAACAGAACAACCTTCTGATTGCACTTATCCCCAGATTTTTAATTCACTTTTCATATTATCTATCTTGCAAAGTTACTTTCTCTCCATTGATTAGCAGGTAGCTCACATCATTCACCGGAATGGTCTTAGGGGATATCCACTTAATGAGATCCTGATCCAGCTGGAGGAAACCGGATGCGCCAGTCAACTTTGTACCATCCTTCAGGTGCACTTCAATACTCAGATCCTCCATCCGAATCATACTCAGTGCCTCACCTGTAAGTGTGACACCAACCGGGGAAAGAGTAACATTTGCCTGTAAGCCTCCATTTGTATCAAGCTGAATGTTTCCTGTTTTACTCAAAGCATTTTGACTCAAGTTAAAGGTCGTTTTCCAATTTCCCTGCACAACTTCACTTATGCTCGTAAAGCTGCCTTGAATTCTCAGCTTATCTAAATTGTCAACAGCAGACAGATCATACACAAACTCCTCATAATCTCCTCCATACCCGACCCCATCTTTCATATAATGTCCATAGCTAATGGAATATTGGGGAATATCGAGCTTTTGACCTTGCTCATCCGTGAAGTAGAAATATCCATGATTATACTCGCCTATCTCATTATTCGGATTAATCTGAATGTGTAACTTGCCCTCCACAAAACCTATATTGGAAATATGCATCCAATCAATACCGGAAACGGGGACATTCGTTACATCCTGATGCAGTACCGGAATTGGATCATTTTCCAATTGAAAATCGGTTTTACCTCCCAAGCCACTTATACGATCTTGATCCACGATATCATAGTTATTGTTTTGCTTTTCTTGTAACAACTGCTCCCAGTCCACTTGTACGTTGTAACCATCTTGTCGAGATGCACCTGACATCAGCGTATTAATCTGAACGGTAATCCGATTTTTGCTGACTTTTCCTTGAATGAGGAATCGGACAATAGCCGTTTTGTTCGCATCATCATAATGAATAATCTGAGCGTTGTTTGCATTACCTCCGGTTACTCTGTAATCATATACATCCAGTGTATCGTCAATGCGATGACCCGTCAGATCCGATAATGAAACATAGATTTCCGTTGTATCTCCGTCCCTGACAGCACCTATAACCTCCATTCGAATCCCTTGATCTTCACTCACCTGATGAACAGGCTGAAGAATGCCAATCCGATCTGCACCTAGAAAATGAAGAATAGAAGGCAGGTCAATGATGCCCACCGATGCAGCTGCACCTGTAACAAGACATAACGATAACGCAGCGGTTACAGGAATATAGATGGCTTTGCGATACTTTTTTCTTTTATTCATGGACTTCTTGGTCTGTGCGGATGGATCGGATGGATATAATACAGGTGGATAAAATGATGAATCTGATCTCGTAACGGTTGGTGGTTCATTCATCGCCATTTTATCATAGAACAACTTTTTAATATTAAAGAGGTTCTGCTCAGTGAATTCTTTTTCGGATTTTCGCATTTGATCGCCTCCTTTATTTCCTGTTCATCCACCATGTCCTCAATCGTTGCCTGGAGCGATAAAGCTTGTTATGGACTTGCCTAACGTGTAGGGACAATGCTTCCGATATCTCATGGGGTCTCTGTCCTTCATAAAACCGACGTTTCATAATCTCCCGTTCCGGTTCTGGAAAAGATTCAATCATTTGATTAAGTTCCGTATACGTCTCTTTACTGATCATCTGAACCAACAAATCATCCGTTTGCACCGAATGAATCTCCTCTTCATATGTAAGCTCAGTTCTTCGATTAAATTTCCGGTAGCGATCAATCGCTTTATGTTTTGTGATTGTTGCAAGGTAATTTTTCAGGCTACTTCGCCCAGACTGGAATGCATCCGGATTCTGCCAAAAAGCAAAAAATGTATCTGCTACGCATTCTTCAATCTCTTCTGTCGATGCATGATGTAGGATGGAATGAGCAATCTTCCATAACAAACCTGCGTAGTGGTTCATCACCCATTCCATGGCTTCAGGATCACGATTCGCTACTGCCTTCCGTATCTGTTCTTCTTCCACGATTAGATGTCCCCTCCCTTCCATGCTCATATGATCACGAGTGCTCGTGTTGATCCGTGCTTCCTACCTATATTCGTTTGGCAAATGACTTTTACTTACTCCACGATAAAAAAAGATTTGCAGTGACCTTGTGGTCTTCTACAAATCTTTTTTTATCCTATAATACATCTTGTAATACATCTTGTTTATTACATCATATCGCTCTCATGGGTCTTCGCTTGGAATACTAACCAATATTACGCCTCTTCTTGCACACTCAATTGTACATATTGGGTGAGACGACAATACTGAAATAACAGCAACTCTTCATTACCTTGTCCAAGAGCCACGCTACGCCCTTCCTTGATGAGGTGATTCAACAACTCATGCAGGAAACTCATCTGCAACCGCAAGGATTCCGCTGCGAGCTGCTCAAGTACCTCAATATCTCGGATCGTAAACTGAGATAACCCGCGCAGCAGCAACTCTTCTGACCAGCCGTTAATTCTCTGCATGAACTGATTATATTCTTCCAAGTCTGCCCATCCTCCCATTACCGATATCCAGTTTCAGACTGAGCACCGTTTTGCCCTTCAGGAAACTGATTGGGCTAATCCGTTTTGGTTCCACACGCACAAAGGCATAGAAGTGTTCAAGCGATTGGGAACCATATCCTGACTCCAGTCTTTGGATCATCGCCTGCCAGTCAGATGAATACGGGAGAGTGAGTGCCAGTCTTTCCCCTTCGGTATTCTCAACCGTCAGGACAAGCTCCTGCGTTTGTTTGACAAAGTTATGGTCCACGATTCGAGCAACTTTGATTACAGCCAATCGTTCTTTGGGAGCAGCAAACAAGTCGAACGACCGCGATTCCTCTTGAAGTACAGTCGTTACATCTTGCATGGTTTTGCCCAGATTCAACGTTTCCACACCCGTTCGTGGCAAAATCGCAAGCTTGGCACCTTCCCCGGAAGAGATCCGGCGTTCTTCATTCACTTTAACTGAATGGAATTGAACTTCTTCACCGACGAACTGGCGAAAGGTCAGATTAGGTAGCCATGGTGTGAATGCACCATAATGCTCTGTATACGAGAACTGCTGATCATCATAATATACAGCACGTACATCGCTATAGGTGTAGATTTCCTCATCATCGAAACAATAGAAATAATAGGTGATTCCACGGAAACCGGATCGTGTCTCCCACGCGTCAGCTCCCAGTCCATACAGATGAAGTGAAGGCACCGTATAGTATTTACTTCGAAAACTGCCAATGAGCTGACTCTGCTGAATGGCAGACACCTTTTCTTCTTCAAGAACCTGGAGTGCAAGATACAGCTTGCTTACCCGATCCAACATGGATTGCATGGAGAAACGTATATGTCTGTTGAAAAACAACTGTAGTTCTCCTTGAATCCCTCGTAAACTGCGTTCTATGTCAGGCAGGTTGCCACTATGAGCTGCAATTGCCAATGTCTCCAGTTGTGCCATATAGGACTGAGGAAGGCGGGCCAGTCCCGTCTTCAACAATCCTGCCAGCATAACCCGACATTCCTGCACTGTCTGAAGAGAGAACTTGGCCTCGTACACCCGTCCACTTAATGCATCCCTATCATCCAGACCTTTAAAGTTCCGGTACCGTAACAAAGCTTCAAGCTTGGCCATTTTTCCGGCTGTCTGCTTCACCTTACATAGTGCTTTTGCAAGGTTCGGTTCCTCCGTAAAAGACACCTCGATATTCTGGGTGGTCAGATGAACCGTAAGAAGTGAATCTTCAATGATCTTAATTTCCTCTGGGTATCTCAGTCGGAAAACAACTTCCTCAATCATGGAAGAACTATACGATTTAATTAACACGGTAAGGTCAGACTCCGTCATCCAGCGGAAGCGAGACTCGATCTCACGTGATACTGTATGCGGAATTTCGCTTGGATCGTCCACATTTGATACTAAGTTTGATGCTGATTCTGTTACTGATACGTTTTTTGGTACGTCCAACGGATCATTATCCGATATCCCTGAGTCCTTATCCAGCGCATGCTTCTCGTCTGCATTCATTGAATCCTCTGCCGTATATTCCCGTTGATCATACAGAATTGCAATAAGCACATGCTTGCAGATATGATCGGCCGGGCAGGAGCATTCCCAATGATCCAGCGTATTTTCAAGCGTACATTGTGTCCCGTCACTGAGCTGACAACTCACAGATGATGCATTCCATGTGTACGTTACACTTACACCATTGTCCAACTCTTTCAAAGACCTTTTGTACAACCCCTTGTTGGCATACCGAATCAAATAATCCTCCGTACACAGCTTCGAAAAAATCCGGAATTTTTCCTTGAATCCATTCACGTCATCAACGCCCCGTTGCTCTCAGAATGTCGTAGATCGTTTCACTGAACACGCGACCTGGAACGTTGCCTAGAGCAATGGATTTGTTGTCACCATAGTAATAATATTGCTTGTTATTCGGTTTGAAGAAATGAAGGGATTCCAGGGTAATGTCATCCAATCCCTCGTAATACGTGATGCTCGTACCACTGAACTGCAATTCCGCAACAAGATCTCCGTACTCTTTATAAAATTCATGATACCAGCCGCCGTCCTGAGCCGGTCCTTTGATCCAGCCGTATTTCTCCAGTGCTTTGGGGAAAGCCGTTGGTGAGAAATCAGACTCGGGCAGTTGATCGTATTCATTCTTCGTTTTATCCTCATCTTCTGGCTGGTGAATCTCACGATTCAATTGCTCGAATGGCTGCTTGATCTCGTAATCCTCCAACTGCGTTGTCCAACCTTCAAGCGTTGCCTGATCCAGTTCCAACGGGTGTATAAGTCCCACTTGCGCATCCGAAGGCAGATCGACCTCATCTTCATCCACAGAATTGAAGGTGCCGTCCTCCATATAACGGAAGGTGCTGATCAGAGCGCCATCCTCATACGTTCCCCAGATCAGACCAACAGCAAATTTTTGCATGATTACATTTTGTACAAACAATGCTTTCCACTCATCGGCAGACCACAGACGTTGCTTGGACAATGACTCTTCCAGACGCTGCGCCTGAATGTTAACCATGGATTTGAGATCTTTTTTCAGCTGTGTGAAACGTGCCTTGGACTGCGCTGCCAATTCAGGATCATCTTTCTGTGCAGGAGCAGGCAGACTCTTCACGGATTTGCCCGTTTCTTCATTTAAGACAACGACTTGTAAGTCTCCATTGACCTTAACCAGGAAGGAACGCTCTCCGTAACTCAGCTGCATGGTTCCTTTTTCATCAAAACCAAGTGTGGTGACCAGCCGATCCTCCAGTTGTTCCGAGGTAAGTCCCATATTATCGGCTGCAAGTTGCAATGCTTCTTCTGCTGCACCTTTCACCTGACGGTTCTTCACGCCACGTTTGATCTTGTCAATCGCCATAAGAGCGGATGGATCTTTCAGATAAGCGAGCACTTTTACAGCATCTGCTGCAATCGCGCCACGACTGTTTTCTGTCCATTCCTTAATTTGCGGAGCCAGAATATTCACAATGTGAATATCGCCAAAGAGTGCTGATACATACATCACCCATTTCTCTTTTGCAGGAGCACCTTCCTGAATCCAGACCTGGAGCAGTTCACTTGCAAAACGAGCGAGCGATGCCTCACTTACGTAATCTCGTAATTCATTCAACCGTTCATTAGGACCGGATGTATGATCCAATGATTGGACCAAAGCATACTGTTTAATCCGGTCATCTAAAGGCTGATTGTCTTCAATACGTATCAGTGAAGGGAGATCTTTCAAGGACAACCAGCTCAGTCTCGACAACTTTTTGGCATCCGCCTGATCAGCGAGTGCAGCATGGGCATACTCTGGACTTAGATCTGCGGTATCTAGCAGAATTTGGATCAAGCTCTTCCAATCGTCGGACTTCTCTTTCTTCAAAAGTTCACCGTACAGTTCCTTGCTGTTTTCCAGACTGCGGATTGCAGTCAGAGCCATTTCTTTGATCGCCACTTTTTTCTCCGAGAGGTATATGAGCGTATACAAGTCCTGATCAGGAATTCGGTTGAATTCCGCTAACGCCACGCCGTTGGCCTTTTTGGAAGAATCCTGCAATCCGGCACGAATCGCTTCGGCCAATATTTTCTTCGATAACTCATCACGCTGTTCAAAGGTAATCTCCAGAATTAAAATGCGTGTATCTGTTGGCAGTTTCTTGTACTGTGTCAGTGCATAGTCCAGATTCTGCTGAATGATTCGGCGGTATTCGTCATGCGGCATCGATTTGTATCTGTAGTCGGTCATGCCATTAAGTGAGATCAGGCTGGTTAGCAATTTCTCACGTTGCACCTCAGGGTCTTGCCCGTAACGTTGAAGCAGTTGCTCTCCACTAAAAGCGTATGAATTGTACATGTCCGAGATAATATCCAGTGTCCAATCGGGATGAGTGGTCAGGATTGCGAACCTGCGCATCGCCTCCGAATCCAAGGGCAGAAAACTAATACTAATGAGGTTGTGAACACGCTTCTTATCCCGATTCAGTTGATTAAACAACCCGCGACTATTTGGGTCCTCCCAATATTCCTCCAGGGTGTTTTCCCCACTTAAGTATCTTGCAATCGCAAGTCCTTGACGTCCCCCGTCCAAAGGATGCCGAAGAGCGTTAAATACCGCTTGCTCCAGTGACCCCTCCGCATTAGGCAATGTCAATCCTTGATCCTCCATGAATTTCTGAATGCAGAGTTTGAGGAATGGCGGTTTGATAATCTCGTATGCTCGAATCGCTTGTTCAGGACGATTCGCGATCGCGGATTGTAACATGTTCCAAGATACCGTGTACGAATTAAGCTCGTCCCGCAACATTTCAACCAACTGATAAGGTTCATCCAGAGGCACAAGTCCAGCAAGTAGATCATTTGGACTCTTGGCTCTAGGGTCCATACTCAGCAAGTAACGGCGAACTTCAAGTGGATAAATCTCATGTAATTGATGTACTGTGTGAAGCAAAACATGCCCAATCTCACTATTTGTATCAAGGAACCGTTGTTTACCTCCACTAATGTTAATCAGGTACAACAAGGCACCACTCACAAGTACCATTGTTTGATGGAATACTGTGTTTGAACATTGCTCTTTTGAAGAGAAAGACGTATTGGGATACAGTTCAGCTATGAGCTGACTACGCTTCTCCTTGAGGAATTCATCCTTCAATTCTTGGGAAGATCCGTTATGCTTTCCTTGAATATTACTGACCACTACAGGTTCAATCAACGTATGTAACTCGTCCCGCAACTTATCTGCATCATTAGCCATTACATGTTGAAACAACACTGGTAACGATTGAACAGAAGATTGAACCTCTGCAAGATGAGAAGCCGTGTCACTGAGTCTTGAATATAATTGCAGCAGCATTAATGCATTAATTACATCCCGGTAATCCCCTTGACTGTCCGCTTTTTTGGAATCAAAAAGCCACTGGGCACGCTTTAATTTACTCTTTAATTCAGTCAAAATTTCGTTCTCGCCTGCAAACTGTTTGATTTTCTCCAACCGAGACAACAATCCATCCATGCGATCAGCGCTTTTGCTCTTCCCGCTTAATCCATAAGCTTCGGAGTCATTTCCCATACAGACAGTAAAGGCATCCGTTCTCCATGAATTTCTTTTGGAATAATTGGATTCCAGATATATCACAATAGCCCCGGCACGGTAAAAGATATCTCCGTCGTCTTTTTTGGCAAGCTTCATGAGCAGATCAATCGTTTGATACACATAATGACTCGAATTTCCCAACATATCCGGGAACTTGTCTGTCGTTCCCAAGACGTAATCAATAATTTCGGAGCTTCGATCTGTTTTTAATGAATACTCGTTTGAACAAGTTACTGCGAATTTCTCCACCAAAGTTTCAACTGCGCGGTCTGCGGTAAGCATTACACATTCCTCCTTGAATTTAAGTGATGATCTCGCCAATCCAATCCGCGAGTTCGTTAGGCGTAATTGCTGCTACATGTGCCCCCATATTGGTTAATGTCTGTGCGGCATGTTTGTTATAGACTGAATCCCCGTTAAAATCGAGCGCGGTGAGAACCAGTAGCTTGCATCCTGCATCGATAATATCTTTACAGGCTTTATACATTTGCGCTATCGGGTACCCTTCCTCCAGATCACTGACCAGAATAAAGATGGTTTTGCCTGGATTATCGATTAACGTCTCGCCATATCGCAACGCTTTCGTAATATGTGTCCCCCCACCGAGCTGTACATTCATGAGCACGTCTACGGGGTCTTCCAGTCTATCGCTCAGATCAACAACCTGCGTATCAAATATGAATAATTTCGTGCGAAGCGCATTCAAGCGGTAGAAGATGCTGGCCATCACCGAACTGTAGATGACTGAATCCAGCATACTGCCACTCTCGTCCACACCAATGATGATGTTCCACTTGTTATGGGGCTGGATATTCCCGTCGAAATATAGACGATCAATTACAAACCTGCGCTTGTTTTTATCGTAATTCTTCAAATTCTTGGTGATAGTTCGCTTGAAATTCAGATTGCGCAAAGATCGTACTGAACTCGAGGTATAGCGACTGCGCTTGCCCATGATACTCGCTCGGGTCTGAGATTCCAGCTTACTACGCAGCTCTTCAACCACGGTTCGCACGATATCCTTGGCGCTCTTTAACACCTCACCTTTCATCCGTCCTTTGAACTGCATAATGTTCTTGAGCAGATTCATGTTGGGTTCAAGGGATTCAAGCAACTTTTTGTCCGTTAACAATTCTGTCAGCCCATAACGATCAAGCGCCTGTTTTTCCAATATTTCGACCGTTGGTTTGGGGAATAGATCCCTGACCTTGTGCAGCCATTTCGGTACAGTCAGGTTAGACGCACCGCGTCCTCCCTCTTTTCGATAACCTTGTTCTTCACCGTATTCACGGTTATAGAGATACCCCAGAATCTCATCGATTTCCGTATATTGAAATTCAGCAGAAGTGTATTGGTCTGTATTACACAACCCTTCTTCCGCCGATTCACCGAGAACCAGACGCCATCGATTTAAAGTTTCAGCAGAATGTTGATCCCCTCGTTTGCTTCCATCCGGATTGGAACTTTCATTGATTTCTCCGGTTTCGTCCGTTGTCCGATTCGCTTCATTCATATTAGCTTCCATGCAGCAAACTCCTTTCGAAGCGCTTCATCCCACGTCTTGGACTGAATCAGCATCTGTTCATCGACCGCAGGCCTCAACATCTCCTCTGGTTCAACCTGATGCAGACTCGCCACCCGCTCCGCAATCAAGCCCGTCTCCATGGGTGTAAAGTAGGTGAATGCCAGCCTTAATTCCGGTACCATACTGATGAAGTCGTCGTAGGATAACTGTTCAATCAAATAATTCAACTCAGACAACAGCTGATCTTCATATAAAAAAGCGTCACGTGCTACAGTGAATACTCCCTGTAAAAAAAGTGCCGTTTGACGGGTCTGATCCGGTGTACCATGGATATACCCGCGAGCACGATCAACAATCTCATCCCTGGGCCTGTCACCGAGCCCTGAGGAAATAGCCACACACACACCCTCCAGCTGAGCCGGAAGCTGCTGATCCGACAGAAGCTCATTCAGATGTATTCGGAATGTCTCATCCTGAAAATACCCCTCTGATGACTCCGCGAGCATAGCTAACAGCTTCAATCCCTGAATAATGGCTTCATGTTCATCCGAATTGGCTCTGGAGAGCTGTAACAACTTGTCCACGGCGTTTCTATAAGCTTCGGATACCAGATCAGGGAGATGTTGCTCGTCAGATAATCCCAGCAACCTGCGGTGTTGATGAATTCGGTTCAAGATATGCAGACT
Source organism: Paenibacillus sp. BGI2013 (assembly GCF_002843485.1). NCBI lineage: Bacteria > Bacillati > Bacillota > Bacilli > Caryophanales > Paenibacillaceae > Paenibacillus > Paenibacillus sp. BGI2013. Next base: position 585,795 of record NZ_PJFA01000004.1, read on the forward strand.
GTTACATAAGGATAGAAAATTCCCGTCGGTTCTCAGCGCCGAGCGCACCTGTTCATAGAGTTTCATCGCTGTGTCTTGAAGCCCCATGAGCAACGCTTGAAGCATGAGTCGGGCAAGTTCACCGCTATGATGATCCGGTATTTCTTGCATCTGTTCTTCCATTTTGCGTGTGGCTGCTCCAGCAAGTGTTCCGCCATAGAGAGAGTTTTCTATCAATCTGGCTTCAATACGGGATGAGTACATATAAACCCAGGTTTCGCGAACAAGATTCATATCACGCTCTGCGATCCAGTCCGGCCCCGATTGCCGTTTCGCAAATTCCGGAACCAGATAGGTGATGCATTGAATCAATTGGCTTATCTGACGATGCTCCGGTTTCGCATACAGATCCAGCACTTTCTTGTGTTGACCTGTTGTACGAATCTGCAGTTTGTACTCTGTACAACGCGCCTTGAAGTCCTCCACGATGGGAATACTGAATGAATTGGGAGCCACGCTTCCAATGACGTCTCCAGTCAATAACTGCTGCAGCTCTTGCAGCGGTTTATCGGTCGCCAAGGTAAGCTCCCCCTTCACAAAGGAAGAGAGTGCTGCATCCATCAACTCATAGACGCCGCCTTCCCTTTTACCCCGAAGCCCGGCAAGACCTTGAATCATGCTGTACGCCTCAATCGCATCACTCGTTGATACATGTTCGTGACCATCCCGTAATTGGCGCATCAGCCGGGATAACAAGTCCAGAGCCGTTAGATTATACGGTGTACTCTTTTTGCGAAGCAGCTGGTTCCAGATCTGATCATAATAATTCACATAAGGCATGCCGCTCGCATATCCATTGAGCCGATCCGCCTCAGCAAAGGTATAGACCATCGGGTACATTTGTTGGTGAACCGTATCTGGATTAACCGCACTTTGTTGAGACGTTCCTGGTTTACCTTGTCCATCCAAACGTTGGTCTGTATGTCGTTTATTCATTTCTGGCTGTTCCAATTCCGATTCATGTTTCTCTGACATCAACAGTCCATACGTATGAAACCCACCGGTAATGACAAGCACACGGTCATGCTCCTGCACCGCTTGTTGAATATGTTGTTTCATATGTGCTTCTCTTGCCAGATCACCTGAAGACTGTAATCGTTCCGTGGAATAGCACATTCGGGATAAAGTACAATACGTGAATACATCCTGCACGAATGCCTGAGTGGATTTTTCCAGACCACCAATTTCAAACACCTTTTCCCACAATTCATCAAAACTGCGACAGTTTGTTTTTTGGCATAATCGGTTAATGAAATCAGACCCCGCAAGCAAGGTTTCGTCCTGAATAGAGATCTCCTTTTGTTCTGTCTGGCCGGATTTGGATGCACGATTGGAGAAGTGTTGATAGTCCAAATCAATAAACTTCGCTGGAATGTCCAGCCGTTTTGCTTCTTTCAAAGCTACATATTCAGGCGAATACCGAAGCATCGGATAATAGCAGGCTTCTCTCTCTAGTTCACTCTCATAGGTATAGTACAGACTGACAGGAGGTATCGTTGCCTCATCACTCAGCACTGAAATTAATGGATTACCGCTCTCCGGTCCTTCGATCAGAATGATATCCGGCTTGTACTCCCCAATTAATCGTAACAAGTGATACGAACATGCAGGGCTATGGTGTCGTATTGGATAATAGACCGTAGGATTACTTAGGTTATACACCTGGGATTCGAACAAGGATTGTAACTGATCAACATCAGGGTCCAGAACTGCTGTTAACCGATCCATTTTCTCTCCTCATAATAGTCCTTCCACATTCCCTCTTCTCTGGAACGCTCTTTTACGACCTTGGAGAAGTAGGTTTTGAGAATGGACAGATCCTTGTCGTTTTCCTTTGCAATGGTCCCTAGCATATTCTGCACCAACCGATCCAGCCCAATAGCTTTATCTTCGTAATAATAGGAAGTCATCGCACTCTGAACATAGACAGACACCGCTTCCGCCGTACTCATGGATGCTTGAGGGGTATCGAGCTTGTATCCTTCCCGTGTCATGCCGGTGCGCAGTTCCATGAATGTTGTAGCCAGCAATTCAACCACATCCGGGTTAATTTCAATATCAATTCCACTATGTAACAACAGGCTTCGTGCCTGGGATTCAATGATTTTAGCTTCCATCTTTACGTTATGAATGGGCTTGATTGTTTCAAAATTGAAGCGACGTTTCAATGCACCGCTCATTTCGTTAACACCTTTATCCCGAATATTGGCTGTAGCAATGACGTTAAATCCCGGTTGGGCAAACAGTACACCACCATCCAGTTCAGGAATGCTCATGACCTTGTCACTGAGAATACTGATCAGACTATCCTGCGCTTCAGCCGGACAACGTGTAATCTCTTCAAAACGGGTAAGAATACCTTTCTTCATGCCGTTATATAACGGTGATGGCACAAGTGCCGCTTCCGAAGGGCCTTTATCAAGCAACATGGCGTAATTCCAGGAATACTTGATCATATCCTCTGTTGTGCCTGCTGTACCTTGAATCGTGTTTAGACTGGTACCGGAGATCGCTGCGGTCAGCAGTTCGCTAAGCATGGTCTTGGCTGTCCCGGGTTCTCCCACGAGCATTAATCCTCGATTGCCTGCCAGAGTAACCACTGCCCGTTCAATTAACACGTCATTGCCATAGAATTTGCGGGTAATCGGGATCTCTTCTCCATTTAATAACGCGGGCTTATCCCTGCCAATAATAAAATCGCGCACATAGGCGGGAGATAACAGCCAGTTCGGGGGACGTTTCCCCTGATCTTCCTCTCGCAGCGCGCGTAATTCAACCTCGTATAATGTCTCGGCGGGTGGTTTAAGCATCTCCATCGTCAAGGTGTCTCCTCTCACATAAACAGATCGTATGTTCTTATTCCTATCATTTTATCACAGCACTCCAGCAACTACCCTGTAAAACGATAAAAATGGTTGAAACGTCCTTCTTATCAGCACTCTTCCTAAGTCCATGGACATAGCCTCTAGCGCAAATATGAAGGTGAAACATCCTTACAACCGTGCCAACACACTGGTTTCGGATCCGAATCAGCATGCTTATTACCCATGTATACGCATTGTAGGTCATATGACCTTAGGATTCATTAAACTTTCGATCATGTGTTTCAACCAAATGAAGCCGATTATTACAAAGAAGACACAGGCCATCAGCAGCCTGTGTCTTCTTATATGTCCAAATTTCACCCAACATCTATGAATTTTGATCGAAACGAACCAATCTCTCAGAATTCCCTACTTACATTCTACGCCCGCATGAAGCGGAATACAGCTCGTACCACTCATAACGGGTAAGCTCAATATTTGTTGCATCACGACAGGCCAGAATACGTTCTGGTCGAATCGAACCAATGACAGGTTGAATCCCTGCTGGATGCTTCATTAACCAAGCCAGTACAATAGACTCCGGTGTAACTCCACGCTCCTTAGCCATTCGATCAACCAATTGAGCCGTATGCTCAATCTCAGCCCGCTGTCCCTCAACTACCCTGCCAGTAAATCGCCCTTGAGCAAGGGGACCCCAAGCTTGCAGTTGAATATGCTCTGCCTGACAATATTCCATCGTGCCATAGGGAAACACGTTGTCTCTGGCTTGAGGACGATTTACCGTCACACCAGCCTCTACGAATCCGATTTTGTCCAGACTCATCTCCAGCTGGTTCACAATCAGAGGTACTTTACTATGAAGCTGAAGAAGACGAATCTGTTCAGAACCCATGTTGGACACACCAAAATGGCGCACTTTACCGGAATGATGCAGCTCAGCCAGTGCTTCTCCAATCTCTTGCGGATGGGCAAGTGGATCAGGACGATGTAACAGCAAAATATCCAGATAATCGATTCCGAGCCGTTCCAGGATACCGTCCACACTCGCCAGGATATGTGCACCTGAGGTGTCATAACGCTGTGGCCCTTCATCATCACCCACAAGACGTATACCACACTTCGACTGTATAATGATCTGTTCACGCAAACCGGGAGTTTCCGATAAAACTCGTCCCAAGACATGCTCTGCCTTACCACGTGTGTAAATATCCGCTAGGTCAAAGTGATTAATGCCTATTTCGATAGCTGCTTCTACAGCTCGATGACCTTCTACGACAAGATCTGAAGTAATGGGGAGCCCATCCCATTCACCCCCAAACCGCATACAGCCAAGAACCATTCGACTTGCCGGAATCTGGTGGTGATGCAAAGGAAGTTGTGCGTAAGACATGTCAGCGTTCACCTCATTTTCATTTTTACCAAGCATAATAACCGATTCTCTCTACCATGTCTTCTTCCATCTTCCTCTATTTTCCTGCTCTATCATCCATATGAAGAAAAAACAAGGTTTCAAAAGCTTGTGTATTGAATATATAGAGGGTGCAGGTATTATGCAGGAATATGAGAGGAGATGCTGCATTTGAATCCGAATGAATCCAACGAGTCCTCAAAGCCAGCGTTTTTCACGAAAGAATTCACGCATAACCCTTACCCGGTATATGAAATGTTAAGAAAAGAGGAGCCTGTTTTCAGACTCATGTTTCCTCACGGGGAATTCGGCTGGATTATTACGCGATACGAGGATGCAGTCCGGATCCTGAAAGATCCTCGCTTCAGCAAAGATATGGTCCGACGTTACGGCGCTGACAATCAAAGCATCTTCTCCAATAATATGTTGTTCTCCGATCCGCCGGATCATAAACGTCTTCGGGGACTTGTGCAGAAAGCATTCACACCCAAACTGGTCGCAGACATGCGGAGCCATATTCAGGACATTGCTGATGAACTGCTGGACAACCTCCCGTCACAGGAAAAAATGAATCTGATCGATGACTTTGCCTTCCCGCTGCCCATCATTGTCATTAGTGAAATTCTGGGAGTCCCTCTTGAGGATCGTGACAAATTCCGCATCTGGTCCAATACGATAATTGATGCTTCCATAGCCGAGAGCGCCGAGCTGTTTGAGCAGCATGCCAGAGAGTTTACGGATTACCTGACGGCCTGGTTTGCGAAAGTTCGCCAAGATCCCGGCACTGATCTGATCAGCCAGCTCGTCATTGCGGAAGAATCCGGGCAGCAGTTAACTGAACGAGAACTGCTTGGCGTTGTCTCCTTATTAATTATTGCCGGTCATGAAACAACCGTGAATCTGATTGGAAATGGGATTCTCGCCCTGCTGGAGCATCCGGAGCAACGCGAACTGCTCATCAACCAGCCCGAGCTTATTCACAATGCCATTGAAGAGATGCTTCGCTATAATGGACCGGTGGAGTTCAGCACATCCCGCTGGGCTCTGGAAGATATTGAATTCCGTGGACAACGTATCGCTCAAGGTGATCTTGTCATTGTTGCGCTTGATTCCGCCAACCGGGACGAACAGCAGTTTAAGGATGCTGATATTTTCGATATCACACGCGAGAAGAGTTCGCATCTGGCTTTTGGCAAAGGCATTCATCTCTGCCTTGGAGCACCGCTTGCTCGTCTGGAAGGTGAGATTGCAGTCAGCACACTTCTGAATCGTTTTCCAAATATACAGCTTCAGGCAGATGTGAATGAACTGGAATGGAGACCAGGTATGAATGTTCGTGGTGTCAAGGAAATCCCGGTTCAACTAAAATAATGGCTAAATATGAATAAATGAAAGTGAGGCACATTACATCATGGAAATGAACACCTTGGTATGGATCGTTTTGCTGCTTCTGATCTTTGTGTTACTGGTCAGAGTCACCAGCCTGCAACGCAAATTAAATGAATTGAAAAGAGATGTCGAGCGTCTGGAGAACGGTTCAACCGGCAGCGTCCGATCCGACTTCAATTACACCTTGTCGCCGAAGGAAGCACCTCCTTCCCATACAAGCCAACCAGCCCAAACGGATCTGGATCAGGAACTGCTTACACTTATACAACAAGGGAAAAAAATTATGGCGATCAAACGACTGCGTGAAGCCAGAGGTCTTTCGTTGAAGGAAGCCAAAGACTATGTTGATTCTCTGGATCGGTAATATACAACTCACATAACTCTCGGGGGAAGTTACTCCAGACTTTCGGCTGTTAACACAGACGCAGTAGAAAGTATGGAATCTTCGTCCGAGAGTTTACTTTTCAAACAACATATGCTACTGTTATTTCTATATTACTAGAAATAAGAAATAAAGACGAAAGGACCGATCATTATGCAATCAAACTCAAATGAGATTGAACAAGTTGTCAAAATTCATAAAGCGCTGGGCGAACAAACACGCTACAAAATCATTCAGATTTTATCGGGCGAAAGCAACCTGTGTCCTGCCGATCTGGAGAGCCGCCTTGTTACGGTTGCCCTATCGACTCTGTCTCATCACCTGAAACAGCTGTCCGATTGTGGTCTGCTTACATCGCAAAAGAAAGGTACGTATATCTACTACAGCCTGAACACGGAGACCGCACAAAAGTTTGTTCCCTATCTGCTAAATAAATAAAAAAATTTGAGTCATATTTCTATATAATTAGAAATATTGAAACAATGTACAATATTTATTAGTAGAACTAGGTCACCTAAGTTAACGCTTATGCCATTATTCATTATCTAAGTTGTAGCATTACCATTCGCGCAGATGGGTTGCATTCAGAGCATTCATGTCTTGTTCTATCGTCTTTATTTCTATATTTCTAAAAATATAATAATAATCAGAAAGAGGTTATGTTTCCATGTCTTCTACGCTCAAAATCTATGTTCTTGCCTTGGTCAGTTTCCTTGTGGGAACGTCCGAATATGTCATTGCCGGCATTTTGGATCGCATTGCAGATACCATGAATATCTCTTTAATCGCTGCCGGACAGCTCATTACGATTTTTTCACTTGTATATGCGCTAGGTACACCTGTCATTATTGCATCGACTTCACGCTGGGACCGTCGCAAGCTGTTGTTATACTTCCTCGGTCTATTCGTTGTGGCTAATGTTCTTGCTTACCTGTTGCCGGGTTATGGACTGTTCGTCGCAGCACGAGTGTTGATGGCTTTAGGCGCGGGTGTTGTTGTTATCACGGCATTAACGGTTGCTTCCCAAATAGCGGCGGAGGGCAAACAAGCTAGTGCAATCGCCACAGTAATCACTGGATTTACGGCTTCTTTGATTGTTGGCGTTCCGCTCGGAAGGCTTGTGGCTGCATCTTGGGATTGTTGGCGTTCCGCTCGGAAGGCTTGTGGCTGCATCTTGGGATTGGAAGCTTGTTTTTGCCGGTATCGCTGTTCTTGGCGTTCTCGCCATGCTGGTAATTGCGGCCGCCATTCCGCCTTCCAAAGCAGAAGCGCCTGTTCCGCTGAAGAAACAACTGTCTTTGCTCAAACAGCCACGAATTGTTTTGGCACTGCTGGTGACATTTTTCTGGTTAGGTGGTTATTCCATTGCCTACACGTACATTTCACCTTACCTTGTATCCGTTTCAGGAATGAGCGAAGCACTACTCAGTTCAGCTTTACTCGCATTTGGCATAGCAAGTCTGATCGGTTCAAAAGTTGGAGGGTTCAGTGCTGACCGATTGGGTGTCAAACGAACGCTGATCACAGGCATGACATTGCATATCGTAAGTCTGGTCCTGTTGAATATAACAGCAAGCTCTCATCTCGCTGTCTTCCTTGTTCTGATTTTGTGGTCTTTTGCCGCCTGGTCTTCGGGTCCAACTCAGCAATATAACCTGGTCACCATGGCTCCGGAATCCTCTGGCATTATGCTAAGTCTGAATAGTTCGGTTATGCAATTAGCCATGGCTGCCGGCGCAGGTATTGGCGGAATCGCGGTCAGCAGCGTTTCATTATCATCCATTACCTGGATTGGCGCTGTCGGGGTTGCTGTTGCCGTCATCATCGTTATAGGCTCGTATCGTTCAGGATCTGCGAAAAGTACACACACCGATACATCTCACAACGCTGCCTGATATGAGTTCGTAGTATAAAAGACAAACCAAAAAGAGAGGCACTGTATGCAAACAGTGGCCTCTCTTTAACCATTTTAACGGCTATTCTATTACCGATAAGCAGAACTCTTATTGGGCCGTAACTGCACCATCGATCGGATATACTGCACCATTGATATAAGGCGCTTCATCTCCAAGCAGGAAGGAAACCAAGTTCGCGATCTCTTCCGGTCTGCCCAGACGTCCGGATGGAATGCTGTCAACAGTTGCCTTGAACACTTCAGGATTGTCTTTACCGAACTGAATGACCATCGGTGTCTCAATTGTACCTGGTGCAATCGCATTTACACGAATGTTGTCCTTGCCATATTCAATCGCAGCTGTGCGGGTCAAGCCCACTACGCCATGTTTGGTTGCTGCGTATGGTGCAACTGCGGGTACACCAACAATACCGGCTGTGGAGGCCGTGTTCAGAATGGAACCCCCACCTGTTTTGAGCATTTCAGTAATTACATACTTCAACCCGTAGAATACACTTCTCAGGTTAATATCAATAATCTGGTCAAACTGCTCAATCGTATGTTCAATCAGCTTAATACCAGGACCTGCAATACCTGCATTATTAAAGAACATGTCGATTCGTCCGAACTCTTCGACTGTTTTTTTCACATAATTCTCAACTTCAGGTGCTTTACTTACATCTGCTTGTACAAAAATAGCTTTACTTCCCAGCTTCTCAATCTGCTTAACCGTTTCAAGACCTGTCTCTTCGACAAGATCCACAACGACAATGGATGCACCCTTCTCAGCCAGCTTCAATGCTGCTGCTTGGCCCAATCCACTTCCTGCTCCAGTAATAATGGCTACTTTTCCTGCGTGACTCATGTTGATCTCCTCCATGTATGTGTGTCATCTTGTGATTGGATCGATGAATACGATATGAAACGTACTTACATGCAATGATGCAATATGTAGGTCAAAAATGGCATAAAACCTTCCTGACTTTACCTATTCTAATAGACTTTCGATATAAAAACAAATCATATAATATGTATTCATACTATATCACTTGTCACATATTCAGCATTTTTATTGAAGGAGCATACAACTATAACGTCTTGTTGCATGCTCCTCTTTTACATATACAATACTTTTTAAGTCAGTATCTCTACAACTTCAAACGGTGCATATCCGCTTTTTGAAACACTTTAACGCAGCAAATTCGTTTTTGCCAATTCAATAATTTCGTCCCCTCGTCCGTTGAGCACGGCTTTCATCATCCATAAGGTGAATCCTTCCGCCTGTTTGAACTCAATCTTCGGAGGTAAGGACAATTCCTGACGATTCACCACCACGTCAATCAACACAGGACCTTCATGCTGAAGCGCACGCTGTACAGCTCCTTCGAGTTCATCCGGATCCTCAACCCGAATACCTTCCATGCCCATGGCTTGAGCAACCATCGCAAAGTTGGGATTGACAAGCTCTGTTCCCGATTCCAGGAATCCGGCAGCTTTCATCTCCAGCTCAACAAAACCGAGTGCTCCATTATTAAACACCACAACTTTAATCGGCAGATTATGCTGTTTCAATGTCAACAGATCACCCATCAGCATCGTAATACCGCCATCACCCGACAAAGAGATGACTTGTCTGCCCGGATCAGCGACCTGAGCACCAATGGCCTGTGGCAAAGCGTTTGCCATCGTACCATGACTGAATGAACCGAGCAGTCTGCGATTACGAGACATCTCGATATAACGGGCCGCCCATACTGTCGGAGTACCGACATCACAGGTGAAGATAGCATTTTCAGCTGCGGCATCACTAATGACCTTGGTCAGGTACTGCGGATGAATGGGCTTTTTACCCGGTTTTCCAACGGCCAGCTCGTCCAGATCTTTGCGTACTTTCACATAACGATCCACACTTTTACGCAGATGTTTGTCACTGTGTTCTTCTGTTAGATAAGGAAGTAAAGTTTCAATGGTCGCTTTCACATCCCCACATACGCCGTAATCCAGCTTCGTGCGCCGACCCAGATGGGAAGATTGAATGTCGACCTGAAGGACTTTTGCATCTTCGGGATAGAATTGACGATATGGGAAATCCGTTCCCAGCATTAATAATACATCACAGTCCATCATGGCATGATAACCGGATGAATACCCAATTAGACCCGTAAGACCCACGGAATAGGGGTTGTCATACTCCAAATATTCCTTGCCTCGTAGTGCAATAACCATCGGGGATTTCAAGCGATCACAGAGCTGCATAAGGGGTTCCCGAGCGCCCGCGCAGCCTGCACCGCACAACAACGTAATTTTTTTGCCTTGATTCAGATACTCCGCCAGTTTCACGAGTTCCGGCTCAGAAGGATGTACCACGGGGTTGGTTGCGTGATACACATGCTCAGGTACAGGAAGATCCGCTGCTTCAAGTCCTGCTACATCCCCCGGCAATACAACGACGGACACACCCGAACGTGCAACTGCTGTCTGAATGGCCATCGTCAGAGAACGCGGCATCTGTTTGGCTGTTGTAATGACTTCACAATAATGACTACATTCCTGAAACAGATACTCCGGATGGGTCGCCTGAAAATATTCACTGCCAATCTCGTCACTTGGGATATGTGCAGCGATAGCGAGTACAGGAACACGATTGCGGTGACAGTCATACAGACCATTAATCAGATGCATATTACCAGGACCACTGCTACCTGCGCAGACAGCGATACTTCCACTGACCTCAGCGTCCGCCCCAGCAGCAAATGCAGCTACTTCTTCATGTCGTACATGAATCCATTCAATCTTCCCAGAACGACGAATGGAGTCGAGTACCGCATTCAAGGAGTCTCCAACAATGCCATATATACGTTTGATGCCAGCGTTCAATAAGGATTCAACCAGAACGTCCGCGACTGTTTTTTTCATAAGTGATGGGTCTCCTTTAATTGCTCATTTTGATTATGTTTCCACTCGGTTAATATACCTATTCTTATACCCCAATCTTTCGAAAACCGAACCAACTCAATATGTATGTCTGGATATATGAAACAAAACCAGCCCCTTAAACCTTTATTCCAGCTATAGCAAAATGCCAAAAAATCCGCTTGTCGAATGACAAACGGATTACGGTTAAACTCAGTTAATTCATTTTTATGTGAAATCCCCGAATTCAATCAGACACTAGATAGCAGGCATCACATTGCCACCACTAACCGGGATATAGGCACCTGTGATAAATGAGGACAGGTCCGAAGCGAGAAAAGCTACCGCATTGGCGATTTCCTGATCTTCACCCCTGCGCTTCAGCGGCACGGTACGCGTATATGCCTCATCATGTCCAGGCTCACTGGACCGATCACGTTCACTAATTGTCCATCCAGGTGCAACCTGGTTTACGGTAATCTGATACTCACCAACCTCCTTGGCAAGTACGCGATATACACCGTCCATTCCACGCTTACCAGCGGTGTAGGCCGATTGATGAGCGAAATTTTGCATCGCACATTCTGTATTGATACCAATGAAGCGACCGGCTCTGACGTTTTGCATATGCGGTATGAAAGCTTTGGCAAGATACACACTTTGCATGACACAGGATTCAAACTGGCTCAAGTAATCTTCAGGAGACTGTTCCAACACCGTTGTCCATTCATATTGAATGACCGCATTGGCAACAACGATATCCACTCCGCCGAGGACAGACTGAATCTCATCACGCATCCGAAATGCTGTATCCCGCTTTGTAATATCTCCCTGTACAATAACAGCCTGACGACCGAGTGCTTCAATCTCACCTTGAAGCTCCCGAGCCTTGGTATCATTATTTATGTAATGTAGAGCCAGATTGGCGCCACAGGCTGCCAACGTGCGGGCGATGACTCTCCCCAGCTGTCCGGTTGCGCCTGTAACCAGAGCCGTTTTTCCTGAGAGATCCAATTGCATAACAGCGAAAACCTCCTTGAATCCATTTGGTCGAAAACGATTTCGGAAATATGTTACTTTTGTTCATTAATTACGCATTATTCAGAGAGATATACAGCATTGTTCAATGCTGTATATGGTAGTTCAACTTTTTCCCTATATGTGGAGACTATTAATTATGATGTTGAATGAGATCAATTTCCTGGAAGCGACTGACTTCCTTTTCCCAACGCTCTTCTACATATTGACGGTGAACCGGGTGATTGTTATATGCATCATACGCAGCCTGATCCACAAAGACCATCGAGAAACTGTAGTCAAACTCATTCTTCTCACTTACCTGTTTCAGAACCTGAAATTGCTCTACCCCAGGAATGACAGCCAGTGCATCTGAACTTTCCTTCAAAAAGGCTTCGGCCTCCGGTGTATCTTTACCCGCGTAAAGTGTAAACGTTACCATATGTGTGATGCTGCTCATCTCTATTTCCTCCTCCAATATGTTCGTACTCGTTTCCTAGTGTACATCCGAATGTGTTGTAAGCGCAATAATTGGTTGAATTAATTTTTAATGTACACAAAAAAACCTCAGGACAAATCCCGAGGTTTTTTTGTAATGTATGGACAAACTTATTTGGTGATGTTGTATTTACGGTTAAATTTATCAACACGGCCACCGATATCCACGTTTCTTTGTTTACCAGTGAAGAACGGGTGGGATGCGGAACTAGTGTCCACACGGATTACTGGGTAAGAGTTACCGTCTTCCCATTCCATAGTTTCGTTAGAGAACTTCGTGGAAGAACTCAGGAATTTGAAATCAGCACTTGCATCGTAAAAAATTACGAGTTGTGTCTTTGGATGGATGTCAACTTTTGGCATAATCTATTTACACTCCTTTAATATGGGTACTTCTTTAGAATCAAACTACATTTTATTATACTCTTTTTTTGGACAAAGTACCAGCAGGTTTTGAGGAATAGCTAAAAAAAATATGATATCTGTGATTTTGCACCTAATCAGGTGTCACGCCGTCCCTTTCTCCAGTACATTCAACATGTACTCCAAAGCCTCCAGTTCATCCCTGCCTCTTGTCTGTAATCTGACAACACTACCATATCGAATGGGTAGTAACGCCATTCCAAGCAGGCTTTTGACATCTACACGATGCTCATGCTCAGACTCCATATACGACAAAATAATATCCGAGGAAAAACGCGACGCTTGAGAAGATACCGACATCAAATCATCCCGATGAAAATCAGCGTGTATCATAAATTCATGTACTCTCACAACCTTCAGTTCCTTTCGCTAAGTACTTATTCACCAATATGGTGTGTATCCATTTATATATTAAAATCTTCATGAATTATACCATGTTATGGGAGCTTGACCCATACTTTTTTGCAAAAAAAACAAAAAAAGAGTCCTGAACCGCAGGACTCTTCCAGGTTGTTCTTACATACCATTCGGATATACCATGACCTTCAGACTGCCGCTTTTATTGTGTAATGCACGCTCCATCGCTTGCTGTGTCTCTTCGAGTGAATAACGATCTGTAATCAGGGACATCACGTCATGCTGGCCGGAGCTCAGAAATTCAATTCCTGCCGGATAAGTATTGGCATAACGGAATATGCCATAGATATCAACTTCATTGTCCGCAATAAATGGAACATTGAGTGCGATCTCGTCCTGTGCAGGCAGGCCCACAATCGCAAGTTTGCCTCCACGTCGAAGTGAATACAGAGCAGATTGTAACGCCTTTGGATTCCCCGCTGTTTCCCATGCGGTATCAACACCCACACCACCTGTTAACTCGCGAATCACAGCCAGCGCATCTTCATTCCGCACATTAATGGTATGAGTGGCACCCATGCGGCGAGCTGCTTCCAGCCTAACTTCCTCCAGATCCGTTACAATGATCTTCTCTACACCGAAAGATTTGGCAGCAGCCACAGCCATGAGTCCAACGGGACCCATACCCATAATCGCCAGGGTTGTACCCGGAGCCAACTTGCTGCGGCGTGCAGCGTGAATACCAACAGAGAATGGCTCGTTCATAGCTGCTTCCTCATAAGACAGATGATCCGGGATCGGGAATACCATATCTTCACGTATCACCATGTACTGTACAAATGCCCCATCCACCGGAGGGGTCGCTAGAAATTGTACATCCGGACACAGGTTATAACGACCTTCCTTGCATGCCGAGCAACGTCCGCAAGTCACCCCAGGCTCAATAGCAACTCGATCCCCTGTTTTCAGACGGGATACGTTCGAGCCAACAGCAGCAATGATCCCCGCACACTCATGACCCAGAATGATCGGTTTCTCCACCACAAATCTGCCAATGCGCCCATGTTCAAAATAATGCACATCCGAGCCACATACCCCGACAGCCATTACCTGGATTAACACCTCATCCGCTGCCGGTTGCGGGACGGGTTGTTCCTCAATAATAATGTGTCCTGGCTCTGTCATGATAGCAGCTTTCATGGTCTCGGGCAGTTGATGTTGTCCCATACGGTTCTCCTCCTCATGTATGTCCATGCTGTCTATTGTACATCAAAGAAAACAAGGTATCTTCTTACTTCCTTCCTAATTACCAAGTTCATCTGCATCCGCAATTCCACTCAATAGATAGTTCGACCTTGTTCATCCGCTATGCCGCTCTTGCGATAGAAGTACGTATTGATCATGTCCCGCCATTCCTTGGCATGTTCGGCCTGATTGTCCTGTAATGAAGCAACTTTGCTGAAAATGACTGGGTCGATTTTACCCTCCAGCCCTCTCCATGTCTCGGCTAACGCCTCTGCCTGCGCAACACCTTCAAAGTGTGTATCATAAATATGCTGAATGACCGTTTTACCCGAATGCAGAACATGGGTGTATGGCACGTGATGGAAAAATAAGATCAGCTCATCCGGACAGGTGTCTACGGACTCATAACGATCAGCATTCTCAGGGTGATACTGTGACGTGTATCCTGTACCGCTGTTCACGGTTCGATCTACACCAATGCCATGACAATCGGCAAAGTGATACGTTCCCCATTTGGAATACTCGTATCCATCTACATTCGGCCCGTAATGATGTTCCGGGTTAACCATCCAGCCCACACCGAGAGGCGCCGTATAATTCTCATAGATATCTAGTGAAGTCAAAAGCATGCCCGTAACTTGCCGCACAACTTCGTCTTCATGTCCAAAAGTGAGTCTCACCCACTCATCGGCAATCTCTTCCGCGGACAGCTCCGGGTTCCACGCAAGTCTTCCATATCCATATAGATTCGCCTGCGCGAGTGGATGTCCTGTCCAACAGGCATCTGCACCAATATTGGATACTGCGGCGAAGCCACTGTATGGTCGTTTATACAGAGAACCGTCCGCGATTCGCTTGATCTCTGAACCTTCGCCTTTGGCGTATGTGTCAAAGTCCAATACTTCTTTCCACTGGGGAACCAGATAACAGAGATGACGTTGTTGCCCCGTATACTCCTGTGTGATCTGAAATTCAATCACCTGATTTGTATTTTCCATGGCGCCGAACAGCGGGGATACTGCCTCTCTCACCTGAAAGTCCATCGGCCCGTTTTTGATTTGCAAAATGACATTTTCGGCAAAACGCCCGTCCAGCGGCTTAAAGTGGTCATAGGCTGCACGTGCACGGTCAGTGGAACGATCCCGCCAGTCCTGCTTGCAGTTATAGACAAAGCAACGCCAGATGACCAATCCACCGAATGGCCGAAGGGCTTCAGCCAGCATGTTCGCACCATCGGCATGATCACGGTTATACGTGAACGGTCCCGGACGATTCTCGGAGTCTGCCTTGATCAGGTAACCGCCAAAATCCGGAATCGCTGCGTACACCTTGGCCGTTTGAATGTTCCACCATTCCCGTACCTGCGCATCCAGCGGATCAGCCGTACGTAATCCACCAATCTCAATTGGACTTGCGTAGTTGGCGCTAAGGAACAGTCGAATACCATACGCTCTGAATTCAGCGGCAACCTTCGCCACATCACTAAGATAACGTTCCGTCAGAAACAGACTCTCACGGCGGTGTACATTGACGTTGTTGATCGATATGGCATTGATTCCCGTGGAAGCGAGCAAACGTGCGTAATCCCGGATGCGTCCCAAGTCCAGCGTGAATTCCCCGTTATCATAGAAAATGGATTCTCCTGCGTACCCACGCTCAATGCTGCCGTCCACGTTATCCCACTGATTAATCATCCGTAGCGCATTGGTTGGCTGCTCTGTAATGAAGCTCCACTTACTCACAGCGTCATCCGCCTTACTTGCAATTCCTTGATCCATTGTCAGTTCCCGAAGCAGATGGAATGCACCATACAACACACCTTGAGGAGTCTCTGAACCAATGACCAGTACACCCTCGGTCTCGTTCTCACGAATGATGTACCCTTCTCCTTGAACAGTTGAACGCTCTGTCTCACTGAACGACCCAGCCACGGAATCGCTCCCTGTCCAAGTGCCGATTCGTATTGCGGGAGCGGAAGCGAGATTGTCCCGTTCATTTTCCTGAGCATCAGACAGATGACTGACCGACGGTTTCACGCCATATAACCTCTCCAGTCCCCGTGAAAGTTCGGTCAGAGCTGTTGTGATCACTCCATGGTTCTCTTCCGCCAGTATAAGTTTGCTCCATGCAGGAGCCGTCTTTTTGGTAAACTCATTCGCTCTTGGCAATTCAGAGTGATACCCCAGCCACGCATCGTACTGTGGACCCGACAAAGCAGATTGAACGACGGATTGGCTCATTGTACCGCCTCCTTGCTGGCATAGATCTGCCCAAGGTGATTCCCTTTTCCTTCGAGTAGCCATAGGATCGACGTTACACCACGCGGATAGTACTTGCTGCCAACTGCCACACCAGACAGGATCTGATCACTCCAGCACCAGTAGGATTCCTCCGGATGCAGCAGCCAGTTGACATGAGCCGCGTCTGCAGCCTTGCCTGTCTCATTCCATTCCACACCCAGCAGCTCTCTAGCGATAAACTGGGACAAATAGATTTTGCTCAGCCACGAGTTATTGCTTGTTGAGGACAGTTTCCAGCCTCCATCTTCGAACAGACATGTTCCCGGTACAAGAACCGTCTTCAGATGAGTTTGGAGTGCTTTCAGATAAGGTCCAAAGCGACCATTGACATCCAGTGCTGCTTCACAGCCTGTAAAGTACGGGAACACCAAACCTTCAATCGCCGGAATGATTCGAGAATCATTATTTTCTGCAATAACAGCTGGAATGTAGCCGCCATCAGTCAACTGTGCAGCAATACTGGCAGCGCAGCGATCCGCTTGAAGCCCTGCTTGATGGGACAGATCGGCCAACTTCTCAGTTGCGAACAGCTTCTCCAATGCAACATAGACCGCCCAACATTTACCCGCCAGATAGATATTATTGCGAGACTGACCAAGTGACACATCCAGGCTGTCGTAAGTTGTAATTTCCGCTCCACCTTGGGTACGGCTGCTATCCAGACCCATCAGACCGTTACGCTGCTCTGCGTCGGGATGGTCCCGATTAAGCATGCTTTCGAAGCAATCTTGGATAACAGGCAAGATGTTTTTCACAAAAGCTTGATCCTGTGTCTGTTCAATGTATACTGTCGCGCAGCAGAGCCAGTTCACCAGCTCCTCGTGGCTCATCTGTGAGAAACAGTCGTCAATGCCAACCAGCTCATATGCCGAGTGTCCAGGGCGTGAGAACACATTGGCAACACCAATATCATGGGTAAAGGTGATTCCGCCCGGATATAACTTCTCTTCCCCCGGGAAACGAACCTGATCCGTATAACTGTATCGTTTCACAAACCACTCCAGCTCATTACGCACCGTCCATGGATTCAAGGCAAGCTCGAAGTACAACTGATCAGCCGTCAGATCAAGTGTGTTCATCATCCGATACTCCCCTTCGTTCACCACCCAGAGTGGCTCACCATCGGCATCCAGCAGTTGAGTACTGGCATAATAGCTGTGAATGGAATGAGCAAGCATGAATGATTGATCTTCGGTCAAAGCAGTCGATCCAAGGCGCTGTTCAACCTCTCCACAGGATGCAGTCAACTCACTGAAGCGTTGAAGTGCATACTCTCCTGCTGCCTGAATATCGGAGAAGTACCGCGTATACCAATACGTTGTGTCCATTCCGGTCGTCACAATGCCCCCGCGATAGAAACATACTGCGAATTGATACGTACGTTTCTCTCCAGCCGGAACCTCCATCAGTAGTGCAGCGGTTGAGCCAAGTCCAAATGCCAGATTCTCCCGATGTTTCTCCTGCAACAGTTTCTCCAACGTAAATCCGCGTGCGGGCCACAGTCCGTCATCTGCTGACATAATCGCTGTAAGTCGACCTTGTCCCACACCTGTGATGGAGCCACCTTCCGGTCCTCCAATCAGACGCATCGCAGAGTACGGATCATTGCCCTGATAGCCAAAGTAGGCTTTGCGGGATTGTTGACCTTCCGTATTGTCAATCGTCATCTCAACCAATACGGCAGGTACGAGTGCATCCATTAATTCTTCACGATCCCCATTCGTTGGATCAGGTACTGGACGTACAGGCGAGTAGATACGGAACGTCAGATCTCCAGCAGTCCACGTATCCGTACCTGAGGTAAATTCACGGGTAATATCTTCATCGCGAAAAGCCGTAATAAGAGGTTGTGGAACTTTGGTCGCTGTTGTCGACGCAGTGTCCCCATTCTCCAACTTCTCTACATCATAGCGGCTGCTCTCATCCTCGGAAGCTTCATAAAAAGGAAGCGCCTGATAATGGTCGCCATCGCGAGATTGTAATCCAATATATACATTCTGGTCAGCCGGCTTGCCGAGTTCAAGACCCAGCCCGCCTTTGGCTCCTTTGTAACCCAGTGTAAAACTCGCAAAAGCACCAATCGGTGCGTGATGTGCATTATAAAAGATGGATTTGGACGTATTCATGAATCATAACCCCTCTCAGAATGGTTGCATACGTTTTCATTAGCCCCATCCTAACACGTGGTTCCACCTCCGACCATGATCAAATCAATCGGATATTTACCCAAATCAAGCTGATAGACTATAATAGATTAAAGCGGTTACACAAAAAAATTCCATTAGATATACGTGCGTAATCAAAATCACATTTTTTGAACAACCTCATATGAAGGGGGATCTTCCATGTCTTCAACGTATTTGCCTCCTACTTTGGGAGAAAGTGTCCATGAAGTTTTTTATCCAGATGTACAAACAACGGTCAATCTGTTTGCCATTCATTTACGAAGTGTGGGTATGGACTGGGATTATCCGGCACATGAGCACCCTCAATATGAATTGAATTATGTCACGGAAGGCGAGCAACGCATGATGGTGAATGGTACCCTATACATTCAAAAGGCTGGCGAACTGCTCCTGATTCCTCCGGGAAGCATTCATTCCAGCCAGAGCCATAACGGCAAGGGATTCACGTATTTTTGCATGCATTTTGACATTGATGATCAGTTGTTCCTATCGTTGCTGGCGCGCATCAAACAAGTGCGATTTAGTAGCGATAGTCCGGTTACACAGCAGATTGAGCCGGTTCTGCGCAAATTGATGTCATCTGCGGATGATGAAACAGCAAATACGATGGTACAGCGTATGCAGCTGCAATCTGCGGTATTTGAACTATTTGGCCATCTGTGGGAGGCGGTCTCGAAAGAGGCAGCTCACTGGTTTACCGACGGACACGAGAAGATCGAACTCGCCCACCAGATTCGTAATCGGTTGCAAGGCCTGATGAGTCAGCAATTCAAACAGGGACACGAGTCCAACGGTCACTATGGCATTGATGATATTGCAGCAGAGCTGGGCATCAGTTCTTCTCACTGTAATCGCGTGTTCAAGCAGGTGTTTGGTCAGTCTCCACGTGCTGTATTATCCCAGTTGGTTTTGCATGAAGCGAAGCTTCTTCTGGGCAATCCGAAGCTGTCCGTTCAAAATATTGCCGTCATGCTTGGTTATAAGGATATTGCCCATTTCAGTCGTCAATTCAAGCGCTGGTCCGGCATGTCACCCTCCCGTTACCGACAGGAACAGCCTGCTCTGGAATAGGTCCAGTAGCAGGCTGTTTGTCTTTCTTATTTATTTCAACAAACGCTTAATCAGCTTCAGCTTGTTATCATACGGTGGATACAGAATCGGCAGATTCAATTTGGTGCTTTTTTTCAGTACACTTTTGAGATGAGAGAAGGTTTCGAAGCTGTACTGCCCATGATACGAGCCAACACCAGAATGACCAACACCGCCAAACGGCAGACGTGGATTCGCTACATGCGTGATGGTATCGTTAATGCAGCCGCCTCCAAAAGAAACTTCGCGCAGCACTTTGTCCTGAACCCGGGTGTCGGAAGTGAACAGATACAAGGCGAGTGGTTTCGGCCGCTTTACGATTTCTACAATGGCTTCATCCAGGTTACGATAACTAATGATCGGCAGAATCGGTCCAAAAATCTCATCTTCCATCGTTGCTGCATCCCAGGACTCCGCATCAATCAGTGTAGGTTCAATGAAGCGATCTTCCTCATCCGAAGCTCCCCCATATATCACTTTGGCCTGATCCCGCTCAATCAAAGTCGTCAGACGTTTAAAATGTCCCTTGTTCACGATTCGCCCATAGTCCTTGTTGTGCTGGATATCCGAACCAAAGAAAGACACGATTGCTGCCTTCATCTCTGTAATTAACGGTTCCTTCACGCGCTCATGCACAAGTAAATAATCGGGTGCGATACAGGTCTGTCCTGTATTGAGCAGTTTGCCCCATATAATGCGCTCAGCTGCTACTTTGATATCCGCCTGTTCATCAACGATGACCGGACTTTTGCCTCCCAGTTCTAACGTAACGGGAACGAGATTTTTGGCAGCTGCCTCCATCACAATCTTACCAACCGGTACACTGCCTGTAAAAAAGATATAGTCGAATGGCGCGTTAATCAGCGCTGTTGTTGTATCTTTTGCACCATCGAGCACTTGTACGTATGCCGGTTCGAACACACTCGCAATCATTTCACGTACAACAGCGGACACCGCAGGTGTATTCTCTGACGCTTTGAGCACGGCTGTGTTACCTGCTGCAATAGCACCTACCAATGGTTCGATTAAGAGTTGAAAAGGATAATTAAACGGTCCGATAATCAGAACCGCCCCGTAGGGTTCGGGTATGATATAACTTTTCGAACCAAGGAGTGCCATTTGCGTTTTCACTTTAACGGGTTTCACCCATTTATTGACTTTACGAATGGTGTGTGTGATGCTATCCATCATAAATCCGATCTCGGTTGTGTAGGATTCAAACTCACTTTTGCCCAAATCCTGATAGAGAGCTTCTGTCAGTCTGGATTCGTACTTTTGAATGGCCTGCTTCAGTTGGGTCAGACGGGCAATTCGAGCTTCTGCCGATCTTGTGGCCCCGGAACGAAAGAACTGTCGTTGCTGCTCTAAAATCTGTTCAACTTCCTGACTGGTTACTTCCTGTATAGTCGTTGTCATATATACATACTCCTCTATTCATTATTGATCAAGCGTTTAAACTTACGAACCTATAAGGCACATGCAAAAGCATGTTTTATCACGATTAATCTACAGACACTCTTCTTCCAAAGCAGCTACCAGTTCCTTCAGCAGTTCCACCGATGCATTCAATGAAGCCGAATAATAACGCTGTGTGCCCTTCTGTTCCACAGATATAAGCCCTTTCTCTAACAACAGCTTGAGATGATGAGATATGGCTGGCCGGGATAGGCTGGATTGTTCGGTAATTTCATTCACCGTCATTCTGCCCTTCTCGGTGAGTGTCAGCAAAATGGATTGACGATGGTTGTCACTTAACACCTGAAATAACGGAATACAGGTTTGAAAAACGCTAATTGCTTTTTGTCCCATGGTTTCACCTCTATACTATTTCTTCTTCATTGTTTCTACGTCTATTTTATCTGTTTGATGTCTGTTGGTTTAAACATTCGAACCTAATGACTGAATTGTACTCTTTAATCACTTGAACTGCAAGTGAACCATCAACTAAATTTAATATAATGCTTATAAAGCGCTTCCATACTACCATACAAGTATGGTAGTATGTCATTGAAGGAGTTGAAGTTGTGGAATATACCCCAAAGTTATCATCCAAAGCCGGTTTGTTGCCTGTTGCGAGCAATATGTCTTCCATGAATAATAAGCAATCTTACTCAACGCGAGATGTCGTTTACTTCACGCTGAAACAACTCATTTTGAGTTTGAAAATGCCTCCGGGAACAGCTATTTCTGAGAAGGAAATTTCGCTGGAGTTCCAGGTAAGCCGGACACCTGTTCGAGAAAGTTTTGTAAGACTTGCACAGGAAGGTCTGCTGGAAGTGTATCCACAGCGTGGCACATACGTCTCTCTGATTCAGGTCGATCTCGTTGAGGAAGCACGGTTCATGCGTGAACAGCTCGAACGAGCCGTAATCAGGCTCGCCTGCGAGAACTTTCCGAACGAACAGATGGTCGCTCTTGAACAGAACCTTGCGTGGCAACAGGAATGCAGGGTCAAACCGGATGATGAACGAATGTTCCAATTGGATGAGGAATTCCATAGCACTCTTTTTGCAGGCTGCAACAAAAGCAACACCTGGACTGTTATCCAGCAGATGAATGTACATTTGAATCGAAGTCGCATGTTACGCCTGTCCTCGGACCACCAGTGGGATCACCTGATTGAACAGCACCGGTCTATGGTCAAGGCCATTCAGCAGCATGATGCCGACACAGCAGAGCGACTGATGCAGGAACACTTGCATTTAACTGTCACCGATTTGGCTGTCCTGCAGGATACATATCCGTCCTATTTTCAATGACTGAATTTTTCTTCCTACTATTCATGATGAGGTGAACGTGATGAGAATGGTTTTTCGCTGGTTCGGCGAAGGCAATGATACGGTAACGCTGGATCATATCCGGCAGATTCCGGGTGTTGAAGGTATTGTGTGGGCACTGCACGATGTTCCTGCTGGCGAGGAATGGCCAATGGACAAAATACTCGCTGTCAAAACAGCAGCAGACAAGGCCGGGTTACATCTGGATGTCGTTGAGAGTGTGAACATCCATGAGGATATCAAGTTGGGCCTGCCATCAAGGGATAAATACATTGCGAACTATATTAAAACAATGGAGAAACTGGCTCAAGTTGGTGTGAAGGTCATCTGTTACAACTTTATGCCGATCTTCGACTGGCTTCGCACGGATATGCACAAGGAAATGGAGGATGGCTCAACTGCCCTCTTCTATGAGCACAGTAAACTTGCAGATATAGAACCTCTAGAACTCGTTCGACGCATTACGGAAAACTCCGCACTCACCATGCCAGGTTGGGAACCGGAACGATTGCAGTATTTAACAGGTCTGTTCGAAGCCTACAAGGATGTAACCGAGGATCATATGTGGGAGCACGCACGTTATTTCCTGCAAGAGATTATGCCTACAGCCGAACGGCTGGGGATTCGAATGGCCATCCATCCAGATGACCCGCCATGGCCAATCTTTGGATTACCAAAGATTATTACAAGTCAGGAGAATGTTCGGAAATATTTGAATCTTTATGATAGCCCTTACAACAGCGTGACACTATGCAGTGGCTCTTTGGGAGCGAATGCTGATAATGACATTATCGGGATGATACACGAGTTCAAGGATCGGATTCCATTTGCCCACATTCGTAATGTCAAAATCTACGAAAACGGCGACTTTATTGAAACGTCACACCGCAGTCAAGATGGAAGCGTCGATATTGCGGGGGTTGTTGAGGCTTATCATGATATCGGTTATGAAGGTTATGCAAGACCCGACCATGGTCGTCACCTCTGGGGAGAACAGTGCCGACCTGGTTATGGACTCTATGACCGGGCTTTGGGGATCATGTATCTCTGGGGCGTCTGGGATTCCCTGCAAAGGAGGGCAAAAGCATGAGTGAACACCAATATGAACGCTCATCTCGTCTTGAAGGCAGAACAGCTGTAATCACCGGAGGTGCTGGAGTATTATGCCGCTCCATGGCGGAAGAACTCGCTCGGCACGGTGCAAGTGTAGCCATCCTGAACCGCACGGTGTCCAAGGGACAGGAAGTTGTATCTGCGATAGAAGCTGCCGGTGGCAAAGCGATTGCTATTGCCTGTGACGTAACCCAGGCCGATAGTGTGCAAGCAGCGGCAGATGCGGTGCTGGAACAGCTCGGACCATGTGATATTCTGATCAATGGCGCGGGTGGCAATAACGCCAGTGCCAACACCACGAATGAAATTTTCAGATTGGAAGATCTGGAAAAGAACGATGTCACTACATTTTTCGATGTAAGTGTAGAGGGATTTCGTCAGGTGATGGATTTGAATTTTGTCGGTTCTCTCATCCCTACTCAGATCTTTGCAAAACATATGATAGAGCGCGATGTTCCCGCTACTGTCATAAACATTTCTTCCATGAGCGCCCCATCGCCCATGACGAAAGTTCCTGCGTATAGCGCTGCGAAGGCAGCCATTAACAACTTCACGCAGTGGCTCGCCGTTCATCTGGCCGAATCCGGAATTCGTGTCAACGCTATTGCACCCGGATTTTTCCTGACTGAGCAAAACCGTAATCTATTACTGCAACCAGACGGCTCACCAACGGAACGTTCCAGTAAAATTATTGCTCATACACCCATGCGCCGCTTTGGCAAACCGGAAGACCTGCTTGGCACATTGATGTGGCTTGCGGATGAAAGACAATCCGGCTTTGTCACTGGCACAGTCATTCCGGTAGATGGCGGATTTATGGCGTATTCCGGTGTATAAGGATTAACGTGTAAATGAATCAGTTCAACTAATATAGAGAATTTATAGAGACCGAAGCTTGGGATACATACCCAGGTTTCGGTTTTTTGCGTTCAAGCATAAGATCCTCCAGCATAGGAAAAGCTTGTTATAATACCTGTTCGAAAGCAAACTTTTTAAACAACCTCTTAATACAGCTACGGTGAAATAAAGGAAGGTGATACATACATGATGGAAGAAACATGGGTTGTTGCTGTACGGTCTATTATTGCCTTTCTGACCCTGATCATCTATACAAGGGTACTAGGAAAGCAGCAGATGGGTAACTTGACGTATTTTGATTACATTAACGGCATTACAATTGGTTCCATTGCGGGTACGTTTGCAACCGATCTTTCGTCCAAGGCGTGGATTCATTTTGTGGCCTTGACCATTTTCACAATCATTACGATCATCTTTCAGTACATTACACTGAAGAATCGAACCATCTCTAAACTAATGGACTCTGACCCCACATTGATCATCCAAAACGGTAAAATTCTTGAACAGAACCTGAGTAAAATGCGAGTCAAATTTGATGAATTGACCATGATGCTGCGGCAAAAGGATGTATTTGATATTACGACTTTGGATTATGCGATTCTGGAGCCGGATGGTAGCCTCTCGGTTGTTTTGAAACCTGAGAATCAGCCTGTAACCGCCAAAGATATGCATATGCACCCGCCCAAGAGCAAGCTGATGACCGAGATTATCATTGATGGCCTGCTGATTAAGCAAAATCTGGAGGAAAGAAACAAAGATATCAACTGGCTCAGCGAGCAGCTTAAGAAACAAAAGATCACGATACAGGATATTGCTTTTGCCGCCATACTGCCCAATGACAAATTGTATGTTGATCTGTTCAAGGATAAAATCACCGAAAAAATCGATATGGGCGATTATGAGGGGCCTTTCTAAACTCTTCACATCAAGGAGGCGGTTGAATGAAAACGCGTTTCTGGCTGTTATATGTGCTTCCGATCTTCCTCATTCTTGTGTTCGTTGCAATTATGGCTAGCGGATCCTTTCTCAAAAAGCCCTTTGGCACCGATGATCGCTTGCTTGAATCTATACAAACGTTAGAGAAACAGGTTGAGAGCAAAAAATGGACTGAAGCCAAGTCTCAAGTTGATTACGCAATGAAGGCCTGGGATAAAGTCGTTAACCGCATTCAGTTCAGTGTGGAACGTGAAACGATATATGATATTCTGGGCACGCTTGCTCGGATCAAGGGCGGCGTTGCGGCAGAGGATGATAAGGCGATTATGGAAGAGATTTATTACTTTTATGTGTTATGGGATAATCTTGGAGATTAGGTTCAATAATCTTTATTATCAGACTTTAATATCAGATGTAAGTCCAAAAAGAAAAGGCACTTTCCTTTCATAAAGAAAAGAAGTGCCTTCTTTGCTTTTATATAACTTTATATCCGTTACGCTCTTCGTAATCCCCGAGACCGTGACGATCGCGAAGTACCTTCTTTGCGGAAAAAGAGACTGAGTGCTCCCTTGGCACACCATAGTGCAAACAAAGCAAACAGCGTTCCCCAGAATAGCGCCGGAAGGAATGTCTGCTGAGCGAGATTCGCCGCATCCCCTGCCCGTGAAGGTTGAGTCCAGGACATCAGTCCAACGTATACCGCACTAACAACCGACTCTTCCAGCGTAAGAAACGCCAGTAACAGATAATAGAACTTCACGATCTTGGCGCCAAAAATCATAATGACAACGTTCAGTACGATGAACCCGGTCAGCCATAACATGCCGAACTCCCCTCTTACATATAACAGGAGCGACACCAGAGCGACAGCCGTCATAATACCAAGTCCCCACATGTGCAAGCCTTTGCGGTATAAGTAAAACAACAGTAAGGCGAACAGAGATGCACTGATATATCCCGCCAGAGAAACCAGGATCGATCTGCCTGGCGTCAGCATGGAAGAGTAAGTTACACCACTATGATCAGCGTATAATTCAATGCGCAGCACTTTGCCGGACAATACCAGTGTCATTAGTGCATGACCGAATTCGTGAATCATCGTATCCAGGTTACGGAACAAGGACGAAAATGGGATGAATCGTGTAAGAAAGACGGAGCCTAGTAGAAAAAGTATCGTTTTGACCCACTTATTCAATCGTGTTAAACCTCCCTTACCTTCAAGTAAACAAGCCTATTCTTTATACTACGCTTTTTTCACTCGATTCGTTTCGGCTTCCGAACTGTAAGGCACAGTGCTCCATCCACCAGCAGAAGCTCCGATTGTGTCCAATGAAAAAAGAAGATAGATCATAGCGGCCCTTTTCGGCCTCTAGCGTAACGAGCAGTCGATTCCGCATCCGACGGAGAGCATAGTGCACGAATTGATCTGCAACCTCACTTTGTATCAGGGTAACATAAGCATAAAGGGAATGATCGACAGGTTCATCAAGCGGACTCACCCCTGCACATGAAAATTCCGTCCTCACGCCCGCACTCTGAAGTATGGACAATGTCTTCACAAGCTCGGCATCAACTTCAACACCGTTCCAAATCTCTGTTTTCTTCGCGGATACCGTATGTTTATCACGTTCCGTCCAGTGCATCAGCTCCAGCTTACGCCGTCTCCACAGATGGGCAGGCTGTTCACTTAACAGCAATTCATGTTCCTCATTTAAATTCATGCAATGCGTCCTCCTGTTCTCCTCGATCCGGTCACCTTATTCAACAAAGCAGAGAGCACATCACTGTGCTCTCTGCTTTGCAAAAAGGCAAAGGAATGGCGGTCCATTCCTCAGCATGTTGTATTATTGTACCTTTTTCGGTGAGAGGCATCAAATCGATCTTTTATTATTCGTTCAGCGCCAGTTTCAGAGCCTCCAAATTTTGTCTCATCACGCTAATGTAGTCCATTCCCGCCGCAATTTCTTCCTCGGTGAGTCCCTCTATCGGGTTCAGTACAGCCGTTTTGGCCCCCACTTCACTTGCGATCGTCTCAGACACTTTGGATGAAACCAGTGTTTCGAAGAAAATCGTTTTCACCTGATGCTCTTTCGCAAAATCAATGACAGATGCCATCTGTGCTGCCGAAGGTTCTTGCTCAGGAGACAATCCTGCGATGGGCACCTGTTGCAATCCATATTCCTTGGCAAGGTAGCCAAATGCAGCGTGTTGTGTGATGAAATCTTTGCGTTTGCTATCCGTCACAGCCGCCTTGAAGTCCTGATCCAGTGACTCCAGTTGAGCAATGTAAGCATCTGCATTCTGCTTGAACTGTTCAGCATGTTCCGGGGCAGCCTGCGCCAAACCAGCTTCAATATTGCGCACTTCCTTTACAGCCAATGCAGGTGACAGCCACACATGGGGATCGAGTCCACCATGATCATGTACATGTCCTTCTTCTGCCTCGGCGTCATGATCATGATCGTGTTGTTCTTCAGCAGTTGCTTCATCTGCATGATCGTGGTCATGTTCTGTTGCCTCTGAATCTTCATGATGGTGATCATGCTCTCCACCTTCAAGAAGGTTGATGCCCTTGCTTGCTTCCGCTTGAATGAGTGAAGTGTTACTCAGACTTCCGGTGACCTGATCAATCCATGATTCCATACCGGCACCGTTGTATACAAGCACATCCGCTTTCTCAATGCTGGCAATGTCCTGTGGTGTAGGCTCCCAATCATGGGGCTCCATTCCTGCTGGAACGAGTGTATGCACATCGGCCAGATCACCTGCCACGTTTTTGGTGAACTCATACATCGGGTAGAAACTGACCTGCACGTTTAATTTTGCTGCTTCACTCTCGACTGGAACGGAAGTGCCCGTCGAAGCTGTATTTGTATCAGAAGCGGATTTTTGTCCGCAGCCTGCGACGATAAGTGTAAGACTAAACAACAATCCGAGCGTAGCTTTTTTACTGAATTTCATGTGATGTATTCCTCCTAGAATGGTTGACCAGAATGACGTGCTGTGATTTCGTTTCTTTACGGTGACGCTTGCGGTTGTATCGTGCAATCAGCTTTTGCGCTGATATTCCAGTCAATAGGAAGACCAACAGGATGAGAGCAATCGTTCCTCCCGGTGGTGTATTTAGATGGTAAGATGTTGTCAGTCCGCTAAAAATACCGATTACCCCCGTGATTACCGCGACGATCATCGCTGCTGTAAAACTGCGAGACACTCTTAGTGCCAAGGCAGCAGGCAATACAATAAGAGCAGAAACCAGCAACACACCAACGATGGGCATGGCTGAAGCTACAGTCATTCCTGTCAGAATGGCAAATGCAAACGATAAACCTCTCACCTGAACGCCTCCAATGGAAGCTGTCTCTTCATCAAACGTAAAGCTATAGAGCGGTCTTCGGAGTAAGATGAAAAAAAGTAAACCAATGACACATACTCCCGCCATCATCCACAACTGCATATCGCTAACCGCGACAATAGATCCAAATAAGTATGAGCTGAAGGTCTTGGACAGATTGGTTTTGAGACTCATCAATACCACAGCAAGAGCCAGCCCCGAAGTCATGATGATCGCCACAGGTACCTCGCTGTAGGTTCGGTAACTTCGCCGCAGTTGTTCAACCAGTAAGGCACCGATAATTGCAACGGCGAATCCGCAGATCACCGGGTTAAGATTCATGACTGAACCGAGCGCCACCCCTGCGAGTGAGACATGGGATAACGTGTCTGCCATTAGGACCTGCCTCCTGAGCATCAGATAAACCCCGAGAATTGGAGCGATGACTCCAATCAGTCCACCTGCCCAGAAGGCACGTTGCATGAATTCGTACTCAAACACTGCCATTCCTCACTTTCTTGCCGCTCCAGAGTAATCGTACGATCCAATCGATTCCCCATCTCTTCCAGTCCGTGAGTAACCATAATAATCGTTAACCCATGAACATCAGCATAGTGGCGCATCAGATTGTAAAATCCTTCACGGCTGTGGCGGTCCATTCCCGTTGTTGGCTCATCCAGTACCAGAACTTGCGGTTGCCCAGCCATAGCTCTGGCAATACAGATCCGCTGCTTCTGTCCACCAGACAGCTCACCGACGCGTGTATTCCGATATTCCCACATGCCAACTTCCCGCAAACTGCGTTCAACGATGGCATCCTGCTCTGCTGTGAATCTGCGGAATAATCCCAGCCTGGTGTAACACCCGGACCGGACCAGTTCATTCACCGTACTGGGAAATCCACTATTAAACGATGCCACCTGCTGGGGCACATAACCGATATTGGACTTGTTCCCACGTTTCAACTGCGGACTCATATGTATCGTGCCGCTCCAGGGCTTCAATAGCCCCAGCAGCAGCTTTAACAGGGTTGTTTTGGCAGAACCATTGGGACCTGTGATGCCTATGAACTCTCCCACATGGATATCCAGCGACAGTTGATCAATGACCGGCTCTTTGCCATATCCAAATACAACATCATGCATGGAGGATAGTATCATGCCTTTCCCTCTTTTCGTAAATATTACGATTTAAAAATAACAAAAAAATTTTATCTGGTTTCCCGGTGGATCGTCATTTTCTTCAAACGTGGGGAGTACTTCTTCATCTCAAGTCTCTCTGGATGGTTACGTTTGTTCTTGGTTGTTGTATAGTTGCGGTCCCCGCACTCGGTGCAGGCTAAAGTTACAATGACTCTCATGGTTGTTGCCTCCTCTTATTTAATCGTAATTATTACTATTTAATGATATTAGTCTATGGCTTTTCTTTTGTCAACTCTATATCTGTTACAGTAAAATTTTGTATGCACAATATAATTTCATATGATATACTGCTTTGGTAGCATTATACTTTACCTACGGAGGAACTAGATGAAGATCAAAAAATCAACTTTTATTGGGTCATTGGTAGCATGCAGTTTGGCTTTCGGTGCCCTGGGTGTAGCAGCTTCAAACGGAATTCAAGATATTGAAGCAGCACTCGACAGCAATATTAGCTTTAAAGTAAACGGTCTGTCTTGGACACCCAAGAATGAAGCTGGAGACAAACTGAATGCACTGGTATATGACGGTGATGTATACTTGCCTGTAAATACCACAGCAGAAGCACTCGGAGCCAACGTATCTCTGAATGTTAGCAACAAAGTTGTAAGTATCACTAATTCAGGTAACAGTAAGTCTAGTAGTTCAAGTAATAACAGCAGTACAGGTACCAAAGGTTCTGAAGATTCAAGTAAACCAAGTAGTTCAAGTAACTCAAGCACTTCTGGCTCAATCAAGATGACTGGAACTGACGCTCAGATGATAGTCAAATTGCAGAAAGAATCTTTAACATTGATCAAAATGTATGGTAAAGCACTTAAAACAGGTAGCACTAGTGAATTTGATAAATACATAGATGCTAAAGTTATTGAAAATCCCGAGATCGACATTTTTGATCTGGGTAAGCAATCCCAGAAAGATAAATTTAAGACTACAGTCAAAGGTATCATTGCAGCAAATGATAAAAAAACGCTGACTAAATATGCAGATCAGTTGATTAATGTGAAATCAGCTGATTTTAAAGTGATTGCAATGGATGATAAAACCAAAACAAGACACAGTTACAAAGCCATTTATTATCCACAAGGATGGACGGGTTCCTATGGAGTGTACCTTACCTTTGTGTTTAGTCCGCAAAAAAGTGGCAACGGTGATTTTTATCTTGGCGATTTGTACTTTAGCTAAAGTCATTAATGCAATATAATCATTGATCTTCAGGGGCATTATTGCACTTGAAGATCTTTTCTTTTCACTTCAACTCCACGCTGGAAAAGGATCTTTCAGTTCACGCCAGTTCATCAACATCTCCTCCTCTGTAAGAAGGGTCTCATCCAATGTACGTTCGATCTCCGCCCGGTTCATATCGATGCCGATAAATACTAATTTGGTTACCCGGTCATCCCACTCATCATCCCAGTCCGGTATGCTTGGCAGCGTGTCGCCAAAATGAAGTTGCCTTTCCTCCTCACTCATCGCACCTACCCATATTCCTGCTGGCGCAAGCTGCTTCGATGTGCCTGCATGACTGAAAGAGATCGCCATATGGTTTCTTGTCGCCAGCCACATCAGACCTTTGGATCGCACGATGTTATCTGGCCATTTCGCAATCCAACGCAGTAAGCGTTCCGGGTGGAATGGACGTTTACGATGATAGACAAATGAATGAATTCCATATTCTTCAGTCTCCGGCGTATGTTCCTCTTTCATTAATTCGCGGATCCAACCCGCGGACTGGCTTGCTTTTTCAAAATCAAAACGTCCCGTATTCAATATCTCTCTCGGATCAATCTGCCCATGTGTTGTTCGAATGAGCTTGGCTTCCGGCTGCATGGCGTGTAGTGCCTTCTCAAGCTTCGTCAGTTCTTCCTCCGATACCAGATCACACTTGTTCAGAATCAGCACATCACAGAATTCCACCTGATCCGTCAGCAGATGAACGATTCCGCGAACATCGTCCTCCCCCGCTTCCTGTCCACGATCCTTCAGTGTTTCTTTGGAATAAAAATCACGCCAGAACTGGGCAGCATCAACAACCGTAACCATCGTGTCGAGACGGGTGAATTTCGTCAAATCAATGCCGAGTTCCTCGTCGATATACGTAAACGTCTGCGCAACAGGTACCGGCTCACCAATCCCAGTGGATTCAATCAATATGTAGTCAAAAGAACCATCTAGCGCCAGCCGCTCGACTTCTTTCAGCAGATCCTCCCGCAATGTGCAGCAGATGCAACCATTGGACATCTCTACAAGCTTCTCATCAATGCGCGATAATCCTCCACCATCTCGTATTAAACCCGCATCGATATTAACCTCACTGAGATCATTGACGATGACAGCAACACGCATCCCCTCACGGTTATGAAGCACATGATTGAGAAGTGTCGTTTTGCCTGCACCCAAATATCCACTCAGTACGGTTACTGGAACCCGCTGTTGAACCTGTTGATCTGACATTTCTGCTTCCTCCACTCTGTTTAAGTTGTAATTTTAATCGTAATTATTACTATTAAATAAGATCAATCCGAACTATACGCAGTTTTCTTTTAGTTGTCAACTCTAATATGATGAAGAATCTTGATTAATCGTAAAAATGTTGATTAGAACATAGGAATGATGTATGTTGCTGCACGTACAAGCATATATTTTAGCAAAGTCCTAGTTGTGGAGGTCTGTTTCATGAAAATGGCAGCCAATTTGAAGCTCCTGTCCTTCCTGATCCCTTGTGCATTTCTTGTTCCCGTGTTGATCACAATGGCTCCAGACCTGAAGGAAGCATGGAACAGTGAAGCTTTGCAAAATATGAAAACCGTATTCATAGGTATTTTCCTTGAAGCCGCACCTTTTCTGCTCATGGGTGTACTATTGTCCTCGCTCATGCAGTGGTTCGTATCCGAAGAAATGGTCCGCAAACTCACACCCAAGAATCCGATCGGCGGTGTGCTGGTTGCAGGACTACTCGGTATTATTTTTCCCATCTGCGAATGTGGCATGATCCCGGTAGTAAGACGGTTGATGCACAAAGGCATGCCAGCCTATATCGCAGTGACATTCATCTTGAGTGGTCCCGTAGTCAATCCCATCGTATTTACCGCAACCTTGCTCGCCTTTCCCTCCCATCCTGAGATTACCATTGCCCGCATGGGACTGGCCTTTGCTGTAGCAGCTTCCATAGGCATGCTTGTGTATGTGTTTGTTCGTCGAATTCCCCTTCGGATGCCAAAAGTCGCAGCGACAGAGGTTAAGACGCATCCTGGTTTTAAAATGGCGCAACCTCACGCGCACGCAAATGCACATGATCACAACCATGTGAAAAACTGGCGCAGCTTCTTCATTCACGCCGGAGACGAATTTGTCGATATGAGCAAATATCTGGTGATCGGTGCCTTGATTACAGCCTGCATCCAGACATTCATTAGCCGCAGCGATCTGATCTCACTTGGTAATGGTCCTGTTGCCTCCTATGTGTTCATGATGGGATTTGCTTATGTACTGTCTCTCTGCTCCACTTCTGATGCTTTTGTGGCTTCTGCGTTCTCACATACATTTGCACTGGGGCCGCTGGTATCCTTCCTTGTGCTTGGTCCAATGCTGGATTTCAAAAGCACCCTGATGCTGCTCTCCACCTTCCGTACCCGGTTTGTT
This sequence comes from Paenibacillus sp. BGI2013, assembly GCF_002843485.1. NCBI lineage: Bacteria > Bacillati > Bacillota > Bacilli > Caryophanales > Paenibacillaceae > Paenibacillus > Paenibacillus sp. BGI2013. Next base: position 619,619 of record NZ_PJFA01000004.1, read on the forward strand.
ATTGGTCTAAGTCTAGCCATTATTACGCTTGTCTTCGCCGGCTCGTGGTTGATTAACCTGCTGGTATAAAGGTTGAGCAACATACTTCATGACCTGAATGGTTAATCCCATGAACTTTCATACTGACTATGAATAGAGATGAGGTGATGATTATGAACCACACTATCTATACAATGAACAAACCTCCTGTTCCAAGGTCACACGTCATCCAATGGCATAACCTGATCCGTGCAGGCTGGATCGGCGGGGTGGCAGTGTACATTATTCACTTGAATTCAAGTGATTCGCTTCATTATTATCTGGCACCCACGATGCAAAAACTGCTGCTATGCTGTCCTGTTCCCTTATTGTTTATTGCTGTTATCATGGCCTGGCATGGACTGTTCAGTAGTAACGAGGTTCATTGCGATTGTGAACATCCACCTCCTTCCGGTTTCCTACGCAGCTCGTTGGTATATGGTCTGATTGCCATACCCTTATTGCTGGGGTTTCTGTTACCTGACCGGGCTCTCGGCAGCTCCATGGCTAGCCAAAAAGGCATGTCTCTCACCTATGCCCCTCCCGAGATTCGTCGCAAAGAACCCTTACCGGATCCTATAACGCAATTAACTGTACAAGATCTCACACAACAAACAACGGCTGTTCAGTCTGCATCAGCTACCAAAGTACAATTCGTCCCTCCAGATGAGTACAGCCGCGAATTCGCTGAGTTGGCAGAGATATTGTATGTTGAGCCCGTCATTAAAGTTTATCCCGAGATTTTCTCTGAAACACTCGGGACAATCGACATGTTCCAGCGACAATTTGCAGGAAAAGATATCTCGTTAACCGGGTTTGTCTACCGTGACAAAAGCATGGATCATGAATCACATTTTGCACTGGGACGATTTCTCGTCATGTGCTGCCCCGCTGATGCGGCCCCCTTCGGTGTAATGATTCACATGCCCGACGCGGATAGCTTTCCTACAGACAGTTGGGTACAAATCGATGGCAGCATAGGCTCTGCACAGGTGAACGGTAAGGATACGATTGAGATTCGGGCCACAAAGGTGACACCTGTATCTGAGCCATCCACGCCTTATATTTATACCAACGCGGATTCGGTGATGGCGTATGATAAGCTTAATAACAATTAAGAAGAACTGATAGGCTATAAGAAACCTAAAATAATGAAACAAAAAAACACACTATACATTTCATAGTGTGTTTTCAAGTCTTTATTTGGTGAAGCTTCCCAACCACTCATTCCAAACTTGCTTGTTGGATGGTTTGCCGGAATCATTTAATTTCATATACTCCAGTAGCTGGTCCAGGTTATTCGAATGATTAATTCGGTATTCTTGTATGAATTGCACCATGGCTTTATATACAATAAGATCAAGCGGTGAATAAGTAGGCGTGTCATTGTAACTTCCCTCTCCATTACCATTCCCACCTCCATTAACCGGTTCTTCTGGAGGTGCCTGAGTTACGGAATCCGCCTTTGTAAACGTGCCTGTGTCTCCAATATATGTAGGATAACTAATGGCGATTTCTCCTGTTAAACTGTTTCCGACCCGACCAATGTTTGGTTTTTCGAGAGTTGTTATTACACCTTGGTTATTAACGATTCCTTTAAGGGCGGGAAGGGTTAGTCTCGTTGGGAATTCTTCAGGGAAGGCTAACGGTTCATAACGCGTGTAAGGATGCTGATGCAATCCAAAACGAGGCTGTACCGTTTGATATGTAGGCTTGATACCTAACTCCTTCACCGCTTCGCGATAAGCCACAAGCGCGTTGGGAAACTTCTTTTTTAATAATGGGCTGTCACTCGGAATTGTATAAGGTTCATTAAAATTTATATTTATTGCTCCATGATAATCTATCTGAACTCCTCTAAGGAAAATATCTTTACCAAACGCATTTTTTATGAATCCTAAGTCTCGATAAAACCCTGTATCAGCCATTCTGGCATCAGCAATTGAATTCATAATAACCGAATTAATTGTAGCAACTGTATCTATTTTATTGTTTGAAGCATTAATCAGGGCTCCTGCACCGAAGTATTCATTCCATTTTTTCACCAAATAAATCTGCGCATCTGAGGACCATTGTAGACTGTACTTTCTATTGGTACCCCATAAATCGCCGTACCCCTGAATGGAGGACGTAATTTCTAATTTTGTAGATGTATCTGCATCTTGCCATGCCTGTTGTCCAAATTGATGAACTTGCTCCATAATAACGGGATCAATACTTGTTGCATTTCCCGCTGCTGCTAGGAGTGCTGTCCCCCCCCATTGCATGATTGCTCCCGCTTCCAGTTCACCATAAGCAAAGTTTGAATTGGCTGCCTCTGCTTTAAATTGAACTGTCGCTACAAACAATAAAATGAAAACGTTCAACACAATAAATGTTCTTCTAAATAATGTTTTCTGAAAATTCCTAAACAACTTAAATTCCTCCTAAAGTATGTACTTGCTTAAAAACCTAACATTTTATCCTTTTTAACGAGTGGAATTTAGCTTTCTTGAGATGCCTCGTATCTCAAAAGAGCTATTATTGATGATCATTATATTAACCTGATTCCTACCCTCCTCAAAAGGAAAAATATAACTTAAATATTATCTCAAATATTGAAGTAAGAGTAAATATAATCTCACAAAATATAAGGTTCATATCTAATATTTCGTATATAAAAAAGCCCCAAAGCGATGGATTACATCGCTTCGAGGCTTTCATGTTCAGTCAGACATGAGATTACATCTCGTCTGCTCGGAATGTATTATTCCGTTACGATATCATGAACCAATACAGGAGCATCGGCATGATCCGCAATCGTAATGTTTTCTTTGATCTTCGCGATGACATCTGCTACGTCTTCACGATTGGCATGGATTGTAACGAGGGACTCACCAGCTTTGACTGGATCACCGACTTTTTTGTTCAGCATCAGACCAACCGCGAGATCGATCTCGGACTCTTTCGTTGCACGGCCTGCGCCGAGTAGCATTGCTGCAGTTCCGATTTCGTCAGCGACGATTCCGGCAACATAGCCATCTTTGTCTGCTGGAACTTCAACCAGATACTGTGCTTGAGGCAAGCGCTCTGGATGATCCACAACCGAAGCGTCTCCGCCTTGGTTTGCCAGGAAATCTTTGAATTTCTCCAAGGCTTTACCGTTCTGGATCACTTCTTTCAATTTCTCCTCAGCGTGCTCCAAGGAATCTGCCTTGCCAGCAAGGAATACCATCTGACGTCCAAGTGCCAGACACAGTTCTTCCAGATCTTTTGGACCTTTACCTTGCAGTGTGAGGATGGCTTCTTTTACTTCAAGCGCGTTACCAATCGCCAGACCCAGTGGTTGGGACATATCGGAGATAACAGCCATCGTTTTACGGCCAACATTGTTACCGATGCTTACCATGGCATGCGCCAGTTCTTTAGCATCTTCCGTTGTTTTCATGAATGCACCAGCACCCGTTTTAACATCCAACACGATCGCATCTGCACCTGCTGCAATTTTCTTGCTCATGATGGAGCTGGCGATCAGTGGGATGGAGTTAACGGTAGCTGTTACGTCACGCAGTGCATAGAGCTTTTTGTCTGCAGGCGTAAGGTTACCACTTTGTCCGATAACTGCAACCTTGTGTTCGTTTACGAGACGAATGAACTCTTCTTTTTCAAGCTCTACGTGGAAACCAGCAACGGATTCCAGCTTGTCTGTTGTACCACCCGTGTGACCAAGTCCACGTCCGGACATTTTGGCAACCGGAACATCCAGCGCAGCAACAAGTGGAGCGAGTACCAGTGTTGTTGTATCGCCCACTCCTCCTGTGGAGTGCTTGTCTACTTTGATGCCTTCGATAGCGGACAGGTCGATCGTTTCACCCGAATTCACCATCGACATCGTCAGATCGGCGCGTTCCTTGTCTGTCATATCTTTGAAGAATACCGCCATCGCCCATGCGCTGACTTGATAGTCCGGGATTTCTCCTTGTGTGTATCCTTGAACAACAAAATCAATCTCAGCCGTTGTCAGTTCTTTTCCGTCGCGTTTCTTAGCAATAATGTCTACCATTCTCATGATGATCTCTCCTTGTGTGTGTATTGATTGTATTGAACACTTTGTTGTTAGTCGTTACGGCTCCGGATCGTTCCTTAGATCGCTGTTGTCTCCAAGTTTTTTTGATTCCATTTGTAATGGAGAAAACTCGGAGACAAAGGCGAACGCTTCGCTTCTTCAGAATCGATTCCGGTTCCTTCACTCCGTGCTTAAAACAAAAGTTTCGATTAAAATCAAATGATTATGAATAACAATTACAGTGTGATTGCTGTGTCCAGGGCAACTACCATCATGTCGTTGAACGTTTTTTGACGCTCTTCGGCAGATGTTTCTTCGCCTGTCAGCAAGTGGTCACTTACCGTCAGGATGGTCAGTGCGTTAACACCAAACTTGGCAGCGATGGTGTACAATGCTGTTGTTTCCATCTCTACGCCGAGTACGCCGTGTTTCATCAACTTCTCGGTTACGGAACGGTCATCGCGGTAGAAAGAATCGGAGCTGAATACGTTACCGACGTGAATTTTCATACCTTTAGCTGTTGCACGGTCATATGCTTCTTTCAGCAGGGAGAACGTAGCAATTGGTGAGAAGTCATATCCACCGAATACGTGTTTGTTCATGCTGGAATCTGTACATGCTGCTTGTGCAAGGATGACGTCACGTACATGTACATGCTCCTGCATACCGCCACAAGTACCCACACGAATCAGGTTTTTTACGCCATATTCGCTGATCAATTCGTTAGCATAGATTGCGAAGGACGGAATTCCCATCCCTGAACCTTGCACCGAAATCCGGTGTCCTTGATATGTACCTGTGTAACCGAGCATTCCACGAACTTCGTTGTAACATACAACATCTTCAAGGTACGTATCTGCAATATATTTCGCGCGTAAAGGGTCTCCTGGCAAAAGGATCGTTTCTGCGATATCCCCGGGTTTTGCTCCAATATGTGTACTCATGAATGAATCTCCTCCAGTTATACAAATTAGTCTATTATGATGGCAGGACCGGAGCAGCCGCAGCTACTCCGACCTCCCCTATCCAGTTTTTGAAAAAGTTATTTCAAATCTTTCAGGAAGCTGGTGCCGTATTCCGGCATTTTCACTCCAAAGTTCTCGGCTACGGTTGCGCCAAGGTCAGCAAATGTGCTGCGCAGATCAAGCTTTTTGCCCTCGCTGAAGCGCGGAGAGTAGGCAAGCAGTGGTACATATTCACGTGTATGGTCTGTACCGCGGTATGTTGGATCGTTACCATGGTCAGCTGTGATCAGCAGCAGATCATCATTGGTCATTTTGGCAAAAATCTCTGGCAGCCGTGCATCATAGTCTTCAAGTGCCTGAGCATAACCTTGCGGATCACGACGGTGACCGTACAGGGCATCAAAATCAACCAGGTTCAGGAAGCTGAGTCCAGTGAACTCTTCATCCATCGTTTCAGACAACTTGTCCATGCCATCCATGTTAGAGACGGTACGAACAGCCTTAGTTACACCTTCGCCATCATAGATATCTGCGATTTTACCCAAAGCAATCACATCAAATCCGCTATCTTGCAGTTCATTCATAACCGTACGACCAAAAGGTTTAAGCGCATAGTCATGACGATTTGCAGTACGTTTCCAGTTACCCGCTTCACCTACAAATGGACGTGCAATAATGCGGCCGAGCATATACGGATCTTCTAGTGTAATTTCACGGCAGAACTCACAGATCTCATACAGCTCTTTCAGTGGAACAACGTCCTCATGTGCTGCAATTTGCAGAACCGAATCCGCGGATGTGTAGACGATGAGCGCGCCAGTTTCAACATGCTCTGCACCCAGCTCATCCAGAATTTCCGTGCCGCTGGCCGGTTTGTTACCAATCACCTTGCGGCCCGTTTTCTCTTCAATACGCTGAATCAACTCATCGGGAAAACCATTCTCGAACACACGGAAAGGTGTATCAATGTAAAGACCCATCAGCTCCCAGTGACCTGTCATAGTATCTTTGCCTCTGGATGCTTCCTGCATCTTGGTGTAATACGCTTTTGGTGCATCCGCTACAGGGACACCCTCGATCTCTTTAATGTTGGACAGTCCGAGACTGGCCATGTGAGGCATTTTCAGACCTCCGCGTTCACGTGCAATGTGACCGAAGGTATCTACATCAAAATCATCAAATTCTGCTGCATCCGGCGCTTCGCCGATCCCTACAGAATCCATAACGATCAGATGTACTCTTTTGAATGTTGACATAATCTAAGCACTCCTTCCAATAATCCGGTTTACAAGAACAGTCCAGTAATGATCGCTGACAGCACGCTGACAAGCGAAGCACCGTAAAGCAGCTTCAGACCGAAGCGGGCGACCACATTACCTTGCTTCTCATGGAGTCCCTTCACCGCACCAGCAATGATACCGATGGAGGAGAAGTTGGCGAACGACACGAGGAAGACAGATACGATACCCGTTGTTCTGGCAGACATTGCAGTCTCCTTCAAATTAAGCATAGCTACGAATTCGTTGGATACCATTTTGGTTGCCATAATACTTCCTGCCTGAATCGCTTCTTTCCATGGAACACCCATGATGAAGGCAAATGGTGCAAACACATAACCAAGTAGCTCTTGGAACGAAATGCCAAGCACCGCGCTGAAAATTCCGTTAACAAGTGCAATCAAGGCAACAAAACCGATTAACATCGCAGCTACGATGATAGCAACTTTGAATCCATCCAGGATGTATTCGCCGAGCATTTCGAAGAAGGACTGTTTCTCCTCTTCCTGTACTTCCAATATATCTTCTTCCTCTGTAACCTCATAAGGATTCACAATCGAAGCAATGATAAAACCGCCAAACAGGTTCAGTACAAGAGCTGTAACCACATATTTCGGCTCGATCATGGTCATATAAGCACCAACAATCGACATCGATACCGTGGACATCGCCGAAGCACACAAGGTGTACAGCCGATGTTTTGGCAACAACCCAATTTGTTTTTTTACAGAAATGAACACTTCAGATTGCCCCAATACAGCCGAAGCAACCGCGTTATATGATTCCAGTCTGCCCATTCCGTTGATTTTGCTTAATACCAGACCAATATATTTTATAACAAAAGGCAAGATTCGGATATACTGCAATATACCGATAAGGGCGGAGATGACAACAATCGGCATCAATACGCTGAGGAAGAACGGTGCCCCCCCGCTTTCGGCACCTACAGTAGTCAAACCCCCAAATACAAATGCGATACCTTCATTCGCATAGTCGAGTAAACTTTTAAATACGGTCGCGAAACCGCCAATTAAAAAAGTACCCACTCCTGTATTCAACAGAGCATAAGCTAGTATAACTTGCAAAACAATCATGATAGCCAGCGGCCGGTAACGAATCTGCTTTTTGCCGTTGCTTGCGATATAAGCCAGTCCAAAAACAACGAGTAAGCCGATAATGGCAATTAGAAATTTCATTTGATTTCTCCTTTGAAGGTAGTTAAGCCGGATGTGAAAATTCAGCTCAAAGGTTTTTCATGCATGTAATGAAATAAACCTTTCAGAAAACAAGTAAAGCGCTTACAATAAATTCGTTTTATATCAGTTTTCAGGCTAAAAAAATAAAAAGGCTTTTTCAGGCTTGAACCTTGTTCTCCATATTAATGATTAACATGAAGAACAAGATTAATCCCGTGAGGCAAAGCCTAGATGTTATCTAACGAGTCAGATTACAACGAATTAGTAAGACGATGAAGACTGTTCGCCCTGCATAATCTTCACGCCAGAACTAGCACCGATACGAGTTGCACCCGCTTCGATCATTTTTTGCATATCTTCCAGGCTACGTACGCCACCGGAAGCTTTAACGCCAACATCAGGACCTACAGTACGACGCATCAAAGCGATATCTTCTGGCGTTGCTCCACCTGTGGAGAAACCTGTAGAAGTTTTAACAAAATCAGCTCCAGCTCGCACAGCTGCCTGACAAGCACGTACTTTTTCTTCATCCGTCAACAGACAAGTTTCAATAATAACTTTCACCAAAGCTTTACCCGCAGCCGCTTCAACAACAGCACGAATATCTTGTTCAACGAAATCATCTTTGCCATCTTTCAAAGCACTGATGTTGATGACCATATCGACTTCAGTTGCACCTTTAGCAATCGCATCTTTCGTTTCGAAAGCTTTTGTCTCCGATGTAGATGCCCCCAAAGGGAAACCAATAACGGTGCAGATATCTACGCCAGAACCCTGCAACTGCTCAGCTGCATAAGCAACCCAGCCTGGGTTAACACATACGGAAGCAAACTGATATTGCTTTGCTTCTTCGGTTAACTTGGCCATTTCACTTTGCGTTGCGTCCGCACGAAGCAACGTATGGTCGATCATTTTAGCTAATTGTGGTGTAGTCAATTGAATCTCTCCCTTATCTGAACTAGTTATTTTCTATACCCTTACACTAACATGAACATATGTAAAAATCAACTTGAACTTTTGTTCATAGTTACACTTGCATTTCTTCTTCGTTATATTTTCTTCCTAAAAAAGCAAAACATCCGCCCTTTTTGCGTGGCAGATGTTGTCATCCATATTCATTTGAAATTAAAATCGAAGTAATGCCTGCGCTGTGTACTGATCCGTGACCAGAATATTAGCGTAATGACCTTTGAGCGCGGCGTGTATGGCTTCAATTTTGCGTTGTCCCCCGGCGACAAGGATTGATTTTTCCTTATTTCTCAACTCGGCTAGATCAATTCCAACGGTTCTGCTGTTAATCTCTTCACTGATCAACTGACCTTCCGCGTCGAAAAAGCGTGAACAAATGTCACCTGCACCGGAGTTCATCAGCAATTGTTGCTCTTCTTCATTGAAGTAACCGAGCCTGAACAATAATGCATCTTCCTTCACAGTACCCACGGTAAACAAAGCAATATTGGCCTGTCTGCCGAGTTCCACGATTCTGCCGATATGTCGATCCGCTTCCACCATGTTTTTTACTTCAATGTTGTCGAAAATAACAGGCAGCGGCAGATACCTTGGTACCGTATGGAATGCCTCAGCGAACAAATGAACAATCTCAGCGGCATACGTATTGACATGGGAGTGGCTTACGCCCCCCTTCAATTGCACGACTTCGACACCTTTAACCTGCTTGGGACGAAGCTGGCGTGCTACAGCATGCATGGTTGTTCCCCAAGTCACCCCGATAATATCTGCATCCTGAACCGTCTCTTGAAGATAATCCGCTGCTCGTTTACTGATATGCTTCTGTATTTCCTCATCACTCTTCAACGGGGTAAAACACACAAGTGCCGTATCCAGATCATATTTTGACTTAAGTTCTCCGGCAATGATGTCGATATCCTCCAGCGGGTCCATAATTTCAATCCGGACATATCCACGATCTTTGGCGTACTGAAGTAACCTTGATACGGTTGGACGCGACACGCCCAACCTTGCGGCAATATCCTGCTGGCTATAATCGGACTGATAATACAATTTCGCTGCTTCAATGCTTAATCGTTGCTTCTCCAGGTCCATTCCCATGTGCGCTCATCTCACTCATCCTATTGTCTTTGGAAAATAAATACTCGTCCTGTATATTATACATGGATTGAGTATCTGGTCACTATAAAGCATCCAATTCAGTATCATGATCAATCCATTCATATCTTTTCTGACGTATAAAACAAGGGAAACGATGCATACTACTTCGGTCGCTTCATCGTTGCCAAGCTTACTTCACCCCATTAATCGCACAGAGAGGAAGAACTACATGTCTACCTTATTGTATATTACTGCCCATCCTCATGATCATGAAACCTCCTTCAGTATGGCTACAGGTAAAGCGTTTATTGATGCGTATCGTGAAAGTCACCCTTCTGATGAGGTTGTTCACCTCGATCTGTATCGCTCGGATATCCCCCATATCGATGCGGATGTCTTCAGTGGTTGGGGCAAACTGCAATCGGGTAGTGATCTGACTTCCGAAGAGCAGACCAAAGTAAGCCGTTTGAATGAACTGTCGGATCAATTTGCCTCAGCAGATAAATATGTTTTTGTAACCCCGATGTGGAACTTCTCGTTCCCTCCTATTCTGAAGGCTTATGTGGACTCGATCTGCGTAGCTGGCAAAACATTTCGTTATACCGAACAAGGTCCTGTCGGACTGCTGTCTGATAAAAAAGCACTGCATATTCAGGCTCGCGGCGGCATTTATTCCGATGGCCCAGCGGCTCAGATGGAATCCGGTCATCGTTACTTAAGCATTATCATGTCATTCCTCGGTGTGCCGAAGCTTGATGGCATTTTTGTTGAGGGGCATAATCAATATAAAGATCGTGCAGATGAGATCAAGCAACAAGCTATCGAACAAGCACGCACTTTCGCAAAACAGTTTTAATAGAAGTAGTTCAAAAAGTCCGCTTTTGATTACGAAGGATGCCTAATGGCATCATCAGCATCGAATATGGAATTCAGCCGAAATGTCCGTTGCTCACGTAGTTTTCCCTACGCTCCGCTACTCCATTTCTAGCTTCATCCCATCTTCTCGGTACTGAAAACCGACCTTTTTGAACACTCACTAAAGTGTAGTAAACAATAAAGCAAAAACAAAACCCGCGTGCGACCTAGGGGATGATCCCAGGAGACACGCGGGTTTTCAATGTATAATCAACCTAGAGCTTACTGATGTCCAGCACTGGCACGGCTCATGGTTTCAAGTTTACGTGTGATCGCATGACGGTCTACTTTCAATCCCCAGATCATTTCAATAATCTGTTCTTTCTCCTCAGGACTGTCGGCATGCTTCAATTGCATTAACAGATCATGCATTTGTTCATTAATGCCTTCAAATTGAATCCATAGATCCTGTCTTACCTCTTTGGAATCCAGATGATGATTCGCATCGACTTCTTCCTTCAATGCTTGCAGAATAGCATCTTTCCATTCGTCATCACCTAGCTGTTTCGCAATGTTCAGGAGATCCAGATAATCGTCAACAAGAAGTGAGTTCAATTCAGCATGTGTTTTCATCGTTTATTGCATCCCCTTTTCGTCTATTTACCAAGTATTATACTCGGTATTTCAGGATATGCAATAGCTGTCGGAAAAAGTTGATTTATGTAGCCCGTCCCTTCAACCTGTGAACAAGCAAATTACACAAGACAAAACCGCTCAAAACATACACACCGATCATCCCCACAATGCCTATCCACCCAAGATGACTGTAAAGCAGTCCACCTCCTGTTCCACTTACGCTTGAACCAAGATAGTAGAAAAATAAATACAACGCATTGGCTTGAGATTTGTGCTGATTGGCCACAAGTCCAACCCAGCTGCTTGCGATGGAATGACCGCCAAAGAAACCGAAGGCAAACAGGGCGAGTCCGATAATTTTGACCCAAAGCGCTGGATGAACGGTACAGACTGCACCAGCCAGAATAATTCCCAGCGCGATTCCAAGCACATGTGACCTGCCGTACCGATCTGCCATCCTGCCCATCCAGGTACTGCTGACTGTGCCCATCAGATATACTACAAAAAGACTTCCAACGATAGACTGGCTAAGATGATAGGGTTCACCCGTTAATTCAAAACCGATATAGTTGAACAGGGTCACGAATCCCCCCATCAGGAGAAAACCGAGTCCATACAGGCATAACAGCCTTGGATTGCGACATTGCGACCACAAAAGAGGTATTGGATTTTTGAATCCGGGTGCAGCTTTGACAAAATGACGGGATGGCGGGATAACAAGCCAAAAAATAACGGCTGCACACAGTCCAAGAATACCAATGAACCCCACAGCAGCGCGCCAACTGAACCAATCTGTCACCACACCGCTGATGAAACGGCCGGCCATGCCTCCGATCGAATTGCCGCTGATATATAGGCCCATAGCATAACCAAGACTTCTAGGTTCAATTTCTTCTGACAGATATGTCATGGCTATCGCTGGCAACCCCGCGAGTGCCACACCCTGGAGAATACGAAGCAGAAGAAGCTCCGTATATCCCGGGCTGAATGCGCTGAGCAAAGCAATAACAGAAGATATCACCAGTGCCGCTGTCATTATAAAGCGTCGGCCCACCGAATCAGATAAGGACCCGATGAACAGCATCGTCAGTGCCATGGCGATCGTTGTAACGGATAACGTAAGACTGGCGTGTGCCGGCGTAATTGAGAATGCATTGCTAATCTCAGGCATCAGGGGCTGGAGGCTGTAGAGCAAAGCAAAAGTGACAAAACCTCCGGCGAACAGTGCAAGGCTAATGTTACGAAACGTCTTAGTTCCCTGCTGAATCATGGATGTTCCAACTTTCCCAGTAAGAAAGCTTCTTGGATCGACTGTGGTCTGATCGCCGGTCAGCGAAGCCTTCCATCTATCGTTATTTAGTGAACAATTTCCGCTCCATATGGGTCAGAAACTCATAACCATCTGGCGTTACAACAATTGTATCCTCGATTTGGAACCCACCAGCACCTAGCTCGTAATAGGGTACCTCAACACATAACACCATACCGGACTCCAGTATCCGCTGGTCACCCGGGGAGAGGGTTATATCGTCGTACAGTTCCAACCCGATGGCATGTCCGACATGCTGACGTCGGTAATGCGGAATCCCCTCACGCTGTACGCGAGATACTGCCGCATGGAATACTTCCGACGCCTTGACGCCAGGGCGCAGCGTTTCAAGTGCCGTCTCCCATCCACTTTTGACCGCAGCAAAATGTTTTTTCATCCAAGCGGTAGGTTCCCCTGCAACAACCGTGCGGCCCGTATCTCCCCAGTATCCTTCCAGCTGCAGGCAAAGATCGAAACGGACCTGATCTCCAACCTCAATCATATGAAAATAATTTTCGATGAGTGGTAGCGCACTACGTGGCCCTGCCCCTACCGCTGTCATTGCCGGAGTTCCACCCGCTCTCATCACAGCCAGACGATAATGATCGGCAAGTTGCTTCTCATGAACACCTGCTGCAATCAGGTCAATTAGTTCCTGCTCAATCCGTTCATTTAATTGGGCAGCCTGACGAAGTTGCTCGATTTCGAAAGGTGTCTTGACCAGACGGATTTCTCGGAACAACTTATATGCGGGAATTACCGGTCTGTCAGGAACCTCCTCCTTGATTCTAGCCAGAATATCGGGAGCGATCCGCATCTCATCGATTCCAATCGGCTGATCTTCGATCTCAAGCTGTTTTAATGCAGCCTTGAGTGCTTCAACAGGACCCGGATGAATAACCGTCGTTTGCAGAAGAGAATAAAAGAGATCAATGTCGTCAGTGGAAGGTTTGCCTTCAATTGAACCTTCCACAAAGAAATCACTGTAGGCAAATATATCTACCCCCGTAATACCGAACTGGGCTACAACGCCTAACCGATTCGTTGGAATGACGATACAAGGCTTAGCAGATCTGTCGGCAGGTAAAACCGCATAAATCTGCATGGTCCAGTTGCTTGCACGCAGCTGGGACCCGATGACATACTGAATGTTCTCTGGAGTTGTTGCGATCAGGGCGCTTAGCCCCTGAGTTTTCATCACTTCTTCCGCCCGGTCCCTGTTCAGACTTGAGCTATGGGATAGATGCTGTGAATTATTCATTTTGATCCAGTCCTCCTTTTGTTTTCCTGCGACCAAACAAACTTTCAAGTCCTGGTACAGAGCGCAACACTAGTTTAATCGTCATAAACAGAGCCAGCGCAAACGCGATCAGAACTACAGACACCACGGCTATCGTTGGGTCCTGCCATTTCTCCATATACAGGAATAGCTGTATTGGCAACGTGTAGCTGTCCTGACGGAGCAACAACAGTGCAGCCTCGACCTGATCAAAAGTGAAGACAAAAGCGATTGACCCTGACAGAAGCAGGGATAGTCGGAGCTGTGGCAGCGTAATTGTGAAAAAAATGCGTATCGGCCCAGCACCAAGGTCCGCGGCAGCTTCCCGATGAGCCGGGTGCAGATTGGCTAACGCACTGCCAACAATAGTGAGCACAAATGGCAGCACAATGACCGCTTCACCCAAAATAAGTGCAAACAGTCCGCCTGCAATATGCATTTTTGAGAATAAAATCAGGTATGCAGTACCCAGCGTAATTTTTGGCATAACCATTGGAGATACAAAAAATGCCCTTAAGATACCAGAGCCCGGGAAAGGGTATTGCACGATTGCTAACGCAGCAAGCGTACCTGTAATCAAAGCCAGCAGAACCGCCCCTGTAGAAGCAATAAGGCTGTTCTTGAATGCATCGAGAAACTGGGTCTGCTCACTCAGATTGGCATACCACTTCAAGGTTAGACCTTCCGGGGGAAATTTGCTGGCTGAACCTGAGCCTACAGATGTCAACATAATCATCAGCAGTGGCAGCAGCAAATAAATCGCTACGGCACCCACAAAGATGTAGAGTAACAGCTTGGTGCCCCTGTTCGACTTAACCATACGCCTGACCTCCCTTGCGGGAACGACGGAACATCAACGTTTCTGCTCCTTTATTCACAAGCAACGAAACAACAATGGAAGACACAAGTAAAAACAGGCTGGCAACCGCAGCCATCGGCCAGTTGGTGTCCAAGGTTCGCTGATATATAAATACCGGAAGTGTCATGACTCTTCCCCCGCCGATCAGCTGAGGTGTGGTGAATGCGGTGAGACATAGCGTGAACACAATCTGCACCCCGCTTGCAATGCCTCTTGCCGATAAAGGCAGGGTAATGGTCAGGAATGTTCTCCAGCTGCCCGCCCCCAGATCCTGAGCAGCTGCCTTTAAGGAAGCGTCACTTTGGGACAGTACATTTAGAATCGGAAAGACCATAAATGGCAGGAAAATATGGACAAGGGCCACAACAACACCTGTCTCGTTGTATATCATGCTGAATCCTTCCTCGGTTAGCCCCAGACGGATGAACAGCCAGTTCATGAAGCCCTGTTTGGACAACAAAAGCTGCCATCCGTAAGAACGCACAACGGCACTGACCAGTAGCGGAAGAAACGTGAGCAGCAGCAACAATTGCTTCATGCCAGGCTTCTTTAGACCCGCAATGCAATAGGCCAGCGGATAGGCAAGCAGAAGACTCCATAGCGTAACCTTGAAGGCAATGCGAAACGTTGTGCCAATCAGCTTCCAATAATAAGGGTCGGACAGAAACGCACGATAGGCCCCCCAATCCCAGCCCCGAATAAGCTTTCCATTCTCATACATATCAAAGCTATATCTGCCAAAGATCAGCAACCCGCCCAGATACACGATGCCCATCAGAGCAAGCGCAGGCAACAGAAGCAGCAACCGGGTTACCCATGTGCGGTTTCCAAAGGAATACAGATTCACGATCCGTTCCGCGATCCGGTTCATATTCTTGCCCCCTGTACACGGTCATCAATGGGTTCGGATAACAAGAGCGCGTCCTCTGGATCAAAGCCAATTTGTATTGGCTCACCTGGACTATAACGTGAAGCTCCCCGCTGATGCAGCACACTGGCCTGAACCAGAAAACCTTCAGCAATCTGCACACTGTATCGAATATTTGCTCCGCCATACACCGCTTCAATCACGTGTCCATCCAGCTTGTTCAGGCAATGAGTTGCATCTTCTCCAAGTCGAATATACTCATTGCGGATTGATAAGGAATGTCGTGCTCCCGCTTTCGGTACAGCATTGCCATCACTGACTTTCACCAGCAATGGCTTGCCGAAGCATTCCACCCGAATTCCATTCACATCATGTCCCAGTAATTCCGTCTCAAAGAGATTGGTATCTCCAATAAACTTGGCCACGAAACTATCGGTCGGTCTTTCATAGATTTCATCAGGGGTTGCGTATTGCAGCAGCCTTCCATCGCGCATAACGCCAATTCGGTCAGACATATTCATGGCTTCGCTCTGATCATGCGTTACAAAGATAAACGTTCCGCCGAATTCACGCTGGATGCGTTTCAGTTCACGCTGCATATCGAGACGCAGCTGCATGTCCAATGCAGAGAGAGGTTCATCAAGCAGTAGCACTTCGGGTCTGTTGATCAGTGCGCGAGCAATGGCGACGCGTTGTGCCTGACCCCCGGACAGCTCGGATACAGCACGCCTGCCATAGTCTCCGAGCTGGACCAGATCAAGCATTTCACCTACCTGCCGTTGGATATCGACTTTTGGTAACTTCTTCACCTTTAGGCCATAGGCAATGTTGTTGAATACATCCATATGAGGGAACAGCGCAAGCTGCTGAAAAATCATATTGCTATTGCGTCCATAAGCCGGGATGCCAGTAACATCCCGACCTCCCAGCATAATGGTGCCCTGATCCGGCTGCTCAAGTCCGCCAAGCATGCGCAGCAGTGTTGTTTTGCCACAGCCACTCGGACCAAGCAAGGAAACGAATTCACCCTTTTTCACTTGGAGTGTTACTTGATCAACGGCGGCTCGCTTACCATAAGTCTTCGTGACTTCCCTTGTTTCAATGGATATGGTCTCTTGTCCGCTGCTCATCTCTGATTCCCTCCCATCCATTCCGGGTTCATAACAGAACCCGGAATTATTGTGTGCCTGGCAACAATCCTTTTATTGAAGTTTTGTTTTCACGAGACGGTCCCATAGTTCTTTCCAGGAAGAGCTGTTCTGTGCAAGCACATCCCAGTCTGGATTAATACCATTACTTTGCGTTTCCACGGAGAATGAAGGATCATCCTTGTACTTGTCCGGAACTGCAGCTGTCGTACTGGTTACTGGCGTACCCGTTGCTTCTGCATATTGTGACAGCGCCTCCGCGCTC
Organism: Paenibacillus sp. BGI2013; assembly: GCF_002843485.1. NCBI lineage: Bacteria > Bacillati > Bacillota > Bacilli > Caryophanales > Paenibacillaceae > Paenibacillus > Paenibacillus sp. BGI2013. The sequence goes on from NZ_PJFA01000004.1 coordinate 636,409, forward strand.
AACAACTCGTTAATAATTTCATTTGCAACACGTGCCTGCTCAGGTGTTGAGCCCTTCACTACCTGAAGTGTGTATGGGAAGGAGATGGCACCTTCACTCGGATACGCTACGGCAAGTGGAGAACCACCATCAATCCATGTCTGTGCAACCTGTGCACTGAATGGGGCAATGAGCGCATCACCTGACTCCAGGAGTGCCTTCAGCTGATCATTGGATGAAACCAATGTGCCAATCTGGTCACTACGATCTGCCCAGAACTGGAAGGCTGGCTCGGGATTTTCATAGGATGCGCCAATCTCTTGACCTTTGGCAGCAATAAGTGGGGAGATATAGGAATAGAACATATAGTCCCAGAGCGCAGTTTTCCCTTTGAACTCCTCGTTATCCCATAGATCGTTCCAGCTGGTAGGCGGCGTTTTCACCAGGTCTTTGTTATACACCAGGGCGAAGCTTGAAACGCCCCAGACCACACCTTTATTGTCTGGCTTGTGGAAGGACTCCGGAATATCCTTAATATTGGTCACAATGCTGGTATCCAGTGGCTCCCACATGTCATCATTCAATCCTTTTGCCGTCGCATCTGCATTGAAGTAACCGAAGTTAACAATCGGATTGTTGGCATCAGCCTGCTTGCCTGCAACCATCTTGGGGTACATTACCGAATTGGAGGATTCCTCAAAGGTGACTTCAACGTTGGGATGTTCTTTCACATACTCGGCAACCACTTCTTTCGGAACGACATCCTGATTGGAGCCAGCCCAGATAAACATCGTCAGCTTAACTTTGTCTCCGCTTGCTCCTGAAGAGTCGCTCTCTCCGGCAGTATTACTTGAGCTGCCTGCTCCACCGCAGGCGGAAAGCACCAATGTACCGGCCAGTGTCAGAGAGGCGAGGCTGAGAAAGCGTTTTTTGTTGGATTTGAACATGCAAATTCCCCCATCCATGTAGTTGGTTTTACCGATAAGACAGAACTAGATAGTTTCCATATACTTGATCAATGCAACCCTATTTGCTGGCGTAAACCTTCCATAATGTCGGATATCTCCCGTGGATCTACAGATAGGGAATCCTTATACTTCTCCTCTACAACGCCCATGGTCTGACGCTTCAGGTAGTCTCTTAGTGCAAGCGGAGCATTCAGCAAGGCCTGATTCAGTGTTACCTGCATCTCATCGCTCCATATGTCTTCAAATTGCTCCCGCGCCTTGCCAAAGGCGAATTCCTCCTGCTGCCGTGGTCGCTTGGCTCGCATTTGTTCGGTATCGCTCTCGTTCAGCTCCAGGCCGTCAATCACAACACCATATAACTCAAGAGCTTTCTCCGGGGATACCAGCCCACTTCTTACATCCTCCAGAACTAGGCGTGGTTCACGTTCAAGTGGATCACCATATCCGCCTCCGCCTTGCGACAGGAACGTAACCGTTTCTCCAGGTTGAAGCAGCAGCTCATCAATTCTTCCCAGATGATGCTCACTTGCACGTCCAGCATTAAGAATCGCTTCTCCATGTGAACCTACGCCACCACCGAGCCTGCCCCAGGGCTGGAACTCCATACGCTCCATGTTTCTGGCCGTCATCACGGTATCCGGTGTTAGAATTCTGACACATAAATCAATTCCGCTTCCGCCACGGAAGGTTCCTGCACCCGCCGAGTCAGCACGAAGACCATAATGCTCAATCAACACAGGCATCTCGGATTCCACCGTTTCCGCAGGAATATTCCGAAGATGACCGACCGCAAAATCCATGCCATCAATGCCGTCTTTCATCGGCCTAGCTCCCGAACCTCCGCAGATCGGCTGAATTACGCCCACCTTTTTCTTGCCATCGGATGCATCTGTCATCGCCATCATGACGATGCAGGCTTGTCCAGCTCCTGCCGCGGGAACCATACTGCCCTGAGCTTTCCCCAGTGCTCCCGTGATAACGTCCATCAGCCGGATAAAGGTCGCAGCACGTGCCCCAACTGCTGCCATCGGCTCCGGGTTTAGTACGGAAGCAGGCGGCGCGTAATTTCGCACCATACGAATCATGCCCGAATTCCAAGGAATGGTCGGATCGAGCGTACGGAAATAACGAATGAGTGCGGGCACCAGCATGTAATGGCCCTGTTGGTTGTGGGTAGGAATGTTGAATGAAGCCCTAACCTGAGGATCGGTGCCGCTAAAGTCCAGATGAATGTCACTACCTTCAATCGTCATCTTGCAACGCAACCGAATAGGATATCCTCCTGGTCCTTTCTCCAGATAGTCCCAGAAGTCATAGGAACCGTCCGGGACATCTTGCACGATAACACGTGCCTTCAGCTCGGCATATTCCAGCAAATGTTCGATGCCCTGCTGGATTTTTCCCACGCCATATCGTGCAATGAGTTCCTCAAGCCGTTGCTCTCCCCGATTCAATGCAGCCATAAGCGCTTTGAGATCACCGAGATTTTGCTCCGGAATTCGGCTGTTGTCCATAAACATTCGCAGGATCTGCTCGTTGAGAACACCAGCTTCATACAGCTTGACTGGTGCAATTCGAATGCCTTCCATATGAATATCGTAGGCGCTGGGAGATACGCTCCCCGGTACCTTGCCGCCCACATCGGATGAATGGACAAAGCACATGCCGTAAGCAATGATTCGCCCTTCGTGAAAATAAGGCTTGATGAGATGAATGTCTGGAAGGTGTGTGACCATGCCTTTGGTGGAATAAGGATCATTACATATGACGAGATCCCCTTCTTTCCAGTCTTCTATACTGTTAATGGTCGCAGCAGCAGGGATGCCCAGGGACAGATTGTAACCCGTCTCCAGCGGCGATCCGAACGTTTCCCCGGATGGAGTTAAGAGGTAGGTTCCAAAATCGCCAGTTTCTTTGACAAAAGCGGTGAATCCTGTGCGCAGAACAACATTTGCCATTTCTTCCACGGCAGCTTGAATTCGATTGTTAAAAATCTCAAGAAAGACCTTGTCACCGATCATGCTTCCACCTCCCCAATCACGTTCCCATGCACATCCCGGTATACCTTATATCCTGGCGGAATAAAGATCGTTGTATCATATTCCTCCACAATAATGGGCCCGGGGATGGGGGCATCCACCGATGGAATTTGTCCCCTTTTCAGTACCTTGGCAATCTGCTGTACATGGTCAAAGGTGATGAGCCTTTCTTCCGCTACACTCTCATCAAATGGCAAATTTGCCGGATCTACCGTGTTATGGGTAGGTAAAACACCAACAATGGTTGCTCTGAGACTTACAAACATGACCTCTGCCTCTGGCTGACTAATGCCAAACACGTTTTGGTAAGATGTATGGAATTTAATCCCTGCCTTCTTGGGATCTTGAATTTCTTCCAATGTCAGCGTGACCTCAAGATCAAAGGCCTGTCCCTCATATCGCATATCCGCACTGTACAGGCAATAAATATTGTCCAGCTTGACACCACCACGGGCTTCCTCATCTACCCAGCTACGTCCCAGGTTTTCCAATTCAGCAAAAAGAGAGCTTAATTCACCAGACTCCAGAGTCTGGGTACTTTTGTGTAACGTATGAACGAAATCATTGCGGAGATTGGCAACCGTGCAGCCCATGGCACACAATGTTCCCGGAGATGGCGGGATCAACACTCTGCCGATACCTACCTCACGTGCCATCAGAAAAGCATGCATCGGGCCGGCTCCACCATATGCGAGCAACGTAAAATCGCGGGGATCAACGCCCTTGCGAGCCATGAGGGGAGAAAACTGGGCGTACATATTGGCAGTTGCCACATCAAGAATGGCTTGTGCAGTCTGTTCGGCATTCAGTCCAAGCTTCTCTCCCAGATTGCCCAGAGTACGCTCTGCAAGTTCGGGATACAGACGCATTTGTCCGCCAAGGAAATGGTCAGCATGCAGGATACCGAGCTGTAGATAGGCATCTGTGGTTGTCGGCTCTTCTCCCCCGCGCTGATAACATGCCGGACCGGGATTGGCTCCCGCGCTGCGCGGTCCAACCTTGAGTACGCCTACGGAATCAAGCCAAGCAATTGAACCACCACCAGCCCCAATCGCTGTTACATCAACAGCGGGAATGATGACAGGAAAGTCTCCAACCTTGTTCTCAGAAGAATAACTCGGTTCTTTGTCAATAAGGGCAACATCAACACTTGTCCCACCCATGTCAAATGTGATGACCTGATGAATGCCCGCTCGTTCAGCAATATGGGTCGCGGCGATTACACCGGAAGCAGGCCCGGACAGAAGCGTACGTACCGGCTCATTAGCCGCTCTGGCAGCCGTCATAATTCCACCGTTGGACATGGTTGACAGCAAGTTGGCTTTGAGGCCGTATGCCTGGATCCCTTTTTGCAGACGCAGGAAGTAAGACCCCATCCGTTCACCTACATAAGCGTTCATGGCCGTTGCGAGTGTTCGTTCGAACTCACGCTGTTGTGGCCAGATGGCGCTGCTTCGGCAGATGAACAGTTGCGGATAACGTTCCCTGATCAGATCTTCCGCAAGCTGCTCATGAGCGGGATTCACATAAGCATGTAAAAAGCTAATCGCCAAAGCGGTAACGCCATCCTCCACCAGCTCATCCACCGCTTGCAACAGTTGTTCCTCATTCAGTGGCTGGAGTATGCCCCCACTCGCAATGACCCGTTCATCGATTTCCTTAACGTGATGTCTCGGTACTAGTGCATCGGTCTTGTCACCATACAGATTGGTTGTATCCTCAAGTCGCAACCGGCGGATTTCAAGAATGTCACGGAATCCTTTAGTGACCAGCAGACCTGTAACTGCGCCATTTCGCTCAATCAACGTGTTGACGCCAAGCGTTGTTCCATGCACAAACAGATCAATCTCATGAATATTCACGCCACTCGCCTTTAACTGATCAAGTGCGTTAAAAATCGCCTGTTCAGGAGCTACTGCAATCGATGGCGTTTTCAGCGCCGCAATCACCCTGCCCTGATGGTCCATCACCAGCGCATCCGTGAAAGTACCTCCGATATCTATGCCTAGACGGTAGATTGTGTCCACAAGCTCAACTCCTTTATCACCGGGTCTGTTTCTAAGGAATGTTATTGGTTTTGCATGGCGAAATAACGTTTGACATCATCGATCATTTGGTTGATATGATTCACCATTGCCGCTTCAGCCTGCTCCGGAGAGCCCGCTACAATAGCATCCAGAATCTGCTGATGATCCACAACTAATTCGCTTCCTACTCTCCGGCGAATATACGCGGTTTCCAGAAAATCGCGGCTTGTCTCCCATACCAGTTCAACGGCGTGCAGAAGAATTTGGTTTTGCGCAGCATAAGCCAGCAATCTGTGGAACTCCCGGTCCTCCTCGTATGGTATAATATTCTTGGAAAGCAATTCATGCTGGTTCGCAATCGATGCTTGCAACAGTACTATGTATTCTTTCGAGGCACGCTGTGCTGCGAGGGAAGCGATCTCCCGTTCAAGAGCCCTTCTGGCAACGAGAACATCTAGCAGAGCCTTTTCCCCGGAATGGTTCAGCATCTGAATTAACTGTGAATTCACGCTTTGTTGCTGCAAATCTTTTTCCAACGTCTTCATTCGATCCAGACCATGTTCGGTCAAAGTTCTTCCCTTTCGACCTTCCAGAACTGTAAAACCTTCAACATCCATCTCCATAAGTCTTCTTCCGATGGTTGCCTGACTCAGACCATACGTTTTGCCCAAAGTATGAACCAACGTACTGGCCCCGATGGGAGCATTAGCGTCTCGAAGCTGCTTTAGCAGTTCGTATTCCAACTCCATTTCGTTTAGCTCAGGACCCACTGATCTCACCCCTCTTAGATACTTAATTGTTTTTTAATCTTCTTCGTAGTTGTTACTCACTGATGATTAACGTTAGTATACCTTGCAGACATCATAATTTCAACAATTCTCATCGAAATAGTGCGAATTATTCCCTCAGCTATACTGTGCACCTTTTCAATTCAAAATCAAAATTAAAAAAGAGCATTTCACATCCTTTATTCCAGCGTTTATCTGGAGGATGCAATCTGCCCTTAACGTAGCAATCTTTTAAGATCACAAATGTAATCATTAATACTCAAATCAGGTATCAGGACTTGAGTTGTTGCAATAACTGCACACGGTAGGCTTCACTTTCAAGCGATTGAATTTCCTTATATTCTTCGGCAGTAAGCACTTTGGGTTCCCCGGCTACTTTGGCGATCATATATACTTTCGCACTTTCTTCCACCACCTGAGTGCGGTAATAGGCTTCGCGGAGGTTTTTACCGGTCGTAACCAATCCGTGATTGACGAGAATGAGTGCCGTATGTTCTTCTACCTTTGCTGAGACTGCATCGGCAAGTAGTTTCGTCGTTGGTAGAACATATGGAACAAATCCGATATCACCTACCAAGGCGGACTGATCAGGGAACAAGTGTGGCAATTCATCGAAAACGAGACTAAGTGCGATCGTGTATGCCGGGTGCGTATGCACAATGGCTTGGATATCAGGATTCACACGATAACTGTACAGATGCATCAATACTTCGGAAGATGGACGTGTTGATCCCGCACGAGTCTCTCCTGTCTCGATATCAATGGCGATCCATTCGTCAGGCTCCAGATCCTCAAGTGCATAACCACTCGGAGACAACAACATTGTTCCCCCAGAGCGAGCGCTCAGATTCCCACCGGGTCCTACCACCAACCCTTGGGCAACTGCTCTACGTGCATACTTCGTCAACTCTTCCCTTACTTGCTGTTCAGACATGTTGCTCACCACTCCTCATACTTTTCTTTTTAGCATTTTGCGTCAATGCTCATTGCATTGAATCTGTTCATTACCTTTTGATTTGATTCAGACTTTGGTAGTTTTCATAAGCTTCCTGCCACAGCTCTGTATCCTCAGGCTCATAGGTCTCGGGGGAAAAGGAAGCAGCCATGACCTCCCGTACCTCGGCCAAGCTACTCACTTCTCCATGCGCAAGGAATTGCAGCATGCAATTCCCGGCTGAAGTCGCCTCTGCCGGGCCTGCCACTACCGGGACACCGGCTGCATTGGCTGTAAACTGGCATAATAGTCGATTGTGCACACCGCCACCAACCATATGAATGACACGAGGTCTTGTACCTGTAATCAACTGCAATTCATCCAGCGTCTGTCTGAATTCCAATGCAAGACTTTCCAGAATGCAGCGCACAATCGCTCCAGTCGTTTCAGGCACAGTCTGTCCGGTGAGACTGCATTGTTGCCGTATTCGTTCAGACATATTTCCTGGCGCCAAATACACGCCATCTCCCGGCGATACATAACTTTGATGCGGCGTTGCCAAGGTAGCCAATTGAATCAGTTCTTCATGTGTAAAAGGTTGATTCTCCCGCTCCCACTGTCGTTTGCATTCCTGTAGCAACCACAAGCCTGAACGATTTTTCAAGGTGCGTACTTTTCCACTTACCGTCCCTTCATTGGTGAATCCTAATGCACGACTTCGGTTATCCAATACAGGTGTATCACGCTCCACCCCCATAAGAGACCAGGTACCACAGCTGATAAAAGCAAAATCCGAATCCATTGCAGGAATCGCTGCCAAGGCAGATGCCGTATCATGTGAGCCCACAGAGACTACCTGCATCGGTCCAGTCCGTAACTCGGCGCACAACTCATTTGTTAGATCGCCCAGCACGGTACCCGGTTGAACGAGTTTTGGAAATAATGTTTCCGGTATACCGAGACGCCCGATCAGATGTTCATTCCAACGCGCCTCGCCTGCATGCAACAGCCCGCTAGTACTTGCAATCGTATACTCACAAGCCTTCTGACCGGATAGATAATAGTGAAATAAATCCGGCATAAATAACATGCGCACATCCGTACGCAAACCTTCGGCCTGCTCTCGTACACTGCCTAGTAGTTGAAATACTGTATTGATCTGCTGCGGCAAAACGCCGGACATGGCATACAGTTCTTCATCTTTCACCATGTGCAGAACTTCTTCCATCCACTGTGCGTTGCGTGCTTCCCGATAGTGACGCGGGTTCGAGCACAACCTTCCCGCACCATCCACCAGTCCATAGTCCACTCCCCACGTATCCACTGCTATAGAACGGACCGATGGAGAGACGCCTTGCGTCCCTTTCACAATGCCTTGTTTTAATTCATGAAAAAGTCGCAAGAAATCCCAATACAGTCCATCCCCCAGTTGCACGGGTTCGTTGTTGAATCGATGCACTTCTTGTAACGAGAGTCTGCTTCCATCAAAAGAACCCCGGACTACGCGTCCACTCCCAGCGCCGTAATCGGCAGCAAGCACGTGTGTTGCTTGATCGCCCATTCTTTCAAGCCTCCTTAACTCTACGCGATAAGCCGTATTCGAGTTCTGAACACAGTTTTCAAGAGAACGCCATGTTACCTCATTTCACAAGGAACATGGCGTTTGACAGGAATGGAACTTTATTTAACGATACAACGGGCCAAACACACTGCAAGCACGGTAGTCTGCGCCCTCCGGCTCACTTGTGCCGAACAACCCCCATGCACGCGGACGGAAAATTTCCGTTTCAGGTACATTATGCATATTTACCGGAATGCGAAGCATGGAAGCAAGCGTAATCAGATCAGCACCGATGTGTCCATACGAGATGGAGCCATGGTTAGCGCCCCATTGATTCATGACCTCGTATACGGAAGTAAAAGCTCCCGCTCCAGTTAGAACAGGAGCAAACCAGGTGGATGGCCAGGTTGGATCTGTCCGCTGATCCAGCGTATCATGTACATCTTCAGGCAGATCGACCGTGTAACCCTGAGCGATTTGCAGCACTGGTCCCAGTCCTTTGACCAGATTCAGACGTGTCATCGTTACAGGCATGCCGCCTTTGGTCAGGAAATCCGCTGAATAGCCGCCCCCGCGGAAATACTCTACGGATGCCGGTCTCCACGATGTTGCTTTCAGGCAGTCCTGAACTTCCTCATCTGTAATTTCCCAGAATGGCTTGAGTACAGGCTTACCATCTCTGGACTGTTGTCCAGTGCCATCCAAGGCTGCCGAACCAGAGTTGATTAGATGCAGAATGCCGTCCTTTGCGTTTCCTTCCAACTGGTGCCCCGTCACACGCTGTACCGAATCCGGACTCCAATACGTCCGCACATCAGCAAAGATCTGTGCCGTATGCGTCAGCAACGAACCGAATAACATCGATACCCCGTTCAGGCTGTCATTCTCCGTTGCAACCAGATAAGGCGCACGTTTGCCATTCCAGTCAAAGGAAGAGTTTAATATCGACTCCAGAAAATCTCCGTTAGGTGAATGATCCGTCCACTGCCGTTGCCCTTGGAAGCCGGATACAATCGCGTGGTGACCCATCGATTCCTCTGTAAAACCAAGCTCTGCCAATCTTGGGTTGCCCGCCATCAAGTCACGCACGATTTGGGTCATTTTCACAACGGTTTCCCATTCGTACTCTTTGCGTTTGCGATCCGTTTGCAGATGGGCAGCGTTGTTGTCCGGACCTTCGTTACAATTCTCCTTCACCCAGGCCAGTGCGAGCTTATACTCCTCGGGGTCATAGATTTCTTCTTCGATACGACGAGTCAATTCGCTCATATCCACATATTCGTTCCTCATGCCCAGATACTCTTGGAAAAATGAATCGTTCACAATCGAACCTGCAATCCCCATGGATACCGATCCAATGGACAGATACGCTTGCCCTTTCAAGGTCGCGGCTGCAAGACCCGCGCGGCTGAACCGGAGCAATTTCTCACGCACGTCCTCGGGAATTGTTGTATCCCCGCCGTCTTGAACATCCTCTCCATAGATTCCAAAGGCAGGAATCCCCTTCTGTGCATGAGCAGAAAGTACCGCTGCCAGATAGACTGCACCCGGACGTTCAGTCCCGTTAAAACCCCAGATGGCTGTAGGAATGGATGGTGACATATCCATCGTTTCCGTACCATAACACCAGCACGGTGTCACGGTGATCGTTACGCCCACGTTGGAACGGCTGAATAGTTCTGATGCTGCGGCCGCCTCAGCTACTCCGCCAATACAGGTCTCAGCCACAACACACTCCACTGCGGACCCGTCAGGATAACGTAGTTCTGCTGCAAGCAACTCGGCAACAGATGTCGCCATCCGCATCGTTTGTTCTTCCAGTGACTCCCGAACGCCTTTGCGTCTTCCATCAATCGTGGGACGAATACCAATCTTGGGGAAAGCCTGTTTATAACGATAATCCTGATGTGTCATACTGGAATGTCCTCCTTCAATTCGTTTCATAGAATTTGGGTTGAATTGAGAAACCTTCTGTCTGATTCATATGCATTGATTGGAATGAAATAATGAAGGAAATACAACCGATACCCGAATGGTATACAAGAACTGCATACACAGATTGCCAAGAGCCTTATTTTAGTTTGAATGCGTTTACATATTTAAAAAAATAACAATAAACCATTTCATTAATTAGCTATGTATGTAGTTCCTCTATTCAAGAAAATGGAACGTGCATGAGCGAATTCAACGAAATGGTTTATGTAGTAAAGACGTTCAGAACCCTTTAGGGTTATCGGTAACCCTAACATAGCACGAGCCTATCTTGCTGTCAATTGACATTATCCTATAGAATGGTAAGACTAAGTTGCGGAAAGGTTAGATTCTAATGATTACCATTTACGATATTGCCAAAAAAGCCAACGTCTCCGCCATGACGGTCTCCAAGGTCATTAATCATACAGGCCGTATAAGTTCCGCGACACGTGAACGTGTGCAACAGGTGATCGACGAACTGGGTTACATCCCGAACTCCAATGCACGCAGCCTTGTGCTTCAACGAACCCAGATGCTCTCCCTGCTTATTACGGATATTACCAACCCTTTTTATACAACACTGGCGCGTGGTGCTGAAGATGCAGCCCATCTTCGTGGGTACCGTCTTTTATTCGGCAATAGTGACGAGGATTACAAAAAGGAAAAGGATTATGTAGATGCGATTCTGTCTACTCGTGTGGATGGTGTACTCTTTGCCCCAGCGGGAGATCGTTCTCTCCAACATCTGAAACAGCTGCAGGAACGTCACATTCCGTTTGTCTTTCTAGACCGCACCGTACCTGGCATTACGTCAGATATCATTGCTGGAGATAGCCGGGAAGGCGCGATTGCTCTGATCCGATATCTGGTGCAATTGGGCCACCGGCGCATTGCACTGGTCAATGGTTCTTCGGAGGTTTCTACCGCCAGACTGCGGGAGGAAGGTTATATAGCGGGTTTACGAGAGGCCGGAGCTGATATTGATCCCGAGCTTGTGCTTCGAACCGGGTACCGGGATTTCAGTGATGTAGAGGGACTCGATCGACTACTCTCTCAACCAAATCAACCAACAGCCATTTTTGCAGCCAACAACATGCTGGCGATTGGGGTCATTCGGCTTTTGCGCAAACGGGGACTACGTGTACCAGAAGACATTTCTGTTGTGTGTTTCGACGATCTGGATCTGGCTTCTGCCTTCGATCCTTTCCTGACTGTAGCTGCACAGCCAGCATATGAATTTGGGTTTCAGGGCGTACAGATGCTGATTGACCGAATTGAGGGTAAGTCCCCTTCCGAAGCCCAAACCGTCATTCTACCGTCAGAACTGCGCATACGGGCTTCAGCTACTGCTCCACGTAAGCAAAAATAGAGTTAAGCGCGTGAGTTGACTAAATATTATCGTGTAAATGATTAGTCCAACTTATCTGGATTAGGTCCTGTTCAAATTCGAAAAATGTACAACATAAACAGGGTGCACCGGAGATTACGCTCTGGTTGCACCCTGTTTGAAGTTCATTCGCTGAAATAATCCGTCGTTCGAGCCGTTTGGTTCGTCTGTTTCATTCAGACTCGTCGTTTCCTTCAGTTCCATCCGAGCCGATATTCTACCGCTCCGACTGTAATGCAAGAGCGACCTCACGAACGAGTCCCGGGAACCAGTCCATCAGAGCTTCGAACGTATATCCCGCTTGTTCAGCTTTGGTCGTCTCCATCGTCCATGATTGCTCAATTCCGAAGGGTGACATGTCCTCTTTCACCGTTTCCGTGAGGATCTGGGACTGCATGCCCGTGACCGTCTCGATCAGATGTATCATGGCTGACAGCGTAATCGCACCCTTGGAAGCTGCATTCACCGGACCGGTAATGGACGAATGTCCAAGCCAAGCGAGAAATCTTGCCGCTTCTGTGGAATTGATAAATCCAATCTCCGCATCCGGATTTGGCATGCCGATCGGTTTTCCTTTTTGCACATGTTCAATATGAAAATGAAGTCTTCTCGTATAATCATCAATCCCGAGTACAATGGGAATGCGCATCGCCACAACCGGGAAATCCGCTTCCTGGAAAAATACAGCCTCCGCAAGCCGTTTGCCTTCTCCATACGAAAAATCCTCCGCACTCCCATACTGCAATGGATATGTATACGGGTCAAAATCCGTTTCCTTAAATCCAGGTCGGGGATCACCGTATACCGAGAGTGTGGATGTAAGAACGTATCTTTTGGTGCGTCCTGCAAAAGCTTCACATGCCGCTTTCGCCGCATCTGGGGAATAACAGATATTGTCGTACACGACATCCCACATGTCTGTCTGCGCAACCTCTGCCAGAGATTCCGGGTCTTCACGATCCATCTTGATTCGGTTTACTTCGGGTCCGAAGTCAACATCCGTTTTACCACGAGTTGCGACTGTGATCTGAGACTTTCCTTCCCACAACAAGTGATCCACCAGACGTTTACCGAAAAAACGTGTACCCCCAAGTATAAGAACTTTATTCATCCAAAAAACCTCCTATCTTGTTCGATTATGTTTAACAATTTGAAGCATGGTATGAGCATTCCGTTGAAACTCATATGAAGTTGGTTCTTCGGATACCGTACACCCACGTTCTTCGAGTATTAATTTCAACTCATCCATGTGCTTGTAACGTTCGCCAGACAGATCCACTGTTGGAAAAATGCGAACCTCTCGTTTGCTCACACGCAGCAGCTCCATTATGGTTGCAACATGAAAATCAACATCCAATCGATCCGCATAAGTAAACAGGAAATGGGCGGATAACGTCAGATCGAATTGTTCATCGGCAAAGGGTAGATCCGGGAGCACAGACGCCACATAACGGTCAGGAAACATTCTCATATCTGCGATGCAATCTGTGATGGCACGAGTTCGTTCTTCCTTTAACCCCTGGATTGATCCAAATTGATCCCACACATATATCCCTTGCACGGGTTCCATCTGTTTCATCGTATGCTCAATGTCCTGAAATCCCTTTACTTCAAGCTCGTCGATCTCGTATTCGTAGGCAATATCCACGGCCACGGGATCAGCACCCAACTTGCGCACCTGGCTACTGAACGAACATGCTCCACCTGGACAATCCAGAATAGACTTGCCATTAATCTCGTCCACCTTCAGGTTGAACATCTTCATATATTCTTCGAAGGTTCTTCCTATGAAAACGATCTGTTTCAGTTCCAAACCTCCAGAATCATTGGACTGCTGATCTTCTCTACTGTTCTTCTGCACTTCTTTACTGTTGCTCTGCTCATCTCTGCTCATCTCGTCTCAGCTTCCTTTCCTGCGCTTGAATCAATCGTTAGGGAACACAAGCCCAATCTGCTTCCGAATCTGATCCATAACCTGCATCGTCACATAAGAGCGTTCATACGTGTTCATGTCAGACTCCTTTTGGCCCTGCTCAACCAGATTCACGAACTCCTCCACTTCATAATACATCGCCGGATGGTTTTGTTTGACTGTGAGCTGCTCCACCGTACCGTCATTGTAACGTATCTCTGCATGTTCCGGTGAGCCAATCTTGTCAATGATGATGCTGCCAAGCTCACCCATGATTTCGCTTGGTAGATGAGAGTTGGAGATTTTGGAGTATGTAACGACCGCATCCATCCCATCATAGTCCAGCAGCACACTACCTTGTCCATCCACGCCAGATTTCAGCATCATCGCTTGGGATTGAACCCGGTTAGGTTCACCGAACAACGTAATCAATGGATAGAGACAATACACACCGAGATCCATTAACGCCCCATTAGCGAGTTCAGGCTTGAACGCGTTCAGGACAATCCCCTCTTTGTACTTGTCGTAACGCGAAGAATACTGAGAGTATCCTGCTACGTATTTGCGGACAGGACCGATTTTATGCAGGCTCTTCTGCACCATTTTGAACTGGGGAACAAGGGTCGATTTCATCGCTTCCATGAGCAGAACCTCGTGTTCTCGTGCAGTATCGATCATACTCCGAACTTCGGCGCTATTTGCAGCCAGAGGTTTCTCGCACAATACATGTTTACCGTTTCTCAGAAAAAGCTCAGCCTGCTCCGCATGAACCGTATTCGGTGTTGCGATGTAGACTGCATCAATCACATCACTTGCCGCCAACTCTTCCAGATCGGTGAAGCGGTGTTCAACATCATATTTATCTGCGAATGCATTAGCCTTATCTTCAGTTCTTGAATACACGGCGGTTAATTTGAATCCTTCAACCTGTGCTGCGGCTTCAAGAAGCCTTTCTGTAATCCAGTTGGTACCCACTACTCCAAAACGAACCATGCTTACCTACCTCTTTCATCTATAAATTTCATTTGAGATATAAACCACTTCCATTCTGTATATTGTAGCTCATATTTCGTTCAGATTGAAGGAAGGAGCCATATCCCCAAATATTGATATCTTGCTTTTTAAGTTTAAACTTCGTCATTCCCTTGGAATCAGGGGTATAATTAAAGATGAGGTGATCACCGTGGAAAGTCCAGATCAAGATCGCATACTGCCCAAATCTATAGATGAAAAATACTGGCACGCCATCATCCACAACGATAATTCTTATGATGGAACGTTCTTTTACGGTGTGCAGACAACGGGTATCTTTTGCCGACCTTCTTGTAAGTCCAGAGCACCCAAAGCTGAAAATGTGCTGATATTTCAACATGTTGAAGAAGCGTTAGCATTAAAGTTCAGACCCTGCAAACGTTGCAAACCTACAGGAGAGCGGGTACCTGATCAGGAGTGGATATACGGGATCACGGATTACATCGAACATCATTACGCCCAACCTCTAACCTTGGATGTCCTAGCCACTGTAAGTCATGGCAGTCCATATCATCTGCATCGTGTGTTCAAGCGGATTACAGGCCGCACACCGGTTCAATATATTCAGGATAAACGAATTACCGAAGCCCGGAAGTTGCTTGAACATACCGGACTTACCGTCACCGATATTGGCCGCCATGTCGGTATACCTAACTCAGCTTATTTCATTACTGTATTTCGCAAACACACAGGTCTCACACCTGCACACTACCGCGAAAGGCATGAGAACTTATGAAGACAAATCTTACTTACAAAGTACCCAAAACGTTACTCAACAAGGGGACAGGGTTCCTTAATGGCTATACACATACAATGAATCCTTACACAGGCTGCGCCTTCGGTTGTTCTTATTGTTATGTCAGACAGATGCCTGTCTCCCTATTTCGTAAAGAGGATTGGGGAAGCTGGGTGGATGTAAAACAAGAGGCCTCCCGGGTGTTCGCCAAAGAGTTGCAGCGTGCCCAGACCAAAGGGAAAGTCACTCTGTTCATGTCATCCAGTACCGACCCGTATCAACCCGCCGAATACAAGGAGTGTATCACGCGTTCATTGCTTGAAACCATGTTACAGCATCCGCCCGATTTTGTATTAGTCCAGACCCGCAGTCCACTCGTTACCCGGGATATAGATCTGCTACAACAGTTAGGTAACCGGGTTCGGGTCAGCATGACGGTGGAGACGGATCTGGACGATATGCGCAAGCATTTCAGTCCTTCCGCTCCCCCGATTGCAGGCCGATTACGTGCACTGGAACAGTTGCGGGATGCCGGAATACCCACGCAGGTTGCGATTGCTCCCGTATTACCCAGCAGTGAACAGTTTGCTGCCATCTTGAGACCTCTGGTTCAGCGTGTATGCATTGACGATTATTTCATGGGCGATGGCAGCGAGGGCAAGCGAACCCGGCGACTCGGCATGGAGTCGATTTATCAAGAAGTGGGGATGGAGCACTGGTATCATCCAGATGCGTATCAGACTGTGGTTCAGCGGATGAAAAACGTTTTTGCCGAGGATGAGATTTGGATCAGTCAGGCGGGATTTGAGCCTTAATCGGCTATACAAATTGAACTAAAGAATATTTACACTGGTCACTCCGATGACAGAACAACCTTCCGATCGCTGTTATCCCAGATTTTTTTGATTTAATAAAAAACAGCCCCTTTCCTTGTTCGAAGGAAAAGGGCTGTTCGTCATGATATAAAGCATAATGGCTATCTTATTTATCCAATGTATACAATGGCAGGTCCACCGGCAACGCAGCCGGGCGCTGACATGAACTTTTCATCTGGTAGAACGTCTGTTCATCCGATGAATCGTGGAATGCCCACATGGCCTCAAGTACGTGGTATGCCAGTTCCCCACTCGCACGGTGTGCACGTCCACTATGTGCTGCATAGGCCATATCTGCCACACCGATGCCGCGTGTATTTTCCTGATATCCTGGGAGAAGTGGAACTTCCGTCCATTCATGTTCACCTAACAAACGGTAACGAACTGGACCGCCGAAGGTATTGGGATCAGGTACCTGCAATGTACCGTGCGTGCCATATATCTCAATCGGTGGCAATGCACTTCCGCCAAATACGTCAAAACTTGTAATCAGTGTGCCAATGGCTCCCTGTTCAAACTGTAACAGACCGGTAACGTGAGTTGGAATTTCGACGGGAACCGTCTGACCTCTCTTTTTCTCACTCGTAATCGTCCGTTCTTCCATGGCCTTACCTGTCATGCCTGCAATTGACTTGATCGGTCCCATCAGTTGGACCAATGCCGTGAGGTAGTACGGACCCATGTCAAACATTGGCCCACCGCCTGACGCGTAATAAAACTCCGGATCTGGGTGCCAGTGCTCATGACCACGGCTCATCATAAATGCGGTCGCCGCCACCGGCTTGCCGATTACCCCTTCTTCCACCAATTGAAGTGAAGTCTGGATACCTGAACCAAAGAACGTTTCTGGTGCACAGCCCACAAGCAATCCTTTACGCTTCGCTGTTTCGAGCACGGCCTGCCCTTCTTCACGGGTAACCGCGAGCGGTTTTTCTACATAAACATGTTTGCCAGATTCAAGTGCCCGCAAGCATACATCCGCATGAACGGAAGGAATCGTCAGGTTGATGATCAGCTCAATCTCGGGATCAGCCAAGATTTCGTCGACGCTGTATACGTTAGGCACGTTATAGGCTGCTGCCTGCTCCTCGGCACGTTTCCGGTCGAGATCCGCAACAGCAACAAGTTCCAGCACCTCGAACCGGTGACAGTTTTCCATATAAATACCGCTGATTTTACCGCAGCCAATAATGCCTACTTTCATTGTTTTCATACCTGGGGCTCCCTTCGCCGTGGATCAGAAATGGTTTATCCATTGAGGATGAATGGTTAACACTGAAGTTACGTTTGCAATCCAACTACAATCTCATTAGTTCTGGTTGTCCGCCATACCTGTGTACACTTCGGTTGATGCACTTACTCGACTCTTGGCAAGCTCTTTGCCTGCTGCTGTCCATTTGAATCCACTACGCATCATTTCAGTCACGGGTTTCATGTCTACAATGTCTGCATGGTGTCCCAGGGAGTTGTAGAATACCCGCCCTGCGCCCCAGCGTTTCGTCCAGACAACAGGCATATCTACGGGGCCATTCGCTGCATGCGGACCAGTCACCACTGGGAAACGAGTTGTTGCCAGCACTTCCACTGCCGGATCTACGTGCAGGTAGTACTGTTCACTTTTTACCTGAAAATCTTCAATATGATCCAATAACGGGCTAGAGCCGCGCTTCATGTTCACCATATACTCCACACCATCGTTACCTGGATGGGCAACCCATTGTCCACCCGTCATAAACTGCCAATCTACGTTATTTCGGAAGGCATCACACATCCCGCCATGAAGACCAGCCAAGCCCACACCGCTCTGGACAGCCGCTGATACGTTATTGACCAGTTCCTGCTCAATCTGTCCCATCGTCCACAACGGCACGATCAGATCCAGACCCATCAGCTTCTCTGCATCCGCATAAGACTCCAACGTATTCGAGACTTCAACCTCAAACTGCTCTTCCTTCAAAATACGTTCAAAAATCGCTGCTACCTGCTCCGGTTCATGTCCATCCCAGCCGCCCCATACAATCAGTGCTTTACTCATCGTTTATTCACTCGCTTTCGCCTAGTTTTATGTGTTCAACCTTATTTCTGACGTCACTGTCTTGCTTGCTCACATCTCTTCAAGCGTCACCCAGCGCCGTTCTGTTACCGAACGTTCTACTGCTTCCAGTACAGCCTGACAAGCGACCCCGTCGTGGAAACTCGGTGATGGTTGGCGTCCTTCAGAGATCGCTGTCACCAGCTCCAGCATTTCATGGGTGAACGTGTGCTCGAATCCAATCGTATGTCCGGCAGGCCACCAAGCTTCAGCATATTTATGTGCCGGATCGGTTGCCAGTACACGGCGGAATCCCTGTACGTCCTCTTCATCCTTTGTGAAATAGACTTCCAGTTCATTCATCCGTTCAAAATCAAATCGTACACTGCCGAGACTGCCGTTAATCTCAAACGAGTTTGTACTCCGATGCCCCGCTGCAAAACGTGTAGCCTCGAAGCTGCCCAGCGCACCTCCTGCGAATCTTGCCAGGAACAACGTAGCGTCGTCGACGGTCACTTCTCCTTTCGGTGCATCCGCATTCGAACTGCCCTTGGCACTCAGCCCGGTCATCTCTGCTGCAAGTGGTCTTTCTTTGATGAAGGTTTCGCTCATGCCGATGACTTCCTGAAATTCACCAACAAGGAAACGAGCCAGATCGATTAAGTGCGCGCCCAGATCCCCATGGGAACCGGAGCCAGCCACTTCTTTTTGTAAACGCCATACCAGCGGGAACGAAGGATCCATGATCCAGTCCTGCAAGAAAAAAGCACGGAAATGATAGATCTTACCCAGTCGTCCGCTCTCCACCAGATCCTTCGCTAATTGCACCGCTGGTGAGAAACGGTAGTTGAACCCGACCATATGTGCGACTCCAGCATCCTCTGCTGCCTGAAGCATCTCGCGCGAATCCGCAAGCGACAGGGCCAGTGGTTTCTCACAAAACAGATGTTTGCCCTGACGAGCTGCTTCCAACGCAATTTCCTTATGGGCATCACTTGGCGCGTTAATATCAATCAGATCGATATCATCCCGCTTCACTAGTTCACGCCAATCAGTCACACTTTCGGACCAGCCGAACTGATTCGCCGCCTCTTGAACTCCTTGCTCGTTACGTCCACAGATCACAGACATCTCAGGCTGCAACGGAGCAGACGGGAAAAACATCGGCAGACTGCGATAGGCATTACTGTGGGCCTTCCCCATAAACTTGTATCCAACCATTCCGACACGAAGACGATTTGACATGATCATTTCCTCCTTTGGAATAATAAAAAGTCTTTCAATATGTGTACCAATAAACTATTGACGGATAGAAGAAGCACGGATAATCAGTTCGGTAGGCAACAACGCTCTCGCAGATTTGGGTACCGCTACAACAGAGTTATTCGCTTCATGTGTATCACCCACAGACCCATGCATAAGCTTCGATACTGCAAGTTCACCCATCTCAAAAAATGGAACCCTGACGCTGCTCAGCGGCGGAACCGCCATCTCGGCGGCATCGGAGTCGTCATAACCCACAAATGCAGGAAAATCCGCAGGCCCTATTCCCCGCTCACGTAAACCATGCATGACACCAATGGCCATCCGGTCATTGGCCGCAAATACAGCATCAATCTCATGTAGGCGATCTGCTACAATCGCTGCCGCCTCAATGCCACTTCTTCTACTATAATTCCCTTTAAGCAATAGACTCGGCTCCAGCTCCATACCTGCTTCTTGCAGGCCAAGACAAACGCCTTCCATTCGCTCCTGGCTGTTGGAATAGCTGTCTGGACCATTGAGAAAAGCGATTTTGCGATACCCCTGATCCGTAAGATGACGTATGGCAAGTCTGCTTCCTTCCACATGATCCGCATCCACTTCCGTGAACGATTGGCCCTCAAAATGCTGATTCATGACACAGAATGGGTGTCCTTCCTGATGAAGTTGCTGCATGGCCGCCAGTTCTTCATGATCATCTCTGGCACCAAGGATAATGCAGGCATCCACTTTCTGACGCCGGAACAGATCCGTATAATTCATCACTTCACCGGGTGTTCGGAACATAACCAACAGGTCCATGCTATTGTCTCTGGCTTTGCTACCAATCCCACTCAGCATTTCCGAGAAGAAATACGCCGAGAACAGATGCGCCTTCGGAACATAAGGTAATACCACGCCAAGGTTTCCGCTTTTACTTCTGGCAAAACTGCGAGCAAGCGCGCTGGGCACATAGCCTAACTGTTCGGAAGCTTCAAGAACCTTGCGGCGTGTCTCTTCTTTAATAGGACCTACCCCATTAAGCACCCGGGAGACCGTCGCCTCGGAAACACCCGCAAGATCAGCCACTTCTTTACGAGATGCCATGAATTTCACCCCCTTCTAGCTCACCTATTAATGATGTAATAATTAAAAATCGATATTTATGTACGCGCGTACATTTTCTCATGCCATGTAACCGTTGTCAATGCTTTTGACACAAAAAATAATGAGAGCTCGGGTTAATCCAAGCCCTCATTATTATCTTGCCAGAGATGGTACTTTCATTGAATCCGTGCCCTGTAA
This sequence comes from Paenibacillus sp. BGI2013, assembly GCF_002843485.1. Lineage (NCBI taxonomy): Bacteria > Bacillati > Bacillota > Bacilli > Caryophanales > Paenibacillaceae > Paenibacillus > Paenibacillus sp. BGI2013. The sequence continues at coordinate 657,200 of NZ_PJFA01000004.1, forward strand.
TCTTAGGGGTTCAAGTTACTTATCAACCTTAAATACAACGATTTCAGTTGATCCTGTTTGTTCAATTATGGGGAGTGCAGCTCACAACGTCGTTGTAACGCCAAGATCAACGGAGGATTGACTAAACTCAGCTTGCTCCATCGTTTTCGCATGACTCGGAATGCGATCCGAGGGTTCTGGCGTGGATTGGAGCTGTCTTACTTTGTGCAACACTTCTTTGTTCGGCAGGAAGTGTTGGGAACGAATAAACCGAATTGTTTTGGTTTTGGCACGCATAACTATCGAATCCGTCTCGGCACGATCATCCGCAAGATATCGTACCCCTCCCAAGATCTCACCTGGCGTCACACCCGTTGCGGCAAAAATGACATCCTCCGTGCCGATCATATCCTGCATCGTTAACACTTTGTAGGGATTATCGATCCCCATCTGCAAGCAGCGCTGGAATTCGTCTGCGTTGGCAGGCATCAGACGACCTTGGATCTCACCCCCAAGGCAAGATAGCGCTGCGGCAGCCAGCACACCTTCTGGCGCTCCTCCAGATCCGACATACAGATCAATGCCCGCCTCCGGGAAGGCCGGTGCCATCGCACCCGCAACATCACCGTCACTGAGAAACTTGATCCGTACGCCAACCTTGCGTAGCGTCTTGATGGTACTCTCGTGTCGCACACGATCCAGAATCATCACAGTGAGGTCCGAGATGTTTTTGTTCAATGCAGCAGCGGCTTTCTCCAGTGTGACTTCAACCGGGTCTTCAATGCTGACCTTGCCTACAAGCGCAGGCCCTACCGCCAGTTTCTCCATATACATGTCCGGTGCGTGGAGCAGGTTACCTTTTCCCGCCACTGCAATAACCGATAGAGCGTTGTTTAGTCCTTTGGCCACGATTTCTGTACCTTCGAGCGGGTCTACAGCCACGTCAACCTCAGGCCCCTCAGCGTTGCCTACTTCCTCGCCGATGTACAACATGGGTGCTTCATCCATTTCTCCTTCACCGATTACCACCGTGCCGCGAATGGACACGGAATCGAACATGGCGCGCATGGCCAAAGTAGCCGCTTCATCTGCACTGTTCTTGTCGCCTCGTCCCATCCAGGGTGCTGAAGCTAACGCAGCCAATTCTGTTACTCTGACAATTTCCAACGCCAGTTCGCGTTCCATTTTTCCCACTTCCTTTCCAATTTCCAAAAGCATAACGTGAAAGCGGTACTAAATCCATCGCAAATCCATATGAAATTGATCTATAATCAGCGTAGTAGCGCCTTTTTAACGATTTATAACTTATTTATCCAATTAATATATTGATCGATTTCGCTCCTTTTTTCGGCTGGTTTTAAGAGTCCAATCCACCTGATTTCTCACTTGAAATATTAATTTTAATTTCCATTTTCCGCTCGAAAACTGAATAATTCAACATTGTGAATTAACACGCTGTTTCATGAGCAAAAAGTTCTTTTAACATGAGGTATATACAACTTATATACTGATTATTAAGAACGTAACGCTATCTAACAAACTACGAACGAAAACGATTTTCGGCTGACTGTCCAAACGTAGAAATAAACTAATAAATTGTGTTGATGACCCTTGAGATCAGCCTATTACCTTCACGATTATTGAGCAAAATTATACTGCCAGTTATGTATTAATCAGGCCTTTAACTTTTACTAAAGCCATAGATGCAGCTTATGAAGGTCATCGAAAATAATAAGTTTACATAATATTTATTATGTATTAACATTCGTCGATTTCTTCATTTAATGATTCAACGGTTCTGACAAAACATAAAAAAGCCTGAAAGAATTCTGCTCAATAGCATTTTTCTCCCAAGCTTTTCACTCGATGATCCAGTTACAATATCTTTTTGGTCATTATAAAATCAATCTGTTTCTCATCTCCCATGTAAAAAGCATGGGCTCCTGTCTGTACAAAACCCACCTTTTCATAAAATGCAATGGCATTTTCATTTTTCTCCCACACGCCTAACCAGATATTCGTTTTGTGTTGTTCTGTTGCCATCTCTATGGCTTTATGGAGCAGTACCTTACCCAAGCCATGTTTTTGGAACTCTTTCTTGATGTACACACGCTCGATCTCAAGGGATTCCACACCCATATTCTCCGTCTGAGCATCATTGATATTCACCTTCATGTATCCTGCCACTTTATGGTTGACATAAATAAAAAGAAATTGTGAATCCGCTATGGACAGTTCAGTTTCTAATCGCTCCCGATTAAACGCCTTTTCCAGATAAGCTTTCATATTTTCGGGTGAATTTTGCGCTTTAAACGTTTCATTAAACGTCTCATAACTAATCTCCTGCAGTTCACATACATGTTCAATGGTACATCTCTCTATACGAATCGTCATCTATATTCACATTCCTTTAACAAGTTAATCGTTTGTTGCAAATGCACTAAAAAAGGGTTACATTAAATTTAGCTCAATTTTGTTGTATTTGCAACATAATATCAAAAAAGAGGTTGAATGAATTTGAAATATGTACTTTTTGTCGCAGGTATTCTCATCTTAACACTTGGCATTTCCCTTACCATCCAATCTGAACTGGGCACCTCACCGTTTGATGCGCTTCTGGTAGGGCTGTCACATCATGTAGGGCTTAGTGTAGGAAGCTGGGAGGTCATCATTGCTTTCCTATTAATTGGATGTAATTCGCTTTTGAAGCAGCAAAAACCCGAGTTCCTGGGTCTCGTCACTGCATTCATTACTGGTGTGGGGATTGATATCTGGCTTTATGTATCTGATTCCTTGATCACACCCGAAGTTTGGTACAGCAAATTAATGACTTTTGTCATTGGTTTAGTGATCATAAGTATCGGCACGGCAATTTATTTACAGACCAATTTTGCACCCATTCCGATTGACCGCTTAACATTAATCTTGCATGAAATCACTCAAACACCCTTATTTGTATCGAGAACGTTCATTTACCTTGTATTTTTAATTCTGGCGTTTCTGCTCAGTGGGCCAATCGGGGTTGGAACGTTGATAACCGTATGTTGTGCAGGTGTACTTCTTCAGTTCATTATGGGCCATACGAAAAAGATAATAGATCGCATATTAACAGACGTGGATACGTCGTCACATACTACAAGTGAAAAAGAACATTCCGTCTAATCGGTGTACACCTTCTACACCATAAAAAGGCTGAATCAGAGGTTCAAACCCTGATCCAGCCCATTAAACGTGCTATCTACCTTTACGGCTCAATCCCCCATACCAGCTGACCGTTCACATACCCGGTAACCTTATCATGGTTTGCGAACTGACTACCGGTTGCCTTGAACGAGTAATCGTTAGTCTGAGTGTAATTCGACCAATTATTTTTGGAAAAGCGCGTTTGAATCTCTGCGCTCTGGCCCGCATTCAGTGATCCCGCCGCACTTGTAAAACCCACTTCAAGATAATGATCCGCTCCGGTAACTGGAGTCGCCAGTTTAACGAAATTGCTCGTTACATTCGCACTGCCCATACTGGCCCAGTCGGACCAGAAACTCTGAGCTTCCTCCCCGTCAATTGTATAGTAATACCGAAGTTTTACATCACTTAACGGAATATCCGAATTGCCTGAGTTGACCAATTTGAACTTGGGTGAGACGCCGTTGGTGGATGCACTTGTATTGCCGTTAAAAGATTGAATCGTCAAATCACCCGCTGGCACAGTAACCGTGCTATCTACGACGTTCACCGTTAACACAGCGTTATTTCCTCCATTGAAGTGAAAGGTCAATACGTTCTGGCCCAGCGGTAGTGTAGCAAGATAGGATTTGTTCAGAACAACAGCAGAGCTGGATGCTGTATAATTCTGACCTGATACAAGTGTAACATTCCCCTTTGTGATGCCTGTAAGCTGACGGCCGTTTAAGGTGAGAGATACGGTAATATCCTGTGCTGAATTCGTCGCTTTATCAAATGTTGCATTCACAGGAGAAATCACAGCATTTGTACCCGGTGTTGAATCCACAATTTTGACTTTTAACACAGGGTCCTGACCTTGATTAAAGTCCAGAACAATCGAATGCTCGCCAACTGGCAGGGTTGCCAGATAAGCTTTTTTCAACAGCAATGTGCTTCCGTTCAAGGTATAGTCTGTCGTTGCGGTCAACGCATTGTTACCTGCCCGGAGAGCAGTTAGCGTATTGCCGTTTGCATTCACGGTTACGGTTTTATCGCTTTGATTGGGTGTGTATTTGTCAAATTCGACGTTTCCAGGTGTGATGGATGCACTGGGATTGGGATTGTTAACCTTTAGATTTGGCAGCTCATCCAACGTAATGACATAATCACTTTGATAAAGCGTTTTCAATGTTGCCGGGTAATTAAAAGCAGAACTCATCAGATGCTCGCCATACCAAGGACAGAAGTACAGCCATCCTGATTTCTCCTCTGTAAGATTTTTCACACTTGGAATCGTGTCGTTCTCCGTCATGGCTACCATTTTCGTACCGTTCGTCAACTCAACAAGCTTATAGAAAATCGAGGTAATCGCATCTTCATTCGGTACGCCGGACAAACCGTCATAACGGTTGTAGATCGTATTGTATTTATCATATCCGACAAGATCTACCTGATCATCGCCCGGATACCAGGCAGGAGAAGTGCTGTATACGTAGCTGTTGTAGGTCCAGATCAGATTGTGCAAGCCATACGTCTCGGTCAGTTCGGTATACAGCAGATCCCATAGCTCTTTGTACACTTCTGCGCCTGCCGAAGCCCACCAGAACCATGCACCTTCCCCGTTCAGCCCGCCGTTGCCTTCTGCTTCATGATACGGACGGAAAAGCACTGGCACATCGTTATCTTGCAAAATCAGCAATTGTTCTGCCAGATCCTCGATGGTCATCATCACGTATTGATACTCTTTGGTACCGGGAATTACCGCATTGGCTGTATTAAAATTCGTTTCTGTTGGCTTGTAGGTCGCCTCTTTCCAATCCACAAAGTCCCCAAGCTCATACGTATTGAAATTACGAGGCACATTGATATGCCAGGAAGCTGTTGCAATACCTTCACGGTTATTCACCCAATCAATCATACGATCGGTTGTACCGTCCTCCCAACCATACAACGGATTATAGTTCATCAGATCAAAGCCACGGATTGCCGGATACTTTCCAGTAAGATCATGAATCCACTCGAATTCAAGCTCTGTATCTCCGTCATTCCCTCCTCCGTAGATCTCTTGCTGACCAGAAATAATGTTGTTTCCGTATACCTCCGTTAAATAATTCATCAAAATTTGAGTTTCCGGTGTAGCTTCAGGATCAGTGAGAACTGGCTGCACATTCAGGGGATCCAGATCAGCATGATCCACTGTAAAAGTATCAAAATACGCGAAGCCCCAGCCAGCCTTCAGTTCAATCGTGTTGGCACCCTGATTCAGCTTGTGAAAGCCAAAATCGAAGTCTGACCATGTTGTCGTGTAAGGCAGCATGTACGCCCCTTTCGTAACACCATTTACGATTAAATTTTGTGACCTGCCATCTGCACTGAGCTCCTGCATATATCGTGTGGAGATCGCGTACATGCCGGTTTCCGGGACAGTTACTGTGAAGGTTAATGTGCCAGAGTTCTGCATCCAGACAAATCCGGCCCCTGAGAATCCGGGCTTGGGTTGCCCATAGATTGAAGTAACCACTTGAAGATCCGGGGTGAGCTGCGCATCTTCGCTTTCGATGGTGAACAATGGTGTGTCTGCATGAACGGGCGCTGTCATTAATCCAAGCAGTAGGACCAATGCCAGCATCATTGCGGTTGCCTTTTCGAGCAAATTTTTCATCAATTCCATCTTCCTTCCCAAGTGAAATATGATAATGAAATGTCAATGAACCCATTCATGATGGCGCTTTCATTTTAAACATAGCATGCGCATCAATTTTTGTAAATATATGGTTTATTTAAATGTTTAAACTTCTTTTGTACCAGTACTTTGAACATTATATCTCCTTTCTCTCTTCCGACTTGATAATTGACGAAAACGGTTCATAATCCAATCAATTTAGCGTATGAAACTTCATCTCACATTAGATGTGTACTTGAAAGAAAAACTGATAAACAACAAAAAAAAAGCATTCCTATTCGGATGCTTTTTCACGTATGTTTCTTCAATTGTCCTTGCTTATATCTTCGGCCTAGATCCCGCCTCAACTTACGGTTTCCTCGGCAGACGTTTCTTTTACCACACAGCGTTCCCCTGCCTTGCGTACCGCCCGAATAATGCCACCGTAGCCGGTACAACGACACAGATTCCCGCACAATCCCGTTTCAATCTGTTCTTGAGAAGGCTCAGGATGTGCATCCAGTAATGCCTTGGTTGAGATCACCATGCCCGGAGTGCAATAGCCGCACTGAAAGCCACCTTCCTCCACAAAAGCCTGTTGAATCGGATGCAGAGTGCCTTTCTCCTCGCCGTGCAGACCTTCAATCGTCATAATGTCACTGCCTTCACATTGATAAGCCATGACAAGACAGGAGTTCACGGGTTCTCCATCCATCAGAACCATACATGCGCCGCAGCGACCAACTTCGCAGGATACTTTGGTACCCGTTAGTTGCAAATGAGTCCGAAGCACATCGACAAGTCGGGTCGTTTGCGCGATCTCCAGATGTTTCTGTTCGCCATTCACAACGGCTGTCCAGTGATTCTCAAGTGGTTTACTCATGATGGACTCACTCCTTCCTGCAAAGGTACATTTAAAGGTCTGACCAGTTGTTCCCTCGGTACAGGAAGACGGTTAACCCATACGCCTGTCGCCTGATGAATTGCGGCTGTAATGGCCGGCGCAAGCGCAACGGAGCCTATCTCACCGATCCCCCTAGGGCCAAATGCATCACCTTCGGGTAAGTCTTCAATAGCCTCAACCTCCAGATTGGTATGAATATCCTGAATGGTTGGGATCAGATACGTGTCGAGGTTCGTGGTTACATAACGGCTGTCCTGCATGACCGCATCCTCCGTTAACGTGAATCCAAGTGCCATGACACTCCCGCCTTCAATCTGTCCGATATAACCCATCGGGTTGATAACCGGGCCTGCCGCTACAACATGGCGCGTATCAAGAAGCTTGGTTTCTCCGCTCAAAGTATTTACTTCCACCTCTGCCGCAACCGCCGCATACGTATACAAATAATGCCCGCCTACCACGTTGTCTGGCGTAGTTGGGTAATCAAACTTTGTATCAAAAATCCATTCATCGGCTTCGCCCTGCGTCGCGAGTTCGGCATACGAGATCACTAAGCCTGATGAAACTCCCTGTTTCGCCAGGTATTGAGATGCACCTAAATAACTACTTTCAGCAGTTTGATCACTTTCAGTCCCTCCAGCAACGATATCAGCCACTTCAGTTCTTTCAGCCTTCTCGCTCTTTCCTGTTCTTTGCACATCTGTTTCTACTTCTGAACTTTCGGCAGGAAGCTGGCCTTTGCGCCATATACCACCAGGTCCTGTTAACAGTTCATCTGCCGGAACGCCTGACATTTCAGACGCGACAGCGAGAACACGGGAACGAAATGGAGTCTGCAAGCGTTGAAGAGCCATCCATGCCATCGTTGTTGAACGTGAAGCTGTACTTGATCCGCTGTGGGGCACACGATCCGTATCGCCGATGATAATACTGAGATCCGATGTACTGCATTGGAACAGATCACATAACATAATTTCCAGCGTTGCAATGAGCCCCTGACCAAATTCCTCGTAGCTGAACGCCACCTCAATCTTGCCTTCGTTGTTCAGGGACAGGCGGCCTCCTGCAGGATCTGGAATGCCATAACCCAGCCCTGCACCATGCATGGCGATGGCTGCTCCGACTCCGCGTTTGATCCACGGCGGCAGAGCAGGATCTGCCGGGGGACTCTGATGTTTTTGCCACAGTTCGGAGCGATCCAATGCCTCCCACACTTGGGACAGTCCATCCGTAACCAGAATGCGTTGATTCAGTGGTCCAGGATCATTCTTTTCCCTCATATTACGTCTGCGGAACTCCCAAGGGTCCATGTTCATGATTGCTGCAAGTCGATCCATCTGGCCTTCCATGGCAAAAATCGCCTGATTCCCGCCAAATCCGCGAAACTCACCTGACAGCCCGTTATTCGTATATACAGATACGCCTTCCACATCCACATTTGGAATAGCGTACGGTCCAAGGCAATGCTCGGTACAGAAGTTCAGTACGGGTGCACCAAGTGTGGCGTACGCTCCGGTATCTGCTGTTATACGGACACGATGCGCTTGGATGATGCCTTCTCGACTCATGCCGGTCTGCATTTCAATCTTCATTGGGTGACGTTTCAGTCCTGCACGCACGGATTCTTTACGAGAATTATGCATTTTCACAGGACGTCCGCATCTCAAGGCCAGTAGTGCACCATAGGGCTGTACGTTTAGTTCATCTTTTCCGCCAAACGAACCACCAATCGGTGAAGACACCACCCGGATATCTTCTTCAGGACAGCCAATAATGCGTGCAAGCTGCATCCGGTCTTTATAGCCATGTTGCGTTGCCGCGTATACATTCAGCCTTCCCTCTTCATCCGGGACAAACAGGCCACCTTCTGTCTCCATGTACGCATGCATCTGACGAGGCGTATAATACGTCTCTGTCACGATATGATCACACGTGGCAAAGGCTTGCTCAACATCTCCGCGTTTAATCTCCGTCCGATGCAGCACATTACCTGGACCATGCTCATGCAGCTCTGGTGCGCCGGGAGCCAATGCAGCGTCTGTACTATTCAGCGGAGTGAGTTCCTCATACTCTACACGGATCGCATCCAGTGCAAGCGCCGCACGTTCCGGGGAATCCGCAGCAACCGCTGCAATGGCGTCCCCAACATAACGAACAATATCCTCGCAGAACACAGGCTGATCCGGGGTCGCTATGCCAAAACGATTCAGACCAGGCACATCTTTGGAGGTCAAAACCGCATAGACACCTTCCAACGCCTCAGCTTCCGAAGTATCTATAGACAATAGACGAGCATAAGGATATTCGCTTCGCAATACTCTGCCATGGATCATGTCAGGTAACGTCATATCCGTCAGATATTGAAGTTGGCCTGTAACTTTGGGTGCCCCATCTGGCCGCAGGTGCCAGCGTTTCCCGCTCTGTTTCCGATTCAGCAGCATGATGCCTCTCCTCCTTTCCTTGATCGAAGTCTTCTATTCGTGAAGTGCTTCCCATAGCCCGGCACCAAGCATGTTGCCTGCGGTCTGTTTGCGATAATGTTCCGTTGCAAATACATCGCCATACGTCGTAAATTCGTCAGTCACAGCAGCTGCAAGAGTTGCTGCTTGCATGACAGTAGCTTCGCTACCAAGAAGCTGTTGTTCCGACTTCAGAAGTCGCATCGCCATGCCTGAGCCTCCACCAGCCGCAATCGCAATCTTGGTCCAGCGGTTATCCAAATCAATCTCACCGTATAACGCAACCGTCACCAGCGAAGCACTGAACGTCTCCCGTCGACCCAGCTTGCGGTAAAAGGAAACTTCTCGTGCAGCAGGTCTGTGCTCACTGTCCACATCAAACATAGATGACGGTCTCATCGGGATATGAATCGAGATTAATACGTCCCCTGGATTACGGCTGCCATCCCGTCCACCCTGAAGCCAGGAAGACACACTGCGGATCTCAATGCCGCTGTCTGTCAACCAGTGCAGCTCCGCATCATATACAAGCAAAGCAGGCAGCGTATCCCCTACTCCGGACACAATGTTCCCGCCAATGGTTGCCACATTACGAATGGAAGGGGCCGCAATTGCATTCACCGCTTCTTGCAGGATCGGCAGATGATGCAGCAACGCTTGTGCAGCACATTCCTTTAATCGGGTCATTGCGCCAATGACCATCTCATCTCCACGAATAGATATACCGCTCATTCCAGGAATACAACCCAGACTAATCATGTGTTCAGGCGCTGGAACCAAGCCACCCTCCCACTGGGTTCGTAACAATGTTCCACCTGCCGAGAAACAACATATCCCCTTGAGTCTACTTCTCAACGTTTGCAGTTCTTGCAGGTTCTCAGGCTGCCATACCGATGGCATGGCTCCAGAACCGTATGCCGGTGTTACCATCGCTGCATCCCCTTTCTCTCTCTTCCTTGGGCAGGAAATTCAACCGTCTGATCCAGATAATTCTTCAAATCATATGAGAGTTCAGCAGCAACGTCAATTACCTTTACATCGTTTTGGATAAATGTATAAAACCTGCGTTTTATTTGTGCTTGATGCATCATGATCTATCGAAAGCCAACATTGGCTCTCTTTCACCATACTTGAAAAGAAGACAAACAGGCCAACCAGAATGCTTGGCTGACCTGATCATTTCATTAAATTATACATAGTCATTAATCTTCTCCTGTTATTTAGTCTGCCTTCCCGATTCATATACATGACTCAAAATGCGTTCCAATTCCGGTTCTGTATCCGCATCCCAGAAACTAGTCTCAGACAGAAGTACATGTACACCTGAATAGTTAGCGCTGCGCATAATCTTGCGTGCCCCCTCATCTCCATGCAAGGATAACAGAGGGCCAAACATATGGGAGCGAAAAGCAACGGGCGGCTTGCCTCCCTCACCGTCGGTAGCTGCGACATAGTCACATAACTTGTGGGTAGCCAGTTCTGTAGTCACCCGATTAATATCCTGCGTCTTTAATAAAGGCTGATCACCCAGTAACATGAGAATGCCCTCCGGTTTGTACTGCATGGCCGACAATACGCCAGAATGAAGAGAATTGGCCATACCGCAAGCATAGTCAGCACAGGCCACAATTCGAAGTCTTGCTGTGGGATGATAGGCATACGCGGCAGAATCAAACCATTTTACAGGCAGCCATGCCAGCGAATCTTCCGGTTTGACCACACAGACCACTTGATCTAGCTCCGAATTCAGCGCAGCTTCCAGTGACCAGCCAGCCAGGGACCTCCCGTCTGGCATGACAACCGAGAGTTTATCCCGACCAAGCCGACGACTCTTACCTGCTGCCAGAACTATGCCCGTCATTCGCATGCACAACGCTCCCCTTCTGCACCTCAGAACTCAATGAAGAAACCTTATGTTTACATGAGATCAATTCTGCTGCAATGCTGATGGCAATCTGTTCGGGACCGTCTGCTCCGATACTCAAACCAACGGGAGAATGCACATATTTCAACGGTGGTAAGCCATCCAGCAGACGGGCTGTTCGTGTTTTGGAACCCATGATGCCAAGGTACGTATACTCACAGTCCACTAACATCTCCAGCAGTTCACGTTCGCGAGGAAAGTTGTGACTCATCAGAATTAAATAATCCCCTTTGTTTACGTTTAACAGAGGCATGATCTCACATGGGAAACCCAGTACAAGTTCGGTTCCAGGGAATCGTTCCGAGGTGCATAAAGACTCTCGCCAATCGGCTACCACAACACGGAATCCTGCGGATTGGGCGAGTCTGGCAACAGGTATAACATCATTCCCGGCTCCGATGATAATTAGGCGAGGTTTAGGCGTGTACAGTGAAGTGAGTTGCTGTGGAAGGTCCCAGGGATTCGTTGAAATCCCGTCATTTGTAGGTATTTCAGCATCAGTATCAGAGATATGTTGTGAATCACCGGATAGATGGGAAGAGTGAGTTCCATTTGACGTAGCAGTTACCATGTCAGGCACAAGCGTAAGGCGAGGTATGTCGGGAGAATGTTGTTTTGATGCCGAATGTTCATGCTTGATATTACCACTGCTGTGCTGTACCTCAATTTGCAATGAAGCTGGATTATAATTCGCCACGCGATCATGAAGAGGGACGAGCGAAGGACGTAAGATTGGCTGGCGCCGTGTACTTGTAGGCTCAATCCGTTTCCATCCATATTCAACCCTTGTGTAATCATCTTGGAACGTTCGGATTAACGTTGTTGTAGCCCCGGATTGCAGACACTCATGCATCTTCTGCAAAATATGTCGGAGTTCACCACACACAGGTTCAAGCAACACAACAACGAGTCCGCCGCACCCAATCGTCTCACCCCAAGACAGATCATCCTCGGGACGCATGTCGTATTCCGCGAATTCCATCTGGTTTGTATCCAGCACATGGCTCACCCGGGCCTGAAGATCACTCTCCAGACATCCCGGACTGATACTGCCAACCATTTTGCCATCCTCAGTCAACAGCATAGAGACTCCCTGCTTACGGTAAGCATGACCCTCTACCTTAATCGCTGTTGCGAGCACGCAGCGCGTTTCACGGGCTGCAATTGCACACAGATCATGCATTTCCATAGCGGTCCCCATCCTTTCTGGAATTGCATAAACTTCCTTCGATCAGATACGTTTCATCAATCTCGCAATACTCTTATCCGACTCACGCAGCACAATGCCACGATCAATCGTCTGAATCTTACGATTCTTGAGTACAATGCTACCATCGATAATAACGGTATCCACACAGCTACGTGTTGCGGAATACACTACGCGGGAATAGACATCCGTCTCATAGGAAGGGTATGTGTGGAAATCATCCAGATCCAGCAGCAGCATATCTGCCTTTTTGCCCACTTCGAGACTGCCAATTTCCTTCGACAAGCCAAGCACTTCTGCTCCGCCCATGGTAGCCATGCGTAATACGGTCCGAGCATCCATCACCGTTGGACCATGAGGAATCTTCTGCATCAGGGCCGTCAGGCGCATCTCCTGAAACATATCCAGATTATTGTTGCATGCGGCACCATCTGCCCCAATCCCAACCGCGATCTGCCGATTCAGTAGATCCGGAATATCTGCTACCCCGGAGGAAAGTTTCATATTTGATCCAGGACAGTGAGTGACTTTGACACCACGTTTGCGGATGATCTCCTTCTCTTCCTCACTCAGCCATACACAGTGTGCCAGTACCAATCTGGGGGTCGCCAGACCGATATGATCGAGGTATACGATGTTACGCATTCCGCGTTCGTGTTCTACCAGTTCAATCTCTCCGCGATTCTCGGAGGCATGGGTGTGGACTTTGACATGATATTTATTCGACAGGTCGCGCACCTCTACCAGCAATTCTTCGGTACACGATACAACGAAGCGTGGACAGAAAGCATACTGAATGCGACCTCCGCCAAACCCGTTCCATTTCTCCAGCAGATCCACACTCTGTTGTAGCGAAGTTGCTGTATCCTCACGCAGGGGTTCCGGAACTTCGTCTCCATGATCCATCATCACTTTGCCAGAGATGACCCGGATGCCGCTCTGTGCCATCGCCTGAAACGCCGAGTCCGTGTGATGTACCGTCTCCATATCCAGAATGGTCGTGGTTCCGCTGGAGATCAATTCGCCGAGTCCAAGCATTGCCGAATAATACACGGACTCCTCATCATGCGCTGCTTCCAGCGGCCAGATACGTTGACGGAGCCAATCCATCAGTTCCAGATCATCCGCACGTCCACGGAACAAGGTCTGACACAGATGAATATGCGTCTGGATGAAACCTGGCAACAGCACTTTACCACGAGCATCAATGACTTGGTCAGCTTGCATGTCGATGTGCGCTGCAATCTCCTTGATTTTATTATCCTCGATCAACAGATCTCCAATGAACACTTCCTCTTCTGCATTCATCGTCACAAGCTGTGCACCTTTCAGCAGGATCGTTCCCATGCCAATCTCCCCTATCTGTGTCTGTCTATATATTACAACTCATACATATTTACACTTGCACTCCGATGACAGACCAATCTTCCGATCGCTGTTATCGTGTAAATATCTAGTTGAACTTATAAATGTCCAATGTAGCTGTTACCACCCAATAGCCATACCATCACCTCTAGGGTCTGCTGCGCCACTAATCATGCCGTCCTCACGAATGACAATGCCTTGCGACTGTCCCATAATGCCGTCCCACGGCGCTCTCGCTTCAACGTTATGTCCCCATTGGGCAAGGGTTGCACATACGTCATCGTGATATCGGTTCTCCACACGCATCGTATCGCCTTCTTCGCCCCAGGTACGTCCATACACCCAACGCGGCAGGCTGATTGCTTCCTGAATGTTCAGCCCATAATCAAGCACTCCGGTAAGCACAGATAATTGTGTCTGCGGCTGCCCTTCTCCCCCCTGTGTACCCACGAGCATATAAGGTTTGCCATCTCGTGTAACAAGGCCCGGCATGAGGGTGTGGAATGAGCGTTTGTTGGGTTCCAGAACGTTGGCATCCCTCAGATCTAAGGAGAAAAACGACCCCCGGTTCTGCATGATAACCCCCGTATCCCCCGGAACATACGCTGCACCGAAGTCAAAATACAGGCTTTGGATGAATGAAACGGCATTGCCTTCGCTATCAACAACCGCTGCATACGCGGTGTCCTGACCTATCGTTTTGGACAAAAACGGCTGTGCCACAGGTGGAGCAGACTGAATCTCATTCCACAATTGGTCTCCGTAATCCTTGGATAACAGATGATCCAGCGGAATGTCCCTGAAATCCGGGTCCGTCAGATAACGATCACGATCACGAAACGCCTTTTTCACCACTTCCGCCATCAGATGATAGAATTCCGGTGAGGTACGTGCTACAGAGGACAGATCCGTATGCTCCAGCATATTTAACATCATCAGCATCGAGAATCCCTGCGAGTTGGGCGGCATCTGATGAACTTCATAACCACGATACTCCGTGCTAACGGGTTTCACCCACTCGCCCCGATGCCCTGCAAAGTCTGCTGGGGCAAGCATGCCCCCATCCTCACGAATAGCCGAAGTCAGACGATTCGCGAGTTCTCCTGTATAAAAAGAGTCTCTTCCACCCGTCTGAATCAGACGAATGGAGGCAGCAAGATCAGGCTGGATCAGCAGCTCACCTTCCTGCAAAAGTGTACCCAAAGGCGCAAATACCGCTCGCAGCGGTGTATGCCCCATAATGAAATCTTCATCCCTTTCCATCCACAAGCGGAGATTCCGGGATACAGGGCATCCTTTTTCCGCATACTGCGCGGCAGGTTCAAGCAACTGCTCCCACGGTAACTTACCGTACCGTGACCAGACTTCCCACCAGGCATCCACCATTCCCGGAACTGTGATGGCACTAAGCACACCACGTTGAGGGATGGCATTCATGCCCATCGCTTTGAACGTATCCGCATGAATGCCTGCGGCTGAGCGGCCACTTCCGTTATAGGCGGTAATCTCACCGCTGGCTCCGTCATGAATCAGGAAGAAGGCATCCCCGCCAAGTCCGGTCATATGCGGATATACCACACCCAGAGCTGCACTGACCGCAACAGCGGCATCATAAGCATTCCCGCCCTGCTGGAGGATGGAGCTTCCCACTACACTTGCCAGATAATGAGGAGAGGTGACCATAACCTCTCTGGAGATTGGCATCTGATTTAACATAAGGCACCCTCCTTCCCTGCATACACATCCAATGCGGCCTGCACCGCTTCACCGGCTGGTAATACGTGACGATGACGGAGAAGAACAGCTTCCAGCGCTCCCAGCACATGAAGTACGTTCTTGCGTTGGCAGCTGAATCCCATTGTACCGATCCGCCAGATCTGCCCTTTCAACGGTCCAAATGAACTGGCAATCTCAATGCTGAAATCGTTCAGTAACATGCTGCGCACCGACTCACCATCGATCCCCTCCGGAATCGTGATACAAGTGACCACCGGAAGTTTACTGGACATATCCCCATACAACTGTAGTCCCATTCCCTGAATTCCAGCAACCAACGCACGTTCATTCACCAGATGTCTCTGGAACCTTGCCTCCAATCCTTCTTGCAGCAGAATACGTAATCCTTCGTGAAGACCGTAGAGCATGGAGGTAGCTTCTGTATGGTGGTTCAACCGTGCTGAACTCCAGTAATCCTGCAATTGGCTCAGGTCAAAATAATTGCTGGCAATCGTGCGGCCTTCTGCCCTCGCACTGGTTGCATCTCGCAGTCCGCGTTCAACTGTTTTGCGGCTCATCAGTTTCTGCTCCACTCGACTGTTGTATGTGAGAGGTGCCATCCCTGAAGGAACAGACAGGCATTTCTGCGTACCACCCATTACCGCATCCAGATGCCAGGCATCCGTCTCTACCGGAGTCCCACCAATGGTTGCTACAGCATCTACAACGAGTAAAATATCAAGGTCGCGACAGGCTTTGCCAATCTCGGCAAGGGGCTGCATCTGACCGGTGGAAGTCTCACCGTGAACCATTGCAACCAGACTTGGTTTATGGGTATGGATCGCCTTGATCACCTCTTCCGGATCAAATACCGTTCCCCATTCCGTTTCAAAAAAGACAACCTCTGCACCGCAACGTTCCGAGATTTCAACCAGCAGATGTCCGAATCGCCCGTAGATCGGAACGAGAACTTTGTCACCGGGCTGAATTAGGCTGACCAACACAGCTTCTATCCCTGAACGGGATGTACCATCAACTGGATAACACCACTCGTTATCTGTCATATACAGCTCTCGCAGCATCGCCATTGTCTCGTTCATCAAGGATGTGAACTCCGGGTCAAACTGCCCCAGGATCGGAAAGGATAATGCTCTTAGCACACGCGGATCAACCTCAACGGGTCCCGGGGTCATAATGGTCCGCAAGGACGGAGATAACTCTTTATAGTTGGACATCTGCATTCAACTCCCGTAACCGTATTTATAGAGTAGCCGGACCAGAACCTGAAAACCGTGAATCAGGTCTGCTTCAGCTGTATATTCAAGTGGATTATGACTAATACCGTCCTGGCTCGGCACAAAGATCATGGCCGTCGGACAAGCCGGCTGAAAAATCTGCGAATCATGTCCCGCGCCGCTTGGCATTAACCAGTAGGACAACTGCTCCTGCTCACAGGTATCCTGAATGTCTGAGATCATCTGTGCGTTCATGGGAATAGGTGTGACGGATAGATGCTCTTCCCAGTCCAGTACAAGCTGCTGCTCGGCTGCGATACGACTAAATGCCTGGAGCATATCCTGCCAACAGCGATCAATACTCTCCTGCCGGATATGGCGGATATCGAGTGAAAACACCGCCCGTGCTGCAACTACATTCCCAACACCCGGATCGGCCGTGATTCGCCCAACCGTAGCTACAAGCGGTTCTCCTGCATCCAATGCGACACTCCTTACCACAGTAATCATCTCGGCTGCTCCGGCAAGTGCGTCTTTGCGCCAGGACATCGGCGTCGTTCCTGCGTGATTCGCTTCCCCGCTTACGGTAATACTGAACCGCTTCTGACCTACGATATCGGATACAACTCCAATCGAATGTCCAAGACGTTCCAGAACCTGACCTTGCTCAATGTGAAGCTCAATAAAGGCACCGTAATTTTTCGCGGCAGGTCTATATGCACTATCAGGTCCAAAACCCGCATCCCGGATCGCTTGTGCAAAGGTAACGCCGTCTTGATCCTTCAGATGCTCTACATCTTCCAGAGCCGTTATTTCTGTTATACTGCGTGAACCCCAATACGCAAAAGGGAATCGACTTCCCTCTTCTTCGCATAACGATACCACTTGAAGTGTTCGCTTCGGTGCTCCAAAATGCTTCTGTAAATACTCCAAAGCAAGAACACCAGCCACCACACCGTAAGCACCATCATATTTGCCGCCATACACCACCGTATCAATATGTGATCCGGTCACAATCGGCAATTCTTCAGCACCAGTCGCTGATTCCTTACCCTCACTCTTGAGTGTGCCATACAGATTACCGGACTGGTCAAATTCGGGAGACAGCCCTTTCTCCTGCATTTTGGCTGCAAGGGCACCTTGTGCTTCACACCAAGCCGAGTCATACAACAGTCTTGTAACGCCGCCCTGTGCATCCGCGCCATATGTCGACAGCCAGTCAAGCATGGCTTGCAGCTCCACCTGTTCCACATCCGGCAAAGGAAGAGGTGCATTATTTGTACCGGATGACCGGTATACTCCAGATTCTGTCATGGCGTCTCCTCCATTCCCGCTTCGATGGGACTAGAAGAGTAAGCCACAATGTGTTGCCCGAGAGGCACAGGAGATAATCCGGATTCCGAGTTATATACCCGTTGCCCACGGCAAAATACGTCTGCAATCTGACAGTTAAATGTACGTCCCACATAAGGGCTCTGTTTATGCGTATAGAGCAGATCCTCCGTGTTCAGGGTTGTGCTTCTCTCCCAGTCAATCAGAACGAGATCTGCATCCATGCCAACTGCAATCTCCCCTTTACTCTCCAGACCAAGCCTTCTGGCAGGCTGCAGGGAGAGTACTCTTCCGAGCAACGGGAGGTTTATATTACGCTGAAGATGTCCGTCCTCCAGCATGATTAGCAGTGTGCTTTGTGCACCGGATATACCGCCCCAGATTTCAAAAAAGTTATCGGATTGTTTCATGGATGGCGGACATGGAGAATGGTCTGAAGCAATAACATCAATTAATCCTGACGTCAGTGCATCCCATAACAGCTCCTGTTCGGAAGAGCTGCGAAGCGGTGGAGCGCATTTCGCTACAGCACCCAATCGGACCACATCCTGATCAATTAGCGTCAGATAATGAGGGCATGTCTCCGAAGTGACATCCTGCCCACGCCGTTTGGCCGTTGCAATCAGATCCAGTGCTTCCCGGGTGCTAATGTGCACAAAATGCAGCGCACACCCGGTCTGTTCACCGTATCTCAATGCCCGCGCAACCGCGACGACTTCGGCTTCAACAGGACGGGACCGGACATAATCCATCGGTTCAGTCTTTCCCTCCGCAATGCTTTTCGCGCCGAGTTCGGCAACCATGCCTTCGTCCTCTGCATGAAGTGCCAGCACACGTTTTAATGTTGCAATTTCATGCATTCCGTCCAATAGCGTGTGGTCATCGGCTCTGGCAAAGATGTCTTCCCCTTCGCCTCCCGGCTCAGACATAAATGCCTTGAATCCGGCAGCACCCAACCCTGCCAGTGGCGCAAGTTCCTCACGATTGCCGGGAACCAAACCTCCCCAGAAGGCATAATCAACATAGGATTGGTCTGCCGCTGCTTTCATTTTCATCTCCCATGCTTCCGGCCTTGTGGTTGGTGGTACACCGTTAAGCGGCATATCGACATAGGTCGTGATTCCCCCTGCGGCAAGGGCTGCCGAACCCGATCGAAATCCCTCCCAACTGGCGAGTCCGGGTTCATTGAAGTGTACATGAATGTCCACGACACCCGGCATCACTGTAAGCCCCTCAGCTTCTATGATGCAAGTCGCTTCACCAGCGGTCAGCCGCGTGGATAGTTCCGTTATTTTTTCACCAGTTATGCCAATATCCAGTTGCTCTACCCGATCTCTCAGCACCACCCGGGCCCCCCGGATGATGGTATCAAATGTTGTCATGTGGATGACCCTCCCCCTGAATCAGAACCGGATGTGTGCATGTTCAGCTTCCCCGGTATGTACTGTAACCTCCTGGAGCAATCAATAATGGAATATGGTAATGGCTTAAGCCATCAGATACGGCAAAACGAATCGGAACAATCGTCCATAATGCCTGGCCTAGCTCCTCCAACGAACGCTGTGCGTAATAACTCTCGACATGGAATTGAAGCTCATATATGGCTGGCTCCAACTTGCCACCATCCAACAGCGGTGCATCCAAACGTCCATCCGCATTGGTCACCGACTCAGCCACTTTTGTCTTGCTTTCCTGCTCCCCATCCCTCTTCAGGGTATACAGCTCGATCCGAACACCCGCAGCAGGCACGCCTTTGGATGTATCCAGCACATGAGTTGTAATTCGTCCATCAGACAGCGCCATTAGACGTCACCTGCTTTCCCGGAGTCACGGCCGTCTGTTCCCAGATCATCCCTTGTCATCGAGAAACCCTGGAATCCATATGGCGGTCTCGGCTCGGTAAACACTTTGCCTTCCCCCTCGTTCACTTCCTCCAGCACTGTCTCCCATGTCCGGTTGTTGGACTCAAATGAAACCTCACTCAGTTGCTCGAATCGACTTAACAACCTTCGTCCAATCTGGTAGATCAGATGTTGAATGGAAGCGGATCGACACTCATGAAATACCGCAGCAGCCAAATCTCTGACCTGTTCCGCCGCTACATACCGTCCACGCTGATCGTCCATGCCATCTCTCGGATCTTCATAACGCCAATTGATGTTCAGAAAAATAAATAACGGTCGATCCCATGTCTCTGGAAGAGTGGTATATTCATCCTGCATGAATCCGGCAAATTCACTGCCTTTGACCTTGATCAGTCTCAGATCGGCTACACCACTGAAATGGTTGCTGAGTTCAATCGAGTCTCCTGATCGTTCTGCTTCCACAGCAGCTGTCGCCCGATCATTCTGCGAATAACGAAATACGAGCGCACTCGGTCGATAACTTCCTTCTAATCCAATGGGTATATCTTCAAACGGAATCTGGTCCGCTGTCATCTGAACCTTGCTCATCTGCGGATACGTCTCCAGGAAACGCCGACTTACCAGCGCAAGAAATCCTTCCACCGTCGCTCCTGTGTAATCCGCTGCATGTTTGAGAATGAAATTTTTCATCGAATCGGTTGCGACCACCAGCGAATTATCCCCTTCTGCAAAAGAAGGCAAGAATTCATCCCCCTGCACAGCCACCTTGATGTTCAATCCAAACAGAATATTGCTGCGTCCCATAAAAGGAGATTCCGGAATGGACTGGATACCCGTCAACGGTTTGGCGTAGGAACGGTACATCCACACATCCCCTTTACCGTAATACATCGTCCGCTGCTGCACTGTGGCTGGCTTGCTCACGAACTCATGTTCATGACCGATCTGTGCAAGCCACTGCTCCAAACGAATGCCCGCAATTTTGAATACTTCCTTCATTGCAGTCTCGAATTCTTCTTCCCTGCCTCGGCGATGACGTTGCCGCATGGATTCGAGGACGGAACTTGCGGTATGGCCTTTAACGGCCAATATGAATGGAAAGCCAAATTGGCTTGTATATACTTTGTTTAATTGTTGAATTTCGTTGAATTGTTCCTGTGAAAGTGAATCCAGCCCTGCACCAGCCTGCTCCTGAACGGAGTTGCTGCTCATGCTGATTCGCGCTCCAAGATCCGGGTGATTTCGAAGCAACTGCAACTTCACCTGGTCATCCGATGCCTGAACCACGTTTTTCATCACTTTCATCATCTGTTCAAATGAATCAAAAGGTCGTAAAAGCCCGGCTCGCTCAGCCACCCATGGTGATTCCTCAAATAAGCCCCCAAACGTATGCACAAACTGTGTGATAGACCAGTTGTTAACAAGTTTAATTAAGTCGCTCATGTTAGAACCTCCGGTCTGTTGTGGATTATTGTTCTTCATTCTAAGTGCCGTTCAATGTCGCGACAACAATATTTACGCAATTTTGTAATATAACATAACATCAGAGTTGTGATTTGTTTGCTGTGCACGGGAAGAGCAGCTTTAGTTACCCTTAAACATGAAAAAACCGCACTCCATCAACGGAATGCGGTTCTTGGGGGTCTAACCCGGTAGCATTGTCATGTTGCACAATGTGCGGTCTAGAGTTGGACATTGTGCGGTCTTGCAGCTGCTTTGTCCCGCACAAACTTGCGGAAGGTGAATACCAGCTTTAACTTAAGAAGGTCATTCGTTTTCTTAAAGTCCATTTGCAGCAAGCTGCCGACTTTCTCCATCCGATAGGTAACGGTGTTGCGATGCACAAACAGTTGCTTGGCAGCTTCATTGATCAGTCCGTCATTCTCGATAAAGGACTCCAATGTATTCATCAGCACCTGATTGGGATCACCATCCCTGGCAAGTAGTGGTTCGAGTACTTTATTGCAGTAGTTCTCCATGATGTTATCCGGTACGTGTTGGAACACATAGGCAAATTCGAGCATTTCAAATTGCAACGCACGGTCTTTCATGCCGAATCGACGAGCCAGTTGTCGAGTATCCAGACACTCCTGGTATGCTTCACGGAGCGATTTGGGCTCATGTTTCATTTTGCTGATCCAGAAACGCGGAGCCGGTGCTCCTTTTGCTTCTTGCGCTGCCAGAACATCACCGAAACGGCTCAAGAGAAAACTTGACAGCTCCTCTCCATAATCTCGCCCTGTTGGACAGGTGTAGATGGACAGAATGCCATCTTCGATCTGAAAATGCTGTGAGGCCGTGAATTGCATCAGCGGATTGTATTGCAACTCACGATGAATCTGTTTAAGCAACTTTCCCTCGGCAAACAGAGTCGGCTCAAGTGTAATCAGTACGCACTGATAAGTTCCCTGGAATAGATGTACACCTTTGTTTTCACTCAAAGTGGTCAATTCCTGAACAGTCATTTTGTTATCCAGATACTGTGAAAGCAGTGTACGCATCTCATCTTGCACAGTCGGATTAATATGCTCGCGATAAGTCATATCCATATAAAATGCCAGTACATCCGCAGCCTGTTGGAACAGCTCTTCCTCCGCTCTAAGTGATAAGGCTGAATCGGTAAACACAAGCAACGATCCGTATTCTTCATCATTTTGCTTGATGGGTACGCGATGACAACTTCCCTGATTCCATTTCACTCGGTGCATGACGGATTTCCAAGGCCAGCCTTGGGTTACAGCATCCCCTGCAATGCCTTCACTACCATATAGCACATGCCCACGTGAACCAATGACAGCAAGCGGATAGTTCAGCACCGTGGCAAGTTCGGCAAATACATTCCGATGTGGCTGCTGTTGCAGTGCAAACTGCATTAATTTTTTCTGCTTTTGCACAACCTCATGCAGCAATCGGTTGCTACGTTCATGTTCAGCCTTGAACAAGGCATTCATCTGGTCGGAGAAGGTGAATTGAAAGGGGAGCTCAAGGAGTGGCAACCGAAGCCGATCGGCTTCCTCAACAATACCTTGGGGAATGGACTGCCAGAAACGTCCAAGTTTGATGCCGAGTCCTGCACAGCCGCGTTCATTCAAACGTCGCATCAAACGTAATGCATCCGTTTCACTGTCTTTCATAATAAAAGCGGTGGTGAACAACATTTCTCCGGATTTGATCCAATCCGCGATATCAGGAGCGTCCATGACGTTAACGGATTTCATCATCCGTGAAGTCCCTTCTCCACCCGCAACCAGTTTGGCCTCTGACAACGGGTACACCTGTAAAGCCTCTTTAACCGTAAGTTGCATGGACACTACCTCCCATATATATAACACAATATTATGTCATTCTGGTTAACGAAACTAATTCTCGCATTTTTCTTCTAAATAAATCCATATTCATGTGTTTAACTTTTATTTGTCGTTAAGTATTATAACATCAATTTTCCGAATAAAGCTTACACGGCAAAAAATAAAACCTATGACCTAATTACAGCGCACTTTCCTGTAATCGGCATAGGTTTTTAGATCAGATTTCCATGGTTTCGTGATTCATCCATAATTTCATACGGGATAATACATCTTTGATATTCAGTGGTTTGCTGAGATAGTCCGAAGCACCTGCTGCAATACATTTCTCCCGATCCTCTTTCATGGCCTTGGCTGTCAGCGCAATAATCGGAAGCTGAGTCAGACCAAGTCGTTCACGGATCTGGCGAGTTGTCTCATAACCATCCAGTTCCGGCATCATAATATCCATCATGATGATATCAGGCTTGACTCCTCCACGCTCCAGCAATTCCAGACACTCGTACCCGTTCTGCGCTGAAATGACATTCATACCGTATTGCTCAAGGGCGTTAGCCAGGGCATATACATTACGTATATCATCATCAACGACAAGTACTTGGCGTCCGCTGAGCAACGCTTCTTCCAGAGGTGTCAATAAAACATCCGATTGTCCGAAAGTGATTGAAGGAAGCTTATTGATCTCAGGTGTAGTGGTAGCCACCTCATCCAGGAACAACCGCGATGCATTCATAGTCTCAGGTTCATCTCTTCGCAGTGGCAGGAATAGCGTGAACACGCTGCCCTGCCCCTCACGACTTGTTGCCGAGATCGAACCCCCCAGCAAATTCGCAAGCGATTGAGAAATAGACAGGCCAAGTCCGGTTCCCCCGTATTTACGTGCTGTAGCTCCATCCGCCTGTTTGAAAGCATCGAAGATCTGCACGAGTTTGTTATCCGCAATTCCGATCCCTGTATCACTGACGGAAAAAGCAATCACGTCGGTCTCTTGATCTTTCAATTCAGGATGAGCCAGACTCATTTTGGAGATGGTTAAGGCAACTTCACCCTCACTGGTGAACTTGAATGCGTTTGAGAGCAGGTTTCGGAGAATCTGATGCAATCTCATCTCATCCGTCACGATCGTTTCCGGTAAAGGACTTTGGAGCTGAATTCGGAAATCTATTTTTTTCTGTTCCGCTGTTTTCAGGAAATACTGGTTCATAACTTCAGGAACACTGCCCAGATAGACATCATCGAAATCCACTTCCATCTGTCCGGCTTCCACCTTGGATAGATCCAGAATATCATTGATCAGATTCAGCAGGTCTTTTCCTGATTTGTGAATGACTGAAGCATAGTTCTGCTCTTCACTATTCAAGTGTTGATTTTTATTTTCAGACAATATCTCAGATAAAATCAACATGCTGTTGAGCGGTGTCCGCAGTTCATGGGACATGTTCGCCAAGAATTCGGATTTGTACCCCGAGCTCGTTCGTAACTGATCTGCCACAACCGAAAGTTCATTGGCTGATGTCTCTGCAGCACTCTTCTGTACTTCCAGACGATCGTTAAGCATATGAAGTTCTTCGGTCTGCATCTGCAGTTCCTCCGTCTGAGACAACATCTCTTCGGTCTGAGCCTGAAGTTTCTCCGATTGTGCCTGTAATTCTTCATTTAGAACTTGTGACTCATCATATAATTGCTGTAATTCCATGCGAGTGACGGTAGAGTGTAGGGAAACACTAAAAATATCCGTCAGTTCTTGCATTAGCTTCATATCATTCTCTTGCAACGGCTTCATTGAAGCAAGCTCGATTACCGCAATCGTTCTGCCTTCGAACAGGATCGGGACTACAGTAAGTGATGTGGCAGATGTATACCCAAGACCCGAAGAGATTCGGATATAGTTCTGGGGCAGATCATTCATGCGTAAAACTCGCTTCTCCACAGCACTTTGACCTACAAGCCCCTCACCCGGGGCAAGCGACACTTTACCGAGCGAACGTTCTTTCTCTCCATCCCCAGCATATGCAGCCACGCGCAACAGTCGATTGTCTTTCCAGTAATATAAGACGCTATAGGGAACTTCAAACAACACGGCAAGCTCGTTCAGGAACAAGCGGGACAATCCTTCCAGATTGGTCGGGTTCTGTAAGAGTGTGGCAATGCCTGTAATCTGGTCCTTGACCCGATTCTGTTCCTGTACTTCATCCAGTAATTTGTTGGTTTCGTGGCCCAGGTCTCCCACTTCATCATGTGTGCGCACCTGAATTCGCTGCTTCAGGTTTCCACCTTTGGAGATATCACTGATGGTTTGCATAACATCTCGCAACGTTTTGACGATATTTCCGGATATCACAATCGCAGCTGCAATGGATAATGCTGCAATAATACCCCACAGCGTGTACATAATCGTCAGCAGTGTGGAGCTGCGTCTGGCAAGTTCAGTAACCCTCGCCTCGGTCAGAGCGATCTCTGTATTACGGAAGGTTGTAAGTTGAGAGCGCAGCAGATCAATTTCAGTTTTACCCGGATCAGATTGAAAGAATGCAACAACTTTCGCTTGATCCCCTTGCTTTTTCAAGTCCACCGACGGCTCCCCAGCGATCTCAATCCAGCGTGTAATATGAGCTTTGATGCTTTGCAGACTCTGCTGCTGTGAAGGATTATCGCTAATGAGAGCATTCAACTGATCATAGTTGGAACTCCACTGGGATAGGCCTTGGGAATAAGGCTCCAAGTAACTTTCATTACCTGTAATCATGAATCCACGCTGTCCTGTCTCCATGTTCAAGACATTTTTTTCAATCGCGTTGGTCAGATTATGTACTTCCAGATCATGATGGGAGATAAAATCATTTTCCTTCTGTAACACATTAATTTGGGCCGTAAGCACTAACAGAACAGCTCCAAACAAAAGCACAACCACAAGATAGCCCAATAAAATTTTGGAGCGTATCGTAAATCTTCTCGTTTTTGACAACGCGGAAACCTCCAAATATATACGAATCCCATAATTAAATTAAAACTGGTGCATATGTAGTTTATATGTATACGTATAGTCTGACAAGCTTTAAGTTCATCGGTACTAGAGTAAAAGGCTGGCAAAACCCAGCCTCTCCTCATCAAACCGTACGTGAGGTTTTCCCTCATACGGCTTTCCGATGTTTGTCATTCATGGGCGTGCAGATTACAATAGCGTTTTTAATTCAT
>NZ_PJFA01000039.1:0-652 GCF_002843485.1 Paenibacillus sp. BGI2013
TGGGCACTCTAGATAGACTGCCGGTGACAAACCGGAGGAAGGTGGGGATGACGTCAAATCATCATGCCCCTTATGACCTGGGCTACACACGTACTACAATGGCCGGTACAACGGGCTGCGAAATCGCGAGATGGAGCCAATCCCAACAAAGCCGGTCTCAGTTCGGATTGCAGGCTGCAACTCGCCTGCATGAAGTCGGAATTGCTAGTAATCGCGGATCAGCATGCCGCGGTGAATACGTTCCCGGGTCTTGTACACACCGCCCGTCACACCACGAGAGTTTATAACACCCGAAGTCGGTGGGGTAACCGCAAGGAGCCAGCCGCCGAAGGTGGGATAGATGATTGGGGTGAAGTCGTAACAAGGTAGCCGTATCGGAAGGTGCGGCTGGATCACCTCCTTTCTATGGAGAATCGTTTCCTGCAACGGAAACATTCAAATAAGCAGGTTCTTAGAACCTGCAACAGCGATTCATTTCGGTCCGTCACTTCGGTGTGGATGAAATGAAGAGCACAAATTACTCACTCGTTGTTCGGTTTTGAGAGCTCAAACTCTCAAACAGCTTGCTTTTGCATGGAGCTTGTTCTTTGAAAACTAGATATCGAAACGAAACAAACGCGAATTAGAACATTCCTTTTTAGCTGAACTTGTG